>CBDFHE010000018.1:0-769411 GCA_965247455.1 Candidatus Acidiferrales bacterium
TACCGCAGCGCCGGCTGGCAACAACTACAAATTTTCTACCAGCGCCACGCCGCTCAATCCGTCCCCGTGCTCGAATTGGAGAAGACGTTCCACTGGCAGTGGGAAGGCGTGACCCTCACCGGGCGAATCGATCAAATCAACCAAATCGGAAAACGCAAGGTGGAAATCATCGAATACAAAACCGGCGAGCCCCGCCTGTCCGCCAAGGTCGAAAATAGCCTGCAACTCGCTCTCTATGCCTTGGCGGCCCAGCACCACTTGCAGTTGGTTCCCGAACGCCTGACCCTTTATAACCTCACCGCAAACGAATCCGTCAGCTTTGCCCCGGCGGAAAAGAACTCCGTGCGCGCACTCGACACCGTGCGCGATGTGGCCGCCCGCATTCGGGTACAGGAATTTCCCGCCCGCCCCGGCTTTCACTGTCGCTACTGCGACTACCGGCCTCTCTGCCCCGCCCACGAGCAGCACATCAACTCTGCGCCCCGTCCACCCGCCGCCGACAATCCAGCAGAAGAAACTAAATAAGAAAATAAACAGGCAAAAAAGAAAAACGAAAGGGAACTCGTTGCCGAGCTCCCTTTCGTGGTGTTTCTGTTGACCAGAAGTTCGAAGTTACCTCTTCCTCTTTTTCCCCTTCGCCTTCTTCTTGGTCGTCTTCTTCTTCGCTGCCTTCTTTCTCTTCTTCGCGCACTTGGCCATATCTACTTTCCTCTCTCGTAATTGAGAATTGTTTGCAGTTGAGCATGAACTGCCACCGAACTTTGTGCGACTGCAAACGTTACGCGCATGTATAAAGTCCATCACCATCAATGTCAAGCAAAAAGTCAGAAAAAAGTTTTAGAAAGGCACCCTCGTCACCGCGGAGTCCGACAAAGTACTCATCGTACCTCCACAAGGTCACACTACAATCGCGAACGCGCACTCGATGCACCGAAAACTTTAGAAGTCCCGCGCCGGCGCACGCATCCACTCCAGCGCATGGAACGCTGCGTGCAACTTATCGGGGTCACGGGAAAAACCGAGCACGCGACGCGAGTAGGTGGGCAACACCTACAGCGCGACTCATCCTCGGGGCCGAAGGCGCTGGTAAACACCGGCAACACTTTCTGCACCGCCGACCACCTTTTGCCACGGTTTGTGCATCAAACTTTCCGGACGATTGATCGTCATGCGCGCTCACGACCCGTTTATACTGGAGGCTATGAAAGCTCTCAAAGAAAGCCGAACCGCGCGGCTGGCTGCTGCGCTGGCCGGACTACTGCTGCTAGCGGGCGGGCTGAGCCACGCGGCCAGTCAACAACAACCACCACCTACGGCCTCGGAGACGTTGCGGGTGGACGTACGGGTCGTCAACGTGTACTGCACCGTGAAAACCAAGAAAGGCGCACTGATCACCGATCTCGAAACCGGCGATTTTGAAATTCGCGAGGACGGAAAGAAGCAGGAACTCCGCTACTTCGTGCGCGAAACCGATCGGCCTTTGACCCTCGCCCTGCTGCTGGACACCAGCATCAGCCAAAAAGCTGTCCTCCCAATTGAAAAAGAGACCGCCGCCCAGTTCTTCCGCCAGGTGCTGCGCCCTGTCGACCTGGCCTTGCTGATGTCTTTCGACGTCAACGTGGACCTCCTCCATGACTTCACCTCTGACGTGGAACAGTTGCAGGAATCCCTCCAGCACGCCCGCATCAATTCTCCCGTTGACCTCGGCCCCTTCCCGCGCACCCGGACAGCCGGCACGCGCCTGTACGATGCCATCTATCTGGCCTCCCGAGAAAAGTTAGGCTCAGAAGTCGGCCGCAAAGCCATCATCCTAGTCACCGACGGCTTCGATGCCGGCAGCTCCGTGAAGGAGAAAGAGGCCCTCGAAGCCGCCCACCGCGGCGAGATTATCCTCTACGCCATCGGTGTGGCCGACCCCCATTTCTACCAATCTCGTGGCGGCACTCTCATGGGAGCGAGTGTGTTGAAAAAATTGGCCCGCGAAACCGGCGGCCTCGCGGTCTTCCCCCGAAACCCCGACCAACTGCGAAGAGCTTTTGAACAAATCGCCACCGAGCTCCGCAGCCAATACATCCTCGGATACACGCCCACCAACCGCACTCACGACGGGCGCTTCCGCAAGATTGAAGTCAAAGTGAAACGAAAGGGATTGAAGGCGCAAGCTCGCCGGGGCTACTACGCTCCCACCCGCTGAAACTCTTCTCCCCCGAGTGCCGCCTGGTTGGCTGCACTCCTACCACATCAGGCAAGAACAGGACGCCGGCGCTCAGTTACCGGAAGGCGAAGGGGAGGCCGCCGCTTCCACGGGGCTCGCGTAATAGCCGGGCCGATGATGCACGTTCAGCTTCTTGCGCCGGGTCTTGATTTCGATCCGGCGGAAACTGCCGTCACGCACTCGGTTGCTGGGAGTATAGGCGATGGTGTACTGGTTGCGGAGCTCGGTGGAGATGCGCTGGAAGGAGCGCCCGACGTCGATGGTGTTGAACGGACAATAGGAAATTCCGCCCGTCGCTTTCGCGAAGCGCTTCAAGGTCTTGTCGCCCTGGCCGCCCATAACACTGCACGGATTTTGCAGGTCCACGGATTTCCCACTGTACTGAATCGGCGGCGCGCTGGTGCTGACGGTGAAGATGGTCACATCGTACCGGCGCGCCATCTCCAACGCCTCCTCCCGGCTCACGTAGCTGGAGGTGTCGTCGCCGTCGCTCAGCACGATCAACATCTTGCGGAAATCGTTCCCGGAGCTGTTCGCCATCTTCATCTTTGCCGCCAAATAGACGGCATCGTAAAGTGATGTACCGCCGCCGGCGCGCAAACTGCGAATCGCCTCGGCCAGGTCGATGGGATCGTCCGTCAAGTCCTGGATCATCACCGGCTCGGCGTCGAAGCCAATCACGAACGCCTGGTCGGTTTTCGGGCGTAGCACCGTGTGCAAAAAGTCAATGGCAGCTTCCTGCTCGAACTGAAACCGGGGACGCACGCTGTTGCTGGTGTCAATCAGCATCCCGATGCGCAACGGCAGGTTGGTTTCGCTGGAAAAATATTTGATTTCCTGTTTCTCGCCGTTTTCGTACACCGCGAAGTCGTCGGGCCCTAACCCGATGGTGTGGTGGCCGCGCCGATCGGTCACGCTGAAAACAATGTTCACCAGATCAACTTCCACCCGAATCGGCGGCGCTTGCTGCGGAGGCGGTGGCGGCTGTTGCTTCTGTGCCCGGGCGCACACAATGCCCCCCGCCACCAGGAAACACAGGACGATGATGCTGGTTCGTTTCATCTCCCCCCTGACCTAATTATAGAAACCACGCCCCTTGGGGTCAATCAACTTCCGGCGGCTCCAATCCCAGCCACCGCAGCAACTCCCGCAGCTCTTCGGGAAGCGGAGCTTTCACTTCCACCAGCGCATCGCTGCGGGGATGCCGAAAACGGATGCGTTGCGCGTGCAAGAAATTTCGATTCAGGGTCGGGCGGGAACGGTTGCCTCGGCGCAACACCCGCGGCGCGCCGTAGAGTGTGTCGCCCACCACCGGATGACCCACAGAAGAGAAATGGACCCGAACCTGATGGGTGCGTCCCGTATGCAGCAACGCTTCGACCAGCGTGAATCCGGGAGCGCTCGTCAACACCCGATACTCGGTTTCCGCCGCGCGCCCCTCCTGCCGCAGGGTGGTCATGCGCGTGCGGCGCACGCGGTCGCGCGCGACCCGCAAGCGAATCACGTCGTGCGCCCGCGGCAGGCGGCCATGCACCAACGCCAGGTATCTCTTGTCCACCTGCCGCCGGCTGAATTGCTCCGCCAGACGCCGGTGCGACTCGTCATTCTTGGCCACCAACAAAACCCCGGAGGTGGCTTTGTCCAACCGATGCACAATGCCCGGCCGCAACGGCCCGCCCACCGAAGACAACCGGCCGAAGTGGTGCAGCAACGCATTCACCAGCGTGCCCCGGCGAACACCCGCGCCCACGTGCACCACCATGCCGGCTGGCTTGTCAATCGCCACCAGGTCGTCGTCTTCGTAGAGCACCGCCAGAGGAATCGCTTCCGGCGCCGCCGCCAGCGGCGGACGCTCGACCACTTCCACTGCAACCGTCTCCTCTCCGCGCAACCGCACGCTGGGCCGCGCCGCCTGAGCGCCATTCACGCTTACCCGCCCTTCGCGGATCAACTCTTGGATGCGGGTTCGGCTGGCGGCGGGCAGATGAACGGCCAGGTAGGTGTCCAGGCGCTGGCCGCGCATCTCCGGAGGCACGGCAAACCGCCGGACTTCGGTCGTCATGGCTGGGCCGAAAGACTCGAACGGCGCTGCCGCCACCAGTACAACACACCGACGATAAACAAAGCCACGCTCAGCATCTGGGGAGAGGACACCGTGCTCTCAAAGAAGAACGGGCCGCGGGGGTCGTCGCGGTAGAACTCTAAAAAGAACCGCGCGGCCGGATAGAGCAGCAGGAAGGCAGCAAAAAACTGCCCGGGAAAACTTCGCCGACGCCAGAGCAGGAGCAGCGCGCCAAAAATGAGCAGTGAGAGAGCCGACTCGTAGAGTTGCGTCGGATGCAACGCAATCCCCAGCGGCACTCCCACAATCTGGGCACTGTAGGGATTGGCAAAGGTGACGCCCCAGGCGACTTCCGTGGGCTTGCCCCAACAGCAACCGGCACTAAAGCAACCCAGGCGCGCCAGCACCAATCCCAGCGCAATCCCCGGCGAACAGGCGTCCGCCAGCGCCGCAAAGCTCGCCCCTTGCTTCCTGATGTAAAAGACCGCCACCGCGATGGCCAGTAGCAAGCCGCCGTAGAAGGTTCCGCCCGCTTGCAGCGTTGAAAAAGAAAAAATCTGCGCGGGATGCTCGGAGTAGTAGCGCCACTCGCCTACAATCATCAGCAACTTGCTGCCCACCAGGCCGGCCAGCGCCATGTACACGCCCAGGTTCCACACCATCTTGCGCACAAGACCAGCGCGCGGCGCCAGCCGCCCGGCGACGTAGATGCCGCTGAGCAAAGCCAGCGCCATCATCAATCCATAGGTGTGCAACGTAAAGGGACCCAGGCTGAAGATCTTCGGTAGCATTTACCCCTCCGAGGGAGCTTCGTGGCGCCGTTGCAGCACCTGATAAATCAGCGTGGCTGCCCCCACCACGATCGCGGCGTCAGCCACATTAAACGCCGGCCAGTGATAAGGGCCCAGATGGAAATCCAGAAAGTCCACCACCCGCCCCGCCCGCAGGCGATCAAGCAGGTTGCCCGCCGCTCCACCCAGGATCAGCGCCAAGCCCCACCCGGCCAGCCGGGGGGCGTGGTTCCGCCACAGCAGAACGAGCACCAGGACCATGGCCGCCGCCGAAAACACGATCAGCAGGGCGGCAGCCCAGGTTGACTCAAAATGGGCGAAGAGCCCGAAGGCGGCTCCCCGGTTGTGCACGTGCGTGAGATTGAAGAGACCCGAAATGACGGTGCGGGTCTCGCCTAGCGCCAGTTCGCCAGCCACCAGCCACTTCGTCCCCTGATCGAGAAGAAACACAACCCCAGCCAGGAATAGCGATAGGGCACGGACGTGCTTCTCAGTAGTTGGCATCAACATTTATTGTTTCACGTGTCCGCTTCAGCGGCCAGCGCCTCCAGCACCGGCGCGCAGCGCTCGCACACCGTCGGACACTCGGTGAAAGTTCCCACCAGCGGCGAGTAGTTCCAGCAGCGCTCGCACTTCTTGCCCTTTGCCGCTCGAACCGCGATTCCCAAGCCAGGCATCTCGCTCTGGACTATCGTGGGTTTTGTGTCGCTCCCCAGTTCCACCGCCGACACAATCAAGAGTGCCCGCAACTGGTCGCGGTGGTTTCGCAGCAGCGCCGCCAACTCTCCCTCCGCGCACAGATGAACTTCGGCGTCCAGCGAACCGCGGATGGTTTTCTCCTGCCGGGCTCGCTCCAGCGCTCCCAGCACCTGGTCGCGCACCTGGAACAAGGTCTCCCAGGCAGTGCGCTTGGCGGCCGGCAACCCGGCATCCAGCTCCCCTTTGGTGGGCAGCAATGCCAGGTGGACGCTTTCCTCTTTGTGTCCGTCGTCCGGCAGGGAGCTCCAAACCTCCTCGGCGGTAAAGGAGAGAATCGGAGCCAGTAAGCGGGCCAGGGCATGGGCGATGCGGTACAAGGCCGTCTGCGCCGAGCGCCGCGCGGGCGACCCGGCCGCAAAAGTGTAGAGCCGATCTTTGAGGATGTCGAAGTAGGTAGCGCTCAAATCTACCACGCAGAAATTGTACAGGCGATGCCAGGCGCGATGAAAGACGTAGCTGTCGTAGGCGGCGCGGCAGTCCTCCACCACTTTACCCATCTGCGCCAGCATCCAGCGGTCCAGCTCTTCCATCTGCTTGCACTCGACCGCATCGGTGCGCGGGTCAAAGTCAGAGAGGTTGCTCAGGCAGAAGCGGAAGGTGTTGCGCACCTTTCGGTAACCTTCCACCGCCTGTGCCAGCAAGCCCGCCCCGATGCGCATGTCGGCGTGGTAGTCCACCGACGCCGTCACCAAACGCAGAATCTCCGCCCCGCGCTTCTCGCAAATCTCCCGCGGCGAGATGACATTCCCCAGCGACTTCGACATCGGGCGGCCCTCAGCGTCCAACACCCAGCCGTGCGTCACCACTGCGCGGTAAGGCGACCCCTCCTTCACCGCCAGTGCCACCAGCAACGAGCTGTGGAACCAACCCCGGTACTGGTCGCTGCCCTCCAGGTACACATCCGCCGGCCAGCGGTTCTCCGCCCCGCGCCCGAGCACCGCCAGGTTGCTGGAGCCGGAATCAAACCACACGTCCAGAATGTCGGTCTCCTTGCGGAAGCGGGTCTCGCCACAGTTCGCGCAGCGCGTCCCCTGTGGCAGCAAGTCTTCGGCGGCGTGGCGATACCAAGCGTCGGCACCCTCGCGCTTGAACCACTGCACCGCCTGGCGCAGCACGGTGACGTCGGTGAACTTCTCTCCACAGCTCTCGCAGTAGAAAATCGTAATGGGCACGCCCCACACCCGCTGGCGGGAGATGCACCAGTCGGGCCGGGTCTCGATCATGCCGTGGATGCGCTCCTGGCCCCACGGCGGCACCCACTGCACTTTTTTGATCTCTTCCAGCGCCCGCTGCCGCAGCCGGTTGTGCTCCAGGTTGACGAACCACTGCTCGGTGGCGCGGAAGATGAGCGGGTTATGGCAGCGCCAGCAATGCGGATAGGAGTGCTCGATTTCCCCCGCGCCCACCAGATGGCCGCGCTGGCGCAGCAGAGCAATAATGTTGGGGTTGGCCTCGAAGATCTGCTGACCGCGATAAGCCTCCAGCCCCTCGGTCAGGCGGCCCTCCGCATCCACCGGGCAGTACACCTGCAAGCCATACTTCTGGCCGGTCTCAAAGTCCTCGGCGCCATGACCGGGGGCAGTGTGCACGATGCCGGTACCCTGCTCCAGCGTGACGTAGTCAGCCAACACCGCCGGCAGCGTCCGCTCCAGGAAGGGGTGTTGGAATTTGAGCTGCTCCAGCTCCTCGCCCGTCCAGGCGCCGGCCTGCCCGACAAAGCGATAGCCGGTTTCCTTCGCCACCCGCTCGACCAAGTTCTCGGCAATCAAGTAGTGGCCGCCCTTGTCCCGCTCCACCACCGCGTAGCGCAGCTTGGGGTGGAACGCCAGCGCCAGGCTGGCCGGCAGCGTCCAGGGCGTGGTGGTCCAGATGACCGCAAACACCTGCTCCGGAAACCCGGAGGGAGCCTGCCCGCCCTCCACCGGGTAGCGCACCCAGATGGAGGGGCTGGTGCGCATCTCGTACTCGACCTCGGCTTCCGCCAGGGCGGTCTGGTCGTGCCAGCACCACAGCACCGGCTTCAGCCCTTTATAGACGTAGCCCTTTTCCAGGAAGGTCAGGAAGGCATCGGCAATGACGAACTCGTACTCGTGGCTCATGGTCAGGTAGGGCTGGTCCCACTGGCCCAGGATGCCCAACCGCTTGAAGTCGCGCCGATGCAACTCCACGAAGCGCTGCGCGTAGGCTCGGCAGGCCTGGCGGATTTCCAGCGGCGACAGCCCCGCCTTGCGCGCCCCCAGTTCCCGGTCCACGTTGATCTCGATCGGCAGCCCGTGGCAGTCCCACCCCGGCACGAAGGCGGCGTTGCAGCCCACCATCGAGCGGGTCTTCACCACCATGTCCTTGAGAATCTTGTTGACGGCCGTGCCCAGGTGGATGTCCCCGTTAGCGTAGGGAGGCCCGTCGTGAAGCACAAAGACCGGCGCTCCGGCCCGCGCCTGCCGCAAGCGCTGGTAGAGCCGCTGCTCTTCCCAGCGGGCGGCCAACTCCGGCTCTCGCACCGGCAGGTTGGCTTTCATCGGAAAGCTGGTGTGCGGCAGGTTGAGCGTTTTTTTCAGGTCCAATCGAGCTTTCAGCTTTGCCTCTCTGGCGCGATCCAATGATTAGTAAAATCTACCCTCGCACGAGCGCTCAATTGCTTATGGTACATGGTACAATCAACTTTGGGAAATGTCAGCGCCCTGGGGGCGAGGCATCCCTTTGGCTGCGCGAGCATCACACTAATGTAGGCAGAGTAGAGAGGATTGAGGAGGAAAAGCGGGATGAGCGCCGCAGCACCGCAAGAACCGCGCGTGAAACGCTACCGGTTGCTGGAGGAGATCGAACCCTGGCACAAGTCTCTCCGTTGGACCCTCCGCCAAATTTTCCACCCGGAAAAGCTGCCCCCGCTGGCCTGCCGCGTTCCCGGACCGGCCCTTTACAAGGTACCCCGCCTGAACGCGGAAGTGGCACCATGGCATGAATCCTTGCTGGAGACGGTGCGGGAGCTCTACCGGCCCACGAAGCTGCCCTCGATACCCCGAAACTCCAAAGGCGTCGAGGTGGCCGAGGTCTGGGAGACCAAGATTTACGCCGAGCAGTTGCAGCGAACCCAGGCGGGCTCGCTCTTCGTGCACGCCACGCTGCTCTTTTTGGTAGCCTTTCCCTTCCTGCGGCAGGCGGCGCAGGCCGAGCAGCCTGAAATCATCGACCTTGTCCCCATTGCCGACATTTCGCCTTATAAGCTGACCCTGCCTCCTTCCAGGCAGAGAGCCGGTGGTGGCGGCGGTGGTGGCGCACGCAATCCGTTACCCCCCTTGAGGGGAAAGCTGCCCAAGCGTTCTCTCCAAGCTCAACTGACGCCGCCGGTGGCGGTGCTCCGCAACCTGACCCCGAAACTGACGGCGGAACCCACGGTGGTGGTTCCCCCCAACATCCAGATTGCCGCCCCGGACGTCCCGAACTTGGGCGACCCGCTGGCTGCCAGCACGATACCTTCCGGCGGCCCGGGAGCCGGTGGAGGGATTGGCATCGGCTTCGGCGGCGGCCTCGGTAGCGGGCAGGGGCCCGGCGTGGGGCCCGGCTGGGGTGGCGGCGCCGGAGGCGGCGTCTTCCGCATCGGAGGAGACGTGTCCGCTCCGGCCTGCATCTACTGCCCCGACCCGGTATACTCCGAGGAAGCGCGCAAAGCCAAGTACCAGGGCACGGTGCTCCTCTGGGCCATCGTGGACGCAAGTGGACGGGCGCGCAAAATCCGCGTGGTCAAAAGTCTCGGCTTGGGGTTGGACGAAGAAGCCGTGCGCGCCGTGCAGAACTGGCGCTTCCGACCCGCAGAACGGAAGGGCAATCCTGTCCCGGTGTACATGAACATTGAGGTCAACTTCCGTCTCCTCTAACACTCGTCTGTTTCCCGGACTCGTACTCGCCGGAGTGCTCGCCTGCTTGGTTTCCCCGCTCCCCACGCTCTCGCAAGGCGCTACTGCAACGCTGGAGTTTTTCGTTCAGGCCACTCCCACTGGTGGGCGCCCGGAAAAAGTCATGCAGCATCCCTTTTATTTGCTCCGGCAAAGCCTGGCGGAAATCGAACGCTTGGCTCGCGGGCAAACCTCGGCACCCGACCGCGACGCTTTCATCAACGATTTGTCGCTCAGCGACGAACTCAAAGAGTGGATGAAGCGCACCAGCGTGGTTGACTTCCGCGGCGACGACTTCCGGCAGGCCCTCACAACCGACGACGTCATGGCGGTGGAAGAGTTCCGCGCCGCCTACCTGGCCGCCAACCTGAGCATGATCGGCCTCGGCTTTCCCCGTCCCAAGGTCAAGCTCTCCGACCGCACCAAAAACCCCGAAAAATGGGAACGTCGGAAAACCAAGTACTGGGAAAAAGTGCGTTCCTACCTGGAATTGCACCCTGAAAGCCTGCAACACTTGGACGAACAGTTGCTCGACCTCAACCCCGGCCAGAAGTGGGCCAAACTTGAGTGGCAGCACGAACGCGCCGTGCGCCGCGAAATCGAACGCCTGATCCACAGCCGCTTCCTGGTGGCCCGCACCGAAACCAACCTCCAGGGCTTCGCCTGCTTCAGCGCGGTGCCTCCCGGACGGTATTGGCTCACCAACCTCTGGAGGGAAGCGCGCGCCGGGGACGTGCGGCTGCGCTGGGAGTTGCCGGTGGAGTTGCGCCCCGGCCAAACCCTCACGCTCGAACTCAACAACGCCAACGCCCGCTACCAGCCCTAGCTTCCCTTCCTTGACAGTTTGGCGCTGCCCGAATAAATTGTAGTCTTGCGCCCAGCTTCCACAGGCGTTTCGGCTGGGAGGTCGTCCAACGGCAGGACATCGGTCTCTGGATCCGAGAATCAAGGTTCGAATCCTTGCCTCCCAGCCAACCTTTTCAATGAGTTAGCTGGCTTTTGGTGGCAAAGAGGCGGTGGAATGCTCGTGTGGAAGATTGGGCGAGCCCCATCCGTCGGGCTTGACTGACGGTGCAGTACCCACCCAGGTACGCCAGCGTTTTCAAGAACTCTTCTGTCTGGTCATCTAGGAGCACTGCGCGCTGGGAAAAACGCCAAGCCATTGCCATCCACCTCCCGTCGATGCCAAATTCTGCACGGGTCGCGACGAGTGGCTTGAAGGTTGGTTCTAGACGCCTTTGTGGTAGGAATGCGTAGCCTGAAGTTGTAAGCAATCAGACGCCAGTGGGTTCGAGGGCGTTTTGGATGTGGAACTGATTTTTGGCAGTGGCTTGCTTCGGTGGATTTGCTAACCCAAAGATGGCTCGTATCAATGGGTGCGGAATGAGCAATTTGGGTTGCCCCAGGCTTTTGGGGGCCACCCGCGTTGACTTGCAAGCGGGCGGGGCCTAAGATGGCGACAACAGTCGGTTGCACGGCCCAGCGCACCCTTCAGGACTTTCCCCAAAATACCCGCTTTATTCATTAACGCTGACTTCAAGATGTTTCAGAGGATTCCCGCGAATTGCTTTCCTCGCCGGTTTGCCAGATGAACTCTTCGATGGCCTTCCGGTCGTCGTCCTTCAGCTGCAGAAACTTGATTCCCATGGAAACTTGAGGCAGAGAATGCATGACCACGCCCAGGGCTTCGATTGACCGGTCAGGAGGAAGGTTGAAGCGGACGACGACGCGAGTGTTGGCCTCGAAGGTCTCGCGCGTGACCACCAATACCCCGCCTACGCTGACGTTTTCCGTGCGCCCCAGGCTGGTCGCTTCTACTTGCGTGACCAAGCGGACGCGCGGATGCTTACGAGGAATCCTCCGCTTTTCCGGTGGTGGTGTCGCCCGCGATCCCATATCCCTATTCTGCACGTAGGTCGTGCGCTGGGAAAAGGGCAATCAGTGAACCTGAACCTCGGGAGGAACCTAGCAGCAAGGGATAGGACTGTCAATAGACGCATGCAGCGGCCAAGCATCGGAGAGGACACGGGGCAGGCGGAGTAGGGCCTTTTTGTTGGTCGGTTCCTACGCCACGGCAGTGATTGAGCTTCAGCAGAAAATAGCTTAGCCGCTCTGCAAATAAGGAAAAAGAGCCAGGGGTGAGCTGGCTCTGGTTTGGTTTGAACTCTTCGCGTTGGCTTGGGTGGGGGTGCGGAATAGGATAGCCCTCAATGAACACGACCACGCGCGAAAAACCGACGTCACCTGAAACCGCTGCATCGCCTGCAACCTCTGTACGCGCTACTGCGAGGTGGGCGTGGACGTGATGCGGCACGCGGTCAAAGGCGAGGCCTTCGGGATGTGGAACTCAAGCTGCATCGGCTGCGGGGTTTGCATCCACGTCTGCCCCACCGACGTGCTCACCTTCGGGCACCATCAGTTCGTCACGTTGGCGACCGCTCCGCCTCTTCAACGTCAAACTGGTATCTAGCCTTGCCATGCCTCGCCAGCAAAGAACCGAACGTTCACGAAAATCAAGGTCGCGCTGGCCGGGCACGAGGACTCCTGGTGCCACATTGTCAACGCGCACCTTCCGGGCGGGATTGACACCACTCCGGATGACTTCTCGATGGGAGACGGACGTGGAAGATACTTGCCCTTCCCGTCTATCCGGAGCCGAGCTGTAGGGCTACGTGGCCGAGAAAGTTGGAGAATTCTAACGCTATACTTGAACTGCGGTCAGGCTTCTGGTAGTTCAACCGCCTGGAAGAGTCCTTGCGCCACCCACTCACGAAACCAGGAGAAAAGCTTGTCTTCCCGTTTCGTGCGGCGCATTCTGGCCAGAACAATTTTCAGTGCTTCGCCCAGCGGCAGGCCCGACGCCAGCGCCTGCAACAGTTCATAAGCCGGCTTGGTCAAGTCCAGCTGCCACAGGCGGTAGTCGCGGCGGTAGGCAACCATCCATTTGTCCTTGCGGCGAACGCTGGGGTGAGGCGTGCCCTCTCGCACCGACTGCAAGTAAGCACTGACCGGATACTGAAACGACAGCAGGCGGAAGGCCTCGATCGGCTTAAGTCGAGCTTTCTCCCATGCCTCAAACGGAACGGCGACAATTGCTTCTTGAGTCAGAGCGGGCGATTCCCGAGCATCGAACAGCTGGCTCAAAGCCAGCTCCAGGCGCGCCAAATCATAAACAAAGTCCCGCCGAAGGATGCCCGGAGCCGAGCGAATATATTCTGGGAAGTGATCCCCCAGCCGGTTCAAGGTGTAACTGCGGGAGGGAAAAGCACGAATGTAGCCGGCGACCAACTCGATGAAGGCCTCATTGCTGAGGAAGTGTGCAACTCCAAGAAAGTCGTTCTCCAAGGCCTCACGAAGCCGTGCCAGGTACATTTGGCGGTAGATTCCTAGGCGCTCGAATGAATTAAGGCTCTTGGAGGGCAGGACAACTTGGGGGAACTCTCGCGCGGGAATGACGCCCTGGGCGACTTCCGAGGCTACCGCCTCCTCATCGCTTCCGGGATGCATGATCACTGATTGCATCCAGCGCTGGGTGCGGGCCAAGCCGGGTTTAGATGCCATAAGCTCTCATCTTTGCTGCTCGAGATAGCTCGCCGTAGTAAGCAGAACGTTCTCCTGGCCTCGGGCAGCAGGTAGGAGAGGGTGGGGGTGGGTGTTGTGGGCTCGACAACCCCCTAGCTCGGCTCCAGCTCCCACAACAAGCTGTGCCTCTTCCTCGTGGTGCTCAACTTCGGGCAAGTCCTGATCGCGATACTCCTTCGCCTTTAAGACCTCGGCATGGACGGTCTCGAAGCTAGGGATACTCTCATCCCATTCCAGCAAGGTGGCCACGCCTCGGGTTCGTTGATAGGCACGCTGATAGAGCTCCCAGACCCCATCGACGACGTAGTCGCTGTGAGTATCGAGGATGTGAGTTCCCTTGTTGGTGTGTCCAGCCAGGTGGTACTGCACGATCCGGTCGGCAGGGATCCGATCAATGTAAGCCTTTGGGTCCAGGCCGTGGTTAAACGAACTGACATAGACATTGTTGACATCAAGCAGGATCCCGCAATCAGCCTCTTCCGCCAACGTGGAGAGAAAGTCTGCCTCGGTCCAGCCCGAATGGCCGTATTGCAAGTATGTAGCAGGGTTTTCCAGAACCAGCGGCCGCTCCAGAATTTCCGAGATGGCCTTCACGCGGGAAACCGCATAGCGGAGGGACTCATCCGTGTAGGGCATGGGCAAGAGGTCATGGACGTTAAGGCCGCTCACGCCGGTCCAGCAAAGGTGATCTGAGACCCAACGGGCCCGAGTCCGCTTGGCCAGAGCCTTAAGTTTCCGGAGATAGTCCTTGTTCAAGGGATCGGTGCTCCCCACGGACATAGAGACCCCATGCAGAACGACAGGGTAACGCTCGGCCATTTGATCAAGGACATAGAGAGGACGCCCCCCGGTGTCCATGTAATTTTCTGAAAGGATCTCAAACCAGTCTACCGGGGGCTTGTTGGCGAGGATGTGCCCATAGTGGACGGTTCGCAAGCCCACACCAAATCCTAGATCTGGTAGGTTCCAGCGGTTCTTCGCCATGAAATTAGCCCCAGTCACGGATCAGTTGCAGGCCAGGGCACGCCCCCTGGCCTGCAACCGGGAATAGCGTCGACGCCCCTACATCTTTTTTTCCTTCTTTACTTCGTGTTCCAAGGGAACAGCGCAGCCACCCTTGCCCTTGCAAGAGTTCTTGCCGGCACAACCGTTGTCACCGCTCTTGCAGCCGCCCTGACCTTTACAATCGTTTTGGCCTTTACAGCTGTGCTTCTCAACGGTTGCGCAGCCACCCTTGCCCTTGCAAGAGTTCTTGCCGGCGCAACCATTGTCGCCGGTCTTGCAGCCACCCTGGCCCTTACATTCGTTGTGGCCTTTACAGACGTGCTTGGCCTTCTCTTCCTCGCCAGCAGCGAATGCTCGGCCGGGGTAGCCGAGAAACTTGGAGCCAGCTACCATTCCCGCGACCGTCGCTCCCATTAGTTTACCGAACGTCCTGCGATCCATTGTTTCTTCTCCTTCTTTGGGCACCGGCAAAGACACTGCCGGGCTAGACTCTTGTTGCTGAAATTAGGCCCACAGCGAACCTTCTCTGTGGACTAGCCGAAGACACGGTGTACGCCCCCCCTCCACACGTACATGTTATGACGGGAAAACAGTGGGATTATCGAACTACAAAGTTGCTCTGTCAAGGTTTTTTGCTTCCATAGAACACCTTCACCTCTGAACAATAAAAGGAGCCCGGAAGGGGAATCTTCAAGAACCCTGAAGCCCTCAAAGGCCACGAGGGCCGTCACGTTCGTGTTACCGTTCGCTTCGACGCATCCAAGAAGTTGGTTCACGCAAGCCTACATGTACTGCTCCACTGCCTGGCACGCTGCCCGTCTGCGGCGGTGAGCTTCGCATGGATGGGAAAAACACTCGCAATCCTTCTGGTGGTGCCCTCGGTGTGGAGCGAGGATTGGGTGCCTTTCGGCGGACTGGAAGCTCTCATCACGCTGGGCTTTCTGGCCGCCGCTGCTCTCTGCTACTTAGGCTTCGCGCGCACTTTTCCTTTGCTCCCCATCGCTGACTTGGAATTCCAGAAAGAGTCTCACAAGTAGCAGGCTGGGTTTCAGCCTGCGGTGTTCTGACCCTGCACGCCCAAGGCGCTCGCGCGCAGAAATTCCGTTGCGCCGGTGGGCTCGATGGCAATCCGGCCGGAATCAGCGCTGACAAGCAAAGCGTCACCGGCGACGTAGTCCAGGCCGCTCTGTCCCGCTGACACTCTTCCCTTGCCGGAACAAAAAACCAGCAAGCTGAAACGCCGAGGGTCGATGGTGAGTTCGCAGATCGAATCGCCCCGGTATCTTTCCACAACGAAATAAGGGCCGGACACCAACCGCTCTGCCTCGCAGTTGGGCAGGGCCAGGCGCATCGGAGTCACGCGGCCTGCTTCCGGCGTCTCCAGCCGCGCCACCGCAAGCGCCTGCTGGATGTGGATGGCTCGCTTCCGCCCGTCCAACCCGGGCCGGTCATAGTCATAGATGCGATAGGTCACATCTGAATATTGTTGAATCTCGCACAGGCACAGCCCCGGCCCGATGGCGTGCACCGTCCCCGCCGGCACAAAAACCGCGTCGCCGGCCTGAACAGGAATGTGATGGAGAGCGTCTTCCAGCTCCGACTTCCCGAAAATGCGTTGGAACTTCTCGCCCGTGATCCCCGGCCTGAGTCCCACGCGCACCCACGCCTCCGCCTCGGCCGCCACCACGTACCACATTTCCGTTTTCCCCCAGGGCTCGTTCTGGTGGAGTTGCGCGTAGGCGTTGTCAGGGTGAACCTGAACCGAGAGCTTGTCGGCGGTGAAAATAAACTTAAGTAGCAGCGGAAAGCGTTCCAGGCCGGCCAACTCGCTCCCGCGCTCCGCCGCCGTCATCTGCGCCCACAACTCGCCCAGCGTTCCCTCGCTCGGCGACCGACCGGGGCACAAGACGCGGCAGCTCACGCTGCTCAGCCAAGCTTCTCCAACCGGGTCCGCCGTGCCGGAGGGAATCGTGTAGAGCGGCGCCAAACTTCGCCGCCCCCAGGGGCGCGGGTGAAACTCCGGCAGTAGCTTTGCTAACGCCACAGCCTTCCCTCTCCATCGTGCGCGCGGTGAATTCCTGGACGAGACAACCTGAACACTGGACTAGTGTCCTGGAAACATAGAAAGTGACACATAAATTCGCTGGGGAGCGAGTGCCCCGCAGCACGCGGGATAAACTCCGCACCTCTTCCAAACTGTCTTGTTTGAGAAGTCAATCCCGCACGCTCCAGGCACTTTCCTCCTCACGTTCCTCATGTGTCACCTATTTCAGTAACGCAACACTAGCGCGCGCCTTCTCCCCCGCGCTTCCGCCGTTCCGCGAGGAAGCTCTCCAACTGTTTCTGGCTGCCGGCCGAGTAGGCCAGCAAGCCATCCAGCCGGGGATTGGGGCGGTTGAAGACCGGCGGCGCACCCTCCAAAGTTTTCACCACTCCCCCGCTGGCCAGCACCAGCGCCGCGCCCGCCGCCACGTCCCACTCATGCTTGGGGACGAATGTCCAAGTGGCATCGGCCAACCCGGCCGCCACACAGGCCAGCTTGTAGGCAACCGACCCGACCGGGCGAACTGTAAAGGGCGCGTTTCGGAAGCGCTCCCACTCGCCGCGCTTTGTTTCGCTGCGGCTGGCCAGCACCACCGCGCTCTCCAACCCGTGGCACGCCCGCGCCCGGACGGGCTTGCCGTTCAACGTCACGCCCGTCTCCCGCGAACCCAGGAAGGTCTCCCCGGTGGCGGGGTTGCAAATGCCGCCGGCCACCGCCCGCCCGTCTTCCACCAGCGCAATTGAGATGCACCACTCCGGGACTCCGGCAAGAAACTCATGTGTCCCATCCAGCGGGTCCACCACCCACACGCGGCTCTTCTCCAGGCGGCTTTGGTCGTCGGCGCTCTCCTCCGACAACCAACCTTCGCCGTCTCCCGGCAACAGTTGCAGCAACTTCTCATTGATGCTGCGATCCAATGCGGTGACGGGACTGCCTTCGTCCTTGAATTCCACTGCGACCGCGCCAGCGGAGAAGCTGCCACACACCTCCGCCGCCGCTTCCAGAGCGCGCGCGATGCGCCGGAGGTCTTCCTGGCGTGCGGCCACGCTTGCTTCCGCTTTGGGATTGGTTTTCGCTTCCACGGACTGCCTGCGTCTGCTGCGGCGCCCTTACGGGAGGTTCTCGCTGGCGCCGACGTACCCATCGCGCTCCAGGTGCAGCACAATCGTCTGCGCGGCCTCTTCCGGCGTTATGTCAGTGGTGTCAATCACAACCTCGGCGTCCGAGGGAACTTCATAAGGATCGGAGATGCCGGTAAATTGTTTGACGATCCCGGCCCGCGCCTTGGCGTAGAGCCCCTTGCGGTCGCGCTGCTCGCACACTTCCAGGGGGGTGGCCAGGTGCACCAGCACAAACCCTCCGCCCTGTTCCACCATGCCCCGCACTTCCCGGCGCACACTCTCGTAGGGTGCAATCGGGGCGCAGATGGCAATGCCGCCGTTCTTGGTGATTTCCGCCGCGACAAAACCAATGCGCCGAATGTTGATGTCCCGGTGCTCTTTGGAAAAGCCGAGTTCGGAGGAGAGATGCTTGCGCACGATATCACCGTCCAACAGGGTCACCGGCCGGCCTCCTACTTCCAGGAACTTGACCTGCAAGACCCGAGCGACGGTGGACTTGCCCGAACCCGAAAGGCCGGTAAAGAAAACCGTGAACCCTTGCTGGTGCCGGGGCCGATGCGTGCGCCGCAACTCCCGCGCTACCTCCGAGAAGGTGAACCACTCCGGGATGTCCCGCCCCTCCGCCAAGCGGCGGCGCAAATCGGTGCCGGAAATGCTCAGCACCCGCGCTCCCTTCGGCACCTCATCGTCAGGCAGATAGGCGTCCTGGTCCTCCACGTACACCATCATCTTGAACGGCACCATGGCCACGCCCAATTCTTTTTCGTGCTCTCGCAGCAACTCTTGGGCGGCGTAGGGACCATAGAAAGGCTTGCCGGCGGAGTCCTGGCCGGGCCCGGCGTGGTCGCGCCCGACGATCAGGTGGGTGCAACCGTAATTCTTGCGAATGATGGCGTGCCACACCGCCTCCCGCGGGCCGCCCATGCGCATGGCCAACGGCAGCAACGCCAGTTTGACCGTGCTCTGCGGGTAGTGCGGCAAAAGGGCCTGGTAGCAACGCACGCGGGTGTAATGGTCCACGTCGCCGGGTTTGGTCATCCCCACCACGGGATGAATGAGCAGGTTGGCCTCGACCTCCTTGGCGGCTCGCAGTGTGAGTTCCTGGTGCGCGCGATGCATGGGATTGCGCGTCTGGAAAGCAACCACCCGCCGCCATCCCAGCCGGGCAAACTCCGCCCGGAGCTCCGCCGGCGTCAGGCGCTGGGAGCGGAAGTCATAGTGTGCCGGGAGCTGCACCCCTTCGAGGTTTCCGCTCACGTAGAACGGATGAGTCTTGTCCAACAAGTAAGCGACGCCCGGATGCTCGCGGTTGGTTGTGCCGAAGACCGCCTGGGCCTCGGCGGTGCGGTCAGGCTGCCACACTTCCTCCACGTGCAGCGCCGCCAGCATGACCCCTTCCGGGTCGCGCAGCGCCAGCGTGGCCCCGGCCCCGACCTTGTGGGCCAACTCTGCCGACACGTCCAACATTACCGGGATGGGCCACAGCGTCCCATCGGCCAAGCGCATGCGGGCGCAGACTGATTCGTAGTCGGCACGCCCCATAAAACTTCGAAGTGGCGAAAAACCCCCGATGAGCAGAAGCTCCAAGTCGCAGAGTTGGCGGGGTGTAAGGTCCCACGACTGCCAGTCCCGCGAACCAGCTTGCAGCTCAGCACACTTCTCGGGCGCGGCCAGAAGTTCGGTCAACTCCCCGCCATGGGGCGGAACCAGGTGAGTTGGCCTTGCCGGTTTCCCCGAAGATTTCATCTCAAATCACCGCTTCCGAACTTCCCACAGTCCACTGCCAGTCCAACACGCACAAACCCTCTAACCGAGATTACCGCCATTCATTTCTCCTGCCCCCCGAAAAAGGAGCGTAACTTTACCACACCTTATGCTGCCGGAAGCGGGCCTGGGGCGGTTTCCTACGTGCCAGCGGCGAGCGAGCGCCCCTGCACTGCGCTGGGGATTTCGTAGCCGGCAAGGTCGAGCAGGGTGGGCGCACTATCCAGCAGCTGGGCGCCTTCGTACTCCCCGTGCAAAGGGTAGCTGGGGGCAGCGAAGACGAACATCCCGAACCGGGCGTGGTTGCAAGCGTCGGGGCCGGATTTGCTCGTCTGGCTCCCAGAACTTTTCCCCTGGGGTGGAAGAACCGTGGAGAAGAAACTAAGCCGAACCCCGCCCACTGAGCACCAGGGGGATTGTCTTGAGCGCAATCTTGAGATCAAGCCAGAGCGACCAGTTATCGATGTAGGTCAAATCCAGCTTCATCCAGCGGTCGAAGCTGATTCGGCTCCGCCCCTCCAGCGCCCACAGACAGGTGAGTCCGGGCCGCATCCGCAGCCGACGTCGCTGCCAGTGCTGGTACTGTTCTGCTTCTTCCGGCAGAGGTGGCCGGGGCCCCACAAACGACATGTCACCCCGCAACACATTCCACAACTGCAGGAGCTCATCCAAGCTCAAGCGCCGCAGCCAGCGCCCCACCGGCGTGCAACGAGGGTCGTGGGCCATCTTGAACACCGGGCCATCGGCCTCGTTGCGGTCGGCCAGCTCACCTCGCCGTTCATGGGCATTCACAACCATGGAACGAAACTTGTACAGAGTGAATCGTCGCCCGCCCACCCCGCAACGCACCTGCCGGTACAAAGCCGGCCCCGGAGAGGTCAGCCTGATCAGCAGCGCAATCAGGAGAAAGGCGGGTGCCAGCAGCACCAGCAATACCGCAGCCCCCACCACGTCCAGCAACCGCTTAAAGGCCAGGTGCAACTCGTTTTCGGGCGTGGTGGTGAAGGTCAGCAGAGGAACGCTGCGGAACTGTTCCACGTAGACACGCGAGAGCAGGTGGGGGAAAATTTTCAGCTGCAACCGGGTTCGCACCCCTTCTTCCTCGAACAAAAGCAACAAATCTTCCAGCTCCCCCAACTCTTCTTTGCTGACGGCAAAAAACACTTCATCCACCACTTCTTCCTGCAGCAAACGGGGCACCTCGGCCACTCCCCAGACCGGGTAGGCAGAGCCGGGCCCCGTAGAAGGCGCTGCTCTCCCGCTTGGATCAACAAACCCCACCATGCGGAACCCCGCTCTCCGGCTCTCCTCAATCAACTGCACCAATTCCTGCGCCGCCGGTCCGGTACCCACCACCAGGATGTTGTCAGTGCCGCCCAGCCGTTCCCGCCAGCCCGGCCCCCATTCGAGAAAGGCCAGCCGCAGGCCGACTTGCAACACCCAATTCAGCAACACAAAACCGACCAGCAACAACCGGCTCACGGGGAATTCTTGCACCCTGAATTGGGCAAAGAAGAGCGCCGCACCCAGCACCACCACCGACGCCACAGCCTGCACGGTGGGGTCGAGTACCGCTTGCCGCCGCTGCTGCAACTCCCGCGCCCGGTAGAGGCCAAGCAAGTAGCCGGTGACCATCCAGATCGTGACCATACCGACCAGCAACACCGCATACTGGCCGAAAGGCAAGAGAGGCCCTGCCGGCAAAGACGGAAACTGCGCTGCCCATCGCGGCGCCAGCGCGTCACGCAGCCAGTAGGCCGCGGTGAAAGCCACTACCGCTGCCACCGCGTCCAGAGCAGCGAAGAAAAAGCCGATGACTTGGAGTCGCCGAGCAAACATCAGAACCCCTATTTCCCCAACCGGACGAGATGATTCTAGCAGAAGAAAAAACAATTGAACCCGGATTTCCGATTTGGCTGTGGTACCGTATCGCCAGGACCAGTCGCTGCGCCTTGAGTTTTGGGGCTCCGACGTAAGGAACCACACTACGGAGGGTGACACCCGGTGGGTGAATTACAACACGAGCCATTCCAGTTCGCGTTCAACGGCTTCTTGAAAGTCGCGTTCCAGGGATCGCGCGTCACTTCTGACGCTGGCCTCATTCTGGTGCGCGAGTTGGATGAACGTCTGGGGCTGGAGACACTCATCGCCGAGCACCTGAGCGATTCCCGACAGGGGATGAACACCCAGTTCAGCGTGGTGGATCTCCTGCGGCAGTCGGTCTACAGTCGCCTCGCGGGCTACGAAGATCTCAACGACGCGGGGCGCGTGTCGGCAGACCCAACATTTCGTCTCATCGGGTCGCCAAAGCGCTGGGACCGGGGTGCGGCGCTGACATCGACGCTGCATTGGTTCGAGACAGAGCTGCTGACCCACGAGGAGAATCTCGTCGGGTTGAGGGCCGTGAACCGGGAGGTGCTTGCACAGGCCGAGATGGCGACGCGCGCCGACCGGATCGTGCTCGACATGGATTCGAGCGAGAGCCCGGTGCATGGGGCGCAGGAAGGGAGCGCCTATAACGGGCACTTCGAGTCCGTCTGCTACCACCCGCTGTTTCTGTTCACCGAGCATGGGGACTGCCTCGCCGCCACGCTGCGGCCAGGCAACGTGCATAGCGCCGACGACTGGGACGACCTGCTCGTACCGGAGATTGACCGGCAGCAGGTGGAGGGCAAGCGCGTAGCGTTCCGCGCAGACGCCGCGTTCGCGAAGCCCGAGATCTACGACGCGCTCGAGCAGCGCGACGTGGACTATGCCATTCGCATGCCGGCGAACAAGAGCTTGGAGCTGGAAATCGAAGACATCCTCTTTCGTCCGCCGGGACGGCCGAGCTGCAAGCCCTTGGTGCGCTACCAGAGTTTCCGCTATCAGGCCAAGAGCTGGACCACGCCCAGACGGATCGTCGCCAAGGTGGAGCACCACCAAGGTGAGCTGTTCCCTCGCGTCGGCTTCATCGTGACCAACATGGCCCTCCCGAGCCGCTCGGTCGTGCGGTTTTACAACAAGCGCGGTACGGCGGAGCAATGGATCAAGGAAGGCAAGCAGGCCACCCACTGGACGCGGCTGTCGTGCCATCGTTTCCGGGCGAACGAGGTGCGCCTGCAACTGAGCGTCCTGGCCTACAATCTGGGCAACTTGTGGCGCAGACTGGTCCTTCCGCTGCGGGTCAAGCGCTGGTCGCTCACGAGTCTCCAGCAGCGACTGGTGAAAACTGGGGGCCGGCTGGTGAAGCATGCGCGGTACTACTGGCTTCTGCTGGCGGAAGGGCATCTCACGCGGCGGCTGTTCGGCGACATGCTGCGGAGGATCTGGGCGCTACCCGTGCCGGCAGGCTGACGCGCGGCCTGAAGTGCAACGAAGCCCGCCCGGCGATGACACGGGGCACACGTGTGGAGCGGTGTCTGAGAAATGCCCGAAAAGCAGGGGTTCCAGTCGGTCGCACGTCGGCGCGGGCTCAGATGAAGGCCTTTGAAGCTGAGCGATTGTGCGACGATCGAAGTTTTTGTGCGATCGGCGGCGATCGGGTGTATAAACGTGCCATCAGGGGCAGGCAAAACGGAAATCCCGGTTGAAACTTCGTTTTCCCTTTTGCCGCATGGAGCTACAATTCAGGTTTTGATAAACTGGTTGGTAGCAACAGTTGGCACGGAGGAAAAGTCTCTTGAAGCCGCAACGCTGGCTTGGGTCGTGGTTCCCGCTCTTGGCATTCTCTTTTTTCACAGGAGCGCTGCTAACCTCGTGCCTGGCTGGCGGACACACAACCAGCCGAGATACTGGTAGAAAAGTTGTTGTGCTGGGGATGGATGGGATGGACCCGCAGTTGTTGCAGCGCTTTATGGACGAAGGCAAGCTTCCGAATTTCAAGCGTCTTGCCGAACAGGGGGATTTTCGTCCCCTGACCACCAGCAACCCCCCGCAGAGTCCGGTGGCGTGGTCGAACTTCATCACCGGGATGAACCCGGGCGGCCACGGCATCTTCGACTTCATCCACCGCGATCCCGGCACCATGCTCCCCTACCTCTCGACTTCTCGCGTGGAGCCGCCGGAACGGACAGTCAGCCTGGGGAGCTGGGTGTTGCCGCTCTCGAGTGGCAAGGTAAGTCTGCTGCGTCAAGGCAAGGCCTTTTGGGAGATTCTGGCCGAGCACGGCACGCCTGCGACCGTCTATCGCGTCCCGGCCAACTTCCCGCCGGTGGAATCGCCGGCGCGGACGTTCGCCGGCATGGGCACGCCCGACATCCTGGGCACCTACGGCACCTTCTCTTTCTACACCGACGATCCGCCGGACGACGCCGCCGACATCAGCGGCGGGCACGTTTACTCCGTGCGGGTGGAGAACTTCCGTGTCGCGGCGCAGCTCGTCGGTCCCGAGAACACCTTCCGCAAGCAAGGCGGTGCCGCTACGGTAGACTTCACGGTGTGGGTCGATCCGATCGAGCCGGTGGCCAAGATCGCCGTGCAAGAGCACGAGTTCCTACTGCAAGTCGGCGAATGGAGCGATTGGGTTCAGGTCGAGTTTGAACTCATTCCCTACCTGCAAAGCGCCACCGGCATCTGCAAATTCTACCTGAAGCAAACCCAGCCGCACTTCCAGCTCTACGTCACGCCCATCAACCTCGACCCTTCGGCGCCCGCCCTGCCCCTCTCCACCCCGGAAGACTACGCCCAGGAGCTGGCGGAGCAGGTGGGTTTCTTCTACACCCAGGGCATTGCGGAAGACACCAAGGCGTTATCGGGGGGAATCCTCACCCAGGACGAGTACCTGCAGCAGGCGCGCATGGTGCTCTCCGATCAACTCAAAGTCTTTGACCACGAGTGGGAACGATTCCAGGGGGGCCTGCTTTTCTTCTATTTCTCCAGCCTGGACCAGAACGCGCACATGCTGTGGCGCTACATGGACGAGCGCCACCCCAACTACGACCTTGAGCTCGCGGCCAAGTATGCCGGCGTCCTCGGAGAGCTCTATCAGGAGATGGACCAAGTGCTGGGCACCGTGCTCGACAAGATGGACGAAAACACCACGCTGCTCATCCTATCGGACCACGGCTTCGCACCCTTCTATCGCTCCTTCAACTTGAACACTTGGCTGCTGGACAACGGCTACGCCTTCCTCGAGGACGAGTCGCAGCGGGAGCAGACCGAGTTCCTGCTGAACGTGGATTGGTCGCGCACGCGCGCCTACGGGCTGGGGCTGAACGCCCTATACCTGAACCTGCGCGGCCGGGAGCGCTACGGAACCGCCATGCCGGGCGTGGAAACCGAGCAGTTGTTAGACGAAATCATCCGCAAGCTGCTGAGCGTCACAGACCTGGAGACCGGCCTGCCGGTTGTGACCCGCGTTGACCGCGCTGCCGAGGTGTATACTGGCCCTTACGTCATGGACGCCCCGGACCTGCTGGTTGGCTACAACCGGGGCTATCGCGCGGGCTGGGACACGATTCTGGGAAAGTTCCCGCGCGCGGTGCTGGAAGACAACCGGAATGAATGGAGCGGCGACCACTGCATGGACTTCCGCCAAGTTCCGGGAGTTCTGCTCAGCAACAAGAAGCTTCGCGCCGCTGCGCCGGCGCTGACCGACCTGGCTCCGACAATTCTGGCCGAGTTTGGAATCGAGAAAACGGAAGAGATGGTCGGCCAATCGGTGTTCCTAGGCGAGCCCGCGGCCCCCAGCAACTATTAGCTTCGCAGGAGGAGAACGCGATGTTCGGCAACCGAATCAAGCTGGGCGACGAGCTTTTCCAGAAAATCAAGCAATGCGCCGAGGCGGCCGGATACTCTTCCACCGATGAATTCGTCGCCCACGTGCTGGAAAAAGAGACGACGCGCATCCTGGGTGCGGACGAACTCACGCCCGAAGACGAAGAAAAAATCAAGAAGAGGCTGGAAGGCCTGGGCTACATTGAGTAAATCACCCGCTGTCTTCACGCCAGTCGAAAAAGAACCACCGAACACCGGCCGATGACAATTTTCCTCACCCTGGTCAACCAACTGTTTGACCTTATCTTTTTCCCGTTCAGTTCCCTGGACCCGATTTACGGGCTCGCTGCTGTTTCCCTTTTGACCGGCATCCTGATGGTGCTAATCTTTCGCTATACCTCCAACCAAGCAGGCATCAAGAAAGTCAAGGACCGAATCAAAGCGCATCTCTTGGCCATCCGATTGTTTCAAGATCAGATCGGGGTGGTGCTGCGAACCCACGGCCAGATGCTGGGCAGTGCTTTCACCTACATGGGCTACTCACTGAAGCCCTTGGCAGTGATGTTTCTCCCCATTGTTCTGATCATGGTTCAGTTGGAAATGCGCCTGGGCCAACACGCGGCCCGGCCGGGGGAGTTCTTCTTGGTCACGGCCGCTCTCGCTGACCCCGAACTGCTCGAAGAGACTTCTCTCCGGCTGCCTGCCGGTTTGTCGCTGACGGCACCGCCGGTCCGCATGCGCGACCTCAACCAGATCACCTGGCGGGTGGAGGCCCGCGAGAGGGGAGAGTTTGAGCTGAGCGTGGTGGTCGGAGAGGAAACGTTTGGGAAAACATTCGTTGCGGGCAACAGCGTGATTCGCCTCTCCAGCAAGCGGGTGCGCGCGGGCCTGGTGAACCAGTTCCTCTACCCCGGTGAGCCGCCCCTGCCGATGGAGGCCCCGGTCGAGTCCATCGAAATAAAGTACCGGCCCCGAAGTATTGACTCTGGTTTGTTCGAGTCCCATTGGCTGGTTCCCTTCTTCGGTTTATCGCTGATTGCCGGACTGGCCCTGAAGGGAGTTCTGCGAACCGAGATATAGTGAGCTCTCAAATCCGAGGGGAAGAATAAGTGAATCGTCGAGCGAAGATGATTGCGGCTGGCAGCGCGCTGGCAATTGCATTGCTCTCGCCGCTGGGCGCAGACGCCTACGCCGGCCCGGGCGCCGGGTTCGCTTTCCTCTCTTCCTTCCTCCTGCTGCTGATCGTTTTCTTCTCTTCGCTGTTTTCCCTGCTCTCCTGGCCGCTGCGCTTGCTCTATCGCCTGTTCCGGCGGCGGAAAGTTTATACCCGCGCAAAAGTGAAACGGCTGGTGGTTCTGGGACTGGACGGGATGGACCCCGAGCTGGCTATGAAATACATGAACGAAGGCAAGCTGCCGCACCTCGCCCGGCTGCGCGACCAGGGAACCTTCCTGCCGTTACAGACGACCAACCCGCCCATCTCGCCGGTGGCGTGGTCAACCTTCCAAACCGGAGTGAACCCGGGGCGGCACAACATCTATGACTTCCTGGCCCCCAGCCGCGCCACCTATCTTCCCTTTCTCTCCTCCGCCCAGATCAGCGGGGCCAAGAGAAACCTGCGCATCGGCAAGCTTGTCATCCCGCTGGGCAAGCCGCAGACTAAGCTGCTGCGCAAGAGCAAGCCCTTCTGGAACTATCTGGGCGAAGCCGGAATTTTCTCCTCCATCCTACGGGTTCCCATCACGTTTCCGCCGGAGAAGTTCTCCGGCGTGCTGCTGGCCGGTATGTGCGTGCCGGACCTGCGCGGCAGCCAGGGAACTTTTTCCTTCTACACCACGCGACCGGCGAAGTCCGGGAAGAAGCAGGGAGGAGTGCGGGTTCCGATGCGGCGCGAGGGCGACTGGCTGATCTCCCACCTGGTGGGTCCCGACAACGACAGCGCCCGGAACGGTGCAGGCGAGTTGCGCACGCCGTTCAAGATACAGCCGGTCCCCGGCCGGGACGAAGCGCTGCTCGACCTGGCCGGGCAAAAAATCGTCCTGCGGAAAGGAATCTACTCCAACTGGATTCAGGTGCGGTTCAATGCCGGGCTGGGGATGAAGCTCTACGGCATCTGCCGCTTCCTTTTGACGGAAGTCAGCCCGCACCAGGAACTCTACGTCACGCCGGTGAATATCGACCCGGCCAAACCCGCGCTGCCCATCTCGCACCCGCTCACCTATTCCATCTACCTGGCCAAGCTGCTGGGGCCTTACGCTACCTTGGGCTTGGCCGAAGACACCTGGGCGCTAAACGAAGGTATCCTGGACGACGAGGCCTTCCTGCGGCAGTGCTACTTGATCCACGACGAGCGCGAGCGCATGTTTTTCGACGCCCTGGACAAAACCCGCCGGGGCGTCTGCGTCTGCGTGTTCGACACCACCGACCGTGTGCAGCACATGTTCTGGCGTTACCTGGAGCCGGAGCATCCGGCCAACAACGGAAAGGACACCGTGCGGCCGGCCGGCACGATCGAGGAGCTGTATCGAAGGATGGACGACCTGGTAAGACGCACGCTGGAAAAGCTGGACGACAACACTATCTTACTGGTGATCTCCGACCACGGGTTCAAATCCTTCCAACGCGGCGTCAACCTGAACAGTTGGCTGCACCAGAACGGTTACCTGACCTTGCAAGACGGCGCCGAAGAAAGCGGAGAGTGGCTCAAGGGCGTGGACTGGGAGCGGACGCGCGCCTTTGCGCTGGGCCTCAACGGCCTCTACCTCAACCAGAAAAATCGCGAGCGCGCCGGCACGGTAAGCGCAGGCCAGGAAATGGAAGCGCTCAAGAAGGAGCTGCGAGAAAAGCTGGGCGGCCTCCAGGACTCGGAGCGGAGCCGGGTGGCGATCACCGAGGTCTTCGACCGCCGGGCCATCTATTCGGGCCCCTACGTGGAAAATGCACCCGACCTGATCGTCGGCTACAATCCCGGCTATCGGACCGCCTGGGATTCGGTCACCGGAAAAGTTACCCGGGCCGTCTTTGAAGACAATACTAAAGCCTGGAGCGGCGACCACTGCATTGACGCCCGGCTGGTGCCGGGGGTGCTGTTCTGCAACCGCAAAGTGCAAGCAGAGCGACCGGGCCTGGTGGACATGGCCCCCACGATACTCGACCTCTTTGGAGTCAAGAAACCGCCCCACATGCACGGGAAAACTTGGGGGCTGTCGGAAACGACGCCTGCTCAGAACAAAACCAGGTAATTGATTTGACGGTAGCGTCTATGGCTAGACCCTTCTCCCACGTTCGGCAGAAAAGATGATTGCACTTGCCGCACTGCGATTTGTTTCCACGGAGTCGGCCGGCCTCGACTGGCAGCCGGAAAGCATTGTTCCCTATCTGGTCTTGGGCTTGGTGGTAGGTTTGATGGTCGGGCTGACCAGCATCGGCGCCGGCGCCATCGCCACTCCTGTCCTGATTCTGCTGTTGGGAGTCCCGCCCCTGCTGGCGGTGGGAAGTTCGATTGTGACGGGTGCCGCCATCAAAGCCTTCGGCGCCATCAAACATCGCCAACGGGATGCGGTTGACTACGCTTTGGTAAAGCGGCTGCTTTGGGGCAGCATCCCGGCTGTCGGCCTGGCCGTCCTGGCCCTCTACTGGCTGCGCGGCCGCGACCTAAACCTGGCCGACTTGTGGGTGGATCGCTTTCTGGGCGTGGCGCTGGTGGTGTTGGGGTTGTGCGTGCTGGCCCGCGACACGCGCTGGGTCCGACGCTGGCAAGCGGACGAAAACCATCCCAATGCCGGTCTGCGGGGAGTCATCATCGGCGCAGTGGTGGGCCTGTTGTTCGGCCTGACCTCGATCGGAACAGGCAGTTTGCTGGTAGTGCTGCTCAGCGTCTTCTTCGCTCTTTCCGAAACACGTGTGGTGGGAACGGCGATTATGTACGGCTTTGTGATTTCTCTCATCGGTTCCGCTCTGCACATCTACGTCGGCACCGTGCACTGGCGCTTGGTGTCGCTGCTGCTCGCGGGAGGTTTTCCCGGAGCGGTGCTGGGTGCTGAGCTGGCCGCCCGCGCCCCTCGGCGCTTCCTGCGGGTGTGCTTTTCGCTGGGGGCGATCTGGGCCGGCTGGAAGCTGATCTAGAACGCCGAACTACGCCCTCCGAAAGAACTACAAGAAGAACCAACCTGCCCGGCCAAGAAAACACACTAAATACAGCAGCGCTGGGATGGCTCGGCACTTGCCTAAATACCTGGACTCAATATACTTATGGCAACAATGGGGACGAACAAAAACAACCCGACCTCGACCCGATCTCTGCCTTGGTCCGCTCTTCTCTGCGCTCTGTTCTGGGTGCACTGTTTTCCTGCCTCGGGATTCGGACAGCAAGCGGCCTCTCCTCCCCCATCCTCCGAGATCGTCGAGATCGTCGCAGATTCTCAGGAGAAAGTCGGTGACACGTTCCTGTTCTGGGGAAACGTAGAAATGCGCTACCGAGGCATGACCTTGCAGGCCGACGAAATCACCTACGACGAAAAGAAGCGCACCGCCGAAGCCCGCGGCCACGTAGTTTTTGAGCAGGAGGATGACCGCCTGGAAGCGCGCGAAGCTCACTACAACCTGCAGGATGGGACCGGTACGTATTTATCAGTGACGGGAACCGTGGGTCCCACTCCGCGACGAACCCGTGTCTACTTGGTCACTGCCAATCCCTACTATTTCGAAGCTGAGCGAGTCGATCGGAGAAGCGATGGCAGCTACCTGGTTCGCAAGGGCTGGATCACGAACTGCCAGCCCGGCAAACCGAAATGGCGCCTTAAAGCCGCCCGCGCCAAGATTCGGCCCGGCAAGGATGTTCAACTGTACCGGTCCACCTTCCTGATTCGTGGCGTTCCGATCTTCTACACTCCCTACTGGTGGATGTCCACCGCCGAGGTGCCCCGCAAGAGCGGCTTCCTGATGCCCGTCTTTGGAAACGATTCGCGCCGGGGAACCAATTTAGGTACTTCTTTTTTCTGGGCGATCAACCCGCACGCCGACCTCACCGTGGGCGCCCAGTTTTTCAACCAGGGTGGATGGATTCAAAGCGCAACGCTTCGCAGCTTTCCGACCGAAAGCAGCGTTGTCGAGATACGTTACTTTGGCGCTACGGCCAGCAAGCTGGCCCGCACCGAACGCCGCCTCGGTCGCGGCCTCGGCATCGACCAGAGCGGACAGTCTGCCCACATCCTAGCGACGAACCGCTGGGCCAACGGCTTCCGTGCCGTTGCCGATATCAACGTGCTCAGTTCGTTCCTCTTTCGGGCGCGGTTTGCGGAAACCTTCAATGAAGCCGTTCGGTCGGAAATCCATGCGAGTGTGTTTGTCACCAATAGTCCGGATACACTGTATTTCAACACCTTCATAGACCGTTTTCAAAACTTCCTGCGAGCCGTTCCCGAAGAATCGATCACCCTGCTGGCGGCGCCCGGAGTGGAATTCGGCACCCGGCCGTGGCTGCTGCCCTGGTGGAAGACTCTTCCGATCTATTTCAGCTTTGATTCACAGATCAGCGGAATGCGGCGGGATGAGCCGCGCTTCGAAACGCCCGAGCTGGTCCAGCGATTCGACCTCTACCCTCGGGTCACTATCCCACTGCACCTGGGGCGACACTTTGGTATTACACCGACGCTGGGAGTTCGTGCCACACGCTACGGAGCCCGGCTGATTGACGACCCCTCCCAGCCGAATGGCAAACGCGTCGTCAACCAGCCCCTTCGCCGCATTACCGAAGAAGCCCGGGTTGACCTCTTGCTCCCCTCCTTTGCGCGCATCTTTGCAAGCAAGCGGGCCCGCTACAAGCACGTGATCGAACCGGAGGCCACCTACCGCTACGTCACTGGCGTGCGCAACTTCGAGGAGATGCTCCGGTTTGACGACCGCGACACCTTGACCGACACGCATGAAGTCGAGTACGCCATCACACAAAGGTTGTTTACTCGTCCCTTGAAGGGACAGCAGCACGCCCGGGAAATTGTCCGCTGGCGACTGAGCCAGAAACATTATTTTGACCCCGACTTCCGAGGAGCCCTGCGTCCCGGGCAGCGCAACCTGTTTGAGGCCCTCAACTCGCTGACCCCGTTTGCGTTTGCCGACCAGCCCCGGCGCTTTTCACCCATCGTGTCGGACCTGCGAGCCACCTGGAGCCGTTACGACACCGATGTCCGCATGGATTACGACACAACCAAATCACGGTTTGTGAATTCCCGGCTGCGGGTGGGAGCGCGGTTGACGCGCCTGTTAAGCGCCACCCTCGCGCATTATTCCACCCGCAATGCCACTACTCCCACCGAGGATCTGCTCCAGCCCCGCTCCAACCAACTCAGGCTGCGGACCCGCTACGGGTCGATTTTTCGGCCGGGGTTCAACGCAGTTCTGGCCTTGAGCTGGAATATCAAGCGGGACTTTTTGCAAAACACCGTCGTGCAAACAAGCTACAACTGGGACTGCTGCGGAGTCGCTTTCGAGTTCCGCCGGTTGGGACTCGGTCCCATTCGCAGCGAGAATGAATACCGCTTTTCCTTTACCGTTGCCAACGCCGGGACTTTCGGAACCATCTCGCGCGAGAGACGCCTGTTCTAGGCCGCCAACGGCTAATCTTTGCTTCTTTGAGACATTGTTCAGGTTATTAAAATGCTCTTAACTCTATAAGTTTCCATTGACTTTCCTGTCGAGCAAGACTACAAAGGCTAAAGAGGCTAAGGTGCAGTTGCATCCAGGGCGAAACCAATTGTCCCGCATCGGGTTCACAAAGATGAAGGAAAACTCCAGGGGGCCTGCTTAGACGCACTGTCACGCTTGTGTTTTTCCCGTGAAAACATGCTAGGCGATCAAGCATCTGATACAAAGAGTAACGGCGACTTGAGGAATACTTACAGGAAGGATTTGAACTCACGTGCGTAACGATTCTCCCAAGACTGTGCCGGCGACAGAAGAGCCCGCTGTTGCTCCTCTCTCACAAGATACCCGCGAGAAGTCCGCCCATCCAGGATTTCCCGCTTCAATCTCTGTCATCATTCCGGTCTTTGGAGACGGCCTCCACATTGTACGATGCCTCGAAAGCCTGCAATCCGGGAACGGACGGAACCTCCAGGTGCTTGTGGTAGATGACGGTTCACCCCAACCGGTAGCGGATCGGTTGGACTTGCCTGGCGTCCGCTGCTACCGGCTGGAGACAAATCACGGCCCCAGCCACGCCATCAATCGTGGCCTGGAGAAAACAGCGGACTACTGGGTCGTCATCCTCAACAGCGACGTGCAAGTGCGCCCCGGAAGCCTCACCCGTCTGATTGAAGCGTTGGAAGAACGGCCGGAATACGACTTCGCCGTCGCCAAGCTGCTGCAAGACAAAGAGCCGTTCGCCGTGGACAGCGCCGGCGACGGCTTGCTGCTGGGAGGCGGGGGGTATCGGATCGGGCATGGTGAGGAAGATCAGGGAGAGGGCAGCCTTCCGCGTCCGATCTTGAGCGCTACTACAACCGCCAGCGCCTACCGGCGCACAGTGTTGGAAGACGTGGGCGGCTTTGATGAAGACTTTTTTGGCTTTTTGGAGGACCTCGACCTCTCGCTGCGGGCCCGGCTGAGGGGCTATCGAGGTCTCTACGTCCCCTCCGCGGTCATCTACCATCAAGGGAGTGCGACGTTCGAGGCTCGAGGGCCGAAGGAAATCTTCCGCCTGATCACCCGCAACCAAATCTGGGTGGTCACAAAGAACTATCCGGCCAGTGTACTCCTGCGCGCCCTCCCTCGCATCATTGTGTTTCAAACGCTCTGGGTGGGTTTGATGCTCTCCCGTGGGCTGTTGGGCGCCTGCCTGCGCGGACTCTGGCAAGCTTTCCGTGGACTGCCCCGCATGCTTCGCAAGCGCCGCCAGATCCAGCGCAACCGGAGGATCACGCCTCGAGAATTCTGGCAGATGCTCAAGTACTCAGAACAGGAAATCGCCGCTTGGCAGCAGCGGCTGGAGCCAGCCGAACGCTCCTTGCTGCTGCGGATTTACTTCGGCCTCTTCCGCTCGCCCACGACCAACCAGCAAACTGCGAGCCCGGTGCTGGACTGACAACCCCCACAACCGAAAGGTGTCTATTTTTTCCTGAACACTTGGCAGTTCGCTCTAGTTCGCAGCTTCAACTTCCATTGAACGGTCGGTGAAAATGGCGGCCGCCTACCCTTGCTGAAACTGCCGGCTTGACGAAATCCGAAGCACAAGGATATAAGCTGAAGGGGTTGCGCTGACCGGAGTTTTTCCCAGCCCTCGGTCTCACACCGGGGAGTTTGGCTCCTGGGCTTAGACAACTCCATTGCAGGCAAGAACAGTGACGCTGGGCAGAGAATTCCCATAGGACAACGAAATGAAAATGCAGATTGAATCGAGACACCTGGAAGAGGTCGTCGTGCTGGTGCCGGAAGTTTTTGAGGATTCAAGGGGATTCTTTCTGGAAGCCTTTCGGGCCGACCAATTCAAGGCCCTTGGGCTGCCCGATGAGTTTGTCCAAGACAACCACTCCGGCTCAACCAAAGGCGTCTTGCGCGGATTGCATTTTCAGTGGGACCCTCCCATGGGAAAACTCATGCGGGTCACCTATGGACGGGCCTTCCTGGTAGCCGTTGACATCCGCAAAGGCTCCCCGACGTTGGGGCAGTGGGTTGGGCTCGAAGTCTCGGCGGAGAACAGGAAACAAGTGTGGGCACCCGCCGGCTTTGCGCGCGGCTTTTGTGTGCTGTCTGGCTTCGCGGAGATTCAGTACAAGTGCACGGCGATCTACAACAACAAAGGGGAATCGGGGATTCGGTGGGATGACCCTGAGATTGGCATCCAGTGGCCCAGCGGCAACTACATCCTTTCAGAAAAAGACCGCAAGGCACAGAGCCTGGCGCACTGGCTTGCCTCCCCCGCCTCCGACCACTTCAAGTATTAGGCGTGCTTGTTTTCCTCAACGCAGGAGTCCACACAATTCTTTCCAACCGCCTGTCCTCTTCCGGGTGCTCGACCGGGAGCACGGCTTGTCTCCTCGGGGAAATGGTACAAAGTCCGCCGTGGCAAGTGGTTACAGCCCTCAGAGAGCTATGCAAACAGGCCATGACCTTGTGAGAAACCGTGAGGTCGAGCGCGAGATCGAGCCGGCCTTGGGGGAAGTCGGACTGACGAGGAAAAAGATCGCTCAGACGCCAGACCGGGCACTGGATGCGAAAGTTACGAAAGTCTTCTGCAATGATGGGGAACTCATCTATTCGGAGCCACTGGAGGATCACCCCACCCAGGTGCGGGCCGCAGAGGTGGCAGGGGAACTCTACGGGGACTTCCCGACCATGCGCACCATCGAGCGGTGGGAACTCCTATACCTTCAGCAGAACATCGTGGTAGTCCCCGGTGGGATGCCGACCAAAGAGGACAAAGAAAAGAAGGTGCGGCAACTTGCGGACTAGCCCGCAAGAATCAGGAAGCCTCACCAGCCACCCGACGCCCGTTGGCTTTCCCCATCGCAGAAATCATCACGCCGGCATCTACGGGCAGCCCTTCTATCTTCTCTTCTGCGGCTTGGAGCCGGGCCAGGAGCGTCCCCAACTCGTAGGCCACCATCGAGGCTCTCACTTCCGCAGTGCCTTTTGCAGTATAATCAGTCCGCAGAGCGGAGATTCGCTCAGCGGCGATGCGTAGGCCCGCTCGCAGATTCGTAAGCCGGAACTCCTGTAACCCTTCTACCAAGTAGGCGCGGCACGCTACTGCTGTGCGGGAGTGAATCTTACAGTGGCCGTTGCCGTTACCGTTGGAGCGGGAAGCCTTGCTCGGCACGAAGCCATCCTACCCACCGCGCCCAGAGGATTGCAACAGCTTCCGCTACCTGCTCCAACTGAAGCACTCGCAACTCACAAGAGAATGTAAGCCCAGATTTCCGATTTGAAAATCGCTGATAACAGTGTAGAAGATACTCAGCGCCTGTGTTCATGCGTGAACCAAGCACCTAGAAGCCCTCAGGAGGTGGACACCTAGTGGGTGAGACCAAAAACCAGCCGTTCCAACTCTCCTTCAACCGGTTTTTGCGCGTCGATTTTCAAGGATCACGGGTGACTTCCGATGGTGGCCTGATCCTGGTTCGGGAGCTCGACGAACATTTCGGTTTGAGCAAGCTGATCGGGGAGCATCTGGTGGATTCGCGCACGGGCCGCAACCGGCAGTTCCCGCTGGCCGACCTGCTGCGGCAATCGGTCTACAGCCGGCTGGCGGGTTAGGGAGACAACGTTTTTGCAGCGTGCTCCCAGCCGCGATCCCATGCCGCCCAAAAACTTTCTTTTTCTCCTTGACCTAGCCGGCGGCGTTATAGACAGAAATTCGGGATTAAAATACGCTACAGGTGATTAACAGGCCGACGATTTTGGAGGTCATTGCTATAGAGTTTCTTCAGCATCGGCTTTAGAATGTCAGTGCGATACCGCACGCCGTCAAGTCTGGACAGTAGATTTCTAGCTGCAAGGCTGCTTCAAATGGTTTCAGATGAAGGCCGAAGCAGGCCTCGCTTAACACTGCTGGCATGAAGCTTAAACAAAGCGACTTATATCAAAGCCTGCTAGAGAAGGCTTGTTGGAGCCATGCGCACGGCCGGAGTGTATTTCATATTGATCAAGCGGACGTTGAGCTCGCCCGTTTATTTACCTACGCCTATCGTTCTCAAACCATTGGCAGCTTCCATGCCACGCGCGTAGCCGTTGAGGCTCAAGCGAGGGCTTCAGCCAGCGAACGAGCCGCAGAGTTCTTGGAGAGCGCCCTGGGCCTACTCCAACAACTAGAGGCTCGGGCCATCGATGCGGTCCCGAGAGATTTCCGCGCTGTGATTTCCAGCCTGTATTATTACGACAGGTGGGTCACCCGAGTGATTGATTTATTGGAAGCTGGGAGCGTGCGAGGGGGTGACGCGAATCTGGAGCGCGTCAAGGATCTCTTCATCATTAACTTGGAGCCCATCACGGCGGGCAATGGCCTCTATACTGCCAGTGACATCCGGGTGCCGGAACAGGCTAGCTTGGTGGTTCCCAACTTGAAGATTCTCATAGTACCGTTGGTTTACGGCGACCACCATTCTTGGAACACGGCCTACCTGACGGCAGAGGGAACCGGCGTCGCTCTTCATCGCCATCGCCGGGGTGCAGAAATCCATCTAGGGTTTTCTCCTGTGAAAGGTCGCACGATCCTCGGAACTCATGCTGCGCCAGTTCAGGAAGGCTACGCCACACCCATCCCCCCAATGACGGACCATGGTTTTGAAAACCTCTCGGGTCACGACCATTTCCTGCCCTTTATTTTTGGTTCCCTACCCCTGGGGGGCTGGGGTATTTTCTTTGATGTGGAGCCCCGCCCTAGGGACCTTTCCAGCCTGAAGGAGGCCCCGGTAGAGTCTCCCGAGATGAACCATACCATCCGTCTGGAGCGAGCCATTCACCAAGCAGCAGCTCAGAAGGGGACGACGCGCCGAGTCCTTATTCCTGCCTCGAGGGCTGGGGCACCGGAGATCGGAGGTCTGGAATTGGCCGTTACGCGGGTCGACAGCCAAGGGCTTCAGCTCACGACCGATCGGTTCAGGATAATTTCCATCCGGAGCGGAAAAGCCAAGGTTTGTGTAGGCCAAGTTGAGAGAGAACTAACCGAGCATGACCACCTGGGGATCCCGGCGCGTATGCTGGCCCACATTGCTCAAGCGGGTGAAGCTCCTCTCGTGATCCTGGATGCCACAATACGGCCTGTGGACTCGTCACCGTAAGGAGGGCGCCAAACGCAACTGGGGGCCTTCAGGGTGGGTTGATTCTACAAAAGCGGAATTCAATTCATTGCTTTCAAAGACCAAGAGCCCTGCCTTTGGCTAGGGTCTGCCCGGCCAATCCGACAGAAGTCAGCGCGGTGGCAGTGATTCTGTCTGAGGAGGAAAGCAATGGGCGAGAGCCTGAAGGGTAAATCAGCAATCATTACCGGCGGAGCGAGCGGTATGGGACAGGCCTTGGCGGAAGCCCTCTTCGCCCAAGGCGCGCAAGTGGCGCTGGCTGATTGGGACGAGGTTGGGGGCCAAGCAGCCGCAAGGATAATCCAGGACGCCGGAGGAGAAAGCTTTTTTCACAAGACGGACAAAAAGATCTGCCTACGGTGAACACCCTCAGTTTCACTCTTCGTCAACGCTTGTTTTCCTTCCGCGAATAGTGAAAGATCCTGCCTACGGTGAATGCCGAAGAACCCTACGCCAGTTTCACATCTACGAGAGGCGGCAGTGGAGCTCAACTGGGCCAGACTTCGGGAGGTTTTCCTTCCGCGAATACGGAGCAGACCTATTACCGAGGGACAGGAGTACGTCCTTACGAGTGGATCAGGTGAGCTCCGGTAAGGAAACACGGGAGAACTGAATGAGTAGCAAGAAGTTGCGATTCTGAAGGAGACATGACTTCTGACGCCTGACGGCGGCATAGTGAAGCATGTCTGTGAGAGCCAAGGTTTCAGTTCGGGTGGTCTGCGACATACGGCATCGAACCTTGGCGCCGACAGGATGAACCGAGCCTGGTAACTCGGACGCTGCAGTTAGCCGGCGAGTACGGCAACGTTATGGCTCATTAACGCTGACATCAGTGATAGCGGCGTAGAGAGAACGGCAGTTGAGGGCGTGAAAGTGCCAACAGCCCCTGGGCACTCGGTTAATGGACCGTGCAGGATCATCTTCATCGCTGAAGATCTTACCCGGTGGTGGATGAATACACCGAAGTGTTTGGCGACGCCTCTGGTTTTGGCAAATAGCAGCCAGTTTGTGGAGAGTTCCCGCGCTCGGATTGGGTCCGAGTTCACCGCTCGGTTGGTACGGGACTGGCTGGAACGGGTTCGGGGTAAAACCCCTGTTCATCGAGCCTCCTCACTCTGTGAGAAATCTAGTTCTCAGACTTTTCGCGGTTGGTTGGTCCAGTAGCGGTCCCGCAGTTTGCGCTTGAGGATCTTGCCGATGGGGTTCTTGGGTAGTTCAGCGACGAAATCCACCGACTTGGGTCCAGTAGCGGTCCCGCAGTTTGCGCTTGAGGATCTTGCCGATGGGGTTCTTGGGTAGTTTCTTGTAGCCGGCCATGCGTTCCCCGGTAAAGGCAATGATCTCCTCTGCGGTCGCCGTTCTTCCCGGTTCCAGCACAACCACAGCCCTTACCGCTTCTCCCCACAGTTCATCGGGAACACCGATGACGCAGGCCTCGGAAACACTGGGATGCTGCAGTAACACCTCTTCCACCTCGCGAGGGTAGACGTTAGCCCCTCCTGAGATGATCATATCCTTGGTTCTGTCCAGGATGTAGACATAGCCCCGTTCGTCCATATATCCCACGTCGCCGGTGTGGAGCCAACCGCCCCGAAGGGCCTCGGCTGTTGCCTCCGGTCGCTCCCAATATCCCTTCATCACCGAGGGTCCCCGGACACAGATTTCCCCCGCCTCACCCCTGGGCAACTCCTGGTCGTTTTCGTTTAGGATTCGTACCTGGATACCTGAGCGAGCATGGCCACAGGATACCAGCCGTTCGGACTCCGTCCCGTTGAAGGTGTGCTCCCGGGGCCGCAAATATGTACCCGTCATGGGGGTCTCACCCTGGCCGTAGAGTTGGACAAAAACAGGCCCAATCCGCTCGAGGGCTTGCTTTAGGTCCGCCAGGTACATCGGGGCTCCCCCATAGACTATCCATTTGAGACTGGAGAGATCCCAGTTCTCCAGTTCCGGGTAATTCAGCAGCATCTTGATCTGAGTTGGCACGAGCCAGGTGTTGGTTACCCGATGCTTCATAACCGTTGCGCAGAAAGTTTCGGCGTTAAACGGGTGAGCCTTCAGGATTACTTGTGAGGCAGCTTTGAGCGTCAGGGCCAAAGCGTGAAAACCCGCCCCGTGGGTCAGCGGCGCGGCGTGAAGCCCGATATCCTCCGGCTCCAGTTGAGTGAGGTCGGCCGTCCAACCCACGGAAGCAAAGGTCAAATTGCCGTGAGTAAGCATGGCTCCTTTGGGCCGGCCAGTGGTACCCGAGGTGTAGAAAAGCCACGCCAAGTCATCGTCAGCCACCTCAACGACAGCTTCCCCTACTCCTACGTGGGCTCCCAGCAATTCCTCATAGGCAATCTGGCCAGGCAGGGGATTACCGGCGCAAATGAAGTTTTTCACCATCGGGAGCCGGTCTCGGATCCGGGCCATGACCTCTCGGAATTCTTCCCCAAAGATGGCGACAGTGGCTCTCGGGTCCCCCAGGTGATAGACCACCTCGTCTGCCCCAAAGCGAGCGTTGAGTGGCACGACGCAACCACCGGCCTTCCAAGTGGCAAAGTAGCTTTCCAGGAGCTGAGGGCAGTTCCACATGAGGACACCGACCCGATCCCCCCGCACCAGCCCGAGATCCCGCAGGCCGGCAGCCAGGGCGTTCGCTCTGGCATTGACCTGAGCGTAGCTGGCCACTCGGTCTTCCCAGATAAACGCCGACTGATTCGGATGGTGATCCGCAGCGGCAGATAGAATGTGACCGATGTTCATCGCCTTCGCTGGATAGGTTTAAGCGGCATGCTGCTACGGCCAGAATGCGCCCACATCCTATTCCTCATACGGGGGCCGTTGCTTGTGCCATTCGGTTGCTTGCTCGTACGCATAACCCGCTTGCATCACCGTACTTTCTTCTCCCCGCCGTCCGATGATCTGGATGCTGAGCGGCAAACCCCCCCGGTTGAAGCCGCATGGCAAAGAAATGACTGGATTGCCGGTCAGGCTAAACGGAGCGGTCAAACGGAGCAAGCTCAGGGCGCGCTCCGGTAACCCGGAATTTCCAATTTCAACCTTACCTCTGGAGAAAAACATACGCCAACCGCCCTCTTGTGGCAAGCTCACATCACCATGGCCGCGATCGCGGGGAATCCCGGCTCGTTTTGGCAGTTCGGATGACCTCCTTGGTGTGTTCCGGGCCTCCCACCTGCCTCGCTGCTAACACTTGTCCAGTGGATTCACAACAATATCGGATTTCACGTCCGCATCCGTCCGCACGACCGCACCCGGCTGCGGTGAAGGCTGACGTGCCGATACGGACTTGATCTAAGGGGGGCGGCTCATTTAGCTCGGCTTCTTGCTATCCCTAATCTCCTTCATCCTCTCCAGCACCTTCTGCTGGGTGAGGATGCCCGCTTCCTCCAGTAGCTCCACCAGGGCTGTCATAGGTTGTGACTGTCACGAAAATGTCGTCTTATCTTTCGGAGCGGCGCTCCTCCAAAAGAAGCCGGCGGTATGCGGCGAATTGCACCTCTGGCAGACGCAGGAAATCTTCTACGAACTCCCGCTCGAATCGGACATGGGCAGTCACCCAAACGCCGGTCACTTTTTTGTAGAAGCGCAACCCCCACACCATTGGCTGGGTCTCGTGGTGGGTGAGAAAGTACAAGGTACGGAATCGAGTAGTGTGAGCGATCTGAGTTTCATGCACGACCTCGTAGGAGTCGGCCCTGCCGATGGGTAGTCCCATCCCCTGGAACTGCCGCTCAAACTCCTGCGCGACGTTCGGATCTATCGAGCCGCTCTGGCGCAGGCTTTCTATGGCAGCGGAGAAGCCTCCCTGTATGAAGGCTTGAAAGAAATCGTTATAGAGCTTGCGGATGGCCTCGTCGTCGACCGAGCTCGTCTGTGCCCCCGCGCTACTGGGCACGGCCAAGAAAAGACTGGCAACCAAGATGATGCATGCGGACCTCATGTTGTCCTCCATTCTTCCCTTCAGGGATGTGGGAAACGATAGCACAAGAGAGGATGGAGACCCCTACTCCGGGAAGTTCATGCGGCGGAGGAGAGATCGGAAGCATAGGTAATGTATCTGCCCCTCGAAGATTCTCACCACTCGATTACTACTTTGAGCTTGTCGGCTGGCCCCACCCATTTCTGGATATACAAGGTGCCAATGACCTGAGGTTGACCGGGCTTGGCATCTTCCTGGTAGCGGATCGTGTTCTTGGTTTCTCTTTCCTTTGTAAAGTCCAGTTCATGCTTTGCCATCCTGCACCCCCTCTTGCACCCGGCAACAGGGTACATCAAACCCTTCTCCGATTCAGGCCCCACTCCCACCCAAGTCAACGCAGAGAACGCTAGATACCAAAAGAACTAGAGTAGGCCTCAGACGCTAGTGATCTATCTTTATGATGAATGCAACAGGCAGTATGGCGACCCTCAAGACTCCAACACTCTAGCTCCCATAAACCGATTTGGCAGTGATCGTCACTACTTTCGCTGCCCTATCCCGAAGCTCCGCAACTTTTTTTAAATCCGGGTCGTTGTCGAAAGCGTCTTTCGCCGCTGCATTGCGAAAGGAGGTCACAACGATTTCGTCGGGCCTGTCAAAACCGTTCCCGTACATGTTCTCGGTTATTAGCCATCTGTCTATGTGTACCTCATGCTTCGCCACGATTGGTTTAGCCTGCCTTCGATACTCGGCAAGCAGCTCCGGGTCATTGACCCACAGCATCCTGACCCAAAAGATCCTCTCATCGCTCATGTCTTGATCTCCTTTCCTTGATCTGGCCTGCGTAGTCCGCAGGCGGTTGATAGCCTCTTTACTCGGTTTCCGCCATCCTATGCCCCGCCCACAGGCAAGTCAACGCGGAGGGCCGCAGAAAACATTTGTTTTCGGAACCCCCCGGAATGCCGCTCGGGTGGGTTGAAAAATCAGACAGTTGCGGGAGGGTTTTTGGAACCCAGCGAAACGGCCTACTCCGGGAAGTTCATGCGGCGGAGGAGGGATTGGAAGCGCTAGGTCGGGGGCTGGTGGGACACGAGGCTTAAATGGGAATCCCCCTTGGGAGTCTTCTTCAATAGGCGTTGGTATTAAAGCCCGAATAGCCAACCACTGGGCAGAGGACGAGGGCATCCTGGGCCAGCAGGCACAGTAATTGAGAAATTTATCTGCGGGTTCGCAGCATCCGTGGGGCTTTCCTACCCAGCCCCTACCGAATAGGACGGCAATTTTCAATTTTAAACTTTTCCTCCTTTGACAACGGCACGGCTCTGCCAATCACCGCCGTTCATTCTTCGGCCAGTCCGGCATAGACTTGGCGGGCTCGGTGCCAGAGCTTGAGGACTTCCTGTTTTTGTGCGGGGGTATCAAAAGTGTTCCGCTCCTCCAGCAGTTCCAGTACCCGATCAATCCACTTCAAGAAATAACGGGCAGCCTCGGGCGAACGCGCCGGCTCACCCCCCTTGGCCAGATACACCGGACTGGTGTGCGCATACACAAAACTGTCCATCAGCAAGTGCTGCTTCTCCGGCCCCGTCACCCGCGCCGCCAACCACCCACTGCGCTCCACCGGCAAGGTAGTATTGAGCTTTACCCGGTAGGGATCGTCGGCTTTGACCGAAAACACCACCTGGCCGTTCTGCACGATGTCTAGGGTCTCCATGGGGAAGATGGAGTGAGCTTCGGCTTCCACCCGCACCGGGGCGGGTCTCCCGCCCGGCAACCGCAACTCCGCGCCTGGCTCTCGACCCTGCACCCGCAAGAAGAGCAAGGGCCCATTGGTGACAAAGGTCCGCCCTGCGGTCAGGCCCCGGATCCAGTCCCCATAAGTGAGAGGTGAGCCGGTGTGCACGTACACCCGCACCGTGCCAATCGCGGGGGTGCGCCAGTAGTTCGAAAAGGCATCTGTGCCTGCCGCAGCGGGAATCTTGAAGCCCAGATTGAGCAGGCGATACCACACCTCGCTGACTACATACTCGTCAGTCCAAATGCACATCAAGTCGTAGTAATCCACCTTGCCCAGGGCGACACTGACGGGAAATTCCCGTGCCCCCCTGTAATCTTGGAGGGCGGGATCTTGACCCCTGTCGGTCAAATGCCGAATGGAATATGGATGCACGTAACCCCCGACGCCCCCCTGGGCATGGACAAGATCCAGAATCTGCGAGTCGGCCGGGTAGTCAGCCGCGTAGGGTGTGCCGGGATACCCGTTGTAGACGGGAAAAACGTACTCCTTCAGATTCAAGAGTCCCATATGCCCGCCAAAGCTCGGACGATACTCTTGGTTGAAGTACAAGATACGGTTCGCGGTCGACAGGGCATGCGGCTTTCCTTCAAAATACTGAAGGTCGATGAGGCGGTTGTCATTATTCGTAATCAGGTCGTTGACTACGTTGAGGTCCTCCCCTCCTGCTTCTAGCAGCAGCCATTCAGGCGTCGCACCGAAGATGCCGGCATAATTCATGTGCAGATGGGTATCGCCCGAGTACGAACCCTGAGCCGACATATCTATGAATCGCTCCAGCGTGAACTCCACCATCCGCGTTTCGCCCGGCACGATCTCTACCTGTTTCTTCTGGAGGCGATACTCAAAGCCCTTCATCACCTCCACCGTCGCCGGTCCCCCCGGCAGCTCCACCGTGAAGCTCCCCGTGGTATAAAAATAGTGCTCATTGGTAACGATGGAGTGGCGGTGAAAGGCGCCCAGGGGCGCATAGGCTTTACCGTCGCTAGCCTGCAAATAGACTCGGGCTGTGGTCTTTTGGCCAGTTTCCGCCTCGTGCACTACCACCTGCAAGCGGCCGACCGGATAGCGGTGCTTCAAGCCAGTGATCCTGACTTCGGAGGGAACACCACCCACCGCAGGCATCGTCCACAGTGTGAAGGTGTGATTCGCGTTGGAAACGTAGGCAATGCGCCGACCATGGGGCGACCAGCTGGGCATGAAGACTTCAGCTTCTTGCCGAGTAAGCTGGACAGGGATCCCGGACTCGGCGTCCATCATCCAGATCTCGTTGCCCCCAGTGCGATGCGAAACATAAACAATTTTCTTTCCATCGGGAGACCAACGCGGTCGGGTATGGTATTTGGTTTCTTCCTTCAGCAACAGCTTCAGGCTCTTGTCAGTGACAGTTAGTTTCCAAACATTACCTGAACCATAAACTCGACGCCCGGCTATACCAATTTCGACGCCGCCGCGGTCGCTCAGAAAGACAACTTCTTTGCCATCGGGTGACCAGCTCGGCTCAAAATTGTGGTGCTCATCGACGAGCAGGGGTTTTGGCTCCCCACCCGCCGCCGAAATCTGCCACAAGTTGAAGCTCTCGGCACCGGCTGTAGAAGTGTAAACGATGCTTCCTCCCGTCGGCGACCACACAGGGTTGACACTGATGGCTCCCCCGCGAGTGAGCTGGCGGGGATTGGTGCCATCAGCGTTCACCACCGATATCTCCAGCGTATGTCCTGTGTCCCGAGTAAAAGCAATCTGCCGCCCGTCGGGCGACCAAGCAGGTTCCGAGTCATAGTGTGGACCAGAAGTAATTTGGACCGCCTCTCCTCCCCGGGCGGGAACCTTCCACAAGCTGCCCTGCAGGGAAAATGCGATCTCTTGCCCATCAGGCGACCAAGCCGGAGCCCACGGCCCTGTGGTCACCGCTGGCAAGTAAATGCTTTCCATGTACATCTGCCCAGCCGGGGACAAAATCTGGTGGTAAGCAGTGGGAACTTGTGCGGCAGTAGAACCAAGGACAAGGAACAAACCCCAAAATAGTAAGAAACGAAAGATTTGGGAGTTCAATGTCGCCCTCCCTTCCTAAGAGGCAAAAACTTCGAACTGCAGGTTAGCTCGCTCCGCTCTCTTCCGGGGCATCCGCTGATCCCTACTCTTCAGCTAGCCCGGCATAGATTTGGCGAGCCCGGCGCTACACCTGGCGGACTTCCTCTTTTCGCACAGGAGTACCGAAATTGTCCAGGCCCTCGATGATCTCCAGTACCCGATCAATCCGGGATTTCCGTTTTGCCTGCCCCTGATGGCACGTTTATACACCCGATCGCCGCCGATCGCACAAAAACTTCGATCGTCGCACAATCGCTCAGCTTCAAAGGCCTTCATCTGAGCCCGCGCCGACGTGCGACCGACTGGAACCCCTGCTTTTCGGGCATTTCTCAGACACCGCTCCACACGTGTGCCCCGTGTCATCGCCGGGCGGGCTTCGTTGCACTTCAGGCCGCGCGTCAGCCTGCCGGCACGGGTAGCGCCCAGATCCTCCGCAGCATGTCGCCGAACAGCCGCCGCGTGAGATGCCCTTCCGCCAGCAGAAGCCAGTAGTACCGCGCATGCTTCACCAGCCGGCCCCCAGTTTTCACCAGTCGCTGCTGGAGACTCGTGAGCGACCAGCGCTTGACCCGCAGCGGAAGGACCAGTCTGCGCCACAAGTTGCCCAGATTGTAGGCCAGGACGCTCAGTTGCAGGCGCACCTCGTTCGCCCGGAAACGATGGCACGACAGCCGCGTCCAGTGGGTGGCCTGCTTGCCTTCCTTGATCCATTGCTCCGCCGTACCGCGCTTGTTGTAAAACCGCACGACCGAGCGGCTCGGGAGGGCCATGTTGGTCACGATGAAGCCGACGCGAGGGAACAGCTCACCTTGGTGGTGCTCCACCTTGGCGACGATCCGTCTGGGCGTGGTCCAGCTCTTGGCCTGATAGCGGAAACTCTGGTAGCGCACCAAGGGCTTGCAGCTCGGCCGTCCCGGCGGACGAAAGAGGATGTCTTCGATTTCCAGCTCCAAGCTCTTGTTCGCCGGCATGCGAATGGCATAGTCCACGTCGCGCTGCTCGAGCGCGTCGTAGATCTCGGGCTTCGCGAACGCGGCGTCTGCGCGGAACGCTACGCGCTTGCCCTCCACCTGCTGCCGGTCAATCTCCGGTACGAGCAGGTCGTCCCAGTCGTCGGCGCTATGCACGTTGCCTGGCCGCAGCGTGGCGGCGAGGCAGTCCCCATGCTCGGTGAACAGAAACAGCGGGTGGTAGCAGACGGACTCGAAGTGCCCGTTATAGGCGCTCCCTTCCTGCGCCCCATGCACCGGGCTCTCGCTCGAATCCATGTCGAGCACGATCCGGTCGGCGCGCGTCGCCATCTCGGCCTGTGCAAGCACCTCCCGGTTCACGGCCCTCAACCCGACGAGATTCTCCTCGTGGGTCAGCAGCTCTGTCTCGAACCAATGCAGCGTCGATGTCAGCGCCGCACCCCGGTCCCAGCGCTTTGGCGACCCGATGAGACGAAATGTTGGGTCTGCCGACACGCGCCCCGCGTCGTTGAGATCTTCGTAGCCCGCGAGGCGACTGTAGACCGACTGCCGCAGGAGATCCACCACGCTGAACTGGGTGTTCATCCCCTGTCGGGAATCGCTCAGGTGCTCGGCGATGAGTGTCTCCAGCCCCAGACGTTCATCCAACTCGCGCACCAGAATGAGGCCAGCGTCAGAAGTGACGCGCGATCCCTGGAACGCGACTTTCAAGAAGCCGTTGAACGCGAACTGGAATGGCTCGTGTTGTAATTCACCCACCGGGTGTCACCCTCCGTAGTGTGGTTCCTTACGTCGGAGCCCCAAAACTCAAGGCGCAGCGACTGGTCCTGGCGATACGGTACCACAGCCAAATCGGAAATCCGGGTCAATCCACCTCAAGAAATAACAGGCAACCTCGGGCGAACGCGCCGGCTCACCCCCCGACGGCGAATCATGGACAATCGGATACAGTCTTTCTCAACTCATCCACCTTCGTCAAGCACTACTCTTTGCGGTCCCACCAGCAAGTCGAAGGGATTTGTGGCTGCCAAGGACGTTGCTGGCTTGGTTTCAATGCTTGAGTTGTTGGATTCACTCGGCGTCCAGGCGAACACCCGCAGTCGGCGCGCACCCTGCGTCTTGCACAGAGGTACGGAAGATGGCTCCATCGAGCGGGTGCAGGTCGCTCGCAAGGTAGCCCCCGTGTGTGATGACTACCGAACGAAGCGTTCTGTGTTGCCGTTGGTGGAGGAGATGCTACGCCCGCTCAACAACGGTCACTACACTCCTGAGAGCACGATGACGCTGGAGCGGTTCGTGGAGACCATCTACCTGCCTCATGTTGCCGAGCGGAAGCGCCCGTCCACCTTCAGAGGCTATCGGGACATCTGGGAAGACCACCTGAAAGCTCGTTGCGGAAGCGTTCGCTTGCGGGAGTTCCACACTTCGACCGGAGAACAACTGCTGGCCGACATCGCTCACTCTAACGACCTCAGCCGCACAATGCTCAAGCACATCAAAAGCGTCCTCTCGGGGGTCTTTAAGCACGCTCGACGCCTTGGGGGTGCTCCACACGGCCAACCCGATGCAGGACGTTTCGATCCCGAAGGCGCGAGGGGGAGTAGAGACACGGTTCTACACCTTGGAGGAGGTCACACAGATGCTCTTCGTCCTGCCTGAGCGCGCTTCGACCGTCATCTCCCTTGCCGCTTTCACAGGGATAAGGCGTGGCGAGTTGGCGGCGCTCCTGTGGGAGAATTACGATCTCGTCAGCATTCGGGTTACGCAGTCGGTTTGGGGGAGCCATATCTCTGAGCCGAAGACCCGCGAGAGTAAGGCTTCCGTGCCTGTCATCGCTCCTCTGGCAACGAAGCTAGAGAGCTATCGGCAGACGCAGGGGAGCCCTACGAGCGGGCTAATGTTCGCTTCCCGAAAGGGCACACCGCTCAACCTCAACAACCAAGTCACGCGCGTCATCCGGCCCGCGTTTGACCGTGCTGGGTTGGAGTGGAAAGGTTGGCACGCTTTCCGTCGCGGACTGGCGACAAACCTCTACCAGCTTGGCGTAGCAGACAAGACCATCCAGGCCGTCCTTCGCCACTCGGATGTCTCCACGACGATGCGCCACTACGTCAAGACGCCTTCAGCCAATGCAGTGCAAGCGATGTGTTGACTGGAGGAAATATGCACCAGTATGCACCGCTCAGCGGAAATGGAGTTGGAACGCGTTGTCTAACACAAAGAAAAGTGGGATGATACCGACAAGGGGCTGTAGCTCAGATGGATAGAGCAGCGGTTTCCTAAACCGCAGGTCGGCGGTTCGAATCCGCCCAGCCCCTCCATACTTTCTTCTTTCCTTTCAAGAGGATTCGTCGAATCCGGCGGACAGCGGGATTCCTTGAAAAACCCCTACTGTAGTGAAACTGTAGTGGATTGCTGCACCGTGGCAGACCCTCATCTCCTGCCCAAAACCGTCAAAACTGTAGAAACTACTCCGGGAAGTTCAGGCGGCGGAGGCGGTCTGGGAGCCCATAACTCTATTGCATAATCAACTAGTGTACTGTCCCGGAAATATATGAGCAAAGTCGTTCGACCTTAGCGAGGATGGATTCGGCCGTGGCGGTCCAGACGAAAGGACTGGTGTTGGCGTTGTAATGTTCGACGAAGCGCTCGATGTTACGGACGAGAGCCTTGACGCTGGAGAAGGAACCTCGGCGAATGGCCTTCTGGGTAATGATGCCGAACCAGCGTTCGACTTGGTTGAGCCAGGACGCATAGGTTGGGGTGAAATGAACGTGGTAGCGGGGACGCCGAGCGAGCCAAGCGCGGACTTTGGGATGTTTGTGAGTAGCGTAGTTATCGACGATGAGATGGACGTCGAGGTTGTGCGGCACACTGCCGTCGATCTGACGCAGGAAAGTGAGGAACTCCTGATGACGGTGTCGCGGTTTACAGCGGGTGATGACTCTCCCGGTGGCCACATCGAGAGCCGCGAACAGAGTGGTCGTGCCGTGACGTTTGTAATCATGGGTGACGCCTTCGACGTAGCCGAGGCCCATGGGGAGAACGGGCTGAGTTCGCTGAAGAGCTTGAACCTGGGTCTTCTCATCGACCGAGAGCACCACGGCGTGGTCCGGGGGATTGAGGTAGAGACCGACGATGTCGCGGACTTTCTCGACGAAGAACGGGTCGTTGGAAATCTTGAAATGCCGCTGGCGATGCGGCTGGACGCCGAACAGATCGAACCACCGCTGGACCGTGCTCTTTGAGACTCCCGTGTGTTCCGCCATGGAACGCACGCTCCAGTGCGAACGATCGGGAGGTTCGGTTTGCAGGGCCGTGTTGATGACTTCCGCAACACGTTCATCCTCATGCGTGCGGGGGCGTCCGGGACGCAGTTCATCGTGTAGTCCGGGGATTCCATGTTCACGATAGCGCTTTCGCCACTTGCCCACGGTCGTATTGGTGACACCCAGACGCCGGGCCACGGTAGAGCCGGGAACGCCTTCGGCGCAGGCCAGCACAATCTGGGCCCTCAGCACCAGACTATGCGGCAAGGTTCGGGAGCGGGCGAGGCGCCCCAGTTCCGATTCCTCACTCTCACTGAGAGTGAGGGGAGTAGCGGGGCGACCGCGTGGCATGGGCATACCTCCAGAGGCCAAAGGTTGCCCATTAATATATCGCTTATTTCCGGGACAGTACACTTAGGAAGCGGTATACATACCCCCAAAGGGGGATACCATGTCCTCCGGTCTAACGCCCGCCGGAGAAACAAATCAAGGCACTGCACGCTGTGTAGTGGCGCGCCAATACACGCTGGGATTTTGGCTGCTGACCACGGTTCTTGTCTCCAATCCGTCGTTGTTCGCACAAATTCGATTCTCCGGGCAGCCTGATTCGATACGGTACGGCCAATCTGCGACGCTTAGCTGGGAAGTGGAGAACACCACGGACGTTTTTCTCTCGGGTGTTGGGAAACTCCCAGCCAAGGCATCGCGCGAGGTCAGACCGGAGGAGACAACCACATACACTCTGGTGGCCGAACTACCGTCCGGACTCGTCTCACGCGAAGTCAAGATCACAGTCATTGGTGGTGGCCGAGGGACCGAGTTCCCGATGAGCTATGAGCGCTTTCAGTACCCAGTGCGTGACGAACTTGGAGTGGATTCCTACGTGGATTTCCTGGATCGGGTTCAACGAGTACTCCAAGACGAGATGGGATTCAGCGTGCGCCCTATGGATCTGCCTAGCAGACATTTCCTCATTGTTACTAACCGCTCTCTACGGCCCCGGCTAGTCTCGCCGAGCGAAACACGAATTGCCGCCCGGCGGATCGCTTACCTCGTCGAGATAGAGCACCGTAGAACGGAGCGCGGAAGAGTGAGATACACGGTTAAGACGCTCATCGAATACCGACGGAAGGCTGAGTCCACGTGGCGGCTCGAGGGAAACGAGGTGTTGCACCGAGACCTGGCGAACACGTTTCGACGACGGGTTGCTGCTGGCTATCAGTGACAGACTACTTTTGAACGCCCTGATGCGTTGAAAGGAGTGGGAAGGATGTCAGCAGGCCTAATGAATGTTTCACCTGAGAGCGCTCGTCGAACGATGGCATTGCTGTGGCTTGGCTTCTTCCTGGTGAATCTGGCCATGGTTTTCTACCTTTACTTCGGCGACTGGATTGAGCAGGATAATTTCAAGGCTTCCTTTTCCCAGCTTAATAGCTCCTTCGTCCCTTACGTGGGCGTGATTTTGGCGTACTACTTGACCGAGCGTAGGATGATCACATCGAGGAGCGGAAGAGCCGGGATGCCTTTTGCCATCGCATTGCTCAGTTCCCTGGTTTGGAATGCCATGGTCTTCCTATTCATTGCGCGTGTGGTCCTTCTGCGTGGTACCATGGAAGATGCTGTGAGGGCGATTGCCGATTTCGGCGCCATGCTCTCCTGGCTGGTGGCGCCGGCCATCGGCTTTTACTTCGCCAAGCCCTCCGTGTCCGGGAAGTAGAAGAGCCATGCACATTCCAAGGTATGTCATCTCGATCCTGACTCTTCTTTTCTTAATTAAAATGAAGAAAGAAAAAAAATGATCCGGCATGTACTTGCGGTTGTTTTGAGTCTTACTTTTCTGTGCCCTTTGGCCCGTGCCCAGCAGAGGCGGGAACTCATAGGCCGTGTGGTGACCGAGCTATCTCACCAGCAGGTAGAGGTTCACTCCCGAGTTGAGGTTCGACTGTTATTCTACGGTCTTTCGACGGTGACGACCGACAGTGGCGAATTTCGGTTCGGTTTGCCAGACGCGCTGCGACCCGGCACTGAGGTTACTCTTTCGGTCAATAAGTCAGGCTATTCCATTTACCTTCCCTACCGAGGCCGGATTGTCCTTCAGGAGGATTTGTCCCAACTGGTGACGATCAACCTTCTGCCCCTCGGCCACCCTCTGCTGAGATCTCCAGAAGATATTGAGAAATGGGCTGATGAGATTCGCGAAAGGGCTAAGAAAGAGCTCACCCCAAAAGAAGGCTTAACACGACCCATCTTCTCCGCCGAGCGGTACGCTCTGGTAATCGGCATCACTGGCTATCCCAAATTCGATGAAGAAGATAGGCTAAAGTTTGCCGATAACGACGCGAGGGAGTTTGCCGCATTCCTCAAGACGCCTGAAGGGGGTTCCTTTCCACCCTCAAACATTCGGCTCCTTGTGAATGAGCAAGCGGATCGCGATGCCATTTACCGGGAAATCGCGTGGCTGGGAAACGTTGTAAACAGCAACGATCTGCTTTATGTCTTCTTTGCGGGACACGGGGTGTTGGACAACTCGGGGCGGGCGTTTTTCATGCCCTTCGCTGCTTCACCGGATATCCCTCTAGGTCTCGGAATCCGAGCCGACCAATTCATCCAAGACTTGAAGGAGAACATCAGTGCCAAGCAGATGATCTTCTTCATTGATGCGTGCCATTCAGGCGCTTCGGTGAGTGTCAAGGGCCTGGCAAGACGCGGATATGGAAACATCACGCCATCCCTCAATAGGTTGTGGGAGGAGAGACTGAAGAACGCAGAAGAAATGAACATGGGCTTTTTCTCTGCCAGCGCCAATCAGCGGTCGTGGGAAGATGAGGATCTAGGACAGGGGCACGGACTGTTCACTTGGTACCTTCTGCGAGGTTTGAAAACCCTTGAGGCAGACCGTGACGGTAACAACGAAATAAGTGCCGGCGAGCTTCGTCGAGACCTGCTCGACAACGTTGAGCAGTATTCGAGAAGGAAGGCTTCACGTCAGACCCCCTATGTTTCGCCGGTCTTCGAGTCGGATTTCATTCTCGCCATACACACAGGGGCCACAGAGCCTTCAAGCGCCCGAAGAGATGTCAGCGCTCAAGCACCTCCATCGATCGAGCGTCAGCCTCAGACGCAAGGCGACGAACGCCTCGGAAGCTCGGACATTCTGGTCGATCCGCGCACGGGGCTGATGTGGACTAGAACAGATAATGGCTATGACATCAATTGGCACGGAGCTGATCGATACTGTAAGGGCCTGACACTGGGAGGCTACACGGACTGGCGACTGCCAACCATCGAGGAGTTGGAGAAGCTCCACGACCCAGACGGCGAAGGGAGGTACAAGATGAGAGCGCCCTTTGAGTTGACCGGTTGGGCGGTCTGGAGCACCACGAAGGAAGGCTCGGATTCCGCCTGGGGCTTCTACTTCGGCTTCGGCAGGCGGGAAGTCCTTCCCCTCGTCAACTCCTACTTCAAACGTGCCTTATGTGTGCGTCGTTCCGGAGAATGATGTGGGTCATTGGGTTATTTGGTGATTGCGTTAGTTAGCACGTCTCTCGAGCCCGGCGCTATTTGGTCGTCGCAAGATCAAGACTCGTTGCGGACACGTGCGTATTTCCCGTAGGGGATGCATACGCTTGTGAGCACGGGGAAAATGACGACTCATGCTTTGGCAACATGAGGTGCTTCCCTTGCCATCCATAGAAGAGGTGCTGGGAAGGAAGGCAGGACGGCGCCGGCCATCGGCTTTTACTTCGCCAAGCCCTCCGTGTCCGGGAGGTAGAATAGCCATGCGCATTCTATGGCATGTCGTTTTATTCCTGGTTCTTCTCGTCTTAACACGACCCATCTTCTCCGCCGAGCGGTACGCTTTGGTAATCGGCATCACTGGCTATCCCAAATTCGATGAAGAAGATAGGCTGCGGTTCGCAGATGACGACGCGAGGGAGTTTGCTGCCTTCCTCAAAACGGCGGAAGGGGGCTCCTTTCCACCCTCAAACATTCGACTCCTTGTGAATGGCCGAGCAGACCGCGATGGTATTTACCGTGAAATGAATTGGCTGGGCGACCGGGTGGCCAGCGACGACCTCGTCTATGTCTTTTTCGCGGGGCATGGTATGGAGGACAGGAGAGCGGATCGGGCCTACTTCATGCCATTTGATGCTTCAAGCCTCGAACCCGAAGCCCGTGGAATCCGAGCTGACCGATTCATCGAAGACTTGAAGGACAAGATCAGTGCCAGGAAGATGATCTTCTTCATTGATGCGTGCCATGCTGGTGCTTCGGTGAGTGTCGAGGGCCTGACAAGGCGCGGCTACGGGAACATCACGCCGTCACTCAAAAGCTGGTGGGACGAGAGACTCAAGAACACTGGGGAACTAAACATGAGTTTCTTCTCGGCTGCCGCCAATCAGCGGTCGTGGGAAGACGAGGATCTGGGACACGGTTTGTTCGCTTGGTATCTCCTTCAGGGATTGAAAACGCTTAGGGCAGACCGCGACGGCGATTGTCGAATAACCGCCGGCGAGCTTCGCCGATACCTGCTGGACAGTGTTGAGCTGCGTGCGAGAAGGAAGGGTAGACGGCAGAGCCCCTTTGTGTCGCCAGCGTTCGATCCGGATTTTGTTCTGGCCTATCACCCGGGGTGTACGGAGCCTTCAAGCACCCTCGGAAGCTCGGGCATTCTGGTCGATCCGCAGACAGGCCAGACGCTCTCTTCGGACACAGGCGTAGTAGCTGGCGAAGAGGCGTTCGAAAAGAGAAAGAAGGAATACGCCGCTTGCGTTGCCCGTGCAGAGGAAAGGCGCAAGACTTGCATTGATCGCTATTATATTGTTAACGACACTCGGAAATGCGGAGTGGCATTTTACAGAGAGAGTAAGAGGTGTTACAAAAAGGTTACTGGACAAGTTGTGAAGGAAAATTGAAACGGCAGGGTTTCCATTCCAAGAACATAGATCTGAACTAAGGAGTTGCCGGTAGGATGGCTTCCTTCCGCTTGTATTGCAACTCAAAATCTTGATAGAAGAGATAAGCGACGAAGAAATTAGCTTAGGCCGCACCCCCACCCAAGTCAACGCACCGCCAGGATCCGACACTAGGCCCCGGCCAAAACCGCACTACTGAGACCCATAGCGGGTTCTCTGAGTGTTTCTTTAGCCGGGGGGTATATCTCGAATACCCAACGGGATTGGCGCTACTCAGAGATGCTCAAAAGGGACTTGTTTGGGTGGAATTTGGGTTAACTACTTTGTTGGGTTGGGGATTCGTGGTGATACTGCGGCTATTGATCGAAACATCTTGGGGGTTGGCGTTGGCGGTTGAGTTGATTCTGGTTATGCAGGCTCCCCCGACCAACTCGCAACCCGCCAAAGACAAATCTCTGCGCCACTCTTGCGCGCACAAGCCGGGCATCAAGACGGGACTAGGTAAGTTGTCACTTCTTCGCCATATTCCACCCTGCTCAAATATCTCTTTCCCAAAATCTTCGTGGTCATTGTTAATTTCCTCCAATTCCCTTCGGTGACGGCCCCTTTTTCTCTCTGTTCTTGCTGTTCTTTCCCGCAAATTCCGGGTGCTTCTGACGATTCCCCCGCCGGAGGTGCTATTTTTCATACGTGGCTTTTGTCTCTGATGCTACGCAGTTTCCGGGTGGCATGCTGATTAATCGTGAATTCACTACCTCTCCGCTCGATTACAACCTTGTAGTGCTTGCAAGCGTTTTCGAGCGAAACATAGCCGTCGATTACATCTTCCAAAACTCGCATGGGATCACGCTCCCACGGCGGACCATAGCCGCCCCCACCCCCTGACAAGATGTGTACAACATCTCCAGATTTCAACGGGTAGCTTGTCACCTTCCGGATTTCACGCTCTTGTCGGCTACCCGGATTCAAAATTGCGCCGTTCGCGTCTGCGTCAAATCCCCCCCAAAGCCCCCATGGTCTATATCCGTAGCGTTCAACCGTAGTGAAGCACCAACACTTGCCCGACAATATTTGAAAGTCGCGGACGTGTCCCAGGCCGCCCCTGTATTTACCGGCACCTCCGCTATCCTCGTACAAAGAAAATCGGAGCAACCGAAGGGGGAAATTTTGTTCTACTAGCTCTGCAGGGTAATTCTTGCTGTCTCCGTCGACGATACAGATCAGGCAGTTTTCGCCGTCCATTCCCTCGTAAGCGCCCCAGCCGCCGCTGGAGGAGTCCAGGTGAATAAAATCCTTCCCGTTACGTGGATCGACACCCGTGAAAAAAAGTACTCCCAAGTCGCTGTAGTGACCAGCAGGGAGTTTCCCAGGCAGGGCAGGAGTAAGCGCCTTGAAAATCGTGTCAATTAAGGTCATGAGATGCATACCGAATTGGCACACGGGGCCCGGGTACTTTACGTTGAACATGGAATTCTCCGGCACCACCACAGAGAGAGGACGAAAACTGCCCTCATTGATGGGAACCCAGGGCGTCGTTACACACTTGAATCCGACGCGGACCGCGGAAATGGTTGTAGCTAGACCACAGTTAATTGGACCTTCATTCTGCTCCTGACTGCCAGTGAGATCCACCACCATCTCGGAGCCCTTCACTGTCACGGTCACCCGAATCGGGAGGTTCTTGCGATCCAGGTTCAAGCTATCATTGTCAATGTACCCTTCGGCCTGATAAACGCCATCGGGAATCCGTTCCACCGCCAATCGAGCCATTTTCTCCGCATGATTCATGAAATACTGTTTTGCAACCAGTACCGTGTCTTTCCCATATTTGGCGAGTATGTGACGAAAGCGCTTCTCGCCTGTCCGGCAGGCAGCAGTCTGTGCACGCACATCGCCTAGCACCCTTTCGCTCAGACGCACGTTGTACTTGATCACGTCAAATACGGGCTTAACTGGCTGACCAGCATCGTAGAGTTTCACCGAGCGAAAACGCAGCCCTTCCTGATGAATGCTCCTACTATCGTTAGACCAGCTTCCGGCGTCCTTGCCGCCCACGTCCAGCCAATGCATCTTCGCCACACTAAATCCAACTACTTCGTCCTGGTCAAACACTGGAGCTACGCAAGTCACATCGAGCAAGTGTGTCCCACTCGAATAGGGGTCATTCATCATGTAGATGTCACCGGGCTGAAATTTGTCCAACCCACCAATGTCCTCCGTTATTACCTTGGCGTTTTCCCGCAGCGTTCCCAGGAAAACAGGAAGCCCCGGAGCCTGGGCGATCATGTTCGCGTCTGCGTCAAGAACCCCCACGGCGAAATCGCAATTTTCAAAAACCACAGGGTTATAAGCCGTCCGCATCAAGTTAGACTTCATTTCATTTGCTGCCGAGATGAACAGATTACGTATGACCTCAGTGGTAATGGGATCCACCCTAGTCGACATGCCGGAGCCGGACACCATAAGCCGCCTTACGCCCACCCAGCTACACTCGCTCAGTACTCAAACCCGTCAGTCTTCCGAAGGCCGACTGAAATGCGAAACTTATGCAGAAAGAGTCGATGGCAGGCAGATACGTCAAATTGAACAAACCAAATCCCAACTCGCCTCTTTCTGCGGTCATGAAGCCCACGGCGACTCCAGCCGCCCAAGCAACCAAGGCGAGTGGCCGAAAGCGATTGATATCATCGAACTGCCCAGACTTATAGAGCTTTCGATGCAGCAGATAGTCGGCCGTGTAAACTCCCGTGATGGGAGGCACCACCACACTTAGTATAATGAGGAAGGGAACATATCTGCTGACGATCCCGAATAAAGCGACAGCGGTTCCAGCTAGCCCAGCAAAAACCGTCAATTTCCACGTCGGCACACCTGGGATAATAGCAGCCAGGTTGAGACTCGCCGAATACAGCAAGGCGTTTATGTGGAACCAACAAGCTGCTGCAACCACCACTATGGCTGCCAATCCCCAACCCTGCAAAATCATAAGTTTCACGAAGTCCGATTCTGCTGTGGCAGCAGTCAAATAGCAAGCAATCAACGTAAAAACGGGTAATCCCACACATAGTCCAAAAATAACGGCAGTCGCCGCGTGCACTCCATTTTTGGCATATCGGGTGATGTCTGGAAGGAAAACGGAGAGATTGAGGTACGAGCCCACTACTACGGACATCGCAGTTGCATATGATATGGGGTCAGCAAAAGCGGACCGCGCCGCAATCTCGCTGAAAGGAGATTTAGCAAAATTATGCAGCAGATACGCCAATAATACAGCCGTCAGCAATGGGACCACAATAAATGCAAACTTTTCTACCGAACGATAGCCAAAAACCGTGATGACGGTAATTAGGATGCCCACGATGAGGCATAAAAGTGACTCGCTAAGCTCAACAGTCCAGATGGAGGCTGCCGTATGTCGGACAGAACTGCCAAAAATCTCCGTATTCATTGCCGACCAGCAGAGCATATCTAGGGCGATTATCGCTGCAATTACCTTTGCTCCTGTCCCTCCAAAAGCAAACTTCAGGGTCATCCCCGTCGACAGTCGGCTGCGGGTACCCACATGCGAAGCAAGTAGGCAGATAGGAGTTGCAATTAAGCTGCTCCACAGAATCGCACTGGCAGCTTTGTTTAACCCCATGCCAGCTGCTAGAGCGCTCCCCAGAAGTAAGGGCGGAACTCCTATGCAAACCGCCAAAAAGACCATCGTAAGTTGAACATAATTGCGGCCCTTCTGGACTGGTACCTGCATACGGGCGTAGTCTTCGAGAATTTGGTTCGCCGCGCCCGTGATTCTCTTCAACTGACCTGCCCCTTGGTATTGTACCACTCGCAATGTTAGTTTGAGGCCATCCCTTCACCTCCTGAGCCTGGTTAGCGCGCTCCCAGAAGCGGCAAGATCTCGATGGCTTCTGGCGCCGGTGGCCGGTAGCCCAGCGCACTGTGAGGCCGCACCTTGTTGTAGATCATGTGGCATCGGGTCGGATCCGTATGAACCCTTCGTACCGCTGGAGGATGGCAACAGATTCATCTGGATGTCGGAAAGGGATGGGGGGAAGCACATCGATTTCAATCAGATTCGGAGAAATCGGGTTACCCTCCGGAGGCCCCGAAAACCCCATCTGTAGTGAAACTGTAGTGGCTTGCTGCACCGTCCCAGACCCTGATCCCCACGCAAAACTGTCAAAACTGTAGAAACTACTCCGGGAAGTTCAGGCGGCGGAGGAAGGATTGGAAGCGGGGGTCGGAGCGCAAGGGATCAAAGATTGGCTCGATGTTAACGAAGGCTAGGTAGGTGGAACGCTCCCTAAGGGCACGCTCGAGCCATTCAAAGGCCAGATCGTTTTCTCCCATGCTGGTGTAGACGCTGGCAACGTAGAGCGGCTGAATCGGGCGTATGCGGGAGAGCTCTTCGAGCTGCCCGAGCACGCGGCGGGCGTCGGCGTCGCGACCGCCATATCCGTAGGCGTACCCAAGAGCCGCTAGGCAAAACGGACTACCCGGCAGCAGCCGAACCGCCACCTGCATTTCGGCGATGGCGTCTTCGTGCCGGCCTATCTGCACATAGACGAGACCCAGGTCAAAGTGCCCGAGAAAGAAGTTTGGGTCCATTTCAATAGTTTCCTGGAAGCGGGGGAGGGCCTCGTTATACTGCCGGAGTAGATAGTAGTGACGGCCGATAGACAGGCGAGTCACGATAGAGGCGGGGTCGAGCTCAAGCGCGCGTTGGAGGTGAGCAAAGGCCTCGTCGGGCCGGCCCGCGACCCACAAGTAGTCCGCGTACCATTGATGGGCGGTGGCGTAGTTGGGATTGTGCTCGAGGGCACTGAGGAAGGCTGCCTCCGCCTTCCCCCAGTTCCAGTCATAGAAAAGGGCAGCATGCGCGAGCGCAGTATGGGCTTCGGCAAGGGACCGGTCCAGCGCGAGGGCACGCTCGGCCATCTCTTTTTGCTTGGGGACGGCTTCCTGCGGGGCCAAGACATCGTAGGGGGTCGAGCCGAGCAGCGCATAGGTGTTGGCGAGGCCGGCATAAGCCGAGGCATAGTCGGGATCGATGGCGATGGCCTCCTCGAAGAAAACGATGCTCCTAGCCAAGTCTCGCTTATTCCAGTAAGAGCGGCCCTTGAGATAGGCATCGAAGGCCTCGGGGTTGACTGGGGCCGGGCGAGTCAGTTCGGCGCGCTCGGCCGGCAAGAGTATTAGGTCCAGTGAACCCGCCACGCGGCTTGCCACCTCGCGCTGGATGGCCAGGACGTCGGCCAGTTCGCGCTCATAGCTCTCGGCCCAGAGGTGAGTCTAGTCGCTGACCTGAATCAATTGGGCGGTGATCGCTAGTTGGCTGCCCGCGCGTCGGACGCTGCCCTCCAGCACGTAATCCACACCGAGTTCGCGTTGGATCTCATCAATGGATTTTCCCCTCATCTTGTCCGAGGTGGTGCGGGCGATGACGCCTAGGCGGGCCGGCTGTAAGCGGCCAAGCTGGGTGATCATCTCCTCGGTCAACCCGTCGCTGAAATAGCCCTGCTCGGGGTCATTGCTGAGATTGTCAAAGGGCAACACGATCAGCATGATCTTTTCACCCCGCGGTCGGATAGGAGGACCAAAAGCTTCCCAGCCAAAGTAGGCCGCTCCAGCCAGAACGGCAATCACCGCCACCGTCACCCTCACACCGAACCTCAGCCTGCCGAGCCGGAAGGTCAAACGTACCGAGCCCCAACGCGCCCGCCTGCCGGAAATTCGGGCAGTTGATGAATCAAGTTTCCCCACGGAAGCGAGGAAGCGGTACCCACGCTTGGGGAGGGTCTCCACATAGCGAGGCGTCTCCGCATCGTCGCCGAGCGTTGCCCGGATCTGCTTGATGCAGAAGTTCAACCCCCGCTCGAAGTCCACAAAGGTGTCGTTGCCCCAGATCTGCTGCTGGATTTCTTCGCGGGTCACTACTTCGCCGGCATGGCTGGCAAGCAAGGCTAGGACCCTAAAGGGTTGCGGTTGCAGTTTGACCAGCACGCCGGCCTTGCGCAGTTGGCCGCCCTTTAAGGTCCAACTCGAAGACCCCGAAGCGGAGTATCGCTGCTCCAGACGCGCCCACTTCTTCTTCACCCCCCCGGTATTGCTGGACTTGCATGAATTATACTGCAAGGCCCAGGGAAATCCTAACTTACTTCGCTTGCCAACCCTCAAGCCGTCAATAGATTAGCCGCACTCACACAACTCACCGCAAGCTCACACGCCGTCCATTGCCCTGCCTGAAAGCCCAGGCTATCGTGCGCGCCATGTGCGAACCAAAGGAATCGCGAAATCAGGCAAGGGGGTGGGCTGTCACCATGCTGCGACAACAATTTTCCTACGTCTTGCTATTGGCACTATTGGCGGGCACCACACTGGGGTGTTCGGTTCGCCGATTCGCCATCAACAAGATTGGCGACGCCATCGCTTCCGGCGGCACCACCTACGAAAGCGACGAGGACATCCAGTTGGTGGGGAATGCTTCGCCGTTCGGATTAAAGCTGATCGAAAGTTTGTTGGCCGAAGCGCCTCGCCATAAAGGATTGCTGCTGGCCGCTTGCCGGGGTTTCACCACCTATTCCTACGTGTACGTGCAACAAGACGCAGATGTGGTGGCAGAGACGAACTTGGCGCAGGCCAATCAGCTCCGGACCCGGGCGCGAAAACTTTACCTGCGCGCACACCGTTACTGCCTGCGCGGACTTGAGGTCCGCTACAAGGGCATCGGTGAAAGGCTGTGGGCGGAACCCAGCGCGGCGGCCTCCATCGTCAGAAAGAAAGATGTACCCCTGCTCTACTGGAACGCGGCTGCGCTTGGGTTGGCGATCTCTGTGTCCAAGAGCGATGCCTCGATGCTGGCCCGCCTCCCGGAGGTCGAAGCTGCAGTTGACCGCGCGTTGGAGCTCGACGAAAGCTGGAACGACGGTGCCCTGCACGAGTTTCTGGTCGTGTTTGCGAGCGCCAAGCCGGGCGAGCCCGACTTTGACCGCATCCGGAAACATTTCCAGCGCGCCCTGGAGCTTTCTCAAGGGAAGCATGCAGGCCTTTTTGTGGCGTACGCGGAAGCGGTAATGGTCCCGAAGCAAAACCGGGCAGAGTTCCGGGCATTGCTTGAGAAGGGGCTGGCCATCGACCCGGACAAGCACAAAGACGTCCGGCTGGCGAATTTGGTGGCCCACCAGCAACGGGCGCTACGCCTGATGGCACGCACAGACGATTTGATACTAGGAGGGGAGCCCTCGACTACGGAGGAACAAGAATGATGTCAGCCGCCAAATATGTGGTTCGCTTGATTGTTTGTATCGCTCTGCTGAGCTTGGTTCCGCCCGTCTACTCGCAGCGGCCTCTGCGCTTTAACGTGGGTACGGTGGCTCCCGAGGGTTCCCCCTGGCACGAAATTCTGCAACAGATGGGGCAGGACTGGGAGAAGATCTCACACGGAACAGTGTCTCTACGAATCTACCCCGGCGGCGTGCTGGGCGACGAGACCGGCATGCTCCGAAAGGTGCGTATCGGGCAACTCCAGGCGGTTGCTCTTTCGAGCGCGGGGTTGGAGCGGATCGAACGCGCCGTTTCATGCCTCCAAATCCCCTTGCTGATAGACACCTACGAGGAGCTCGACTACGTATGGGACAGAATTGCGCCCACGCTAGAGGCTCGCCTCGAGCAACAGGGCCTTGTCGTGTTGAACTGGGGCGATGTCGGTTGGGTGTACTTTTTCACCAAAGAGCCTGCCAAGACACCCAATGACATCCGGAAGCTGAAACTCTTCACCTCGGCCGGCGATCCGGAGGCTGAAAAGTTGTACAAGGAATTGGGCTTCCGGCCGGTTCCTCTGGCAGTAACCGATCTGCTCCCCGCTTTGCAGACTGGACTGATCGAGGCGTTTGACGTGCCGCCGCTGTTCGCGCTGCTTGATCAATCGTTCGCACTGGCGAAGAACATGATTGACGTAAAGTGGGCGCCCCTGGTGGGAGCTACCGTCGTCAGCAAGCGATCCTGGGAGCGCATCCCGGAACAGTTGAGGCCGCGGTTGCTCCAGGCTGCCCGCGCGGCCAGCCAGCAGCGGCGCAGCGAAATTCGCAAACTTGGGGAAGACGCCGTTGTCGAGATGCAGAAGCGAGGCTTGAACGTCATCCATCTCGATGCCACGACTCTTGCCGAGTGGCGAGCCGAAGCCGAAGCGGCCTATCCGAAGCTTCGCGGAGGACTGGTTCCCGCCGATTTGTTCGATGAAGCCGTACGCTTGCGCAATGAATACCGGAACTCGCGTACTACTGAAACAAGCAGGCACGAGCGATGACTGCGAAAGGCAGCGGGGAGCTTGTGGGCAATTCGTTCAACTCGATCCCGATCACCAAGCCCGACGTCCGCAAGGAGGCGCAGTAGCGGGTCGGACCAGCTGATGCAGTAGAGGGAAAGACTGGGGTTAAGTGATGCCGACACAGGCTCTCACCCGACAGAATACGACCGCGGGAATCGAAAACTCTCTTTCGATCGCCGTCCTGGCGGTGATGTCGCTGCTTCCGCTGCTGGAAATCGCGGGTCGCGAACTGGTGGGTCGAGGCATACCGGGCTCGATTCCTATTGTTCAGCATCTAACCCTTTGGATTGCCTTCTTGGGGGCGGCTCTGGCGGCCCGTTCAGATCGGCTGCTGGCTCTCTCCACCGCAGCTTTTCTACCCGTCCGGTTGCGCCGCCCGGTGCAAATTTTTACATCAGCCCTCGGAACTGCTGTGGCGGCCTGCTTGCTGTTGGCCAGCCTCGATCTCCTTCTGGTTGAGCGCGAGGCGGGCGGCGAGGTTGCCTGGGGAATTCCGCTTTGGGTAGCCATCAGCATCATGCCTGCCGGCTTTGCTGTGATTGCCGGCCGACTGATCTGGCATGCGGCCGAAACCCGACGGGGACGCCTGCTGGCTGCATCAGCACTAGCCATCCCAGTGGTGCTGGGCCTTTTCCCCTCTCTCCAGGCAGCGGAACTTCTCGTGCCCGGCCTCGTGCTGATCCTGTTGGCCACAGCGCTGGGCTTGCCGATTTTTGCTGCGTTGGGGGGAGCGGCCCTGCTGTTGTTCTGGAGCGAAGGGATTCCCGTGGCTGCGGTACCCGTCGAAACCTACCGCCTCAGCGCAACCCCAATGCTGGCCGCTATTCCTCTGTTCACGCTGGGGGGCTACATCTTGGCGGAAGGAGGCGCAAGCCGCCGCCTGCTGCGCAGCTTTACCGCGCTGGTTGGCTGGATGCCCGGGGGTCTGGCGATCGTAACCACGCTGCTGCTGGCATTCTTCACGCCACTTACCGGTGCGTCCGGAGTCACGATTCTTTCCATGGGCGGGCTGCTGCTTCCAATGCTCACGCAAGCGGGGTATCGGGAGAAATCCGCGGTGGGTCTGGTGACGGTTTCTGGCTCAATCGGTCTGCTGCTCCCGCCCAGCCTGCCAGTCATTCTTTACGGTATTTCCGCCAAAACGCCCATTGATCGGCTGTTCATCGGGGGCATTCTTCCCGGGGTGATTCTGATCTTGCTGGTCGCGGGTTGGGGCGCCAGCCAGGGTTGGCGGGCGGGGGCCGGTCGGACGCCCTTCCGCATTCGCGAAGCCGCCGCAGCCCTCTGGGAAGCCAAGTGGGAATTGCTGTTGCCGGTGGTGGTCTTGGTGGGCATCTTTGGCGGGTTCGCGACGCTGGTGGAAGCGGCGGCGCTCACCGTATTCTACGCTTTTGTGGTGGAGTGCTTCGTATATCGAGACTTGAGTATCCGACGGGGCCTTCCCCGGATCGTGGTCGAGTCCGCGACCATGTTGGGCGGGTTCCTCATCATCCTGGGCGTGGCGCTGGGATTTACTAATTACCTTGTCCATGCTGAAATTCCCATGCGAGCGCTGCACTGGGTCAGCGCGCACATCGAGTCGCCCATCGTTTTTCTCTTGGCGCTAAACGTCTTCCTGTTGATTGTGGGCGCTTTGATGGACATCTATTCGGCCATTCTCGTGGTCGTGCCCTTGATTGCCCCTATGGGAGTGGCTTACGGCATCGACCCGGTGCATCTCGGAATCATCTTCCTAGTCAACATGGAACTGGGTTACTTGATGCCGCCCATGGGAGAAAACCTGTTTCTTTCTTCCTACCGCTTCAACCAGTCGCTAACACGAGTTTATCTCTCAACCACTCCCTACTTGTTGCTCCTGTTGGGCGCCGTGCTTTTGATTACCTACGTGCCGTTTATCACCCTGTGGCTGGTGAATCTGATAGGCCGCTGAAGGGTTGCTGGTAGAGAAAAATCGGTGGTTCCCTTCGACCGGCACTCAGGATAAGCGAATCCGGCCAGCCCCTCCAGCACCTCATCGGCCCGGCTTCACCCAGATGCCGCGGTCGTGCATGAGCTGGATCTGGCGCTTGGTAATCTGTTCGCGATACTCGGCGTGTTTCATCGGTTCGCGGTCAAGGTAGAGGTTCTTCGGGTAGATGGACTTCTCGTAAAGAATTATGGTAAAGCTCCATGCGGATGTCCTTCAGCCAGCGGACGGCGGCCAGACGGCGATGGGCCCGGAGCAAGCCGAATCGGCGATTCCGGAATTGCTGGGGCGAGAACTAGCAAGACCACTGGCATGGCTGGCGGTGCGAATCAAAACTGGAGGGGCGACAAAAAATGAGCGCCGGCTTCGATCAGCAGGATTTCCGGCGGGCGCTGGGTCAGTTCGCGACCGGCGTAACCGTGGTAACCACTCGTGCGAAAGACGGCCGCCCGGTCGGCGTGACAGTCAATGCGTTCTCCTCGCTGTCTCTCGAACCGCCGCTGCTGCTCTGGAGCTTGGCGCGGAACGCGCACTGCCAGGAGGATTTCACCCACGCCAGCCACTTTGGTATCAACGTGCTGGCGGCCAATCAGCACCACCTCTCGCAGCAATTCGCCCGAATCATTCCGGACAAATTCGTGGGAGTGGACTGCACCGACGGCACCGCCGGGGTGCCGTTGCTCAAGGGAACCGTCGCTCATTTCCTGTGTCGTAACGTCAAGCAGTACGACGGAGGCGACCACGTGATCTTCATCGGCGCAGTCGAGGGCTATAAGCGCTTTGAGGGCGAACCTTTGGTCTTCTGTGCGGGGCGCTATTGCGTGGCGGCACGTCATCCCGAGCTTCCGGACTGACCGGAGCGGCGGAAAGCCTGTTGGGCGGGCTGCTCGAACCGGCGGACGTGGCGACAGCGGTGCTGTTCTTGTGCGGGACGGGCGCGAGCCAAATCACCGGCCAAACTCTCCGCGTCGATGGAGGACAAATCCTCGGTGGTTCGTGAAGACTGTGCAGGTTCGCTGGTTCAGTGCCTCCCTTCGGTTTTGACCACGCACACCTGGGTTTGCACGGGAGCTTTGCCTTTGCCGAAGCAGTAGCCGGCCCAGTGGCAGCCGCACAGACCGCACTCGCCCACACAGCGGGGACACTGTACTTCCCCGACACCCGGCTCCAGGCGGATGCAGGGGACGTGCTTCCGGCATTCGTCGTTGTAGAAGTAATCCACCTTTTGTTGATCCCGGGACTCTTGTCCGACCGCACCTTGACCACCGCCCCGCGCTGCAACCAGTCGCCGAAAAACGGCAGCGGACACTATAGTGCACCAGACCCGTGTCCCCGGAACCAGTAAGGCGATTCGGATTCGGAGGATCGAGAGACTCCCGAGATTTACCCCGGGGCAATAGTACTTTTGTACCTCCCAGCCGTGACCTTCGTCCCATTTTTGTTCGATAGGTTGAACGGTATAGTCGGACGGGCGCCCAGAGTGTGGACGGCCCCGGAGGAAAAAATGACACCAAAGGAACGGTTTCAAAAGATGAACATGAATTGCAAGAACAGCAGAGGATGGTTGGGCGTGGGCGTTTTTCTGCTCGCGGCGCTCGCTTTGCCCGCCTGCACCCATCGGCACATCCGTACCGCCGGGCCTCCGGCGCATGCCCCGGCCCATGGCTACCACCGCCACGGCATCCACAGGGTTCATGTGGTTGGGCTGAGAATTACCTTCTACTCCGTCGGCGGCACCGTGGTCGTCCTGCGCGACGGCACCTACGTCAACCAGCACGGGCACTACATCATCATCTCCGGCGGCTACGTGCACGAGCTGGGCGGGATTCCGCCGGGACAGATCGTGGCGGCGAGCCGGCGGCGCGGGCCCAGGCACGGCTATCCTCCCGGCCACAGCAAAGTTAAGTTCAAGGTCAAGAAGGTGAAGCTACGCGGCGGCCGCCTCTCGTTTGTCGGCCCGGATGGCGGCACGGTGGTCCTCCCGGGCGGGATCTACAAAAACAAGCTCGGCCATCAAGTCATCGTTGACGACGGTCGGGTAAGGACGCTCGTTCTGGCGGCCAATGAGCCTTCACGCGCTGCTGCGCCTTCGACCCCGGGCGCGGGTCATCCGTCCCGCGCCGACAGGCGTCCAACTCGTGGGGATGATCGTCCGAGCCGCGCCGACAGGCGCCGGAACCGCACCGACGAGCGCCCAGCTCGCGCCGATGAGCGTCCGTCCCGCGCCGACAGGCGTCCAACTCGCGCCGATGAGCGCCCGACCCGCGATACAGGACGGTCGGACCGCTCCAATACAAGTTCGGCCCGTGGTGATGCTCACCCGACCAACGCAGGGACTTCACGGCGTCCTGCTTCGCCAGCAGGGCGTGCCAGCGAGTCTTCTGAGCGCGGCGCAGCTCCGGCCGGGCGCGGCACTGCCCAAAGCCGGAAGCCTGCTGCGGAGCCGTCCAAGCGCGTCTCCGGAAAGAAGGGCCGCAAGGAGTCGTCTGAGCAAAGCAAGCCAGGCTCTTCTCGCGATAGCTCCAAGAAAAAGCCGCGCAAGGAATCATCTGAACAGGGTACATCAGACTCTTCGCAGAGTGATTCCAAGAAGAAAGAGTCCGAGAAGAAGAAATGATGGCAACCCGCGCGCGGATAGAGATCCCTGCCGGGTTGACGGAATGACTTGATTCGGAAGCGGAGCCTGCCTGCTGCAGGCAGGCTCTGCACCGCTTCCGGACTGCCGCATGCACAAACGGTGCGGCCCACACCTAGCGCGGTAGGGTACGGCCCACATGCCGCAGCCTGCGGGCGCCGAAGTAGAAGGCTGCAGCCAGAGGCTGCCCCAAAGCAACAGCCTGCCTGCGGTAGGCAGGTTGGTCCCCCACGGCCACTATTTGAGTGTTCTTGCGGCCCGAACAGGCAAGTAGATAATCGTCGGCCATGTCCGCTATAATGGGTGGTGATGGCCATTGTGGATTTCAAAGTTCTTCTCGAACCCGCAGAGGAAGGCGGCTATGTAGTGAGTTGTCCTTCTCTGCCCGGATGCTACTCGCAGGGGGAGACACCTGAAGAGGCTCTGGAAAACATCCGGGAAGCCATCACGCTCTGCCTGGAAGAAATGCAAGCTCGCGGCGAGGCCATTCCTGATCCCTCCAAGGTATTGATCGGCAGTGTCGTCGTCTCGCGATGACGGCTAAACTTCCCGTCGTTTCAGGCCAAGACCTTATCCGTGCCCTTGAGAGGGTTGGCTACCAAGCAGTGCGACAGCGCGGAAGTCATGTGCGGCTGCGGGATGACCGAGACCCACAGCATCTGCCACTAACCGTGCCGTTGCACAAGGAGATCAAACGCGGCCTGTTGCGCCGGATTCTTCGTGACGCCAATCTATCTGCAGAAAAACTAGCAGATCTGCTCTAGTGATTACTTGTCGCAGCGGGTCATAGGGTACGGCCCACATGCCGCAGCCTGCGGGCGGCAAGATAAAAAAACTCCAGAACCAGGCTGTCCCAGAGTAGCAGTGGGTCGAGCCACATGCTACTGCCAACCGGCCCGTTGGGGCCGGGTTGCACTTCTCTAGCCAGCAATCTATGCTTCTAGCGTGAGGTGGCGACCGCGGGGAGTGAGCCATCCCGTGCTCCAGCCATGGGGAGCAAATCTGCAAAGGGTGCACAATCGTGAAAAGGATCATCGTTCTGGGGGCCGCTGGCAGGGATTTCCACAACTTCAACGTAGTGTATCGGAACGACGCGGACTACCGGGTGGTGGCGTTCACGGCCACGCAGATTCCCGACATCGCCGACCGCAGCTATCCGCCGGAGCTGGCCGGCCCGCTCTATCCGGAAGGGATTCCCCTCGTGGCGGAAGAGGAGCTGGAGACGCTGATCCGCGAGCGTGCAGCGGAAGCCGTAGTCTTCTCCTACAGCGACGTCTCCCACCCGACGGTGATGCACTTGGCCTCGCGGGCGGTGGCGGCCGGGGCCGACTACGAAGCCATCCTGCGGCAGGCCGAGCAGGAAGCCGACCTGATCCTCTGGGACGGCGGCAACAACGACACGCCCTTCTACCTACCGCTCGGATTTGGAAATCGTAGTGGCCGACCCGCTGCGGGCTGGCCACGAGCTGGCCTACTTCCCGGGAGAGGTGAACCTGCGCCGGGCCAACGTGGTGATTATCAACAAAGTGGACACGGCCACGCCGGAAGCGGTGGAGCAGGTGCGCGCCAACATCCGCCGGCACAACCCGCAGGCCACCATCATCGAAGCCGGGTGTTGAGCGACTTTACCACCGCCCACCACCGCCAAACGGCAGTGCCCTCAAGCTAACACGACCACCATGCGGCGTTCCAAAACCATCTCTCGCGCTCGGAAAAAGAAGAACTCGCTGACGCCGAAGAAGAGTCTCTCCGGCCGCGACCTGCTTTCCTTGCAGGACCTCACCGCCGCGCAGGTGGAGCATCTGCTGAAGCTGGCAGCGCAGGTGAAAGCGCAGCCGAAGAAGTTCCGCCGCGCGCTGGAGGGCAAAACCCTGGCGCTGCTGTTTGAGAAGCCCAGCCTGCGCACGCGCGCCACCTTCCAGATTGGCATGGAGCAACTGGGCGGCCGCGCCCTCTACCTGAGCCCGCAGGAGATTGGGTTGGGCAAGCGCGAAGCGGTCGCGGACGTGGCCCGCAACCTCTCGCGCTGGGTGGAGGGGATCATGGCGCGCGTCTTCGCGCACCAGACGGTGGTGGAGCTGGCAGAACACGCCAGCGTGCCGGTCATCAACGGCCTGTCAGACCTTGTGCATCCTTGCCAGGCGCTGGGCGACTACCTGACCTTGCGGGAACACAAAGGCAAGCTGGCCGGGCTCACGCTGGCCTGGGTGGGCGACGGGAACAACGTGGCGCATTCGCTGCTCTACGGTGCCGCTCGCCTGGGGGTAGAAATGCGGGTGGCCACGCCCCCCGGCTACGAACCCAGCCCGGCGGTGGTAAAAGCAGCCCAGCAAGCGGGTGGGCGGGTTCGGCTCACACACGACCCGGCAGAGGCCGTGGCCAGGGCCGACGCCGTCTATACCGATGTCTGGACCAGCATGGGACAGGAGGCGGAAGCGGAGGCGCGCCGGCAGCTTTTCCGGCCCTACCAGGTGAACGGTGAACTGATGCGGCGGGCCAAGCCGCAGGCGCTGTTTATGCACTGCCTGCCAGCCCACCGGGGCGAGGAAGTGACCAACGAGGTGATCGAGTCGCCCAACTCGGTTGTGTTCGACCAGGCCGAGAACCGCCTACACATCCAGAAGGCGATTCTGCTGGCCCTGATGAGCTAAGAGGCTGCGCTCGCCTACCCGGATTGCGCCGCAACTCGAACCGGCGACGCGCCCCACATAACTTCAGCCTTCCCTTGCGCCCTTACCGTTCCAGCCGGGCGCGCCAGTCGTCGGCGTGACTCTCTTCGGTCTCCAGCAGACTCTCGAACAGGCGACGAACAGTGATGATTTCTCTTTCCGACTGCCGCGGTGCTTGGAAACGCCCTTGGCCGAAACTCTCTTCTGCTATACTTGGCGCACATTCCGGGGGCGCCTGTGAACCGAAAATCCATCGCCAGTTGGTGCCTGTACGACTTCGCCAACTCCATCTACGTGGCGGTGGTTCCCGCCACCATCTGGGCGGCCTACTACGCCAACGTGATCGTGGGCAACGACCAGGGGCAGGGCGACCTGTGGTGGGGCCGGGTGGTTTCCAGCACCATGTTGTTCGTGGCCGTCACGTCGCCGGTGCTGGGCGCCATCGCCGACTACGCCGGGGTGCGCAAGCGGCTGCTGATCCTCTACACGGTGGCGTCGGTGAGCGGGACGTGCCTGCTGGCCACGGTCTCGCCGGGAATGGCGCTGGCGGGCTTTGCGCTTTCGCTGCTGGCCAACATCGGGCTGGAAGGCTCGATGGTGTTCTACAACGCCTACCTGCCGGAACTCGCCCCGCCGCACTATCGGGGGCGGGTCTCGGGCTGGGGCTTCGGGGTGGGCTACGCCGGGTCGCTGCTGGGCCTGCTGGTGGCGCTGCCGCTGGTGGGGCGGGAGCTTTACGGCACTACTTTCATCGTCACCGGGGTCGGTTTTGCGCTCTTTGCCCTGCCCGCTTTCCTCTGGCTGCCGCCGGATGCGCCCGCGCGGCTTTCGATCCCACAGGCGGCGCTGGGCGGGATGCGGGAAACCTGGCGGACGTTCCGGGAAATCCTGCGCACGCGCGAGCTGCGCTGGTTTCTGCTGGCCTATTTCCTCTACATCGACGGTGTGAACACCATCATCTATTTCAGCTCCATCTTTGCCGCCAAGACCCTGGGTTTTCCCATGACGCGGTTGATTGCGCTCTACGCGGTGGTGCAGGTTTCCGCCCTGGCGGGCGCCTTCCTGTGGGCCAAGCCCACCGACCGGCTGGGACCGAAGAAAGTGGTATTGATGATGCTGGGGCAGTGGGTGGTCGTGGTCACAGCCACCTACTTTGTGCAAACCCAAACGCAATTTTTTGCGGTGGCGGTGCTAGGAGGTTCCGCCCTGGGAGCGATTCAAGCGGCCTCGCGCGCTTTCATGTCCACGCTCATCCCGCCGGGCCGCGAGGGAGAGTTTTTTGGCTTCTATGCCCTGTGCGGCAAGTCGGCCTCCATCTTTGGCCCGCTGGTCTTCGGGACGGTCTCCGCGGCCACCGGCGGCAACCAGCGCCTGGCCATCCTGTCGGTGCTGGCCTTCCTGGTAGGGGGCTTCCTGCTACTACGCAAAGTCAACGCCGGCCGGCCAATCAACGCACCTGCAGCGCCGGGGCCAAGCTGAAGCGCGTGCTATAATCGCCGATTAAGACCTTGCTGTTAGAGACCCTGGAGATTCTCCGAAGAGCAGCCCCATGGCGGTAAAGTCCGGCAAGAAGCCGTCGGCGAACACCACCAAGGCGAAGCAACGAAAGATGACCCAACCACGAAACAACAAAGGCGCAGGCTTGAGCCAAACGCAGTTGCTGGAGATGTACCACCTGCTGCTGAAGTGCCGCATGGTGGACGAGCGCACTCGTGTCCTCTTCCGGCAGGGCAAGTTCAAGGGCAACCACTACTCGGCGGTGGGGCAGGAAGCGGTGACGGTGGGAACGCTCTACGGCTGCCAACCGAGCGACTGGGTGGGGCCCTCGCACCGCGACATGGTCGCGGCATTGGTGAAGGGCGTGCCGGTGAAGCCGATCATGGCGCAGCTCTACGCCTGCGTGGACAGCCCCGACCGGGGCAAGAGCACCCCGGCGCATTTCGGCAGCGCCGAGTACAACATCATCACCCCGGCCAGCACGATTGCGGCGCAGTGGCAACTGGTGACGGGCGTAGCGCTGGGGCTGAAGATGCAAAAGCGCGAGGGCATCTGCTTCGCCTACGCCGGCGACGGCGCCACCAGCACCGGCGCCTGGCACGAAGCCGTCAACTTTGCCGGCGTGCACAAGCTGGGCATCATTTACGTCATCCAGAACAACCTCTGGGCGGAGTCGGTGCCGCTGCGGTTGCAGACCGCCGCCAAGAACCTGGCCGACAAGGCGGTGGGGTACGGCATGCCGGGCGTGGTGGTGGACGGGATGGACCTGCTGGCGGTGCACAAAGCGGCGCAGGAGGCCGTCCGCCGGGCGCGGGCGGGCCAGGGGCCCACGCTGATGGAATGCAAAACCTACCGCTGGTACGGCCACTCAGAGATCGATCCGGCCCGCTACCGCTCGCGCGAAGAAGTGGCGGCGTGGAAGAAGCGCGACCCGATTCCGCTGTTCGAGAAGCAACTGGCGGAGCTCGGCATCTCAGCGGGCAGCGTAAAGAAACAGTTCGAGGACGAAATCAACCGGGAGATTGAGGAGGCGGTGGCGGCGGCCGAGGCCAGCCCTTACCCCGAGCCGGCCGAAGCCTGGGACCACATCTACGCCGAGTAAACGATGGGACAGCCGGTCACCTACATCAAAGCCATCAACCAGGCCATGCACGAGGAGTTTGAGCGCGACCCCAGCGTCTTCCTGCTGGGGGAAGACATCGCCGAAGGCGGCGTCTTCCTGGCGACCGATGGCCTGCAGGAGAAGTTCGGCGCCGAGCGCGTGCTCGACTCGCCGCTGGCCGAGGCCATCATTATCGGGGCCTGCACCGGAGCGTCGCTGGTGGGGATGAACCCGCTGGCCGAAATCCAGTTTGCCGACTTCATCACCCCGGGCGTAGACCAGATCATGCAGAACGTCGCCAAGCTGCGCTACCGCAGCGCGGGCGGGTTCCAGCCCCACCTGACCATTCGCGTCTGCTGCGGAGGCGGGGTGGGCGGCGGGCTCTACCACTCGCAGGAAAACGCGGCCTGGTTCATGCATGAGCCGGGCTTGAAAATTGTCTATCCCTCCACCCCCTACGACGCCAAAGGCCTGCTGAAGGCGTGCCTGCGCGGGAAGGATTGTTATCTCTACTTCGAGCACAAGAAGCTCTACCGCTCTATCAAAGAGGAGCTGCCGGAGGAGGACTACATTGTGCCGGTGGGCGAGGCCAAAGTCCGGCGCGAGGGCCGCGACCTGACCATCCTGACCTACGGCTACATGGTGCAAATCTCGCTGGCGGCGGCGGAGCGGATGGAGAAGCAGGGCGTGAGCTGCGAAGTGGTGGACCTGCGCACCCTGCTGCCGCTGGACAAAGAGGCCATCCTGGCTTCGGCGCGGAAGACCAACCGGGTGGCGGTGGTGCACGAAGACAAGCGCACCATGGGCATCGGCGCCGAACTGGCCGCCCTGGTGCAGGAGGAGGCCTTCGAAGACCTGGACGCGCCCGTCGTGCGCATCACCGGGCCCGACATCCCCATCATGCCCTTCAGCCCGCCGCTGGAGGACTACTTCATGCTCAACCCGGACAAGGTGATGCAAGGGCTGGAAAAGCTGGCCGCTTACTAGACCCTTCCACGCCGGTCTGGAAACACGCTGCTTGCCCCAGGAAAAAGCCGACGAAGAAGCCCCTCGCGTTGCGGGGGGCTTCTTCGTCGCTACCAGGGTTCGGAACCTTCGGAATCGGGTACCTGGGCGCAAGACCAAAACACAAAAAAAGCCGCCCGCGCGGGCGGCTTTTTTTGAACCGCGAACCCGGCTCAGTTCAGCGAGAGGGCCTGGCGCAGTTCCGCGCACGACACGCAGTAGCGTGCCCAGGCAAGGGCCTGCAAACGCCGGACAGGAATGGCATTGCGGCAGCCGCCGCAGACGCCGTAGCTGCCATCCTCGATGCGGCGCAGCGCGGCTTCGACCTCTTCGAAAAGCTGCTTGTGGCGTTGCAGTTGCCCCACGGCCAGGTCTTGCAGCAGGTTCTGGCTGCCCAGAGCGATACTGTCCTCGGGCACCCGTTCGGCAAGGACGGCCTGGCGAGTGTCCCGCAGCAGGTCTTGCAGCTCGGCGCGCATTGAGCGCAGAGCGTTCTCGTACTGCACCTGCTTGCCGGTATTACGCTTAGTTGCCACTGCCATGCGGGATCACCTCCCAGGGTAAAACAGAACATTATACTCAGTTTAATGTAGATGCGCCAACCCCCTTTTACGTTGCAAGTGTCGTGCCACTCAAGCCCTTGACCCTCGGCGGAAACTCGCCTAGGCTTTAGCCGGGGTTCCCGGAAAATCTGAATTGCAAGCAGAATCAATAAGATAGGGGGATACCAATGGGTAAAATCAACTGGGGCCGCGTGATCCTGGGCGGCCTGCTGGCCGGGGTGGTGGTGAATGTGGTGGAGTTCGCTCTCCACGCCGTGATCCTGAATCCGGACTGGAAGGCCGCCATGGCGGCCTTGAGCAGGTCGCCGGATGAAAGCACCGGCGCGATGATGATCTACGTCGGGCTGGGATTCCTGATCGGAATTCTGGCCGTGTGCTACTACGCCGCCATCCGCCCGCGCTTCGGCGCCGGTCCGAAGACGGCGGTCTGTGCCGGGCTGGGCGTATGGCTGCTGGCCTACTTGGTACCGACCATCGGCATGGTGCCGCTCGGGTTGCTTCCCAACCAGTTGCTATGGCTCCCGGTGGCGGTTGCGCTGGTGGAGTTGCCCCTGGCGACGGTGGTGGGGGCCTGGCTCTACAAAGAAGACTAGCCGCTCAGGCGAGCGAGTAGCCGCCATCCACCACCAAAACCTGGCCGGTGATGAACTCCGAGCCGGCGCAAAGGGAAAGCACCGTCTGGGCAATGTCGTCGCCGGTCCCGGTTTTTTTGAGCGGCGCGCGGCGGATGTAGTTCTGGTCCGGCTCCTCGCCTTCAAACTGAATCGTCCCCGGGGCGACGGCATTGACGCGGATTTCCGGCCCCAGCGCCTTGGCCAGCAGCCGCGTCAGGTGGATGACGCCCGCCTTGGAGACGCAGTAGGGGATGAACGCCGGCCAAACCTTCATCCCGCCCAGCGAAGCCAGGTTGACGATTGTGCCGCGCCCGCGCCGCTTCATCCCCAGCGCCACCGCCTGCGCGCAAAAGAACTGCGCCTTGAGGTTGGTGTTCAGGAAGCGGTCCCAGTCAGCCTCAGTGATTTTCTCCCACTCGTAGGCGGCGAAAATGCCGGCGTTGTTAACCAGGATGTCCACCGGCCCCAACTGCTTCTCCGCCGCGGCCACCAGCCGGGTGACTTCGGCGGGGCGGCTGACGTCGGCGGCGAGCGCCACCGCTTCCCCGCCCTGTTTCTTAATCTCCTCGACGGTGGCGCGCGCCTCCGCCTCCGAGCGAGCGTAGTTCACCACCACCCGCGCTCCCGCCCCCGCCAGCGTCAGCGCGATGCTGCGCCCAATGCGCTTGGCTGCGCCCGTCACCAGCGCCACCTGCCCCTGCAAGGCTTTCTCGCTCATGGAAATCTCCTGCCAAAGACCGCCCCCCTGCACCATACCACGCCCCCACAGCCCGAATGAAGGTAGTGTTGAGTCCCGGTAGTGTCTTAACCCGGATTTCCGATTTGGCTGTGGTACCGTATCGCCAGGACCAGTCGCTGCGCCTTGAGTTTTGGGGCTCCGACGTAAGGAACCACACTACGGAGGGTGACACCCGGTGGGTGAATTACAACACGAGCCATTCCAGTTCGCGTTCAACGGCTTCTTGAAAGTTGCGTTCCAGGGATCGCGCGTCACTTCTGACGCTGGCCTCATTCTGGTGCGCGAGTTGGATGAACGTCTGGGGCTGGAGACACTCATCGCCGAGCACCTGAGCGATTCCCGACAGGGGATGAACACCCAGTTCAGCGTGGTGGATCTCCTGCGGCAGTCGGTCTACAGTCGCCTCGCGGGCTACGAAGATCTCAACGACGCGGGGCGCGTGTCGGCAGACCCAACATTTCGTCTCATCGGGTCGCCAAAGCGCTGGGACCGGGGTGCGGCGCTGACATCGACGCTGCATTGGTTCGAGACAGAGCTGCTGACCCACGAGGAGAATCTCGTCGGGTTGAGGGCCGTGAACCGGGAGGTGCTTGCACAGGCCGAGATGGCGACGCGCGCCGACCGGATCGTGCTCGACATGGATTCGAGCGAGAGCCCGGTGCATGGGGCGCAGGAAGGGAGCGCCTATAACGGGCACTTCGAGTCCGTCTGCTACCACCCGCTGTTTCTGTTCACCGAGCATGGGGACTGCCTCGCCGCCACGCTGCGGCCAGGCAACGTGCATAGCGCCGACGACTGGGACGACCTGCTCGTACCGGAGATTGACCGGCAGCAGGTGGAGGGCAAGCGCGTAGCGTTCCGCGCAGACGCCGCGTTCGCGAAGCCCGAGATCTACGACGCGCTCGAGCAGCGCGACGTGGACTATGCCATTCGCATGCCGGCGAACAAGAGCTTGGAGCTGGAAATCGAAGACATCCTCTTTCGTCCGCCGGGACGGCCGAGCTGCAAGCCCTTGGTGCGCTACCAGAGTTTCCGCTATCAGGCCAAGAGCTGGACCACGCCCAGACGGATCGTCGCCAAGGTGGAGCACCACCAAGGTGAGCTGTTCCCTCGCGTCGGCTTCATCGTGACCAACATGGCCCTCCCGAGCCGCTCGGTCGTGCGGTTTTACAACAAGCGCGGTACGGCGGAGCAATGGATCAAGGAAGGCAAGCAGGCCACCCACTGGACGCGGCTGTCGTGCCATCGTTTCCGGGCGAACGAGGTGCGCCTGCAACTGAGCGTCCTGGCCTACAATCTGGGCAACTTGTGGCGCAGACTGGTCCTTCCGCTGCGGGTCAAGCGCTGGTCGCTCACGAGTCTCCAGCAGCGACTGGTGAAAACTGGGGGCCGGCTGGTGAAGCATGCGCGGTACTACTGGCTTCTGCTGGCGGAAGGGCATCTCACGCGGCGGCTGTTCGGCGACATGCTGCGGAGGATCTGGGCGCTACCCGTGCCGGCAGGCTGACGCGCGGCCTGAAGTGCAACGAAGCCCGCCCGGCGATGACACGGGGCACACGTGTGGAGCGGTGTCTGAGAAATGCCCGAAAAGCAGGGGTTCCAGTCGGTCGCACGTCGGCGCGGGCTCAGATGAAGGCCTTTGAAGCTGAGCGATTGTGCGACGATCGAAGTTTTTGTGCGATCGGCGGCGATCGGGTGTATAAACGTGCCATCAGGGGCAGGCAAAATGGAAATCCCGGCTTAAGTTTGAGCGATTCGGAACTCGGCCCAAATCACACCGAGCCCTGCGGCCCCCGCCGCAGGGATTTTCGCTTCCCCCAGGCAGGGGCCTGGGGGCCGCAGGGCTCGGTGTGATTTGGGCCGAGTTCCGAATCGCTCAAATTAAGACACTACCTGAATGAAGTCTGTGTGTGCGCTATCCGGACTTTGAGGTAAACTTCCTAGCTTCTATGCCACGAAAGAAGCGCACCAACAAGGCCCTGGATGTGCTGGCGGTGGCGGCGCATCCCGACGACGTCGAGCTGACCTGCGGCGGCACGCTCATCCGCTGCGTCAAGCAGGGCTACCGGGTGGGCATCCTCGACCTGAGCCGGGGCGAGATGGGCACGCGCGGCACCCCCGAGCTGCGCGCCAAAGAAGCAGCGGCGGCGGCGCGCGCCCTGGGCGTCCACCACCGGGAGAACCTCGGCCTGCCGGACGCCCGGCTGGAGCCAATCATGGACTACAAGCTGGCGGTGGCGGAGCGCATCCGGGCGCTGCGCCCGCGGGTGGTGATCCTGCCCTACTGGGACGCGCGCCACCCCGACCACTCCCACGCCTGCCAGATCGGCTACGAAGGCTGCTACCTGGCGGGTTTGGCGAAGCTCGACCTGTCCGCCACGCCGGACAAGCCCGCCTCGGCGGGCAGGCCCCACCGGCCCCACAAGGTCATCTACTCCACCATGTACGACGCCGACTTCCGCACTGCGCCCAGCTTCGTGGTGGACATCACGCCCTACTTCAAGCAGCGGATGCGGGCGGTGGCCTGCTATCGCTCGCAGTTTCGCGGGCCACAGCGGCAGCAGGGTGTGCACATTCCGCTGACGGGAATCGAACAGCGCATGGCAACCTCCTGCGGCTACTTCGGGCAGTTGATCGGGGTCGCCTACGGCGAGCCCTTCGTCCTGCGCGAAGCCCTCCAGATGGACGACATCACGGCCCTCCAAGGCCTCCCCCTCTAAGCAACTCGCCGAACTTGTCATTCCGAGGAGCCTGCCTGCCCTAGGCAGGCCCGCCCGCCGCAGGTGGGCGGCGGAAGAGGGATTGGAAGTTCCTACCTCTGGGGATTCTCTTGCGCGTGCTTGGCGCGGATGGCCTGGGCGCGCACCTCCATCTCCTCTGCCTCGTCGTGCCGATTGAGCACACGCAACATGCGGGCATAGTTCTCTAGCATCGTGGCAACGTCAGGGTGTTCAGGCCCCACGGCTCTGGTCAAAAACATGAGCGACCGCTGGTTGAGCGGCTCGGCCTCCGTGTACTTCCCCTGTGCGCGATAGAGTTCCGCCAGGTTGTTGAGGCTGCTGGCTACGTCCGGGTGCTCCGGCCCCAGGGCTTTCTCCCAAATCGCCAGCGCCCGCCGGTAGAGCGGCTCGGCCTGGGCGCATTTCCCCTGGGTGTGATAGAGCACCGCCAGGTTGTTGAGGCTCTGGGCTACGTCCGGGTGCTCCGGCCCCAGGGCTTTCTCCCGAATCGCCAGCGCCCGCTGGTTGAGCGGCTCGGCCTGCTCATATTTGCCCTGTGCGCGATAGAGTTCTGCCAGGTTGTTGAGGCTGGTGGCCAAGCGCGGGTCTTGCTCTCCGAACTTTTCCGCTTCTTTGAGGGCAGCCAAGAACAGCTTTTCAGCCTGGGCGTAATCAGCCTGCTGGTAGGCCTTCGCGGCGTCAGCCATTATGCTTTTCCAGCGCGTCTCCTGGGCGGAGGCTGCGACCATGGGCCAAAGACCGAGGCACAGCAATCCCACCAGCAGCCAGCGTGTCGTACCCAACCTCATTTCAGCCTCTCTTTTTTGCTAAAGGAGCGCCCCCTCGTTGCCTGCTATCTTAAGCCCCGCCCGCCGGCAAGTCAACGCGATGCGACTTCGTTAGAACAGGTGGCGGATGGCCCAGAAGCCCAGGATCAGCAGGACGAAGAAGGTCACCGTCAGGATGTTGAAGTGGCGGTCAATGAACTGCTTGGCACGCGGGCCCAGCCAGCGCAGCAGCCCCGCCACCGCGAAGAAGCGCATCCCGCGTCCCAACGCGCTGCCCACCAACAGCACCGGCAATCCCACCTGGAAGACGCCGCTGGCGATGGTAAAGACCTTGTAAGGGATGGGCGTAAAAGCGGCGGCAAAGATGGCCAGCAAGGCGTTCTCCTGGTACTTGCCCTGCACGAAGAGGAAGCTCTCGCGCGTGAAGCCCGGCACGTACTGGAAGAAAAACCCCTCCAGCGACTGCCACAGCCAGTACCCCAGCGCATAGCCGCAGATGCCGCCCAGCACCGAGCTGACGGTGGCAATCAGCGCGAAGCGGAAGCTCTTGCGGGGCTTCCCCAGCGCCAGCGCCATCAGCAGCGGGTCGGGCGGGATGGGAAAGATAACCGACTCACTGAAGGCCAGCGCCGCCAGCGCCGCCGGTCCCCAGCGGGTCTCAGCCCACGAGAGGGTCCAGTCGTAAAGCCGCCGAAGCCAGCCGAACACCCCCCGGAGTTTTGCGTGCGGCGGGCCGGTTGCTGCGGCTGAGGTCGAAGCCGGGGTTAGGTCCATTGAATCGCCTGGAAAGAAGGCAACTGCGCAAGCCGCGCGCATTCTAGCCCAAAATTGGGTCGCAGACCAGGAAAGCGGAAAGGCCGGCGATGAACGCTGCCCTTCGGCGACCTCAGGGCAAGCCGGGTTCATCGCCGCTACTCGATCGGACAGACGGAGGCTACCGCTCCTCCTGGGTGAAAACGTAGCCGGGCAGGACTACCCCCTCGGCGGACTTCCCCACTTTGACCCGAGTGCCGTCAGCAGCCTCATCGCCCACCTTGCGCAGCACCGCGTAGGTCGTAAAAAGCTCCTTGTAAATGCGGGTGACCAAGTAGTTCTCCCCACTCTGTTGATTTCGCCACACTTGGCCGATGAGTATGTTTTGGGGCATCTTAGGGCCCCTCAGCAGGGCCGGCAGGCACTTTAGACGCAGGACGGGCGCGGCGTCAAGCGAGGCTCCGGCGGCTGAGCCGCTCTGTACGATTGGAAACAGCGCAAGGGAGAAAACCTGCATCTAATAATTCGAGGCGAAGGACTTGAGTGTACCGGAACAGAGTGCTAAGATGACTGGAGAGAGGGGGAAGATCATGCGGAACAACGAGCGTCCATTCTTGGCAGTGCTGCTGGCGGTTTTCTTGCTGGTCCCGTCCACCGCTTGGGCAGGTGACAAAAAGAGAGACAAAAAAGACGTCAGCAAGATCGGCGACCGCAACGTCGGTAAGGGCTGGAACCTCTATTCGCTGGAAAAAGAGGTGGCCCTGGGCAAGCAACTGGCGCAGATGATCGAGCAGTCGGCGCGCTTGGTGGAGGACCCGGTCATCACCGAGTACGTGGACGGAGTGGCGCAGAACCTGGTGCGGCATTCCGACGCGCGCGTCCCCTTCAACGTCAAGGTGATCGACTCCGCCCAGATCAATGGCTTCGCCCTGCCGGGCGGATTCTTCTACATCAACAGCGGGCTGGTGCTGGCAGCCGACGAAGAGGCGGAGCTGGCCGGCGTGATGGCGCATGAAATCGCCCACGTCACCGCCCGTCACGGTACCAAGCGAGCCACCAAAGGGCAGATTGCCCAGTGGGCCATGATTCCGGCCATCATCTTCCTACCGGGCGGCTGGGCCGGCTACGGCATCTACCAGGCCATCAACTTCGGCTTGCCGCTTACCTTCCTGAAGTTCAGCCGCGACGCCGAACGGGAAGCAGACTTCCTGGGAATCCAATACATGTGGGCGGCGGGCTACGACCCCACCTCCTTCGTCAGCTTCTTCGAAAAGCTGCGCGAGAAGGAACGCAAGAGCCCCGGCTCGATTCCCAAAGTTTTCTCCTCCCACCCCCCCACCAAAGAACGGGTCAGACGCGCGCAGGAGGAAATCGCCGAGCTGCTGCCCGACCGCGAAGACTACGTGATCACCTCGTCCAAGTTCGACCACGTGAAGCAGCGCCTGGCGCTGTTGATGGCGGGGCGCAAAGTCGAAGACGACGATCCCGACCGGCCTACGCTGCGCAAGCGCCAGGGCAAAGACGGAGAGAAAGACGAAGAGGAAAAAGAAGATAAACCCCCGGTCCTGAAGCGGCGCCCCTAGGCGGCGGGTAGGTTTTCGACAAGCGCGAGGCAGAGTTTTTTCGGGGGGCCGGCGCGGCCGAGCTACCCCACGCCCATCTTTCTTAGCTCATCAAAGTAATACTTGCGGTAGAGCGTCTCCCACTCCACCGTGCCTTCCGGAATAGGGCGCTTCTGAGAGGTAATCTTCAGCCGGGCGGCCTCCTCGACTTTCTCCTCCTGTTTCAACAGGTCCTGAAGAATCTTCACAATCTCCAGCCGCACCGTGTTGCGGTCCTCAATGAACTCCACCTCGTCAAAGCCCGCCACCACATCAACCATCACGTGAGACAACCGCAGCACCTTTTCCCGGCTCAGCCGCACGGTTAGAGAATCACCTTTTCCCGCCGTACCAGTTCGCTCTTGATCTTCTTGAACATCTCCTGGTAGCTCACCCCGCCGCGGCGGATTTCGTCGGAGTATTTGGCCATGTACTCACGGACCTTTTCGTTGATGCGGTCTTCGATCGCCAGCTCGTCCAGCATCACCCGCTCGACGCGCTCGGTCACCTCAGCCACCAGCGAGGTTTCAATCATTTCGTTCGCAATCAACCGCTGCACCACGGTCTTGGCGGTGTAGCCCACGAGTTCACGCGAAAGTCTCATTGCCCTGTGCTCACTTGCAAAAATCCAGTCTAGCGGTCGTACCCCACTCCGTCAAGCTGCTCGCTTGCAGCCGCCGCGCGGGTGTGCTAGAAACAAACGCGGCATTTCCTATGCTGCGCCATCTCAAGAACCTGCTCATCGGGAACCCGCTCGAAACCGCTTCCCTCCAGGAGCAGCGTTTGCCCAAGCGCTCCGCGCTGGCGGTGCTGGCCTCCGACAACCTCTCCTCCACTGCCTACGCCACTGAAGAGATTCTGCGGGCTCTGACCGCCGGTGCAGCCGTCGGGCTGGCGCTGCCCCTCTTCTACTCCATCCCCATCGGCGTGGGGATCGGCTTGCTGACGCTGGTGGTGGTGATCTCCTACGGGCAAACGCTCCACGCCTACCCCACCGGCGGCGGCGCCTATACCGTCGCCAAGGAAAACCTGGGGATTACGCCCGCCCTGGTGGCGGGTTCCTCCCTGCTGATTGATTACTCCCTCACGGTGGCGGTCAGCGTCACCGCCGGGGTGGCCGCGCTCACTTCCGCCGTGCCGGCCCTCTATGACCACCGGGTAGCTCTCTGCCTGCTCTTTCTAGGACTGGTTTTTCTGGCCAACCTGCGCGGCCTGCGCGAGTCGGCGGCACTGTTTGCCGGGCCGGTCTACCTTTTCATCATCGCGGCCTACCTGCTGGTCTTCGGCGGCCTGATTCGCTACGCCACCGTCGGCGCCCCCGCCGCTACCCCGGCGCCGGTCGAACCGCAAAGCGTGGTCTGGAATTTTGCACTCGTCTTCCTCTTGCTGCGCGCCTTTGCCTCCGGCTGCGCCGCACTGACCGGGATCGAAGCCGTGGCCACGGGCGTGCAAATCTTTCGCAAGCCGGTGGCGCGCAACGCCGCCATCACCCTTTACGTCCTGGCCGCCATGCTGGGCACTCTTTTCCTCGGCATCACCGTGCTGGCCTATCTCTACCACGCCACCCCGCAGGAAGGCGAAACCGTGCTCTCCCAGCTCAGCCGCACCATCTTCGGCACCGGGCCGGTGTACTACTTCATCCAACTCTCCACCATGGTCATCCTGGTCCTGGCCGCCAACACCAGCTTTACCGGCTTCCCGCGACTGGCTTCGGTGATGGCGCAGGACCGCTTCCTGCCCTGGCAATTGGCCAACCTGGGCGACCGCCTGGTTTTCTCCAACGGTATTCTTGTCCTCTCCGTCGCTGCAGCCGGGCTCATCATCGCCTTTGACGCCCAGGTGCACAATCTCATCCCCCTCTACATGGTAGGCGTCTTCACCGCCTTCACCCTTTCGCAGAGCGGGATGGTGATCCACTGGTGGCGTTCCGGCCAGCCGGGCGCGCTCCGCTCCGCGTTGGTGAACGCCTTCGGTGCAACCACAACCCTGGCAGTGCTGGGCGTGGTGGCATTGGTCAAGTTCGCCCAGGGCGCCTGGCTGATATTGCTAGCCATTCCCACGCTAGTCCTGGTGTGCCGTCAGGTGCGTCGGCACTACTACGCCGTCGGACGCGAGCTGTCCCTGGCCGACTACGAAAAGCCCGAAGAGTTGCTCCACACCGCCGTCATCCCCGTGCCGGGAATGAACCGGGTGATTCTCTCCGCGGTCGAATACGCCCGCTCGATTTCCAAGGATGTCATCGCCGTCACCGTTAACGTCACCGATCAAAACCGCGAAGAACTGCTGGCCAAATGGAACACCTGGGCGCCGGACGTGCCTCTGGTGATTCTCAACTCGCCCTACCGCTCGATTGCCGGCCCGCTACTGCGCTTCATTGACGAGGTGCAGGATTGGCGGGAAGACGACGTGGTAACGGTGGTCATGCCGGAATTCGTCCCCACGCGCTGGTGGCATCAGCTCCTGCACAACCAGACCAGCCTGTGGCTCAAGGCGGCGCTGCTTTTCAAGCCCCGCATCGTCCTGACCAACGTCCCCCACCACATTCGCTCCCGTGAGCGTCGCCGCGCCGGCGAAGGCGACTCCGGGCCCATCCCACCTCCGACGGCCGGGCACTAGCGCATGGAACTCAGCCGCGAACGCAAGCGCAGCATCCGCCGCCGGCTCGAACCCCTGCTGGCCGCGCTCGACCCGCAACTCCAGTTCATCGAGGTCATCCTCGACTCCAGCCGCACCAACCTCGGCGTGGTAGTCCAAAAGGACGAGCGCCCGGCCATGCTGCGCCTCGATTTCGTTCGCTACGTCTCCATGCCCGACTCCGAGCTCCGCGCCACCCTCGCCGCCCAGCTCCGCCAGAAGAAAATCCTCCCCCCAGCCCCAATCAACCAATAAACCATTCAACCAGTCCCCCCGGATTCTCCCCTCCCCGCAGCCGTGGTACAATGCCGAAGGCGCGGGCGGTTAGCTCAGCGGTAGAGCATCCCGCTTACACCGGGAAGGTCGTCCGTTCGAATCGGACATCGCCCACCACACCGCAGGTCAATCGTCTGCGGGGACGTAGTTCAGTTGGTTAGAACGCTGCCCTGTCACGGCAGAGGTCGCGGGTTCGAGTCCCGTCGTCCCCGCCATATTTTTGAACGGCTTAGGAGTGCCAGAGTATTTGCCCAAATCGGCCATTGTCCGTGTTTTGTCCGTGTTCTACCTGCCCAGCACGACTATTTTGCGTTTTGCGGTAGCCGCCACGTAGTCCTGAGTCTTCCGCAGCGCCTCCTGCTTCTGGGCCTCGTTCACGATGGCGTAGCGGTCAAACACCGCCCGTGTACGATGCCCCGTGATTTCCATTGCCACCCTCTCAGGCACCCCAGCGCGGATTAGATTTCTGACCGCCGAACGCCTCAGGTCGTGGAAGAGAAGGCCGCGATACTGCGTGGCTGTCTTGCACTGCGGGCAGGTGTGAGGGTTCACGCTCTCCCCGCAGTTCCGGCACAACAGCTCGGCCAGGCCCGTTTTCACACAGGCCAACTCCCAGGCCTTGCGGATGTTGCCGATGGGCGCGCCCTCCCGGTGAAAGACATACTCAGAGAGCTGCGCCTTGTTGTTCGAGAGAGGAATCAGGGCAGCCGACCGGCGACGCTCGATAATGGAGGACAGAACTTTGTCCAGCGGGATGCTCTGCGGCTTGCGGTTTTTAGAATTTTCCGCCCGCAGCAGAATCACAGCCTGTCCTACATCGGCCCATCGCAGGGAGACGAGCGCCCCTTTTCTCCAACCGCAGGTGTAAGCCATGCGGGTGAAATCCTGCAAGTATTCAGGCAGGGCGGCTACCAGCTCCTCAAAATCGCCGTGCTCAACATAGCCTTGTCTCTCTCTTCCGAGTTCCGACAACCGCCGGATGTAGGGAGCGGAGGCAAGCTCTCCCCGGCGCACCGCTAGCCGGTAGGCGCGCGCTAGCTCATTGAGAAATCCGGATAATCAAGTTGCCGAAACGGTCCACAGTCATTTCGTCCCCTGGGCCGATTACTGTCGTTGCACTGGCTTCTTCAACAATTGCCGGTCCATCTATCACATTACCTGCCCTCAAGTGTGCTCGTTCGAAAATACTCCATATACTTGGCTTACCATCGCCATTCCAGAAAACCCGACGTTTTTCTTTCAATGCTGCTTTCGCGCTTTTACTACCTTTCGGAATCGGTTTAATGCGAGGCTTTTCCGTCACGCCAAAAGCGCGAACCCGAAAGTTCACAATTTGAACTGGGGAATCTATGACATGTCCATATGCGGCTTGATGAAGTTGGTGAAATTCCTTTTCGAGCCGCCGCCTCCCTTTGTCAGTAAACTTAGTAGTGTGAAGAGGCACAGTCACTGAATGCTCACCCTGCCCCCAGTACTTCATATCGAGGCCGCAAGAAATATGCTGTCTGTCAGGTCGGATTCCGTCTGCATTGAGTGCTCTACGACCTTCTCTAATCATTGTTCCCACTGTCGTCTCGATTAGGTTGCAGGAAGCACCGTCAAGGTTTACTAGCATCGTCTGTGTGTAGTCATAAACTAAGTCGCACATCAACATACCCCAAGCTGAAAAAGTCGCGGGAGATACGGGGACAAGAACACGCGAGATGGACAATTTGCGGGCAAGATTGCAAGCAGACAAAGGTCCAAATCCCCCAAACGTGAGCAAAACAAATTCGCGCGGGTCATGGCCTCTCTCGACTGACATTTCTCTAATCGCCCCAGCCATTTTACTTTCAGCAATAGTAAGTATCCCTTGGGCTCCTTTGACTAGCGATACACCGAGGGGATCTGCGATTTTTGTCTTTAGCCCTACTTCCACTGCCTCCAAATCGAGGCGCATATTCCCCCCAAGGAAATATTTCGGATTGATGATCCCTAGAACTAGGGCACAGTCTGTTAATGTTGGTTCCTCCCCACCCTGCCCATAGCAAATAGGGCCTGGCTTAGATCCGGCACTCTGTGGCCCCACTTGAGGCACGCCTGCTTTGCCGATCGAAGCTATACTTCCTCCTCCGGCGCCGATAGTGCTAATATCGAGAACAGGCAGTAGAAGTTTGTAGCCGCCTACCATAGCATGACTCGCAACTAGGGGCCGTCCAGCCTTAATAACGCACACATCGAAGCTCGTCCCTCCGGCGTCTGCTGTAATAATGTTTTCAATTCCGGTTAACTTACCCAAGTACGTTCCACCCAGAACGCCTCCTGCTGGACCAGACATTAGAGTGAACACAGGAACTTCTCCAGCCTCCCGGTAAGTCATTGCACCAGCACTTGACTTCAACAAGAGGAATGTTCCTTTAAATCCTTGGCTCTGTAATGCTGTATCAAGTCCTTCCAAGTAGTTTTTCATAATGGGTTGGCCTTGGCAGTTCAGCACTGCCGACACAGTGCGTTCATATTCGTAATGTTGTCGGAGAATTCTGTAAGAAAGACTTAAGTGGGCTTCGGGAAATTCTTCGTGGATAATCTGTCCCACCCTTTCTTCATGCGCTGGGTTCGCATATGAATGCAACAGACAGACAGCAATACACCGAATTCCGCCCTCCTTAAACTCCCTGATTACTCGGCGGACATCATCTTCATTCAAAGGCTTAATGATCTCGCCTTTGGCGTCAATTCTTTCGTCTATCTCAAGCCTAAAACGGCGCAGTACCAAAAGTCGCGGTTTTTCGTAAAGAATATCGTACATCCAAGGTCGGTCTCCCCGGCCGATTTCTAAAACATCTCGAAACCCCTTGGTAGTTACTAAACCAGCTTTTTCCCCCTTTCCTTGTAAAATGGCATTGATTAATACTGTTGTTCCGTGTACAAAGAGCTTTTTCTGCCTCAGATTGATCTGACTGGTTTCTACGGCATTCCGGACACCTTGAATAAGGTCTGGTGTCGTAACTACTTTGCTGGTTCGGGTACCACCTTTACTTGGATCCCATAAAATCAGGTCGGTGAAGGTACCTCCCACATCTATCGCAAAGCGCTCGCGTGACATTTCTACCTCGCTAGTGCGTGAATATTGAAAACCTTGTTAAGTCTCTCGGTATCGGTCTACTTTTTCTGGGGTTGTTGTCTTCGCTTGGCAGTAGCCACTTCGTCGAGAACATAGCCTTTAGGTGTCTCTCTGATGATTACACCATAATCTCGATTTGCTCCGTCCACTGAGACATATCCATCTACAACATCTTCCAATACCAGGAGGGGATCCCTAGTGAGAGGATCTCCCCAGCCTGCCCCCCCAGCACTCCTGAGCCACACTGCCTCACCACTTTGCATCTCTACTTTGTGTTTGCCTCGTATGATTTCTTTAGGAGTATTTGGAAAGAATATAGCCTCATTCAACATCCCTGCTTTCCCTCCCGCCACTCCAGGGGCTTGGGCAGCTGTCGTTCTCTCCAAAACGGAGATCGTTGTTACTGGTATCAATGTTGTGAAATCTTTGCAGATTCCTAACCCACCGCGGAACTTCCCTGGCCCCCCAGAATCTTGACGAAGCTCATAGCGCCCGATCAGAACAGGTACCGGTGTTTTTTCTCGCACCTCAATGGGTATGTTACACATTGCTGCTCCGGCGTGAAGAAACAAGCCGTTTTGACCATCGCGGTGGAAAGCTGCTCCGTGACCTACAACATCGGCCCCTCCAGCGAGATAGCGCCCTCTTCCTTCTGAATCATGTGAAACCATGATTATAGGGCAGAACTCGGCCCCAGAAATTGCTGTTACTTTGTCTGGGACTGCCTGAGCTAGGACTGCCAGCGTTAAATCTATCAGGCGCAGTTGGGACCACCCATAAAGAAAGCAAGGTGCGGGTGGTAGAGGATGAAACATGTTGCCCGGGGGAGCGATTACCTGTAGAGGTTTGAAATGACCTTCGTTGACTGGGAAGCGTGGAGTGGTCAGCGCCTTTATTGCATAACGCAGCGCTGCCACTGTACCTGGATAGGGAGAGTTTATTGGACCTTCCTGTTGGGGTGCCGAATCCGACAGGTCCACAATCATTTCACTCCCCTCTATTTTTACCTTTACAGAAATCTTGACTGGTTCTTCTCCAACCCCATTGTTATCCATATAGTCCACGATCTTCCATTCCCCATCGGGTATCTCCTTCAACGCCTGCCGGGTTATCTTTTCCCCCTGACCAAGCATATCTTTGATGGCTGCATGCATTGTTCGCTTACCATAGCGCTTAGCGATATGCTGCACCCGCTCAGACCCAGCTCGTAGCGCCGCCGCCCCAGCTAAGAAATTAGCCGCTGTGAGAAATGGGATTCGCGAGTGATACTTGATTAAGCGCAAAATCTCCTCCACCAATTTTCCCTTTCGGTATAGCCAAAGTGAAGGCATCATCAACCCTTCTTGAAACACATCCGTGGACATTGTAGGGTACGGATCAATAGCGCCCAAGTCTCCCATATGCGCCTTTAAAGCAGTGTAGGCAATGATGTCATCTTCCCAGAAAACAGGAGTCACTAATGCTGCATCAACCGATTGACTTCCCATTTCATAAGGAACTGTGTTCGTTAACACGTCCCCAGGGGCGAGACTCTCCAAGCCCACCTGTTCAATGCACACCCTCACACAGTTGTCCAAAGGCCCGGAAAAAATAGGAATTCCTGGAGCATCTGCTATCAAATTCACATCCGAATCATAAATTGACATCCCAAAATCGTGCAGTTCGTAAAGTGCATCAATAGTGGTTGTTCGCTTAAACACTCGTTTCATCTCTTCCGCAGCAGAAACCAGTTCATATCGCACAATTTCTGTAGTAATAGGATCACTTCTTACGGCACGAGCCATCATCTTCCTCTCTGAGGATTCCGCTTACACGGTTAGTTAATCACGATTCGGTGGCGCAAGAAGCAGAAAGGACCTAGTCAAAAGGAGAACTTCAACATAAGTTACACTTGGCGACCAGGGTTGCGCGTAGCTGTAATTTTCCCGAATAAAGGTGACGTCACCACACTCACGGGCTGATCTAGGTTAGTGTGATTTAGGAGATTAAAAAATTCAGCCCTGAAATCGAGACTGTAATACTCGGACAACTCAACTCGTTTTCCAACCGCCAGATCAAGTTTCTGGAAACTAGGGCCTCGGTGTGTATTTCGACCCAAAAGACCGCCAACGGTCGGAGAGATTTCAGTGTCAACCGCAGCAGGATTAAAAAATTGAGTAGGATCTAATCCACCCACGTTCTCCAAAATGTCGAAATCTCTCAATGCGCTCGCCCTATCATTTGTGTTTCCATCCCCATTATTATCCAGTCCGCTGAAAAATGTTAGGGATTGTCCGCTATGCAAGCTCACGATGCCACTGATACGCCAGTTACCAAGTACTGTGTTGGCCCCGCCGGGCAAATTAGACCAAAATAACTCGCCACTTCCCAAAGGTAATCATAAACAAAATTTAACGCCTAGAAATCTCATACAGGAATAGTCTGGCTTTGTCAAGGAAAGGATACAAACCCGGATTTCCGATTTGGCTGTGGTACCGTATCGCCAGGACCAGTCGCTGCGCCTTGAGTTTTGGGGCTCCGACGTAAGGAACCACACTACGGAGGGTGACACCCGGTGGGTGAATTACAACACGAGCCATTCCAGTTCGCGTTCAACGGCTTCTTGAAAGTCGCGTTCCAGGGATCGCGCGTCACTTCTGACGCTGGCCTCATTCTGGTGCGCGAGTTGGATGAACGTCTGGGGCTGGAGACACTCATCGCCGAGCACCTGAGCGATTCCCGACAGGGGATGAACACCCAGTTCAGCGTGGTGGATCTCCTGCGGCAGTCGGTCTACAGTCGCCTCGCGGGCTACGAAGATCTCAACGACGCGGGGCGCGTGTCGGCAGACCCAACATTTCGTCTCATCGGGTCGCCAAAGCGCTGGGACCGGGGTGCGGCGCTGACATCGACGCTGCATTGGTTCGAGACAGAGCTGCTGACCCACGAGGAGAATCTCGTCGGGTTGAGGGCCGTGAACCGGGAGGTGCTTGCACAGGCCGAGATGGCGACGCGCGCCGACCGGATCGTGCTCGACATGGATTCGAGCGAGAGCCCGGTGCATGGGGCGCAGGAAGGGAGCGCCTATAACGGGCACTTCGAGTCCGTCTGCTACCACCCGCTGTTTCTGTTCACCGAGCATGGGGACTGCCTCGCCGCCACGCTGCGGCCAGGCAACGTGCATAGCGCCGACGACTGGGACGACCTGCTCGTACCGGAGATTGACCGGCAGCAGGTGGAGGGCAAGCGCGTAGCGTTCCGCGCAGACGCCGCGTTCGCGAAGCCCGAGATCTACGACGCGCTCGAGCAGCGCGACGTGGACTATGCCATTCGCATGCCGGCGAACAAGAGCTTGGAGCTGGAAATCGAAGACATCCTCTTTCGTCCGCCGGGACGGCCGAGCTGCAAGCCCTTGGTGCGCTACCAGAGTTTCCGCTATCAGGCCAAGAGCTGGACCACGCCCAGACGGATCGTCGCCAAGGTGGAGCACCACCAAGGTGAGCTGTTCCCTCGCGTCGGCTTCATCGTGACCAACATGGCCCTCCCGAGCCGCTCGGTCGTGCGGTTTTACAACAAGCGCGGTACGGCGGAGCAATGGATCAAGGAAGGCAAGCAGGCCACCCACTGGACGCGGCTGTCGTGCCATCGTTTCCGGGCGAACGAGGTGCGCCTGCAACTGAGCGTCCTGGCCTACAATCTGGGCAACTTGTGGCGCAGACTGGTCCTTCCGCTGCGGGTCAAGCGCTGGTCGCTCACGAGTCTCCAGCAGCGACTGGTGAAAACTGGGGGCCGGCTGGTGAAGCATGCGCGGTACTACTGGCTTCTGCTGGCGGAAGGGCATCTCACGCGGCGGCTGTTCGGCGACATGCTGCGGAGGATCTGGGCGCTACCCGTGCCGGCAGGCTGACGCGCGGCCTGAAGTGCAACGAAGCCCGCCCGGCGATGACACGGGGCACACGTGTGGAGCGGTGTCTGAGAAATGCCCGAAAAGCAGGGGTTCCAGTCGGTCGCACGTCGGCGCGGGCTCAGATGAAGGCCTTTGAAGCTGAGCGATTGTGCGACGATCGAAGTTTTTGTGCGATCGGCGGCGATCGGGTGTATAAACGTGCCATCAGGGGCAGGCAAAACGGAAATCCCGGACAAAATGTAGCTGCAAAGTGAGAATGTCCTATTTGCGCAAAGTAGGAATGTCCTCTTTCATCAGGGCCAGGAGGGACGATGAGAGAGGAGCGAATCGAATTGAGCCAACGGGAGCAGGATCGGTTGAAGGTACTCCACCAAGTCGAGCAGGGCTATCTGACCCAGGTGGAAGCGGGCCGGCGGGTGCAGGTGAGCGTACGCCACCTGCGGCGTCTGCTGAGACGGGTGCGGGCGGAGGGGGACAGGGGCGTAGTGCATCGGCTGCGGGGGCGGCCCTCGAACCGGAAGATTCCAGCGGCCCTCCAGGGGCGCATCCTGGCCCAGGTGCGGCGGCGCTACGCCGACTTTGGGCCCACGCTGGCCAGCGAGCACCTGGCGCGAGATGGGTGGCAGGTCAGCCGGGAGACGCTGCGGCAGTGGATGACCGCCGCCGGGCTGTGGCGGTCGCGCCGGCAGCGGAGGCCGGCGGTGCACGTCTGGCGAGAGCGGCGGGCCGCCTTCGGCGAGTTGGTGATGATGGACAGCTCGCCCTATCGCTGGTTGGAGCGGCGCGGACCTCCCGTGCAGTTGATCGCGCTGATCGACGACGCTACCAGCCGGGTCTGGGGCCGCTTCGCCGCCCAGGACTCGACCGAGGAAAACCTGCGCACCCTGGCAGGCTGGCTCCGGCGCTGGGGACGGCCGCGGGCACTCTATACCGACAAAAGCAGCCTGTTCCGCACCACCCGCTCGGCCCGGCTCGACGAGCAGCTCGGCGGTCAGCCGGCCCGCACCCAGATCGGGCGGGCCCTGCAGGAGTTGGGGATCGAGTGGATTCCCGCCCACAGCCCCCAGGCCAAGGGGCGCATCGAGAGACTATTCGGCACCTTGCAGGACCGCCTGGTCAAGGAGATGCGCCTGGCCGGGGTGCACACGGTGGAGCAGGCCAACCGCTTCCTGGCAGCAGTCTTCCTGCCTTTCTGGGAGCAGCGCTTCACCGTCGCTCCGCGCCAGCCGCACGATGCCCACCGCCCGCTGGGAGGCACCCAGCGGCTGGAGTCAATCCTGAGCGTGCGCGAACCGCGCCGGGTGGCAGGCGACTACACCGTGCGCTGGCAGGGCCAGCGCTGGGCGATCCCGCGCGCCCAGGTGCGAGCGGGGTTGCGGGGGGCGCGGGTGGAGGTCGAACGGCGGCTCGACGGCAGCCGCTGGGTCCGCTTCCGCGGCTCTTATCTCAGCCTGCGGCCCTGCCCGAGCCCGCCGCCCGCGCCCGCAACCCCCTTCGGCCTACGGCCTACGGGGCTTGCGGGCCCAAGGAAAGGCAAACGAAAGTACATTCCCCCTCCCGATCACCCTTGGAGGAGGACATTTCTATCTGGCAAAAAACCGGACATTTCTACTTTGCGTTGACAGGAAAGGATACAAAAATAGGTTGTCCAGTTTTAGAGGGGTGTGCCACGGCTGCTGATCCGCGTTGAGGTGCAAACCAGAACCTACATCGAGCGAACCAAGACCGAAAAGAAAAAGTAGTCTGGCCTCCTCCTGAAGCTACCGGGGACGGACTGCCTTAGCCTTTCGAGCGAGTATTTCCCTGAAGCGAGTTTCCCGTCAGTGTCAAAGACGCCCAGGGCGGAAGACTTTCTCACACCGGCGACAGGCGAGCGGTAAAGTGGCGGTGGAAGGGAGCTTCATAGGTCAGCCGCAGGCCACGGATCTGGTCGCGGCGCTTCCACACTTCCAGAATCACCTCCACCACGTAATCAATGTGGCTCCGGGTGTAGACCCGACGGGGGAGGGCCAACCGCACTTGGTCCATGGTGGCGGCCTCCCCATACATCAGCGTTCCGATTTCTACCGAGAGGATGCCGCCTTCGAGATAGAGTTCCACCGCCAACGCTACCCCCGGAAAACACCGCGGCGGGATGTGCGGCAAGAAGCTGCGTGCATCCAGGTAGATCGCGTGGCCGCCGGGCGGCTGCACAATGGGCACGCCAGCCTCGGCGAGGTGGTCGCCTAGGTAGGCGGTGGAGGTGATGCGGTAGCGAAGATAGTCATCCCCGAGCACCTCTTCCAGCCCCACCGCAATTGCCTCCAGGTCGCGCCCGGCCAAGCCCCCATGGGTGGGGTAGCCCTCAGTCAGAGTCAGCAGGTTCTTCTCCTGCTGGGCCAACTCGTCGTCGTTGGTGCAGAGGAAACCGCCGATATTTGCCAGACCGTCCTTCTTCGCCGACATGGTGCATCCGTCGCCGAGCGCAAACATCTCCCGGGCAATTTCCTTGGAAGTTTTGTTCTCGTAGCCGCTCTCACGCAGCTTGATGAAGTAAGCATTTTCGGCAAAGCGACAGGCGTCGAAGTAGAGCGGGACTTGGTAGTTGCGACAGATTGCTCGTACCGTCTTTGCATTCTCCATCGAGACGGGCTGGCCCCCACAGGAGTTGTTGGTTATGGTCAACATGACCAGCGGCACCCGTTCGCGGCCGACCCGCTCGAGCAGCTGTTCGAGCGCTGTTACGTCCATGTTGCCTTTGAAGGGATGGCAGGTGGCGGGCTGGCGGCCTTCGGGGATGAGCAGGTCCACAGCTTTAGCACCCGTGAATTCAATGCTGGCCCGGGTGGTGTTGTAGTGGCTGTTGCTGGGGACGACGTCCCCCTTCTTGCACATCGCACTGAAGAGAATCCGCTCGGCCGCCCGTCCTTGATGGGTGGGAATCACGTGCTTGTAGCCAAAAATTCCTTGCACGGTGCGGCGGAAGTGCTCGAAGCTGCGGTTGCTCGCGTAGCTCTCGTCTCCTTCCATCATGGCCGCCCACTGCCGTGTTGACATGGCTCCGGTGCCGGAGTCGGTCAAAAGGTCGATCAGGATGGCTTCGGCGGGGACGAGCAAAAGGTTGTAGTGCGCCTGCCGCAGCACCTCTTCCCGTTCCGCCCGGGTGGTCCAGCAGATGGGCTCTACCGACCTGATGCGGAAGGGCTCAATGATTGTCTTGATGGCCATGGAACACCGTAAGAATTAGGTATGGCTAACAAACAACACTCTACACACAAGACTCGGTTGCCCAACTCCCTGCCCACAAGCACGAACGGAGGGGTTAAACCGCCAGAGATTTAGCAATCCAGTTAGATGCCTTCTTCAAACTCACCCCACTCGCGACGGTGGTGGAATCACCAGCTTGTACCGGGACCGGAGGAAAGCCACCAGGTTGATCATCTGGCTGACCATCATCACGTCATTCTACCTCATTCTACCTCATTGTAGTTGGTCATGGGAGACTCGCCCCTCGGGCCCAGCAATTCCCTGGGGTAATTCTCTACCAATGTGTGCGAAGGATTGATGATCGAGGTCACCAACTGGCCATAGGTCTGAACCTTGCGCACTTCCCCATCCAGCTCCACGGTAACCAGAGGAGCACTCTCCAGTGCTGGCAGGCACGAGCACAACAATAGTGACCTTCATGCCGAACTTCACTGAGATAGCCTCCTTTCCCAACGGCCATCTTTGATGATCGCTAGAGTGACAAGAACCTGTATGATACGCTATAAGGTATTAGTTATTTGAAGACCTATTTCACTGCGCAGGTTCGCGTCTGGGCTGACCGCGACGTGGAAAGGGTACGCAAGTACAAGGCAGCTTTTGTAGATGATGATGCAGGGGTTCCAGCGGAGAAATCCCCCGCGCTTGGCATTCTCCTAGCGGAAGCCAAAAGGCACAAATTCGACGCAGCATGGATATGGATATCACGAAAAAGCTGGAGCGGACCGTTTGGGGCAAGACTGCAAGAGGGGCGCCAGGTAAGAGCTAAGGAGCCGGAGGGAACCCGAAGAGGTTAAATCAAATTTCATGGTCTTTATTAAGTAACCGTCCTCACAGATTTGCCGCCGAACAGGAGATGTAAAGAATGCAAGAGAACTTGAGAATAGAGGAAATGTCTTGGACCGAGGTCAAGCAGGCCCTCGACGAAGGATACTCTACAATCGTCTTCGGGGTTGGCTCAAATGAGCAACATGGCCCACATCTCCCCCTAGCTACCGATAGCCTCTTCGGCGACTGGCTCGCCGATGCCGTGGCGCGCCGGTTAGGGAAAGCCCTTGTGGCGCCGACGATCCGTGTGGGTTGCTCCGAGCATCATATGGCCTTTCCTGGGACCATCACTCTCGACGCAGAAACATTACAGAATATCGTTATCGGTTACTGTCGTAGCCTGTCACAGCACGCGTTTAAGAGAATTGTAATCATCCCCAGCCATGGCGGCAATTTCAAGCCCGTTGCCAATGCTGTTGACAAACTAAGAGAACTCCTGCCGGGCGTTCAAATAGTTGCGTATACTGACTTAGATGGACTGGTCGAAGTCCTCCTAAAGGCCCCCGAGCGCTTTGGTATCTCCAGAGAAGATTCAGGTGTCCATGCGGGCGAGTTTGAAACCTCAATGATGCTGTTTCTACGCCCCGACTTGGTCGATATGAAGAAGGCTGAAAAGGGATATCTCGGGGATATCACTGGGAGACTAGACGAGATCATTGAGGATGGACTCATTAGAATCACACGAAACGGCATCATTGGCGACGCCACACTGGCAGATGTCAGACGGGGAAAACCGTATCTTGAAACGTTGGTTGATGAGATTATGAGAGTGCTGCGGTTCAGCGCAAATGGGACAGCTGAGCGGGCCTAGGGAAGCTACGGTTTAGCTCCCGGTTCACCCCTAACCCGCGCTACACTGCGCGGCAATAAGCAGGGGTGAACGATGAGCGAAGAATCCATCAGAACAGAAGGAGCCTCTCCCGCCCGGGCGGGAGAGAGCGCACGGCAGCTGATCCGCCAAGCCAAGCAAGCCTCCCAGCGCAAGTTTCCCGCCGAGGAGCCCGATCGGTTTTGGCAACTGGGATCTGGCCCCCGGCGGGATCTACTACGCGACCGGTGCTTCGCGCAGCGACGACTTCCGCATCCACTATCTGGACCTGGCCAGCAGAAAAACGAGCGAGATCTTTCGCGAGGAGGGATTTTTCGGTCGCGGGTGGCTGGCCGTATCCCCGGACGAGGAGGCGGTGCTGTTCATTAAAGGCCGGCCTCCGGAATCAGAGCTGATGCTGGTCGAGAATTACCGAGGTCGTTGAACTGCTCAAGAAGGCCGGAGCCAAGGAATAGCATCGCCCGCTTCTAAACCCTCCTCCGCCGCCCGCCTGCGGACGGGCAGGCCTGCCTACCGCAGGCATGAACTTCCTGGAGTAGGTTATGCTGCCATTGAAAGTGGAAACTCAAAGGCAGCGGAGGGCAGTTTGAATGCAAATCCCGCCCCTGATTTGAACCGCCGCGGCGAGCGACACTTGGGTCCAACTCAGGTCCATGTGCTGCCGAGCACCGTGCTAAACCGTGATGCTAGACGCAGGAAAGAGCTAGACGAACCAACAAGATAGTATTCTGGTGCTTCTCTGTCACGGCAGAGGTCGCGGGTTCGAGCCTGCCTGCCCTGTCTACCGCAGGCAGGCGCAGGCAGGTCCCGTCGTCCCCGCCATATTTTTCATTCGCTGGTAGGCAAAGGCAGGCTCAAAGCGCGCAGGCCCGCCGCTTGGCACCCTGCGGGTGTGCGAGCAAGGGCAAGCGTTCGGCGTGGCACATGCCCTGCATTACGCCGGGAGACCGTGTTGAATCACCTGCTCCATGGCGTGGCAGAACCGGTCGAGCTCCTGGAGGGTGGTATAAACGCTGGGCGAAACACGAATCCCACGGAATTCCTGGTGGACGATGGGAGTGACCAGGATGCGGTGCTTCTCCCAAAGCCAGGCGTTGAGCGCGCCGGGTTCCACTCCCTCGATCTCGACGGTGGCGATCCCGCAGGCAAAGCCGGGCTTCAGGCTGGTATGCAGGCGGACCCGCCGGTGTTCCAGCAGCCGCCTGGCCCAATAGTCGCGCAAGTAAACCAGCCGCGCCTGCTTGCGTTTCCCTCCGATGCCCTGATGGAAACTTAGGGCTTCGGCGATGGCCAGATAATTGGCGGCGGGATGCGTCCCGATCTCCTCAAACTTGCGGATGTCCTCGTCCATTTTCTCCGTCGCCGCCATCAAGGGCCACAGCTCGCGAATCTTGTCCTTCCGGACATACAGCAGCCCCGTCCCGTGGGGCGCAAACAGCCACTTGTGCAGGCTGGTCGCGTAGTAGTCGCAGTCGAGCTCCGAAATCTTGAAGTCGAAGTGCGCCAGGGCGTGGGCCCCGTCAACGATAACCGGAATTCCCCTCGACCGTGCCATCTCCACCACTGCACGCACCGGCAAAATTTGGCCGGTATAGTTGCCCTCCTAGATTGTCATAAGAGTGAACCGAAAGGAGCCCCAACTTCGAGACCACTCTGCTCCCGCCAGTCGGAAGGTGTCAACGAAAACTGTAGGGGCGAGCCTACTCCGGGAAGTTCAGGCCTGCCTGCCGCAGGCGGGCAGCGGTGAGTGCTACAATCCCCGGGAGGCAGGTCAAGGACATCAACATGTATAGCAGAAATTCAAAGGTGACGAGGTTCCGCAAGCAGCAGTAAGGCAAGGAAAATGATCAGACCGTACAGAGAAACAGACCTGGGTGAACTGATTGAAGCATGGTACGCGGCGTCTTTGGTTGGCCATCCATTCCTCGACGAGGAGTTTTTCCGCCGGGAACGGAATAGGATCCGCGAAGTCTACCTGCCAAATGCCGAAACGTGGGTCTTCGAGCAGGATGGAGTGGTGGTGGGTTTTATTTCGCTGATCGAGAATGAAGTCGGGGCGATTTTCGTCGACTCGAATTACCAAGGCAGGGGAATCGGGCGTGCGTTGATGGACCACGCAAGGAGCATTCGAGATTTCCTGGAACTGGATGTGTTCAAGGACAACAAGGTGGGAAGAAAATTCTATGAACAGTGCGGCTTCCACCAGGTAAAAGAGCATTTACATGAAGAAACCGGCTTTATGCAGCTGAGGCTCAGGCTAACCCGCTGATGTGCTTATGGACTTCGTATTTACGGAGAGCCTCCTGTGCGACTCCGGCCTCCCCGGAGCCCGGCAGCACGCTCCGACAAGTTCAGGCGGGGGATGGCAAATCTCTCTTATGGAAGTGCCATATAATCAGGATGGGAATACCCAACAGGAGCGTGGGTGGAAGAATCAGGAGAGAGGAAACCAAACGTTAGCAGAATAGGATTGACATTCGAGCGAAGCATTTCTAGAAGAGCCCGCACGAGCAAGACATAGTACAGAACGAGCAACCCCAACAACAGAATTGCCAGCAAAAGCAACATAGTCGTGTACCTCCTCGGGGACGGGATTCCTCCCCAATTGATCAAAAGCTATCGCTTAATCCAAGGCTAGTCAACCTACTCCGGAAAGTTCAGGCCTGCCTGCCGCAGGCGAGCGGCGGAGGAGGGATTGGAAATGGGGAGTACCAGGAGGGGAACTAGGCCACGCCCGCAGCGCCTCCCAGATGAGGACTGATGCGATGCTCATGGTCTCTCTCCTGCATTGATTTCGCGTGAGGGTGCTAGCGGTTTCTTACCTTTTTAGTTCTGACCCTCAGGCAAAGATCGTCCTTGTCCATTACTGGCGCGGAACCACTGGCAGCACAATATGCGACGGGTACTCTGCGTTGTGGTACACGGTTTGGGCCGCTTTGATCATCCCCGTACCAGTCGCTGGATCCTTTCCCGTATTCAGGTTGCGGTCAAAACGCGGGAAATTGCTGCTGGAGATCTCAACCCGGATGCGGTGTCCGGGCAGGAACGTATTGCTTGATGCCCAGAGATCGATCGTGTACTCATACACTTTCCCGGGCTCAATCAGGCTTGCCGGTTTGCCTGGCTCCCGGTAGCGAGCGCGCACGATCCCATCCTGTATGTTCTGAGCGAACCCGCTCGGATGTACATCCACCAGCTTTGCGGTCCAGTCGGTATCCCTTGCCGTGGAGGCAGCATAGAGAGTGACCGTGATCGGACCGGTCACCTCCACTGGCTGAGTCAGTTCAGGTGTGGTATAGACGAGGACGTCGTCTCGCCGCTCAACCGGGCGCTGATCGAACGGTCCCATGAGGGCCAGATCGCTCCGGCAACAGTTTCCCCCACCCCGAGTGGGAACAGGATCAGCCGGGTCATAGACAAAGTTATCGGTCGGCGAACCGCCCCGGGGTGGTTCAAGGGTCAAAGTGCCATCGCCGTAGAGTGTGTTCGTTCCCCGCTCTCCGCTCTGGAAGTAATACTTCGTGTAACGAGTCCGCGCCAGCGGCCATTCCCATTCATAGCGCCACCGGTTTTCCCCCATGACAAAGATCTTGATGGGCGGCTCATCTGCCACCCCGTCGTCGATGTCCTTCAGCCAGTAGTCAAACCAGCGGAGTTGAACGCGGAGGGTGTCTCCTTCGGCGAGCGGGCCAAAATCCAGGTTGTCCCCAGGCCTCTCCGAGCGAATGTTCCTTCGGCTCCAGGTAGAGTGCACCCACGGCCCAATCACCATCCGTTTGTTTTTCCGCGCCACCGCTGTCTTGGCGTTTTTGGTGATCTCTACGTGATCAGCGAGCAAACCCACCAGAAAAATGTCATACCATCCGGTGATGTTCAGGATAGGCACACTTACCTGGTCTTGGGAGTGCTCAAAGCTATTCTCGTCCCAGTAGGCATCCCGCGTCGGGTGCTTTACCCAATCGCGGTAATAGGGAAATCGCCTTCCCACTGCCTCGTCCGCCGTCAAAATCGGCAAGTGCTTGAAGACCCGCGGCCAGTCGTAGGGGCTGTGATCTTGATTGACGCGACCGTCGATAAAGGTTGCCCAGGAGAGCGCAAAGGCGTACTGGAAGGCACCCCCGGTATAGAACCAGTTGCCATAGGTGTTGAACGTCGTCACGTTTGGCACCATCGCAGTCAGGTATTTGCTGCCCCTGATTGCCTGGCTCAGTTGCGTGAAGCCCACATACGACCCCCCCATGGTGCCGATCTTGCCGTTGCTCCACGGCTGCCGGCCGATCCATTCGTCGGTGTCGTAACCGTCGTTGGGCTCGTTCTGAAATGGGTAAAACCTTCCGTCTGAATCGTGGCGACCTCGGACATCCTGTTGGACCACGACGTAGCCGCGCTCGGCAAAGAACTTGCTTTGAGTGATGGCGTAAGCGGAGTTATTATTGTAAGGCGTGCGGACTAAGATGGTGGGGAACCGGCCTTCAGCATCCGGGCGGTAGATGTCGGCTGACAACTCGACGCCATCTCGCATCGGAATGCGAACGTTGTGCTCCATCCGCACCTGAAAGCTGGGTTGGGAGAGCTTCGATTCGTCGTAATGGACATTCGGATCTCTTCCCTCTGGAGGCGTCGCAGACCAGAGCAACCCTGCCAGGCCAAACAGTACCACTAAGACGATCGCCATGACTGTGCGCCTAGGCATTCTCTACCTCCCGAAGGTCTAGTTTCTCAAGCCTCGACTCCCACTCGCTTTCTCCAAACAGCGGACTGGAAGTCGGCTCGCAGACGGTGGTAGCTATCTTACCCGGGATTTCCGTTTTGCCTGCCCCTGATGGCACGTTTATACACCCGATCGCCGCCGATCGCACAAAAACTTCGATCGTCGCACAATCGCTCAGCTTCAAAGGCCTTCATCTGAGCCCGCGCCGACGTGCGACCGACTGGAACCCCTGCTTTTCGGGCATTTCTCAGACACCGCTCCACACGTGTGCCCCGTGTCATCGCCGGGCGGGCTTCGTTGCACTTCAGGCCGCGCGTCAGCCTGCCGGCACGGGTAGCGCCCAGATCCTCCGCAGCATGTCGCCGAACAGCCGCCGCGTGAGATGCCCTTCCGCCAGCAGAAGCCAGTAGTACCGCGCATGCTTCACCAGCCGGCCCCCAGTTTTCACCAGTCGCTGCTGGAGACTCGTGAGCGACCAGCGCTTGACCCGCAGCGGAAGGACCAGTCTGCGCCACAAGTTGCCCAGATTGTAGGCCAGGACGCTCAGTTGCAGGCGCACCTCGTTCGCCCGGAAACGATGGCACGACAGCCGCGTCCAGTGGGTGGCCTGCTTGCCTTCCTTGATCCATTGCTCCGCCGTACCGCGCTTGTTGTAAAACCGCACGACCGAGCGGCTCGGGAGGGCCATGTTGGTCACGATGAAGCCGACGCGAGGGAACAGCTCACCTTGGTGGTGCTCCACCTTGGCGACGATCCGTCTGGGCGTGGTCCAGCTCTTGGCCTGATAGCGGAAACTCTGGTAGCGCACCAAGGGCTTGCAGCTCGGCCGTCCCGGCGGACGAAAGAGGATGTCTTCGATTTCCAGCTCCAAGCTCTTGTTCGCCGGCATGCGAATGGCATAGTCCACGTCGCGCTGCTCGAGCGCGTCGTAGATCTCGGGCTTCGCGAACGCGGCGTCTGCGCGGAACGCTACGCGCTTGCCCTCCACCTGCTGCCGGTCAATCTCCGGTACGAGCAGGTCGTCCCAGTCGTCGGCGCTATGCACGTTGCCTGGCCGCAGCGTGGCGGCGAGGCAGTCCCCATGCTCGGTGAACAGAAACAGCGGGTGGTAGCAGACGGACTCGAAGTGCCCGTTATAGGCGCTCCCTTCCTGCGCCCCATGCACCGGGCTCTCGCTCGAATCCATGTCGAGCACGATCCGGTCGGCGCGCGTCGCCATCTCGGCCTGTGCAAGCACCTCCCGGTTCACGGCCCTCAACCCGACGAGATTCTCCTCGTGGGTCAGCAGCTCTGTCTCGAACCAATGCAGCGTCGATGTCAGCGCCGCACCCCGGTCCCAGCGCTTTGGCGACCCGATGAGACGAAATGTTGGGTCTGCCGACACGCGCCCCGCGTCGTTGAGATCTTCGTAGCCCGCGAGGCGACTGTAGACCGACTGCCGCAGGAGATCCACCACGCTGAACTGGGTGTTCATCCCCTGTCGGGAATCGCTCAGGTGCTCGGCGATGAGTGTCTCCAGCCCCAGACGTTCATCCAACTCGCGCACCAGAATGAGGCCAGCGTCAGAAGTGACGCGCGATCCCTGGAACGCGACTTTCAAGAAGCCGTTGAACGCGAACCGGAATGGCTCGTGTTGTAATTCACCCACCGGGTGTCACCCTCCGTAGTGTGGTTCCTTACGTCGGAGCCCCAAAACTCAAGGCGCAGCGACTGGTCCTGGCGATACGGTACCACAGCCAAATCGGAAATCCGGGGTTCATCCCCTGTCGGGAATCGCTCAGGTGCTCGGCGATGAGTGTCTCCAGCCCCAGACGTTCATCCAACTCGCGCACCAGAATGAGGCCAGCGTCAGAAGTGACGCGCGATCCCTGGAACGCGACTTTCAAGAAGCCGTTGAACGCGAACTGGAATGGCTCGTGTTGTAATTCACCCACCGGGTGTCACCCTCCGTAGTGTGGTTCCTTACGTCGGAGCCCCAAAACTCAAGGCGCAGCGACTGGTCCTGGCGATACGGTACCACAGCCAAATCGGAAATCCGGGCTTAGGTTGTGATCCCACGCAAGTCAACATGCAGGAAAGCCTAAGGCTGCGTCGAAAAGCGCCCTCGTATTTTCCTGTTCACGGGTGGAGTACAGACAGGCTCAGAGTGCGCACCGGCGTCGCTCTCTGTGTCGCAGCGCGCGAGCGTCAGGCGGGATACTTCGGGCTCGATTCAGCCGGCTGTCCCAGTTGGATCAAAGGCTGGCCCAACCCGATGGGCTTCTCCGACACGCCTGCCGGCATTTGCAGCTCCGGCATGGGTGCCGCTTGGAACAATCGTCGGCAGGGCTTGGCCAGCCACCGCGTCCACGTGGCCGCCCGGTTCACCCGCGCGCTGTCGGTGGAAATGCCGGTGTTGGCGTACATCTGCCGGTAGATTTTCGACATCAAGGTAAAGGCCAGCCGGTTGCGCAGGGTCTTCACGCAGCGGGACCGCTTCCAGACTGATCGCAGCCGATAGAAACTGTCCCACACCCCCTGCGTGCGCTGGCGGATCTCGTCACCGGACATGACCGGATGGGGCATGTACATCTTCGGTCGAAGGGCCTGGGGCATGAGCCAGTAGCGGGTCAGAGGAAAACCGGCAATCCGGGTGTGATCGCTTTCCATCTTCTTTTCCCAGCGCTGGAAGTCCACCGTCCCGGGGAACGGGGTCAGCAGCACAAACTGCGCCATCGTTACGCCCGCCTCGTCCGCTAAAGCGGCAGTCGCCTCGAAGGTGTCCGGCCGGTCGGTGGGTAGTCCAAAGATAAAGGAACCCAGGACGTGCACGCCGTGTTCCCGGAAAGTGCGGAGCCGGCGCACCAGGCTTTCGCCCGCGCAATTGAAATCCTTGAAGACGGCTTTCAGCCCTTCCTCCGTCACCGATTCAACGCCCACCAACGCCCCCTTAATCCGGGCCTTGCGCATGGCGTCCAGGAACTCGAGATCCTCTGCCGCCTCCATGGTGATCTGCGTAAAGAACACCATGCCCTTGGGCAGCTCGGCCAGGCGCGCCATCAGCTCGAACCTCTCCTCGCGCATGGCCCGCAACTCCGTCAGCCGCTGTTGGTCATTTTTACGCTCGGCCAACCTCAAGTCTTCGAGCGTGACCGGATAGAAGTTGTCGTCCGCCAGCGCAATGTAGTTAAACCCCATCCGGCGCAGTTCCACAGCTTCCCGGATGACCACGTCCGATGCGCGCTGGCGCGGGCGCTGGCCGTCCGTACGCCACACCGAACAAAACGAGCAATGCTTGGGGCATCCGCGCACGGTCTGGACCGAAGCCCACATGTAGCTGTTGCGCGGCATCAAGTCCCACCGTGCCGGCAGGAACTGGTCGCCCTCGATGTGCCCCCCGTCATAGAAGCGTTGGGGACCCCCGTTGCTGCAATCAGCCAGTACCTTCGACCAAACCACGTCACCATCGCCCTTCACGGTTGCATGCGCGCCCCCCAATTCGTTTGCTTCTTCCGGGTAGAGACTGGCGTGAATGCCACCGAAGATCACATAGGCACCGCGCTCGCGCGCCATCCGCCCCACTTCGTACCCCCGCAGGGCGTTGCCGCTGTGGATTCCGATTCCGACCACGTCCCCCGCTTGAATCTGTGCGGAGTCGATCTGCTCCAGCGTTTCGTCAACAACCACGGGGTCCCCGAAGGTGCGCGGCGTGGCCGCCGCAATCACGTAAAGCCACCGGGGCGTAATTACACCTACGCCAAACGATAAATGGTTGGGATTAACTAAGTGTACGCGCATAAAATTATTCTCCTCGCCCAAAACTCGATCTCGATGAAAGCATCAATTCCACTCTGGCAAAGCATGCCCGGAAGAACCTTGAAGGCCATGGTACGGCCCAGACAGGTAGGTGGTTCAATAGACCCCACTTCTCCCGACCGCATCCCGCTGCAGGACAACGCTGTAGCGCAACTCGATCTTCCCGACCACAAAAAGACGCCCTTAGGCTCGCGGCCATCTTAGGTTGCACCCGCCAGCAAGTCAACACGAAACCGGACAATTCAGAGCGCGGCCAAGCTACCACCCGGCGATCCGCCGCCGACGGAATCTCAGTCCGTAGAGCCCCAAAATGAACACGCACACGGCAACTGCGCACCACGTCAGCAGCGCCTGCGAGACCGCGGGATAGATCAGCGCCTCAAGGTAATGGAGCAGAAAAGATTCTTGATAGGGCTGCACCCCGGCACGGGCTTGGAACCATTGCTCGGCAAAAGTCAAAGGACACGGCCAGAGGAGAATTTCTATCAGAATGCTATAGACCAGCGACAGCAGATGGAACCACCGCAGCCAGGGTCGGTTGCGGGTCACCAGCCAACCGAGAATCACCCACAGAATCCAGACCAGATGCAGCGTCAAGGCGGCAACCGCCAGCGCTTGATAAACGTTCATGGCTGCGAGCCTCTCCGGGCCGCCACGTCAAGCCTGCTGCCGAGCCGGCAACCTGCAGACACTCGGCACCACACGGCGCAGCCATTTTCGACCGCGCCCGCAGGTAAGTCAACGCGCCGAAGGCAGTCGCTGGCATTCTCCTGAATGTTGTCGCATTGCGTGCATCTCCACGTGCTACAATACCCTCAATCGGGGGACGGCCATGAGCGAGGACCTGGCCGAGGAACTGGAACAGGTCGAGACGGAACTCGCTGAAAAGCTTGCCGAGGCAGCGCGCGTCGGCGACTGCCTGGTGGTTCTGGGCAACCGTCTCAAGCGAGAGCCCTGGCAGTGGGTTCTGGGCGGGCACGCCAATCCCCACCACGACGCAATCTCAACCCTCAACGTGGAATCAGTGATCAGCAGTGCCCTGGACAGAAAGCACATGAAAAAACTGCTGGAAGAAATCCGGAACCTGCGGAACCGAAAGGAGAATCTGGAAAGGAGATTCGCCACTAAAGTAAAGTACAAACTCTGAAACCCTCCAGCCCGCGCCTGCCGCAGCCCCAGCCGCCCCACCTGCTGGTTTTCCTCCACCTCGCAAGCAGCCCGGCTGGAAGTCTCGCTACGCGAAGCTGGCCAGCGCTTCTTCCTCCTGGTCGAACACCTCAAAGGCCGAGAGCAACCGATGCACCATCAAGGTGTTGTGCAGCAGCCTGGGCAGGTTGACCAGCTTCAACCGCCCGCCTTCTTTGGCGGTGTTGATCACCGCTTCCACCAGAATGCCGATGCCGGAGCTGTCAACATAGGTGAGCCCGCCCAGGTTGAGCAAGATGGCGCTCTTCTTTGCGCCCAGTAATTGCGTCACCTGTTCGCGCAGGCTGTTGCACTCCTGGCCCATGACCAGCCGGCCCTCCAAATCCAGAATCGTAACCCCTTGCGCTTCCCTCGACGCAATGTTCAAGTTCATGGCTTGCGCCCTCTCTACTTCTTCGGGAGTGCGCTCATACTGCAACCCACACCACCGACTGTCAAGCGGCAAAGAATTTCCCCAGACTGCCCGCCACCAATGCAAACCTCGCCTCGTCACAACAGGCAGGAAGAGGTATTCCGGCGGGACGATTTTCTTTGCGGGATGCGATCAGTTCGCGGCGCCGGCTTCGCCTTTCAGTTCCTCGGCCATCACCGGGACACAGCTTTACTCGGCAGTCTTCTTGTAGCGATGGCTCAGCCGCCACTTCCGCCGGACGGCCGCCTCTTCCCAGCGGCGGCGCTCGGTGGGCGTCTCGCAAATCAGCGGTGGAACCTCTTTGGGGTCGCCCTGCTCATCCAACGCCACAAAGGTCACGTAGGCGGAGCTGGTGTGCTTACGCTCGCCTGTCAGGACGTTCTCGGCAAACACTTTGACGCCCACTTCCATCGAAGTGCGGAACACGCGGTTGACCGACGATTTCAGCACCACTAACTCGCCCACCTTGACCGGATTGCGAAAATCCACATGGTCCATCGAAGCTGTCACCACATAGCTGTTGCTGTGCCGGTGGGCGGCGATGGCGGCGGCGATGTCAATCAGGTGCATTACCCGCCCGCCGAGGATATTGGACAGCGGGTTGGCATGGCCGGGCAGAACCACCTCCACCATTTCTGTCTGCGATTTCTGCACAGGTTTCCCTCGCGCGGCGGACGAACCACTCCGCGGCGTGCGCGTGCGGTCCCCGGCAACTGTCTTTTTTCGCTTGCCCATCGCCTCTGTCCTAAAACGTGGAGCTACAGGGGAGAACCAAAACCGAGCGTCCGGAACTCTCAGGGCTCGCCGGGCAGGGCCGTTTCCGGCGATTCAAACACGCGGTCGTCCACCCGTTCCAGCACGGCCAGCACCGGAAAATGAATCCTCGTTCCCCCCTCTTCCTGCACCTTCTCTCGCGACAAGCGCAGACCTCCGAAGTCCTCCCACCCCTGCCACCTCCAGGGCGTGGCCTTCTCCAACGACGGCGCGCCCTCGAAGCTCTGGAGGAAATAGGCCCAGCGAACCATCCGCCGGGTTGCGCGACTGACGAAGGCCCAGTAGTGGTCGCCGGGCGTCAGCCCGACATTGTCAAAGCTCAGGTGGAGCAGGTCATAGGTTTGCCCCGCAAGCCGCCTCTCCCCTACATACTCCAGCTTCACGCCCGGGTCTTTCAGCTTCCAGGGCATCAGCAGCCAGTAGGTGTCGTTGATAAAGCGCCCGTAGGCCCGATCGAGATGCGTCTGCTCGTCCTCGTCCCGCGCCGGCTCGCCGTTCACCCACACCCGGCCCGAGCGCGTATTCACAGTGAAAAACGCCTGGAGGTTCCTCCCCTCGCGGTCCTTCCACTCCACCCGATAGCGTCCCTGGTGGCGGTCCCACAGATGCCGCACCCGCGCCACCTCCGCACCCTCGCGCTCCACCACAAAGTCGAAGCGCAGATAGCGGACATGGTCCCAGGCGGTTTGCCCGCCCATGGCTTCGACCATCTCGTCCGCCACCGCGACCGCGCGCGAATCAGTTTGCTCCTGCGCCCAGCCGGGTGCGGACAAACCCATCAGGAGACTTGCGAGTAAAAAAACTTTCTGCATGGGATTCCCTCCATCGGAATGGTTCCTATACTATAATCACCTCTGAGCAATTGCAATTAAAGACGTCGGAGAATGCTTGATGGCAAAATCGCGCCTGGAAACGCTGGAGGAATTCGCCCGCCAGAACCCCGCCGACTCCTTTGCCAACTACGGGCTGGCGATGGAATACGCCCAGGCCGGCCGCAGCGAAGAAGCCCTCCAGACCTTCGAGAAACTGCTTTCCGTCAATCCCGACTACGTTGCCGCCTACTACCACGCCGGTGTGCTGCTCGGCAAGCGCAACCGTACTGCGGAGGCCCGCTCCATGTTCCAGCACGGCATCGAAGCAGCCACCCGCGCCAAAGACTCTCACACCCGCGCCGAGATGGAAGAAGCTTTGCACAACCTGGGCGACTAGTCCCCCTCCTGCTCTCCTCAGCGCATCATCCGCTGCAAGATGCCATCCGCAAACGCCGGGAGCAGGTTGCGGAATCCCACTGCCAACCGCAGCCGCCAGGGAACCACCACTTCCCGGCGCTCCCTGACCACCGCCCGCAGCGTCGCCGCCGCCACCCGCTCGGCGCTGATGCCGCCCCGCGACCGCTGCGCGAACCTCTCCGGCAGCCGGTTGCTCCGAAACGCGCTCTGGTGGAACGGCGTCCGCACCGTGCCCGGGCAAACCACCACCACCCGCACCCCTGCCTGAGTCAACTCCATGCGCAGACCGGTGGAAAAAGCGTTGAGCGCAAACTTGCTCGCGCTGTAACCGGTCATGTACGGAATCGCCAGTTTGCCCACCACCGAGGAAATGTTGACCACCATCCCCCGCCGCTCGCGCAAATCCGGCAGTGCCTCTTGGATGCACCGCACCGCTCCGAAAAAGTTGACCTTCCACATCTGTTCGAAGTCCGCCCACGCCATCTCTGCCACCGAGGCGTAGAGGCCGACCCCGGCGTTGTTCACCAGGATGTCCAACCCACCGAAGTGCTCCCGCGTGCGCGCCATTAAACGCTTCACCTGCTCGGCATCGGTCACGTCCGTCGGCACCGCCAGGGCTCGCTCGCTTCCCAACTCCTCCGCCAACGCTTTCAACTTCTCTTCTGAGCGCGCCGCCAACACCACCCGCGCCCCTTCACGGGCAAACCGGCGGGCGATAGCGGCGCCGATTCCCTCTGACGCTCCGGTAATCACAGCAACTTGGTTGCTTAGTTTCATCACCCCTCCTGCGCGGACTTGGCAATCCCGGCCCAGACCCTTTTTATTTGTCTGGTGGCCTTGGTGTCAACGTCCAAAAGTCTTTCTTATACCAAAGTCACCTGTCTGCTCCGGTAAAAATAGCCAAGGCACTCCACAGACCAAAGAGCATCTAAAGAAAAAGGGGCATCACAGACCGCGAGCCTTCGACTATGATAGATTAGTAGCGAGGTCGTACGTACCGAGCGCCACAGGGGCCTGCCATGAACAAACCACAAACGCTGGGGGAGTTGCGCGCAAGCGAATTCGCGCCGGAACGATACGCCAGCCGCAGCGTCCGGGACGAGATGCGCGAAAACGTCCTGGCCCGGCTCGACCACGGGCAGGAGCTCTTCCCCGGCATCATCGGCTTCGAAGACAGCGTCACCCCGCAGGTGGTGAACGCCATCCTCTCCAAGCACAACTTCATCCTGCTCGGCCTGCGCGGGCAAGCCAAGAGCCGCCTGCTGCGCGCTCTGCTGAATTTTCTCGACCAAGAGATTCCGGTGATCGCCGGCTGCGAAATCAACGACAACCCCTACCACCCGCTCTGCCGCGCCTGCCGGCTGCTGGTGGAGGAGAAGGGCGACCAAACTCCGATTGCCTACCTGCCCCGCGAGCTGCGCTACGTGGAGAAGCTCGCCACCCCCGACGTGACCATTGCCGACATCATCGGCGACATTGACCCCATCAAAGCCGCCCGCGGCGGCCTGGCGCTCTCCGACGAGCTCACCATTCACTACGGCCTGCTGCCGCGCGCCAACCGCGGCATCTTCGCCCTCAACGAGCTCCCCGACCTGGCCGCCAAGATTCAGGTCGGCCTCTTCAACATCATGCAGGAGGGCGACATCCAGATCAAAGGCTACCCCGTCCGCCTGCCCCTGGACGTCTTCCTGGTGTTCACCGCCAACCCGGAGGACTACACCGCCCGCGGCAAAATCATCACTCCCCTCAAAGACCGTATCGGCTCGGAAATCCGCACCCACTACCCCATGACCCGCCCGGAAGGGATTGCGATTACCCAACAGGAAGCTTGGTTGAAGCGCGACGGCGCCCGCCCGCTCACGCTGCCGACGTTTGTCACCGACATCGTGGAGGAAATCGCTTTCCAGGCGCGCAAGAACAAAAAGATCGACAAACGCTCGGGCGTCAGCCAGCGCATGCCCATCAGCGCGATCGAAAACGTGGTCAGCAACGCCGAGCGCCGCTGCCTGCGCGCCCGCGAGAAGCATATTGTCCCGCGCATAGGCGACATCTACGCCGCCCTGACGGCGCTGACCGGCAAGTTCGAGCTCGAATACGAAGGAGAGCTGCGCGGCGCCGAACAGGTCGCCCACGAGCTCATCCGCGCCGCCATCGCCACAGTCTTCGAACAGTATTTCGACCACAACTCGCTCCAACAGCTTGTGCAGTATTTTGAATTGGGCGGCGCGCTCAAGCTCTCCGAAGAAGCCCGGTCGGAAGAGCTGCTGAAACAGTTGCGCAAGATTCAAGGCCTGGTGGAAAGCACCAGCCACCTAGGCTTCAAGCCCAAGGACAAGCCGGGCCTGCTGGTAGCCGGCTGCGAGTTTGTGCTGGAAGGGCTGTACGCCCATCGCAAGATTAACCGCAGCGAAGAGCGCGGCTTCTATGCCGAAGCGCCCCTGCGGCCGGAACCCGAGCCGCGCCAGCCTGTGCCCCGCCCCCGCCGCTCCTACCAGTGAGGCCGCCGCATGCGCTCCACTCGCTACTCTCGCTATACCGGCACCGAGGCCGACGCCATCGACCTCGACCAGTTGATGTCAAAGCTCTCGGACTTCCTCCTGCAAAGCGGCTTTGAAGCGCAGCACTACGGCTTCCACGAAATGGACTTTGAGCGCACGATGGAACAGCTTCGCCAGGCGGTGCTGGAAGCGCTGGAATCCAATAACATGATTCCGCCCGAGCTGTGCCGGCAGATGGAAGAGAACCCCGAGCAGGCCGACGAACTCTTGAACCAATTACTCCAGAACCTGATCGAGCGCATGGCCGAGGAAGGCTACATTCGCGTTGACCAGCCCCCACCGCCCCAGCCCGGCACCGGACAACTGGGCGAGGACCAAAGCCGGCAACAGGCCCGCTTTGAGCTGACCGACAAAGGCCTGGACTTCCTGGGCTACAAGCAGTTGAAGGACTTGCTGGGCTCGCTGGGCAGGGCCAGCTTCGGCCGCCACGACACCAAAGAACTGGCCACCGGCGTGGAAGTGGCGGGCGCGCCCAAGCTCTACGAGTTCGGCGACCACCTCAACCTCGACATCACCGCCACCCTCAGCGCCAGCATCAAGCGCAACCTGGCTTCGCCCACGGTGGGGCAGCCCGCCGGCACCGGCAGCCTGGCCTTCCCGCTCGACCTCGACTACCGCGACCTCTACGTCCACCAGTCCGAGTACCAAAGTTCCTGCGCCACCGTCCTGATGCTCGATTGCAGCCACAGCATGATTTTCTACGGCGAAGACCGCTTCACCCCCGCCAAGAAAGTCGCCCTGGCGCTCGCCCACCTCATCCACACCCAATACCCCGGCGACTCGCTCCACCTGGTGTTGTTCCACGATTCCGCCGAAGTGCTGCCGCTGAGGCAGTTGGCCCGCGCGCAGGTGGGCCCCTACTACACCAACACCCGCGAAGGGCTTCGCCTGGCCCGCCGCTTGCTCAGCTACGAAAACAAAGACATGCGCCAGATCATCATGATCACCGACGGCAAGCCCTCCGCCCTGACGCTGGAAGACGGCCGCATCTACAAAAATGCCTTCGGGCTCGACCCGCTGGTGGTGGACAAAACCCTGAAGGAAGTGGCCCGCTGCCGCCGCTCCGGCATCATGATCAACACCTTCATGCTGGCCAGCGACTACACCCTGGTGCACTTCGTCCACAAGGTTTGCGAGATTGCCCGCGGCAAAGCCTACTTCACCACTCCCTACAACCTGGGACAGTACCTGCTGCTCGACTACCTCAACCGCAAGTCCAAGCACATTCACTAGCCCACGGGCACAAGGTAAACCCCTGCACGTTCAGCCCACGGGCTTCTGCCCGTGGGTAAGCGACCCCACGGCGGCCCGCCCTGCGCTGAGGCTGAGCCGATGATGCGGGTGCCCCGCCGTTGGCGGGGTGAACTCCGCACCTCTTCCGGACGAGAGATTTTGGCAGGTGGGGCAAGACGGGTTCATCGCCGCTACCACAAGCAGGCAGAAGTAGCGGCGAAGAATCCGCCGCGGCGGATTCTTCGTCGGCTTTTCATTCGCTTCTCCCTGCCTGCGGCATCGGCTAAGATGGTCGCTCTCGATTCAGTAAGCACATCCGAGACAAAAGGGACCCCATGGCGCCTGAGCGGCTGGTAGTAATTGGCGGAGTAGCGGCGGGGATGAGCGCGGCCAGCCGCGCCCGTCGCCTCAGCCCTCAAATGGAAGTTGTGGTGCTCGAAAAGGGCGACCATGTCTCCTACGGCGCCTGCGGGCTCACCTTTCTGGTTTCCGGCGTCGTCCCCCGCCCCGAAGACCTGATCGTTTTCACCCCGGAGCGTCTGCGGGCCGAGCGCGGGCTCGACGTGCGCACCGGACACGAAGCAGTGGAGATTGTAACGGCCCAGAAAATCGTCCGCGCCCGTCGCGGCTCGGAGCTTTTCCCTCTGAAATACGACAAGCTGGTCATCACCACCGGCGGTGCTCCTTCCCAGTCCATTCCCGGCGCCGACCGTCCAGGAGTTTTTACCTGCAACAATCTTGCCTCGGCCCTAGAACTGCGCCGCTTCCTCGATGAGCAACGTCCCCGGCGCGGCGTCGTCATCGGCGGCGGTTACATCGGGCTGGAAGCAGCTGAAGCTCTGCGTCGCCGCCAACTGGACGTGACCGTGCTGGAGCGCTCCGAAAATCTGCTGGAAGACATGGAGCCGGAAATCGTAGAGCAGGTGAGCGAGCGGCTGGCCGCCCACGGCGTCCGCGTTCAACTCAAAGCTGCGGTCAACTCCATCGAGCCGGCCCCGGACGGCTCACTCACCGTGGTCCACAACTCTCGCAGCGTTCTCCCCGCCAATGTCATCGTAGTGGCCACCGGCTTGGTTCCCCGGGCCGAACTGGCGGCGCAAGCGGGAGTTCTGCTCGGTTCCAGTGGCGCCATCCGTACCGACGACCGCCAGCAGACCAACGCCCCCAGCATCTACGCCGCGGGCGATTGCGTGGAGACCCTCCACCTGGTCAGCAACGCGCCCACTTACATGCCTCTTGGCACCACCGCCAACAAGCAGGGCCGGGTGGCGGGCGAAAACGCCGCCGGGGGGAACGCCACCTTCCCCGGCATCGTCGGCACCCTGGTGACCAAGGTGTTTGAATTGGAAGTCGCCAAGACCGGGCTCAGCGTCGCCTCCGCGCGCGCGGCCGGTTTTTCCGTGGAGGCGGTCACCGTGAACAGTTTTTCGCAGGCCAAGTATCTCCACGGCAAGCCGCTGCGCGCCAAGCTGGTGGCCGATCGCAGCAGCGGCCGCTTGCTGGGCGCGCAACTCACGGGCGAAGAAGGCGCCGCCCGCCGGGTGGACGTGGTGGCCACCGCCTTGACCGCCCGCATGACTCTCGCGGAATTCGTCCACCTTGACTTGGGCTACGCCCCGCCCTTCGGGCCCGTCTATGACCCGCTGCTGATTGCCGTCTGGGAATTGCTGAAAAAGCTGGGGCGTCGCCGCTAAACTCTGCCGGCGAAAGTTCGATCTGTTAGAATTGGCACTGGAGGGCGGGCAACATGGCTCTTGGCTGGTTGTCAAAATTGTTCACCGGAGGCGGTTCCATGCAGGCATTGGAGGCGGGCGCGCCAGCGCCGACTTTCGCGCTCAAAGACGTGGAGGGAAAAACGCATTCGCTGGCTGAAGCTCTCCAGCGCGGGCCGGTGCTACTGGCTTTCTTCAAAGAGAGCTGCCCGGTCTGCCATTTCACCTTTCCCTTCCTGGAGCGCATCCACCAAGGACTCAGCGGCACCGGGAACGCGCGCGTCTGGAGCATCTCCCAGGACGATGCCCGCGACACCCGCGACTTTGCCCGCGAACAGGGCTGCACCTTCCCTCTGCTGCTCGACCAGGAGGGCTACACGGTCTCGAACCAGTACGGCCTGACCAACGTCCCCACCCTGTTCTTGATACAGCCCGACGGCAAGATTCAGGTTTCCGCGGTGGGCTTCGAGCGGAAAGCGCTGGAAACCGCGGCGGCTGAATTCGGACAACGTGCAGGAAACGTCATCACCGTCTTCCAGCCCACCGATACCGTCCCCGAATACAAGCCCGGTTGAGGGTCGAAGAACTAATCCCCGGCGGGGATTCTTCTGCCTTCCTGAGAGCTGGGCGCAGAATCGCGGGCGAACTTTTCTTCAGAGCCAGCCTTCGGAGGCTTTTTCCAGCTCGCGCTTCTTGTGCTTGGGAGGTTTTTTCTTCTTGGAGGGAACTACGCGCTCGGGCGGCGGCGCGCCAATCACGGCCCGCGCCAGCCGGCGCGCCTGCCCGGCAGAGTCATAAACACGCTTTTTTCGTTTGCGCCGCGCCATCGGAAACGGTGGCGGAAGGGTATGGGAGTCGAACCCATCGTCCCCCGACGTACGCCGAAGGACCACCGGCTTTGAAGGCCGGGAGAATCACCGGACCCTGCACCCCTCCACCGGAAAAGCAATTATACCCCAGGAGAAAACTAGGCCGAGGCGGCGGGGAACTTCTGGTACAGCTTCGGGTCAACGCACACTTCGTAATAAGAGTATTCGGTCACACCGGCAACCTTCTGCGCGGGAAGCTGGAGACGAAGCACGGGCGCTTCGCGCACGATGAGTTTCTCGAACCCCTCCCCGATGGGGACGATGCCGTAGTGGAGGGTGATCTTGCGCCGCTCGCCCAGAATCTCCTCGGCGGCCTCCGCGCTGGTAAGGGAAATCTCCTGCTGCAGCTTCTGGAACCCGGCCGCGCTCAACTCCACCCCCATCACGTTGAACCGGACCAAAAACTCTTCCTCCTCGTCGGCACCCCCACCGGCGGGGTAGCCTTGAAACAGAAATACGTTGAAAGGAGAACTGGCCTCGGCCAGCAGCCGCCGGGCCCTGCGGGTACAACTGGAAAGACGGTCGGAGAGGTTCAGCGCCGGGGAGATCATGATGCGCGACTCCCCGTCCGTCCAGTAATGGGGCGCGGCCTCATGGTGGGCCACGCCCAAGCCCAGCTCCAGGATGGGCAAGTCATTGGCGCGCGCGCGCTGGTTGTAAGCCTGGCACACTTGGATGACCTCTTTGGCCAACAGGCAAGCCTTGGCTACCGGCCGCTGCGACGCGCGGTTGGATTCGGTCTCGAAAATACCCATAATCAGGGCATCGCCTTCCAGGAAAATCTTGCTGGCGTCGTACCGCGCCATCAGCTTGCGCACCGGCTCGAAGAAGTTGGAGCTGAAATGCGTCGCCGGGTTCAGGCTCCGCTGCAGCAGCTCCTCGGTGATGCGGGTGGACTCGCGGATGTCGGCCTTGATGATCACGTGCGACAGCACGCGCTCTTCGCCGGCTTCCCGCTCCTCTGGCAAGACGAACTCGTAGAGGGTACCGTTCATGCGAGAGACTTGGCGGGTTCGCTCGTCGGAAAGCAGGTGAACCTTCTCCATCAAAGAGTTCATGACCCGCAGGTGCAGGAAGTCCCGGCGCAAGTTCATCAGGTCGCGCGCAAAGCGCACCAGGATGGCTTCCGCGTCGGTGCGCGGGATGCGCCGCAATCTCCGAGCAACCTCCTCCAGCTTTTCCACCGGGAAGTTACGAGCCGGGAACTGGTCCATCAGCGTTTCCAGCTCTTCCCACGCTTTCCGGTCCACCACCGCGCGCTTGAGTTGCTGCGGGTTGAGCGGGGGGCAAAAGTTCTTGTACACCGACTTGAGGTGATAGCTGCCCAGGATGTACTTCAGGACCCCGGCGCGCTCCAATCGCTGGTAGAGCCGGCGCAGCAGCGCATCCTGCTGCGAGGTTCGCCGAACCGGCACCCCGGTGGCCGCCACGCCTCCGAACAAGTACTCAGCGTTGCCGGGATTGGCCAGCACTTCGCTCACGCGGCCTTCCCGCGTCTGCCGAAGAAACCCGAGCTTTTGCTCCAACTCCTCCACTTCGCGACTGAGCCGCTGTCGCTGGGGTTGAAGCGACTTGAGCTCGCGCTCCAGCGCCGACCGGCTGCTCTCCCCCTCCGAGCGCCCGCTTAACCAACCCAGGGCCCGCCGGCCTTTGCTCTCCGGCTGGGCCAGTTCCCCTAACTCCCACTCCAGTTCGCGCAGGCGTTGATTAACCTCCTGCAATTGATCAGCCCGCTCCTCCAAGCGAAGCAACTCATCCTCGTCCGCTTCCGGTGGGGCTGGGCCCTGCTCGCGGAGCAATGCTGCCAGTAGATCCTGTACTCCTTCTTCATAATCCGGGTCGCGCGCGTATTGGCCGAGCATCACGTAGTGTTCCAGGTTGACCACCGCATCGTTCGGGTTTTCCAAAAACACCTGGCGGTTGCGCACCACCCGGTAGAAGTCGAAGAACTCCGACCCGAACAACGCTGCTCGCGCCGTCCGCAACCGGGTCTCTTCCAACTCCTCGAAAATCTGGTACAGCGACTCGCCTACCTCTCGCAGAATGGCCCGCTTACTGGATTGGTACTCGGTGATGCGTGACCGGAGCAGGAATGCATGCATGTTGCTCTGAGTGTGCAGTGTGCTTTTCTTGTCCACTCGCTCCTTGCAGGCCAGCGCCAGTTCACTGAACTGGCGGAGCACCTCAGCCGACAGCCACCGGTAGAGAGCCAACCGTGCCAGCAGGTCGATCTCAATATTGTTGTTCTCTTTCGCCTGGGTCAGGGCTTCCTGCAGAAGCTTAACCAGCAAGAGCTTGAACTGGCTCTGGCTGGCACTACGGGCGCGGGCGTCGCTGCGGTACAGGTCGCCCAGATGCGGCTGAGCATGGTGCAAGATCTGTTCAAATAAGAATTGGCCCGCCTGCTCGCGCCAGCGTGGACTAAGAAACACGTCATGCCGGATGTTGTCCACCCCCACCGCTAGGCGGGTGAACACCAGCGCAGGCGAGTACGCTTGCAGAGTGCGGCTAGCCGCTGAAGCTGTTCGGTTTGGAGTCGCCATAAATACGCATCGGCCGCCTGTTGGCTACAGTATATAGCAGAATCGCCGCCAGCCCAACCACCGCCGACGGCTCTCCCGTGGGTTCGTGCGCGACCGCCTTTGTGGTAGCCTAGCGACGAAGAGGGAGGAAATCGCGTGGGCCGCTGCCTGCATCTGGACAAACGCGGACGACTGTGCACCCGCGAAGCCGAGCCCGACGCGGACCTGTGCGCGGTGCACGGCAGCACCCTGCCTGCCCCTCAACTCCTGACTGCGGCAGTGGTGCGGAAAATCATTTTTCGCCTGGCAGCGGCGATTCTGCTTCTTACCTTTCTCGTACAAGGCTACCTGTTGCTCAAAGCTGTGCTGGGCATGGACTAGTGCCGTTCCAACTATTTGAGAGTACCCCTGTGAGCGTCGTACCAGCAAGCTCGTACGGGGTGAGCCACAGGGCGAGCCTATGCCGTAGGCGTCATCTGAACAGGTTCAATAAGTTGGAACGGCACTAGCCCACAATATCCTCGCCCCCGTCCACTCCGATTACATTTCCCGTTATCCAGTAGGTGTCCGGATGGGAGAGCACGGCAATTGCCTTGGCCACGTCAGTTGTAGTGGTGAGACGCTGGTGGGGGTTACGTTGCCGGGCGCCCTCGATCAATTTTTCATTGCCGGGGATCTTGCGCAGGGCAGGCGTGTCGGTGACGCCGGCGCGGACGGCGTTGGCGGTAATCCCGTGCGGCGCCAGCTCCATCGCCAACTGGCGGATGTGGGATTCGAGCGCGGCTTTGGCGGCTGAGACCGCGCCATAACTGGGCAGCACGCGGGTGCCGCCCGAGCTGGTCATGGCGTAGATGCGCCCCCCTTCCCGCATCAGCTTGCGCTGCACCAGCCCTTGAACCCAATACACCAGGCTGTGGCCCATCACGTCCAAAGTCATGTCCATCTGCGCCCGTCCCATCTCATCCTTTTCGCTTTCTGCCACCAAGAACTTGAGCGTGCCGAACGCCAGCGAATGAAGCAGCACCCGCACCACACCGCCTGATTCTTTCAGCTTGCTCTCGATCTGCTCCAGCACTTCCCGGCGCTTGTCCGGGTCGGCGGCGTTGGTATTGAAAAACACGGCCTCGCGGCCCTGCGCCCGGATGCGGCCCAGCACCTCCTCCACATGCGGCATAGCAGCCTTGCGGTCGAGGTGCACGCCGAAGATGTTCATCCCCACGCGCGCCAACTCGATTGCGGTCGCTTCCCCGAAGCCGCTTGAGGCTCCGAGGATGAGTGCCCATTCGCTCACGCCTGACTCCTTCACTCCCTGCCCTCCTCGGCCGCTGCCGGGGTTGGTTGCAATTGCATCACGGCCTCCCGCAGCGATCCGCTCAGTTGATCCAAAACCTCTGCCACGCAACCATTCAAGGCTTCCACCACCGCACCCACCGTCTTGCTGGCCACGCTCCGCTCCCGCTGCGCGCGTCCGCTCCACACCACCTGACCGTCCTCCTGCCGCACCAGCTCCAGCCCCAGGCCGAAGCGCGCGATGATGTTGCTCGGCCCGTTGTCCACCTCTTCCAAGGCCAGCAACCGTCCGCGCAGGACGTAGTCCAGCCCCTTCTGTGCGCGATAGGGAACAATCGAAGAGAACAAGCGCGCGCCCCGCAACTGCCGCAGGAGCAGCGACTGCGCCATGAAGGTAGGTGCCTCCGCCCAGCGGTGGTACTGGCAGTAGTTCAATTCACTGTCGCCGATGAAGTACACAATCCGATCCTGCCGCAGCAGATGTTCCGCCTCCGGAACCGCCACCCCCAACCGGGCCTCCAACACCGCGGCAGCGGGCGAGTTGGGACCCTGGTACCGAACGGTGTAGTAATAGGTCGGGGGAACTTTGCCGCAGGCGGCCAAGCTCAAGCCCACCAACAAGCACGCACCCGCACGGATTAGGGATCGGCTCTTGGTCATTTGGTCATTTTGTCATTGCGCTCATCACTCACGTTCCACCCGTATGCACCTCTGCTCCTCGCCCTGCGCCCGGAGATGGATGCGCAGCGCCGGTCGCAGCGCCGGCAAGCGGAGCCGCTCCGCCCATTCCACCAGCACCACTGCTTGCTCGGCCAGCAGATCGTCCAGGCCCAGCGTTTCCAACTCGGTTGCCTGCTCAATCCGGTACAAATCCACATGATAGACACGGCGATGGTTGTGGTAGGCGTGGACGAAGACAAAGGACGGACTGGTTACCTCCTCCTCGTTCGCCACGCCCAACCCGCTGACGATCCCCTTGACCAACGTCGTCTTGCCCGCCCCCAGCTCGCCGTAGAGCAAGACCAGCGCGGGCGCCTCCAACTCAGCCGCCAACCGCCGGCCCAGGGCCAACGTCTCCTCAGGGGAGGACGTAGTAACTTCCTGGATCGTCACCTTCAATCTTTTCCCGCAGCGCGCGCCAGGCCTGGGGCACCGATTCTATTACGTCCGAGGCCAGCACTGCTTGCTCGCCCTTCTCCGCCGTCGCCAAATCGCCCGCCCAGCCATGCAAAAATACGGCCAGGGCGAGGACGTCCGCCGCCGGGGCAGAAGCAAACTCCGCCAGCGCCCCCGCCACCAGCCCGGTGAGCACGTCGCCCGCCCCGCCTTTGGCCAAGCCGGCCCCGCCGGTGGGATTCACGTACACCTGCCCTTCCGGCGTCGCCACCAGCGTCCGATAACCCTTGAGGATAACAAAGGCCGCATACTCGCGGGCGAATCTTTGCACCACCTCCACTCGCTGACGCTGCACTTCAGCGCCGGTGGTACCCAGCAGGCGAGCAAATTCCCCCGGATGAGGCGTGAGCACCAGAATCTTGCTGCGGCGACCGCGCAGCACCTCAAGCTGGCCCACCAGCGCATTGAGCGCGTCGGCGTCCAGCACCAGAGGCAGATCGAACTGCTCCAGCACCGCCCGAACGAATTTAATGGTCTCAGGATGTGTCCCCAGGCCCGGCCCCAACGCCAACACCGTCTTGCCTTCCGCCAGCTTGGCGAAGCGGCCGTAGTCGAGCGTCCGGTCGGAGATAGCCCCGCTCTCGGTTTCAACCAGCGGTGCGGTCATAATCTCCGGTACAGGCGTGGCCACCAGCGGCAACGCACCGGCCGGCGTGGCGACCGTCACCAAGCCGGCGCCCATCCGCAAGGCTGCTTTCCCTGCCAGCGCCGCTGCTCCGGACTTGCCGCGCGATCCCGCCACCAGCAGAGCATGACCAAAACTTCCTTTGTGCACTGTGGGGCTCCGGCGCAACCGCAAGCGCGCAAACTGCCGGGCGGTAATCAAGTTGAGAAACAGGTCGGGATCACCGGCGTACAATTCCGGTTGCGTCCCGATGGGCGCGACCGCCAATGTTCCCACCTGCGTGCAATTGGGCGGAAAGACGTGGCCGTGTTTGGGCGCCGTGAAGGTGAGGGTGGCGTCCGCCTGCACCGACTCCCTCGCAGGCTCGCCACCGTCGGAGGGTAACCCGGAAGGAATGTCCACGGCCAGGATGCGGTAACGGCTGCGGTGAGCATTGATGTCGGAAATAACCTGAGCCAGAAAACCCTGCGCCGGCCCAGCCAAGCCGGTCCCGAGTAAACCATCCACCAGAACGGAGCAGTCCAGCAGCTCGGCCCGCTTGGCCTCCCACTGCTTCGCCTTCGCCAGAGTCTCCACCGTTCCGCCCGTCTGCAGGTAGTCGTCGTAATTGGCGCGCGCATCGCCTTTGAGGTCGGCGGCATCAGCCAGCAGGGCGACTTTGACCTTCTGGCCCCGCTGCAAGAGATACCGGGCAGCGACCAATCCGTCGCCGCCATTGTTCCCTTTGCCGCACAGCACCGTGATGCTGCCGGAGACGGGAAAATGATCGAGCAAAAAGTCCGCCACCTGCCGGCCGGCATTCTCCATCAAGGTCAAGCTGGGAATACCGGAACGCTCAGAGGTGAGCCCATCGATGCGGCGCATCTGCTTTGCGGTAAGAATTTTCATGGCAGGCAGGGTTGAGCGGCACATCCGCTCAGAGCATCCAGCCCCCACTGACCGTCAGCACTTGGCCGGTGGTGTAGCCGGCTTGGTCCAAGATGAAGAACTTGATGGCGGCTGCCACGTCGTCCGCCGTCGGCGGCCGGCCGACGGGAAAGCGCGCATCGCGGATGCGCCGCGCCTCCTCCAGGGTCAGCTCCTGGTCATCGACGTTGGAGGGGCTGACGACGTTGACGGTGATCCCGTGCCGGGCTTCTTCGATGGCCAGCGACCGGCTGAAGGCCACCACGGCCGCCTTGGCGGCCGCATAGGCGGAAATCTTCGCCTGTCCGAAAGCGCGCTCGGCGCCGGCAGCGCCCAGATTGACAATCCGGCCCCAGCGCTGCTTGCGCATCACCGGAAGCACCTGCTTGCTCATGTAGAAAGCGCTGAAAAGATTCGAGGCCAGAATCCGCTCCCATTCGTCCCCGGCCGCCAGCCAAATGCTCCCACGTTGTTGATAAGAACGTCGATGCGGCCAAAATGCTTGAGCGTGCCCTTGACCAGCTTCTCCACCTGTGCCGGCACCGTCACGTCGGCCTGCTGCACGAGAACTTCGGCGCCCCGCGCCTGAATCTGGCGGGCGACTTTCTTGGCGACCGTCTGCTTGGTGCGGTAGCAGAGCGCGATGCGCATGCCCTCCGCCGCCAGCGCCAGCGCAATCCCCTTCCCCAGGCCTCGAGACGCCCCGGTGACCAAAGCTACACGATTGGCCAGTGGCACCCGCTGCGCTCCTGTTTCACCCTGTGAAGTTTGTGAATCGAACTTCTCACCGCCGAATTCGCAGTATACACCAAAGTCGCCCAGCCTCAGCGAGCGCGGGCCACCAACATAGTGCGGTCGTCGCTCTGCTCGATGCCGGGCGACCACTCCTCTACCTCTGCCAGAACATCTTCAATCAAACTTTCCGGACTGGCCCGCTGGACCCGCCGCTGGATGAACTTCGTCAGCCGTCCGCTGCCGTATTCCTCCTCGTAAGAATTCTCCACTTCCGTCAGCCCGTCAGTAAAGGCCACCAGCCAGTCGCCCGGCCGCAGCACAACCGTGGCCTCATCGTAGTGCAGGTTGGAAAAGACACCCACCACCGGCCCGCCTTCGGTGAGCTCTTCGGAGCGCCCCGGCCCGACGACCAGAGGCGGGAGGTGCCCGGCATTGGTGTAGGTGAGCTGCCGAGAGTTGTCATCGTAAAGCCCGACAAAAAGGGTGGAATACTTCTCCACACTGGTGGTGGCGCACAACTGGCAGTTGACCCGCGTGGCCAGCTCAGCCATGTTGAGCTGGCCGAGTTGCCCCATCAGCTGGCTGGCGTACACCTGACTGCGTAGAATGGCTTGAATGGTCGCCATCAACAGGGCGGCGGAGATGCTTTTGCCGCTGATGTCGCCGATCGCCAGGATGAGCTTGTCCGGCTCGGTCAAGCCGTAGTCATAGTAGTCGCCGCTGACCGTGCGCGCCGCCAGGCAGCGGCCGCGCAACTCCAGTGTCTTGAGCTCGGGGAGTGAGCGCGGAAAAAGCTGCTCCTGCACCTGGCGGGCGATTTCCAACTCGTTTTCCAGCCGTTGCCGTTGCTTGGATTCCTCGATCAGCTGCTCGATGGAGCCCGCCATCTGATTGAAGGACTCACCCAACGCTCCCAACTGGTCGTCCCGCCGGCGCGGAACGCGCACGGAAAAATCCCCCGCCTGCACCCGCTGGGTGCCCCGTAAAGGTCATGGACAGCCAGAGTGATGCTGCGGGTCAGGCGAACTCCGGTGACCAGCGACACCACCTGCAGGAGCAAGAAAAGCATCCCGATGATGAACAACACCGTGAGGTAGGCTTGAGCTACTTCCCCCATCGGAGCAAAAATGCGCTGGTTCAGACCAGAGGGGCGAGTCCTGATCGAAAGCAAGACGGGGAGTTCCGCCCGCTGTTGCGACTGGGCGTCCCACCGCACGACATTGAATTTGGAAGCGCCGGTAAAAAGCGGGTCGAAGAAATACTGCTGCGGCGGCAACTCCTCTCCTGCCGACTCGATGCGGGCGACCGTGACATACTTGCGGTCTCCGATCACAAAACGACCCGTGCTGGATTCTTCGAGTACGTACAGGTTGACCGGGCCGACCCCTCTCCCCACCTGCCCCAATAACGCTTCGCTGATCGGAGCCGTGAGGCACAGGTGGGAACCGCTCCAACTGGGAATCGAGGCGGTGGAGTGCAAATACAAACGATTGTTGGAAGCGATCACGCCCCGGAAGCTGTCCGCCACCCAGGGCGGGTGGGGCGTGCAGGCCACGGAATCGGACCCGCCGGGAACAACCAGGGGCTGGCGGCTTGTGGCCACAGTGATCACCAAACCGCCAAAGTCGGCCTGCATGCCGGCGTACTCGCGCTCAAGCAAACTTAGGAGTTCAGCCGTTCCCATGACGCCCGGCGGGGGATAGCCATCAAGCTGCGCGCTCAGCCGCGAGGTGACCGCGCCCAACTGCTGGGCTTTCGACTCCAGGTCACTGGCGATCAGGTAACCGGCCAGTTGGCCGTAGAGCATGTAGGCGGTCAGGCCGACCATCCCCAGGATGAGCAGGATGGGTATGACGGCGGTGAAAACATAGACGGCCAGCAATCGGTTGCGGAGCCGCCACAGCAACCGCCGTTGCAAGGAGCCCAGCACCCGCAGGCTGAGGTAGAAGCCAAAGATAAGCAAGAGCAGCCCGAAGACGAATCGGAAGCCACCGGAGTTCAGCAGGTGCGCTGCTCCATAGCCGGCCAGGCTCACCAGCGTGGCCCAGGCCACCCGGCTGCGCGGGCGCCATCGCTCCCACTGCATCCACGCCTTCATGCCCCACCTCTCATGGGTTGCAGTGTACGAGAATCCAGCCCGCAGAAAAAGGCAACAGTGCAGGCAGAAAGAAGCCCGCCGCCGTCCCACCGACCGCCAGCGAGCTGTCCCCGGAGGCACAACCTGCTGGTGGCCTTCGACGGTAGTGTCTTAATTTCACACCGAGCCCCCAGGCCCCTGCCTGGGGGAAGCGAAAATCCCTGCGGCCTGCCTGCGGTAGGCAGGCGGGGGCTCGCCCTGAAGGGCCGCAGGGCTCGGTGTGATTTGGGCCGAGTTCCGCATCGCTCAAATTAAGACACTACCCTTTCGACCAAGTTCTTGACACCGCTGGGTCAACTCCGTATAGACTGCGGGGGATTTTTGCGACCAAGGGGCGCGAATGGCACAAACAAGCGAACGAGAAGCTTGGGGCACGCGCATCGGGCTGATTCTAGCCGCAGCGGGCAACGCCATCGGTATTGGGAACCTGCTGCGCTTCCCCGGCCAAGCCGCCAACAACGGCGGCGGGGCCTTCATGATCCCCTACCTGGTCTGCTTCTTTCTCTTCGGTATCCCGATGATGTGGGTGGCCTGGGCTATCGGCCGCCACGGCGGGCAGTACAACCACGGCAGCCTGCCGGGCATGTTCGACCGCATGTGGGCATCGCCGCTGGCCAAGTACGTGGGCGTGGTGGGCTTGACGTTGCCTTTCTGCTTTGTGCTCTACTACACCTACATCGAAGCCTGGTGCCTGGGCTACGCTTGGTTCTCCTTTACCGGCGACTACCTCAGCACGCCCGGGCACGCAGTCCACATGAGCAACTACTACCTGGAGTTTCTCGGCCAGGCGCCCTCCAACTCGTATTTCTCCGGACTGACCGCCGCCATGGTCTTTATGGCGATCACGCTGATCCTGAACCTGTTTGTACTTGCGCGGGGCGTGGCCAAGGGGATCGAGCTCCTGGCCAAGGTGGCCATCCCGCTGCTGTTTCTCTTCTGCGTTCTGATGGCGGTGCGCGTGTTTACGCTTTCGGGCGAGGGAACCGCGCTGGAAGGCCTGAGTTTTCTCTGGGCGCCCGACTTCAGCCGGCTGGGCGAGTTCGGCGTCTGGATGGCCGCCGCCGGACAAGTCTTTTTCACGCTCTCAATCGGGTTCGGATCGCTCGAGTCCTACGCCAGCTACGTGCGGGCTGACGACGACATCGCCTTGACCGGTCTCACCACCGCTGCTACCAATGAGTTCGTTGAAGTCATCTTCGGCAGCATGATTGCCATCCCCGCCGCCGCGGTCTTCTTCGGCGCGGGGGCGATCGAACGGGTGGCCGTGGGCGGCACCTTCGGCATCGGAATGATCTCGATGCCGGAAATCTTGCGCTCCTTCCCCTACGCGCCCTTCTTCGGGACCATCTGGTTCCTGCTGCTTTTCTTCGCTGCCTTCACTTCTTCGGTGGCGGTCTCCCAACCGGTGTTTGCCTTCTTCCAGGATGAGCTGAAAACCACCCGCAACCGCGCGACCTTGTGGCTCGGCGTCCTCTGGGCCCTGGGCGTCATCCCGGTCATCCTCTTCTACAAGTACGGCTTCCTGGACGAGCTCGACTTCTGGGCCGGCACGGTGGGCCTGGCCGTCTGCGCGCTGATTGAAGTGATCATCTTCTCCTGGATTTTCGGCGCCACCCGGGGATTGCAAGAACTGAACCGGGGCGCCCTCTTCCGGATTCACGCCGGAACCTTCAGGTTTGTGGTCGCCTTCGTCACGCCGGTGGCGCTGGTGATCATCCTGGGCGGATGGCTCTACGGGCCGGTGATTCGTGACAAGACACTGACTCCCAAGCCGACGGTGTCTGTCTGGATTGCCAACCCGGCGCAGCACGCCGGCACGCTCGAACCGCAGGAAGACGGGGTGGACAGCGGCGATGCGGCTTTCGCCAAGGAATTCGAGCAGTCGCTCAAAGACCTGGCGACGCAGGCGAAAGCGGACGGAACACTGGAGGCGGTGGTGCACTTGGGCGCCGACGGCACCGTGCAGGTCACCCGCCTCAACACCACCGGCTCGCTCGCATCCGCAGAGGACCCCGCCCAGCTGGAGCGTTACCTGCGCGGCCGGGGGTATCTGTACAAGGAGAAGCCCTCGCCCCAGGCTGCCGGCATTGCTGTAGAGCAGGAGGTTCCGATCCTGGTGACGGTCCTCTACACCGCATGGCATATTTGGATGGCGCGGGCGATGGTGATCGGCGTCACCATCTTCTTCCTGGTTTTGATCGGCATAGCCTGGAGGCGGCGCGCATCCACCGCCGCGGCGGAGGCAACAGCATGACCATCACTGCCTGGATCTTCATGGGAATCACCTGGACCTTCGTTATCGGTCTCAATATCTTCTGCTTCGTCCGCATCTTCCGCCACCGAGATTCATGAACCCGGACGACCGTCGGCTCCTGCTCGACTGGCTGGCGGCCGAGGAGGGCGGCGCTCGCCGGTTGCCCGACCTGCTGACTGAACTGGCGGAGCGACGCAAGGAGCTTGCCCCGTTGGCGCGCTTTCTTGCTTTGAAGGAGACGGAAGACCGCGCCCGCATGGCCGTGCTCGACCGGGAGCGCTGGTTCCGTTCCTTCTCCTGGAAGATGATTACGGCTCTCTTTATGTTCGGCGTACTCGGCATGATGTTCTTCATCCTCTGGGGTGGCGATCAAGCCTTCCTCGCCTCCATCTTCTTCATCGCCGGTGGCGCCAGCTTCTATCTCCTGGTTCAAGCAATGGCGAGCTGGCGCAGCCGGCACGACCAGAAAGCCCTGACGGAAATCCGGAAACGCTGCCGGGGCGAGCTGGCGGCGCTGCGAAAGGAAATCAGAAAGTAATCCGGGATTACCTACCGGGCAGGTTTCAGTCGAGGCGGCCCAGCGCGCGGCGGAACTCTTCCAGGCGGGCGGGGATGTCTTCAGCCGCCAGCCAAGCGCTGATTACGGCCACCGAATCGGCGCCGGCCTCGATGACCTGAGCGGCGTTCGCCGGTGTGATGCCGCCGATGGCCACCAGCGGCTTGCTGGTGCGCTTACGAACCTCCCGCAACCCGGCACAACCAACCATAGGCTGGGTGTCTGCTTTGGTGGCGGTGGGGAAAATGGGACCAAACGCCAGATAGTCCACCGGCGCTGAAGCCACCGCCTCAATTTGCTCTTCACGGTGGGTCGAGAAGCCGATCAGCTTGTCCGGCCCCAACAGGCGACGCGCCGCCGGCACCGGCAAATCGTCCTGGCCCAGATGCACACCCGCCGCCCGGCTGAGCTGCGCTACATCGGCGCGGTCATTAATGATGAGAGAAATTTCCTGCGGAAGAAGAGAGAGCAGCTCTTTTGCTTCGGCGAGCAGTGCCCCGCCGCTCGCCTGCTTGGCGCGCAACTGGACAAGTCGCACCCCCGCCCCGGCGAGGAAGCGAGCTATCTCCTGAAGCGGAAGATCAGGCCGAACCGAGCGGTCAATTACGGCGTAGAAACGAGGTAGCACAAGCAACATGGCCGGTGGCGCGCCATATTAAACGGGAACGCCGGTGCGACGAAAGCGTTCCATAAAATGGGTGTCGTAGCGCCCCGCCTGGAAGTCCGGGTCCGCCAGAATCTTGCGGTGGGTGGAAACCGAAGTCTGAATGCCCTCGACCACGAACATCTCCAGGGCGCGCGTCATGCGCGCGATGGCTTCCGGGCGGTCCTTGCCGCGGGTGATGAGCTTGGCAATGAGCGAGTCGTAGTAAGGCGGGATGACCGCCTCAGCATAGACAGCGGTATCCACGCGCACGCCCGTGCCGCCGGGCGTATGAAAGACGGAGATGCGGCCGGCGGAGGGTTGGAACGTCTCCGGGTCTTCGGCCACGATGCGGCATTCGATGGCATGGCCGCGCTGGCGCAGGCCTGGGGGGACGATGGACTCCAACCGTTCTCCGGCGGCGATCTGGATTTGCGCTTTGACCAGATCGACATCGGTGACCATCTCCGTGACAGGGTGCTCCACCTGGATGCGCGTATTCATTTCGATGAAGTAGAAATTGCCCTCTTCATCCATGAGGAATTCAATGGTTCCGGCGTTGCTGTAGCCGATGGCGCTCATGGCTCTGATCACCACATCGCCCATGGTCTGGCGTATCTCTTCGGTCACAGCCGGCGAAGGCGACTCCTCCACGATCTTCTGGTGACGGCGCTGGACCGAGCATTCGCGTTCCCCCAGGTGGGTGACTTGGCCGTGCTTGTCGCCCAGCACCTGGAATTCAATGTGGCGCGGGCGGGCGACATACTTTTCGATATAGACGTCGGACGAGCCGAAAGCCTGGCGAGCCTCGTTCTGCGCGGTGGAAAACTGTGCCAGCAGCTCGGACTCTTTCCACACCACCCGCATGCCCTTCCCGCCACCGCCGGCGGCAGCTTTGATCATCAAGGGGTAACCGATGTCGGCAGCCGCCGAGCGCGCCTCTGCTTCCGTCCCGACGATGCCATCCGAACCGGGCACCACCGGCAAACCGACCGCCGTCATTTCGCGGCGCGCCCGATCCTTCTCCCCCATCAAGCGGATGACTTCGGGCGAAGGCCCGATGAAGGTGATGCCGGAGGTCTCGCAGACTTCGGCGAAGTTGGCGTTTTCCGCCAGGAAGCCATAGCCGGGGTGCATGGCGTCGGCGCTGGTGACCTCAGCGGCGCTGATGACGTGGGGAATGTTCAGGTAGCTTTCCGAAGAGCGGGGCGGGCCGATGCAAACCGCTTCATCCGCAAAACGGACGTGCAGCGCGTTGCGGTCAGCTTCGGAATAGACAGCGACCGTCTTGATGCCCAGCTCCTTGCAGGCATAGACGATGCGGAGGGCAATCTCGCCGCGATTGGCAATCAGAATCTTGTCGAACATAGAAGTATGGTTGAACGATGAGCTATTTCTTGCCGGGCCGGATGGCGAACAGCGGTTCGCCGTACTCTACCGGCTGGGCGTTTTCGATGAAAATGCGGGCGATTTCGCCGGCTATGTCGGCTTCGATTTCGTTCATCAACTTCATCGCTTCCACGACGCAGAGCACCTGGCCGACCTCGACCGTGTCGCCCAAATGAACGAAAGGCGGAGCGTCCGGTTGCGGAGCGGCATAGAGAGTGCCCACCAGGGGGGATTTGATGATGTGCACATCTTCCGCCGCCACCCCCATCTCGGCCGCCGCCTGAACCTGCGCCTCCTCGCTTGGCGTTTCACCCTCCGGGGCTGTGGACGCGGACGGCTCTGGCGCGGCATAACTTTCAAACACAGGGGGCGGCACGCCGGCGGCCCCGCGGCGCTTGATGCGGATGCGGACTCCTGCCCGTTCGAACTCAAACTCTTCCAACCCGCGCTCTTCCAGCAGGTCGATCAGCTCGCGCACCTGCTCCAGCGGAAGAGCATTCTCCCTGCCCGGGTTGGGCTTGCGCGACTTTCCGGTTTTACGGGGCGTCTTCTTTTTCACAAGCAGATCAACTCCGTTCCCAGCGGCGTGAGGGTTTCCGCACCCGTTTTCCGAACCACCACTACGTCTTCAATCCGCACGCCGCCCACTCCCGGAAGGTATACACCCGGCTCGAGTGTAATCACGTTTCCCGCTTTCAGTCGAGCTGGGCTGCCACGCCCGAGGCGGGGTTCCTCGTGGATTTCCACTCCCACCCCGTGGCCGGTGCCATGGACAAAATAGCGACCCAGGCCGCGCTTCGCCAGCACGCGTCGCGCAGCAGCGTCCAAGCGGCTCGCCTCCACCCCGGCCCGCACAACCTCCCGGGCCGCCGCCAAGGCGTCCTGAACCGCCCGGTAGATGCGCAACACCTGGGCCGGGGGCTTACCTAGGAAAACAGTGCGGGTCATGTCGCTACAGTAGTCGGCGAGTATAACACCCAGGTCGAACGTGACAAGCTCATTCTTGCGCAGGCGCTTGCGGGAGGCGCGGCCATGCGGCAGGGCAGAGCGAGCACCCGAGGCCACAATGGTTTCAAAGGATTGGCCCCGAGCCCCATGTTGTTTCATGCGGTATTCGATCTCCGCTGCCAAATCGAGTTCGCGCACTCCAGGGCGCACAAAGGGCAAGATTTCTTCGAAGACCCGCGCCGTGAGCTCCACGCTGGCTCGGATGCGCGCAATTTCGTCGGCGTCCTTGACCGCGCGCAACTGATCCACACTGAGTTCGGTTGCTTGCAGCTCCGCGCGCGCGCCCAGGATGTGCGCGAGCTGGTGGAACCCTGCCGCGCTCAAGTGGTCGGCCTCGTAGGCCACCCGACGGGGGCGCTTCCGGGCCAGCCAGCGACCGGCCCCCGGGAGCGGGGCGCCCTCCACGATTTTTATTTGAGCGCCGACCACCTCCTGCCGTGCCTGGGTGCGATAGATTCCAGGAGTAAAGAACACACAGTGGCTCCGCGTAAGCACCAGGACGCCGCTGGAGCCACGAAATCCGACCAGGTAGAGCAAGTTGGGCAGGTGGGTCAACACCAGGGCATCCGCGCGCCGCAGCGCAGTGCGCCGGAGACGCGCCAGCCGAGCAGGAAAAATTTGACCAGACATTTAGATTACGCAGAAAAACGAAACGGAAGAGAGTGCCGACTCTCCTCCGTGAAAGCGATTGCCGCTGCTTAGCTTTGCAGGATGCGCGGCGTGATGAAGAACAGCAACTCCTGCGTGCCGGTCGTCACCCGGCTGCGCTTGAAGAGATAGCCGATAACCGGAATGCTGCCCAGGAGCGGCATGTTGGGTCTGCCGACACCTGGTCAATGGAGGTGGCGCTCTCAGTAATCATCACGCCGCCAATCACCACTGTGCCGCCGTCCGACACCAACACCTGGGTGGTTTCCTGCTGCGTCCGCAAGGCGGGGATGCCGTTGATACGAGCAATACCGGTGTCGATGGCCGTGTTCTCAATGTTGATGTCGAGAAACACGGTGCCTTCGGCCGTAATCTGCGGGGTGACCTCAAGTTTGAGCGCCACGTCAATGAACTGAGTGGTGATGGTGTTGTTGACCACGGTCTGCACCGGGATGCGGGTTCCCTGCAACACCAGCGCCTGGATGTTGTTCTGCGTAATCACCCTCGGCCGCGAAAGCACCTTGGCGATCTGGCGGTTCTCGGCCGCGCTCAAGATGATGTCGAGCGCAAACGCGGGTGAACGATGTCCGAACAGCAGCGTGGAGGTGGTCTCCACGGCACGGAGATTGGTGTTCAACGGCTGCTGGCCATCGGTTCCTGCGGCGATGAGCGGGGGCAGGAACGAGGTGGTCGACAGGGGGCTGGGCCCCAAATCGCCACCGATTACGTTCTGAGGAGTCCCGTCAGCGCGGAAGCGGCTGCCGGAAAAAGCAAACTGCGAACCGATCTCGCGGGTGAAGGCGCGGCTGGCGCTCACCACCCGGGCCTCAATCTCCACCTGCAAGGATTTGCGGTCCAACTGTTGAATCAAGCCGTCCAGCTGCGGAATGATCTCGGGAATGTCGCGAATGATCAGGGTGTTGGTGCGATCGTCTCGAATCAACTCCCCTCGATCGGAAAGGAACTGCTTGAGCGTGGGCTCAAGGTCCTCAGCCTTGGCGTAGCTCAACTGCCGCGTGACCGTAACGGGTTCAACGACATCTTCTCGCGCCTTGGCCAAGCTCGCCAGATCCTGCTGTTCTTTTCTGAGCGTCTCCAGGGTAGCGATCCGTAAAACGTTCCCCTCCAGAGTACTGCCCAACCCGTTGTTCTTCAAAACCAGGTCAAGCACCTGGTCCCAGGGGACATCCAGCAGCGCCAGGGTGACGGTGCCGCTTACGTTCGGGTCCAAGACGATGTTCAACCCGCTGATCTCGTGGATAAGCCGGAAGAAGTCCTTCAGATCAACGTCCTTGAGATTGACGGAAATCGGCTCGCCGGTGTAAGTCGTGGAGGGTTCCGCCCCCTCTCCCGAGGGCACCTGTTGGAGGGCACGAGTTGCCAGTGAAGCCATCGCGAGAGCGGCAGCGACCGGTTCTTCCGGACCAGCCACCGTTGGCGCCGGCTTCGGCGTAACCGATTCGGCAACAGCAGCAGGCGGTAGTGAAGCTACGGTAGGTGCCAGAGATGCCAGCAGGACCGGCTGCGGCTCGGCTTCCACCTCATTGGGGGAGGCTTCGTCTGCCGTAGCCGCAACGGCGGGCGCCGGTTCAACCACAGCGGGCGAAGACTGGAGGGTCGCCGGTGCGCCTTCTGGTTCGAGCGCAGGAGGAGCAGCGACTACCGGTGCGACCGGCGGCAATTCACGCGCGGGCGGGCATCGATTCCGCCGCCAGCGCTTCCGACAAAACCACGCGCAGCCCCTGGGGCGTGGTATTCACCTGATAGGAAATCATCCTGGTGAGATCGACCACCAAACGAGTGATGGGCGGATCGGCCTTGAACTGTGCCACGCGGATACCGACCACAGGAGACCCATCCACAGAAACTTTGCGCCGCCGCGCCACCAAGATGCTCTGGGGCAGGTCGAACACCAACCGGGGAGGGTTTTCGAGTTTCAGGATTTCATAACCCAACCCGACGCTGGCCACCACATCCACGATTACGGCCTCCGCCTTCTGGTGGACAATCACGCGGCGTACCCAGGCCGGATGGTCAGAGACTGGCGGCGCCGACTCCGCGGCCGGGGCGGCGCCGGAAGGTTCCGCCGGAACAGCAGCCGGAGCCTCCGCGCGCGGGCTGGCCGAGCTGGGGCAGGTGAGGGTAAGCACGGACGGAGTGAGCTGGGCAAGTTCAACGACGCACGCACGACTCAAGCTTACGTCCATGCGCAATACCTGGCGTCCGGCGGTATTACGGAACGGCAGCAAACGGTATTCGGATAACCAAGGCAAGCTGTCGGCCTGCTGCTGCGCACTCGCGTCCGACACTACTCCTGCCAGGTCAACGATCAAGTGGCGCTCGTGCGGCTGATAGGAGGTAAAGGTGAACGGCCCGGAAGCGCGCACTTCTAGTGAGGTGCCCGCAGGCTGCTCCGCCGGGGCCACCGCCAGCAGACGCACGGGGTTTCCCGGCGCAGCCGGGGCATCGGCAGCACGCAGTCCCATGGTGCTGAGTCCTGCCAACAAGATGGCGGACCAAAGTCCGCTCCACAGCTTCCGCATCATTGCTCTGCTCCTCAACGGGTGGTCCCGGTTGCTTCTGTCGCTAATGGCTTTACTACCCTGCGCTCATACTTCCGACCGAAAGCGTCTGCGGCCCTCTCCCGAAAGACTACGCCGTCTTCCCGGATTTCAGCGACGTAGCCATCGAACAACTCATCCCGCTCGCGCAGGAAAAAGGCGCGGTTGCGGCCTCGCATATTGACGACGGCCACCTGGGCGGTGGGTGTAACAACAATCCCATCCACCGTCAGTTGCGAGATCACCAGGCCGCGTTTTCCCGGGGGAAGCGCCTGCTTGATCATGTCCTCAGGGCTCACCAGCAAACTCCGGAAGGGATCGCGCAGGTTGACCGGCTTGCGTGGACGGCTTCGCTTTGTTTTTTGGTCCGCCTTGGACGCCGACTCTTGCGCCTGGACCGGCAAGCCCAACAAACCCACCCACAAGCCGGCGACGGCCAGCAGCGCGCCAGCGCGCCTCCAACCCAGGTTGTCACCCAGCAGGTTTCGCATGGTTCGCTCCTTCTTCCCTACCTCCGGGCAGGCGGCTGCCCGCGACCCGCCGGTGGGGTCGCCGCCGCCAGTTCTTCCGGCGAGGGAGTAAAATAGGTGGTCACCGTGCACGATCCTCCCACGGTCGTCCCGGGAGCATAGTCATACTTGCCGCTGCGACCCTCGAGGCCGCCCAGTTGCACGCTCGCCACATTGACAATGCGGGTGGTGTTCCCCAACCGCTGGAAGAACTCCTTCAGGTCGTAGTAACCGCCGTCCAGTTCCACCTCAAAAGGCATCTCGGCGTAGAACTCCTTGTACACCACCGGCCTGGCGGTCAGCCGCCGGACGGACACGCGGGCGTTCATGGAAGAACCCTGCACCACGCGCATGAAATTGGCGGTCTGCTTTTCCTCGGGCACGAACGTCTTGGAACGCTCCAGTTGGTCTCGCAGCGCCTGCAAGCGAGTCCGGAACTCCTGGTGTTGTTGTTTCACGGCCTGCAGCTTGGCCACTTCCGCGACCAGAGCGGCGTGCGTCTGGGTCAGGCGACCCTTCTCGTTCAAGGCGCCTTTAACCGGCAACAGCGGCGGCACGTCAAGCATCTCCCCGGCCAAGACCACCAGCACAGCGACCACAAAGAAAAGGGCCACTTGGTAGTACCAGGGCAGCTCGCTGAACCGAAAAGCCATACGCTCTCCTTTGCCCTAACTTCCCCCGGCCGCGGCCGCGGTCGTGCTGTCCTCCGAGGCCTCCGACGGTGCCGGCAGCGCAAAATCCGCCGTCAGCGTAAACTCAAAGCTTACGGACCCATCGCTGTCAGGCCTCTGAACAGACTCCTGCAGCTCGACGTTCGAGAAAACACCGGACTGGCTCAAGTTGGTGATAAAGTCGGCCACGGCATTCATGGAGCCGGCCTGTCCCTTGAACTCAATCTTGCCGCCCGCCTGTTCGCCCAAGGAGGTCAGCCACAGCGTCTCGGCGATGCTGACGGTGTTGCCGATCGCCTCCAACATCCGAACCGGACCGGCCTGGTTGCGCTTGAGCTCTTCGATCACCTCAATGCGGCCCCGGAGCAAGCTCTGATCGGCCTCGAAGGCTTGAATTTCCTGCTGTAACTGCGCCATCTGCTGCTTCTCGCGGTTCTTCTCTTCAATCCTCTTTTCAAGGGTCTCGATGTCTCTCTGAATCATATTGTGGTGGATGCCGAGCACCAGCACAGCCAGGCCCACCGGGATGACGAAAAGGATCAATTGCAGGCGACCCGCAATGGCCACCTGCCGCTTGACCTTGGGACGAGGCCGACCCAAAAGGTTAATGCGAATCATGCTTCGTCAAAACTCCTCAGGCCCAGGCCGACACAGACGGACAGCCGTGGGGCGATTTCTTGAATGTACTCATCGCTAAATGTTGCCGGGTTGTAGGTGATGCGGCGGAAGGGATCGAGTTCGTCCACCGGCATCTGGAACTCCTCCCGCAACATGTCCAGCAAGCCCGGAGTGCGCGCCGCACCGCCGGCGGCGTAGAGGTGGGCAATGAGTTCGGCCCCGGCGGTGGCGCGGAAGAAGTCAAACGTCTTCTGGATTTCCAGCACCAGGATTTCGGAGACCGAACGCAGCACCGCCGACTTCTGCTCCTCGCTCACGCCCGGCATCGCCTGCCCGCGCTTGAGGTTCTCGGCATCTTCAAAACTCAGCTCCAACTCTTTCTGCAGCGCATCGGTGTACTGGTTGCCGCCGACCGAGACGTCCCGGGTGAACAGCGGCGCGCCGCCGCGAACGATGTTGATGTTCATCACACTGGCGCCGATGTTGAGCAAGGCGACGGTCATGTCGGGATCGGGCTCGTAGTTGACCTCGAAAGCGTTCTGCAAAGCAAAAGCGTCCACATCCACCAACGCCAGGGTGCGCCCGATCAACGCGCTCTGGTAGTTGTTGATCTTTTCGCGCTTGACCGCCACCAGCAACACCTCCAGCGCGTCGCCGGTCGGGCTGGCGCCCAGCACCTGATAGTCCAAGCTGACGTCGGCAATGTCAAAGGGAATGTACTGGCCGGGGTCGGCATAAACCTGGTCCCAGAGCTCGTCGTCGGGCAGGGCGGGCAGCGTGACTTTCTTGATAATCACCGAGTGCCCCGAAACCGACGTGGCGACGTTCTTGTTCTTAACCTTCTGCGAGGTGTAGATGCGGTCAATGCCCGAAGAGACCGTCAGCGCATCGATGATGGCCCCGTCCACGACCGTTTCCGGGGAGAGGGGTTCCAACCCTACGCTAACCAACTCGTAGCTTTCCCGGGATTTCTTGAGCTCGACCACCTTGACCGAGCTCGAGCCGATATCCAAACCCACCACTGGCTTCCGCTTTTTGCCGAAAAGCGCCATGCTTTCCTACCCCTTTGCTCTCCGCCGCCGATTTTTGCCCTGGACGATCTTACGCTCAATCCACCGATCCAGGATCGCCTTTTTGAATTTCCAACGATTGCCCAATTTGAATGCCGGAATCCGGTCGTTATACACGTAGCGATACAGGGTATCGGGAGAAATCCCCAAGTAGTCTGACGCCTCCTTAATGTTCATCACTTCGCGCGGGGATGCCATCAACACTCCTGCGACTATTACCAACCTCATCCGCCGGCGCGCGGTGAGTCGCCCATGCTCTAGGGAAGGCAGCGAAACTAGACTCATTCTGGCCAAAGGGCAGCAGGCTTGTCAAGTGAAATTTTGGTTTTTTTTGGGTTTTGCCCTCTTTTCTCCCGGAATGCTTGTCTTTCCCCTGCAACGCTACCCCAGACCTAGTTGTTTCCACCGTGCGGCTATACGAGCTCTTGTGCTTTCATCCATCTGTATTTCGTCCGGCCAGGGGCCGCGCGCGTAGCCTTCCGAGGCCCATTTTCGCGTGGCATCAATGCCCATGTGGGAGCCGAAATCGGGGAGGCGGGCGGCGTGGTCGAGCGTATCTACCGGCCCCAGGTGGAACTCCACGTCGCGCTCCGGGTCGATAGCGCAGAGTGCCTTCCAGGTAACTTCGCCCGGGTCGTGCACGTTGACGTCCTCATCCACCACTAGCAGCACCTTGGTAAACATGGCCTGCCCCAGCCCCCAGATCGCGCTCATGATCTTGCGGGCGTGGCCGGGGTAGGACTTGCGGATGGAGACGATCATCAAGTTGTGGAAAATACCCTCAGCGGGCATGTGCACGTCCACAATCTCCGGGAATTGCAGCTTCATGATCGGCAGCAGGATGCGCTCGATGGCGTACCCCATGAAATAATCTTCCTGCGGCGGCGGGCCGACGATGGTAGTCAGGTAGATGGGGTCGCGCCGGTGGGTGACGCAGGTGACGTGGAAGACAGGGTAGTCGTCGGCCAGCGAGTAGTAGCCGGTGTGATCGCCGAAGGGACCTTCGCGGCGGAACTCGTTCAAGTCCACGTAGCCTTCCAGAACGATCTCGGCGTTGGCCGGCACTTCCAGCTCCACCGTCTCGCACTTGACCAGCTCCACCGGCGAGCGGCGCAGGAAGCCGGCCAGCAGCAGCTCGTCCAGGTCGGGCGGGGCGGGAACAATGCCGGAGAAAACCGTAGCCGGGTCGGCGCCGATGGCCACGGCGACTTCCAGCTTTCCTTCCCCGTAACGGGAGCGAGCACGGCGGAAGTGCTCGGCGCCGTGCTTCTGCGTCTGCCAGTGCATGCCGGTGGTGCGGTCGTCGAAGACCTGCATGCGATAGACGCCCACGTTGCGCTTGCCGGACTCCGGGTTGCGCGTGAAGACCAGCGGGAAGGTGATGAAGCGCCCGGCGTCCTGCGGCCAACACTGAATGATGGGAAAGTCGAGCAGCGAGAAGCCGTCGCGCTTCACTACTTCCTTGCAGGGGCCGCTCTTGACTGTCTTGGGGAAGAAGGCGCCCAACTCGCCCAGCTTGGGCAGCATCTTGAGCTTGTCCACCAGCCCGCTGGGCGTCTTGAAGTCGATGAAGCCGGAGATGCGGTCGGCCACTTCTTGTAGCTCGTTAACTTCCAGGGCGAGGTTCATGCGACGGTGAGTGCCGAAGAGGTTGATGGCCAGCGGGACCTTGGAGCCCTTGATGTTCTCAAACACCAGCGCCGGGCCGCCCTGCTTGGTGACTCGGTCGGTGATCTCAGTCACCTCCAGCTTCCAATCAACTTCGGCGGTGATGCGCTTCAACTCGCCTTCTTTTTCGAGCTTCTTCAAGAACGCGCGCAGGTCTTTGTAGGCCACGTCACTTCCCTCCCGACCGAGTACCGCACACAACCGCAAAGCGGAGGGGGATTATGGCAGGTTCAGCCGCCCCAGGCAAAACCTTCACAAGTAGTATGGTAGTGGGTCAATTCGGTCCAGCCCAGCGGCCCCAGCCGCTGGGAAAGCGGCACCTTCCCGGTGGCAGGGGCCACCGGGTTGGACGTGGGAGGCGAGAGCCCCAGAATTGAGACGCCGGCGTGAAATTGGCCCGCTACCGAAGTAGATGCGTGGCTACGTTTCTCTAAGGTGGTTAAAGGCCGAGGAACTGAATGGCGGCGCCGCAGAAGGCAAGGGCGCCGCCAGCGAGCGCGTGAGCGTAGCGCTCGACTCCGGCAAAATGCCGGGGCAAGCGCTTGACCCCCGCCGCGCCCACAAGCACCGCCGCCAGCATGGTCGCCAACGTCACCGCTGCAAATGTGAGCGTCACCAGCGTCACGCCCCAGTAGCTTCCCCGCGCCGCCGGATACATCAGCAGCGGGATGAGCGACTCGCAGGGCCCAAAGACAAAAATTGTAAAGAGGAACCACGGGCTCAGGCAGGCGACCGAACCAGGTTGGCACCCTCCTCCGGCCGTGTGTACGTGGAGGTGGTCGCCTTCGTGCACGTGCAGGCCCACGTGCACGGTGCCGTCGGCGTGCCGGTGGAGGTGCGAGTGCGGCCGCTGGCGCGCCGCCCGTCGCAGGCCCCAGACCAGATAGACCAAGCCGAAGGCGATCAGTACATAGCCAGCCACTTGGCCACGAACCGCCTGAATGGCCTCCAGGTTCGAGACCGCCAACCCCAGCGCAATCCCGGCAACGCCCAGCACCACCGAGCTCAGCACGTGCCCCACGCCGCAGGCCAGCGTGACCGCCACCGTCTTCGCGCGCGACCACCGCCCCGCTTGCGCCATGAACACAAACGGCAGGTAGTGGTCGGGGCCGAGCAGGGTGTGGAGGAAGCCAATGCTCGCGGCTGTCAGCGTCAGCAGCGTTAGCTCATTCGACATGACTTTTTCTCTCTGCCAGTTGGCCCGGCTGGCTCACCCGTTGGCGGCGAGCTTGAACCTGCTCCCAGCTACCATTCTAGCAGGTACCACTTTTCTACTCCTCGCCGCGGAGGAGGGCGTTCCAAGTTTCGCGGCGGCGAATGACGCGGAAAGTTCGCCCACGCACCAGAACCTCCGCCGGGCGTCGGCGGGCGTTGTAGTTCGAGGCCAGGACGAACCCATAGGCTCCGGTGTCCCGGACAGCAAGCAGCGCGCCGGGTTCAAAATGTGGGAGGCGTACGTTATATCCCAGGCTGTCCGCGGTTTCGCACAGCGACCCCACAACGTCGCACCGGGTCTGCGACCCCCGAACCGAAGGTTTTATCACCGGTTCGATGCGGTGGGTTGCCCCGTACAAAGCGGGGCGGAGAAAGTCGCTCATGCCCGCGTCCACCACCACAAAGCGCCGCCCCTGGGTGGTTTTCTCCAGCACCACGCTGGTCAGCAGCACCCCGGCTGGCCCCACGATGGTGCGTCCCGGCTCAAGTAGTAACTGGCATCCAAGTCGCCGGACTACTTTCTTAATTTGCTGCGCGTAGCTCGCAAGCGAGACCGGCTTCTCTTTCTGGTAGCGAATACCCAGCCCGCCGCCGAAATCAAGATAGCGCACGCGGAGCCCGCTCCGTTGCAAACGCAGCCCCAGCGCTTGCAGGCGCGCCACGGCTTCCCGGAATGGCTTCAACCGCATAATTTGCGAGCCGATGTGGCAACCAATGCCGAGAAACTCCACCCCCGGCAAGGCCGCGGCTCGCAAGCACAGTGGCCGCGCCTCCTCCCAATAGACGCCGAATTTGTGCACCTGGCGACCGGTGGAAATGTGGGGATGGGTGTGGGGATCGACGTCGGGATTGACGCGCACCAGCACCCGTGCCCGTCGCTGAAGTCGCTGGGCTCGGTCGGCAAGCATTTCCAATTCGGCCGAGGATTCCACGTTAAACAACAGAATGCCGCGCTGCAAAGCGAAATCAATTTCCTCGCGAGTTTTCCCCACGCCGGAGAAGACAACCTGTTTCGGCGTACAGCCCGCCCGCAACACGCGGTAGAGCTCCCCGCCGGAAACGATGTCGAACCCTGCGCCCAGACGGCGCAGCTCGCGCAGAATCGCCAAGTTGGAATTTGCCTTTACGGAATAGCAGAGTACGCAGGAGACGCCGCGGAAAGCGCTCGCCAGCCGCCGGTAGCCGGAGCGAAGAGCCGCCACGCTATAAACGTAGCCGGAGTTCCCACAGCAGCCGCGATGCGCGCCAGCGGCACACTCTCGCAGCAGAGTTCACCCCTGCGGTAACGGAAAAAATCCATCTGCAACCCCGCGTGATTCTACTGCGGGCACCGGCCTCTTGGATAGGCTCTGTACTCGTCAGTAGTGTCTTAATTTCACACCGAGCCCCCAGGCCCCTGCCTGGGGGAAGCGAAAATCCCTGCGGCGGGGGCCACAGGGCTCGGTGTGATTTGGGCCGAGTTCCGAATCGCTCAAACTAAGACACTACTTACTCGTCCAGTAGATTAGTGACACTTGGCCTCCTTTGATTGGGATTGCCACTGGGCCAGAAACTCGTGGGGAGTGAGGTAGCCCAGGGCTTGGTGCGGACGCACGGTGCCTGCCTGCCGCAGGCGGGTTGTAGACGCGCTCCCACGCCTGCAACTCCTGATTGAGGGCCGCGATCTCCAGGGAGCACTCCGTGACTTCATAGAACTCCTCCCGATGGGTGCGCTGGGCCCGCTCGACGCAGCCGTTGAGTTTGGGCGAGCGGGGCGGCAGCACGAACAGTTTCAACCCCCGCTGTTGGCAGGCCTCTTCGAAGACGGCGGCGAACCTGCCTACCGCAGGCAGGCTCACTGCCGCCATTGACCTGCAGAGCTCGCAGCGGGAAGGGCAGGCGTTGCTGCAGGGTGTCGAGGAAGCGGGTGGCGGCGCTGGCGGTGGCTCGGCGGTGGACCTCGATCACGTCCCAGCGGCAGATCACAGCGCGAGCCGTAAAGTGCTTGAGGACCACACCCGGCAGAGGCCGCAACTCCAGGGTATCGACCTGCACCAAGTCCCCCGGCTGGGAGATACAGTAATCCTTGGGCTTACGCACGGCGTAGGACCGCCGCCCGCCACGCCGGTACGCGCGGACCGCCCGGCGGGGCGCTTCCACCAGCCGACCGCACGCTTTGAGGTGGGGTCGGTGACGACCTCTTCCCGGTGTTTCCACCAGTTCCAGATACGAAAGTCGCCGTAGGTTTTGTCCACCCCTACGTCGGGAAAGTAGGGCATGAAGGAAACAACCGGCATGAGAGGCTATTCCTCGCCTTCGGCGCACAGGACCATGAGTTCAGCCCACGGGCCTGTCCTGAGCGGAGTCGAAGGGCTTCCGCCCGTGGAACCCAGCGGCGGAAGCCGCTGGGCTGAACATGATTTGCATGGCGCTGGCAAGAGCATCTGCTTGCTAGGTCGTGCTTCGTCAGGGCACGGCTTTAGCCGTGCCGAAAAAGGGGCAAATAAAATAAGGGCTTTAGCCCCTGAGGTTCCCAAACTCCGACCTAAACGATTACTCCGCGTCTTCGGCGTAGCGGGCCTTGAGCTGGTCGAGCACGCCGGCGTCGGTGAGCGTGGTGGTATCGCCCAGGGTTTTGCCTTGGGCGATGTCGCGCAGCAGCCGCCGCATGATCTTGCCGCTGCGGGTTTTAGGCAGGTCAGGGGAAAAGATGATCCGGTCGGGCCGGGCGATGGCGCCGATCTTGCGCGCCACGTGCTCCTTCAACTCGTCCAGCAACTCGGCAGAGACGTCTGCACCTAGGCCGCCCTCGGCCAGCTGTTCCACCGGTCGCACGCCGTCTTTCAGAGTCACGAAGGCGGCAATGGCCTGGCCCTTGATCTCATGCGGGACGCCCACCACCGCCGCCTCGGCCACCGCGGCGTGGTCCACCAGGGCGCTCTCGACTTCGGCGGTGCCGATGCGGTGCCCGGCCACGTTGAGCACGTCGTCCACCCGGCCCAGCAGCCAGAGGTAGCCATCCGTGTCGCGCTTGGCGCCGTCGCCGGTGAAGTACACCCCCGGGAAGCGCGACCAGTACTGCTCTTGGTAACGCTCCGGGTCGCCCCAGATGCCGCGCAGCATCCCCGGCCAGGGTTTGGTCAGCACCAAGTAGCCGCCGCCGACCTTGACTGGGCGGCCCTGCTCGTCCACCACCTCGGCCGCGATGCCGGGGAAGGGGAAGGTGGCCGAACCCGGCTTCAGGTTGGTGACGCCGGGCAGGGGCGTAATCAGGATGTGGCCGGTTTCGGTCTGCCACCAGGTGTCCACCACTGGGCAGCGCCCGCCGCCGACTGTGCGCTGGTACCACATCCACACTTCCGGGTTGATGGGCTCGCCTACCGTGCCGATCAGGCGCAGGCGAGAAAGGTCGTGCTTGCGGACGTGCTCTTCCCCCCAACGCATAAAGGCGCGGATGGCGGTGGGGGCGGTGTAGAAAACCGTGACGCCGTGGCGCTCGCAGATGTCCCAGAAGCGGTCGCGGGCGGGCCAGTCGGGCGCACCCTCGTACATCACGCCGGTCACGCCGTTGGCCAGCGGCCCATAGACAATGTAGCTGTGGCCGGTGACCCAGCCGATGTCGGCCGAGCACCAGTAGACATCGTCTTCCTTCAGGTCGAACACCCAGTTGGTGGTGGCGGTCACGCCCACCAGGTAGCCGCCGGTGGTGTGCACGATGCCCTTGGGCTTGCCGGTGGTGCCGCTGGTGTAGAGGATGTAGAGCACGTCCTCGGAGTCCATCGCCTCCGGCTCGCACCAGGGCTCGGCCTCTTGCAGCAGGCGGTGGTACCAGTGGTCGCGCCCTTCCTGGATGTGCACGGGGAAGTCGGCGCCGCCGCGCTTGACTACCACCACATTCTCAATGGACGGACAGTCGGCCAGCGCCTCGTCGGCCATTTGCTTGAGCGGCAGCACGTTGCCGCGGCGGTAGCTGCCGTCGGCGGTGATGAGGAGCTTGGCCTGGGCGTCGTTGATGCGGTCCCGCAGGGACTCGGAACTGAAGCCGCCGAAGACCACCGAGTGGATGGCGCCGATGCGGGCGCAGGCCAACATGGCCACCGCCGCTTCGGGAATCATGGGGAGGTAGATGGCTACGCGGTCGCCCTTGCCCACGCCCAGCCGCTTGAGGCAGTTGGCGAATTGGTTGACCTCGCGCCAGAGCTCCCAGTAGGTGAGCGTGCGGCGGTCGCCCGGCTCGCCCTCCCAGATGAGCGCCGCTTGGTTGCGGCGTGGGCCGTTCAAATGGCGGTCGAGGCAGTTGACGCTGACGTTGAGCTTGCCGCCCACGAACCACTTGGCGTTGGGCGCCTTCCACTGCAAAACTTTTTTCCAGGGCTTGCTCCACTCCAGTTGTTTGGCCCAGTCGGCCCAGAACTTTTCCGGGTTGCGCGCCGCCCGCGCGTGGATTTTCACGTCGCGACAATTGGCTTGCCGGCGGAACTGCACCGACGGCTTGAACAGGCGCTTCTCTGTCAGCAGCGCGCTGATGGTGGCGCCGGCTCCGTCGCCTCCGCCTTTGTTTCTCTTTGCTTTGGAACGGACTTTCCTGGTGGAACCAACGGGCTTCTTGCGGCGCTTACCGGCCATAGCGAATCTCCCCTCTGGTGACGCGGCGGCTATTCTAGCAAAAACTGAGGGTTGGGTCGGTAGATACTATGGCTTCCTCAGGAGCACCGACGCGCCGACGTTCACGGGGCTGAACTAACTTGCCGGCCTTGCGTCCTGGTGGAAACTTGGCTAGGCGGGAGCTTCTCCCTCAGAGATACTGAGGACCATTTCTGATAACGTTTTGTCACGCAATGTTACATCATCAATCTTGGAATCAGGGTAGTTTGCGTAGTGTAGGTGGTGAGTAAAAACGAGCCTGCTGTGGAATTGAGTCAGTGATTTTATTGTTTCACTGTACAGCTTGAGATGAAATCCTAAAAATGTTGTGGGGGAGTTAGTCCAGCAAGGCTATCAGGCCACGCTGGTGGCGGCGCTGGCGATCAGCCGTTCCAGACTCTACTACCGGAAGCGGCTGCGGAGCAGCCGGGCCGACCGGCGCTGGGACCAGGGGCAGGTCACTTCTTGGAGGTGAGACCAAACGGAGGAAAAGCAAGGACGTTCGAGAACTGTGCCCCACGATTCGCACGAACACGGAACAGCATAATGAGAGGCAGGTTCAGTCCTTCCCCCACGTATTCCCTCCCCCGTGCAAAAGGGAAGGGTATCAGTCGTCTCACTTTGTCGCTCGATTTGAACGAGAGGCGAAAGGGTGACCAAACGAAGAGGGTTTGACCCGGGGCTGCCCACCGCATCGGGCTGCAGAACAGGAAGGTTGAAGTCTATCTAGTGGCGCGTCGCAACGTGGTACTGCTCGATGATGACGAGACCCGGCTCACTTACATAGCTGAGCAGCAGGGCGAGAGCTGAAGGCAGAGTCCGGAATCTATCCGTCCAGGTGGCGGAGGGGCCTCGTCACGATGGCGGCCAGCACAGCTCCCACCAGAGCAAACAATGCCAGAATGAAGTAAACCTGGCTGTAGCCAGCGGCCAGATCGCCCGCGAGCCTGGCTTGGTCCATGATGGAGGCAAAGTAACGAGGCACGACAAAGCCACACAGCCCATAGGCGCTGAACATGAGTCCATAGTTAGCGCCCACATTCCGCGACCCGAAATAATCAGCGGTGAAGGAAGGCAGCAGCGCTAGGAAGCCCCCAAAGGAGAAGCCGACCAAGCAGAGGCCCACGAGCAGCGGCCAGAACTCGGTGGCAGTCCGCAGGAAGAGCAGGCAGGCAACGCTGTAGACCAGATACATGGAAACGGCAGTGCGGTTCCGTCCAACCCGATCCGACAGGCTCCCCCAAGAGAGCCGGCCAATTCCGTTGAAGAAGGACATGACACCCAAGGCGGCGCCCCCTGAGAGCAAGGCACCCCTCTGGGCCATCTCCTGTACGATCGGTGAGGCCTGCCCGATCGCTGTAATGCCGACCGAGGTTCCAAGAAAATAGATCGACCACAAAGCGTAGAACTGCCAGGTTCGCAACATCTCGCCCGGAGTGAAGTCCTGCTTGGTCGCTGGCCCGGTGGCGGTTGGCGGGTTCCACCCAGCCGGCTTCCAGCCCGCGGGCGGAACTCGATAGACCTGGGCGGCCCCAATGACAAAGAGATAGAAAATGACCGCCATGATCACAAAGGTCCTGGGGATGGTGCGAGCATATTCCGCGGGGTGGGTTCCGATGAGCGATTCAAGCAAGGGGGCGAAGATCAGCGAGCCAGCACCGAAGCCCATTACGGCCAATCCTACGATCATTCCCCGTTTGTCCGGGAACCACTTTATGCAGGTGGCGATCGGGGTCACGTAGGCGAACCCCACTCCTAGGCCGCCCAAGATCCCGTAGGCAAAGATCAAACCGCCGGGCGTGTTGCCGAGCCAAGCCGCGAGCAGACACCCCGTCCCCAGGAGGAAGCCTCCCACACTTCCTACAAGCCGCGGGCCTTTCTTGTCCTGCCAAAATCCCGCCAGGATCATGGCGATCGTAAAAAACAACAACGAGTAGCGGTAGGGCGCAATGCTGGTCGACTTCGACCACCCGTGCAGCATCTCGAGCGGGCCTCTGAATACGGCCCAAGAGTAGAGAACACCAAGACAAAGCTGCATGACCAGCGCAGCACCGACAAAGCGCCATCGGTTACCGAGATTGCTTTCCATACTCAACTCCTCCGCCGACAAGTTCTGGGGCCGGAAACGCTAGCTTCTGCTTCTGCGTGGGCGGCGAACCGTTGCTACCTCAAGTAAGCGCGGCCAGTCTGCAACGGGCCGCTTGCTGCCCGGGAGAATCGCGCTGGCTATGTACCGCGCCTTTGGTTTTCTACCACAATTGGGTCTTTTTCGGGACGATTTCCAGCAGCCGATCGTTGTGCTGTTGGGAGGGGGACGAAGTTCACCTTGAATCCCTTTGAGAGGTTCGATACAATCAGCGCCTTCTTAGCTGGCAAACTTGGCGATTCGGACAAGCCCATGTTGCGTGAAAGCCCTTCATAGGCTCCACGCTCGGAGGAAGCTATGGCAAAGGTTAGCTCTATGCTTGCAATACTGGCTTTGCTGTTCGTTGCCGGATTCTCCTCGGTCCCTGCATTGGGGCAAGACGAGTTCATCCAGACCGATGAGAAGATTCTGGAAAACATCCGCGAGCACTCTCAGATGATGGAGAACCTTCGTTTTCTTGCCGACACCATAGGAGCCCGGCTGACAGGGAGCGCGAGTTTGAGAAAGGCGAATGAATGGACTCAGCGAAAGTTCCGCGAGTATGGACTCGAGGCAAAACTAGAAGGATGGGAATTCGGCCGAACTTGGACGCGCGGCAAGGCCTGGGCCCGCATCATTGAGCCCGCGCCACAGCCTTTGAGAATCGTGTCGGCAGGGTACGCACCGGGAACCAACGGGGTGGTTTCCGGCCGCCTGGTTTATGTGGACGCTAAAGATAGCAACAATCTCCAGGCATTCCACGGGAAGTTGAAGAACGCTTTCATTCTGGTCGGCGAACCGAACGACGTAACGAAACCTCCTCTCTGGAATGCTGTTCCTTGGGAAAAGTACATTGAAGCCTTCAAGAAGTATCGGGCCGAGCGGAACTTCTCCAAAGAAAGAACGAAGTTTTTCCGAGAAGAAGGAGTCTTAGGCGTGATTCTGGACTCGGATAAGGCGGACGGGCTGTTCAATATGAGCAGCGTCGGGGGGCAGGATCCCGAGGCTGTGGTTCTCCCCACGGTCTATACGATCCATGAGGACTACCTACGGTTGTGGAGATTGGCCCAAGCGGGAGAAGGTGTTCTGGAGATGGAGGTCTCGAACCAGTTCAGTCCCGAGCCAGTGCAGGTTTTCAATACCGTCGCTGAGCTGCGAGGTTCGGTAAACCCTCACGAAATGGTGATTGTGGGAGCCCACCTGGATTCCTGGGACCTGGGCGATGGCTCGACCGACAACGGGGTCAACTGCATGGCCGTCTTGGAGGCTGCACGCGCTTTGAAAGCTGTGGGGGCTCAACCCAAACGAAGCATCCGTTTCATTCTTTTTGGCGGCGAAGAGCAGGGCTACCTCGGGGCAAAAGCATACGTCGAACAGCACCGTGACGAGTTGGTGAACGTTTCCGCTGTGTTGATCCTCGATCTTGGCCAAGGCAAGATCAAAGGCATTTCTTTGCACGCTCGGGATCAGGTTCGTCCTGTGATTGCAAGTGCCCTGGCACCTTTGAATTCCCTAGGGGTACAGGAGCTCACCCTCAATTACCAAGCCGGAACAGATCACCTGCCCTTCCTGGGCGCAGGCGTACCTGCCTTTGCCTTTTACCAACAACTGGATGAATACTTTAAGACACACCATTCAGAAGCTGATACTTTTGACAAGATCACGGAGGACTACGCTCAGCAGGCGGCCTCGATCCTGGCCGTGGCTTCCTACAACATCGCCCAGCTTCCCGAAAAACTGCCTCGTCAGACACCCGAAGCCGAGGCTCGAGAAAAGGAATGGTTTTGAGTGCGCGGGGTTGGTTTCGGCCTTCGGTCTTCTTTGAAAGAGGGGACCGCCAAGCCACTAAGCCCCACTTCTTGATTGGTTAGGATCGAATCTTCCGGCGCTAGAAGCGAGTCAGCTCATTGACGGTGGCTGTGTCGAGGCGGGTGAGGACTTCCACCAACAAGTCCACGGCACGATCGAAGTCGGAGCGGTCGATGATGCCTGTGTGGGTATGGAGGTAGCGCGTGGGCACGGTGAAGTTGACGGTCGGGGTACCGGTGGCGTGCAGCTGAATAACAGCGGCGTCCTGGCCGTAGCCCGAGAGGACCTCGGTTTGCAGCGAGATCCCTTTCTCTTCCGCCACCTTGAAGAAAAAGTCGCGGAGCTTGAGATTGGGCAGCATGGAACTGTCGTGGAGAAAGAGACCGGGCCCCTCGCCCAGACGCTCCTGAGCTAGGTCGGGTCCTACACCGGGAAAGTCGGCCGCGACCCCCACCTCTAGGGAAATCCCCAGGTCGGGCCTGATAACCTGGGAGGCGGTGCGGGCGCCGCGCAATCCAACCTCCTCTTGCACGCTGGCCACTAGGTAGAGGGTGTTTGGTGTCTTACTACCTTGCTCTTGCAAGCGTCGCACGGCTTCAATCATCAACACCAAGCCCACGCGGTCGTCCCAGGCTTTGGCGGCGTAGCGATTGTTGGCCAGCAGAGTGAAGGGACTCCAGGGCGCGATGGGATCACCGGCGCGGATGCCCAGTTCTTCGGCCTCTTCCTTAGAGCGCGCGCCGACGTCAAGAAAGATTTCGCTGCGAGGGATAAAGCGTTCGCGCTCCGACCGCGGGGTAATATGGACGGTGCGCAGTCCAGTGACCGCGTGCACCAATCCTTTGCGCGTACCGATGACCCAGCGTTGGTTGATGAGGGCCTGATCCAGCCACCCCCCCAGCGTCTGGAACTTGACGAAGCCGTCGCTGGTGATGTAGCGGACCATGAGCCCCACTTCATCCATGTGAGCCACCAACATGATCCGAGGGCCGTCGGCCGAGCCGGGAACTACACCGATCACCGACCCCAGCCCGTCAGTGGAAACCTCGGCTCCAACCGCGCGCAGTTCGCGTTCGACGATTTCGCGCACGGGCCCCTCAAACCCTGTCGGTGCAGGTGCGTTGGTCAATTCCTCCATCAATCGCGCCACGCGGTCCATCTGTTGCCCCCGCACCCACAGAGGGCTAACCCCCAGCAAGCACACGCAGGCCAGCGCTACCAGTATTCGTATCCGCATTGTCCACCTCCGAAGAGCACCACTCGCAGGACGGCTATCCTAGTGAGCTCCCACGAACAAGTCAAACCAGAGTTAAGGACAATCCTGCCGCATCTTGCGAACCTGCGAGAAGTTTGATATATGGAGTGCGCAGAAACATGTAGAGGTGCCAGATGAAGAAATACAAATTTACGTCACACAAATTGGCTATTCTCTCTCTATTAGGGCTAGGGTGCTTTGGTTTCGGAGCGATTGTCAAAGGGTCAGGTCAACCCGACAGTCATTCTTACGGCTCCGAAGAGTCCACGAGCGAAGCTACCATGTTCGGTGAGGGAACAATCTCGACGGGCGATTTTGAGTTCGATGCAGCCTTTTCACCGGACGGAAAGACAATCTACTTTACGAAAAGTACACCAAACTTTGGCTTCTGGACTATCGTAGTCTCGCATCTGGAGGGGGGAAAGTGGAGCCAACCAGAAGTAGCAGAATTTTCTGGGCGATACAGCGACGCAGACCCCTTCGTTTCACCGGATGGGTCTAAGCTCTACTTCATCTCTAATCGCCCCGTAAACGACCGTACGAAGAAAGTTTTTGACATTTGGATCGTAGAGAAGACACCAACCGGATGGAGTGAACCGAAAAATCTTGGAGCCCCAGTCAACACTGATGAGGGCGAATACTATCCTGCAGTCACCTCTGATGGTACACTTTACTTCTGCGCCACGCGCCCAGGCGGCAAGGGCAAAACCGATCTTTATCGCTCAAGATTCGTCCTGGGAAAATATGCAGAACCCGAGAATCTCGGCGATGCCATCAATTCACAATTTACCGACTGCGATGCCTACATTTCCCCTGATGAAAGCTTCCTGATCCTCACCAGGTGCGGACATCCAAATGGACAAGGCAAGTGCGACCTTTACATCAGTTACAACCGAAACGGGAAGTGGACACAGTCCGAAAACCTCGGGGATAACATCAACTCAAGTGCTCGCGAATTTTGTCCGAATTTATCCCCGGACGGCAAGTACTTTTTCTTCACGAGTGACAGAGGTTTCGGAGAAGCGCCTCAGGAAAAGCGCCTAACGTACCAGGAGCTATTGAGAAAACTAGGAAACACCCGCAATGGTTTGGGTGACATCTATCGGATCGACATTCGGGCTTTGAATTTGGAGCGCTAGAGATCCACCTTTTCAGCGAAGAACTCTATGGCCGCCGGGTAGCGTCACCATCGTCTCGCTGACGACCGCCCGGCTGGCCCACGAGCTCGTTGAAGCGGTATCGGAGGGAACCCATCCTCTCGGCGAGTTCAAAACCCCACCCTTCTGTGCAGCCAGGGCTTGAGTTATCAAACCCTGGCTTGCCAGTTGCCCTTCGCGAGAAAGAAACCCTCAGCTAGAAAGTGTACTTCAGCGCAAATTGAATGAGACGCGGCGTCACAGCGGTAGCCGTTATTTTGCCAAAGTTCGCTGTCACGCCGAAGTCGTTAGCCGGATCGGCAAACTGAGGCGTATTAAAGATATTGAAGAACTCAGCACGGAATTCAATGTGCGCGTCCTCGCTCAAGCCTCCTACGGTAGTTCTCTTTGACAGGGAGAAGTCGAAATTGCGCTGATCGGGACCCCGTATGACACCACGACCCAGTGTGCCCATCCCGAAGCCATCTCCGATGATTGGAGGGTCAGAAAAGGCCGCAGCGTTGAAGAAAGCATCGAGGCGCTCGTCAACACTCCCGCTGGTGGCAATGTCAGCATGAGTGAACCCCGGACCCAATGTCGCTCGGGCGTTTCGAGGAGCGAGTCCGAAGATCGATCCGGCTCTGTTGGCGTCCAGAATGGAAAGAGAGGTGCCAGACTGGAAGGTGGTAACTCCGGAGATCTGCCACCCGGTCAGCAGTTTCCCTGTGAATCCTATCCCGCTACTAAAGCTCGGGAATTCATATACATAGTTGACGATGAACCGGTGTCGTCGGTCGTACTCTGAAGGCCCCCAAGCTGATGGGCGGTCAAATATATCCCCGCCATAGTTGCCACCAGTAAATATGGCACTGAACCCTTTAGTGTTTACCGAATCATCGAGGGTCTTGGACCAGGTGTAAGCAGCCTCAAAGTGAAGGCCCCTGCTGAACTGTTTTCTCACGCTTGCCTGGAGGGAGTGGTACCAGAGAAATCCATAAGTTTCGACTGAAAAGGACCTGCTACCCGCGCCCAGGACCGGCACGCGTTGGGCGGCATTGGCTACGGTGTTGACGGTAATGCCACGAATGGGGTTTTGCGGGCTGGCAAGCCTTGGCTGATTTTGTCGGCGGGCCTGGGGTAGGCGGGTGGAACGCGAACCTACATAGCCCACCTGCAGCACGTAGGAAGGGAGGAACTCGACTTGGAGGTTGAGGTTGAATTGCTGTGTCATGGGGGAATCAGTGTTTTCAGGGATACTTACAGTACTCACTGAACTGGTGGGTGTGCGCGCGGGAAAGGTCCCCAAGGGAACGGGTATGAAAGGTACCTGGAAGGTAAGGTTGGGGTCATTAACGCCGACAGTAAGGCCAGAAAAGGGTGGCGTGAGAATCAACTGGAGGAAACCATTGCCTGTAGTTCGCGAATAGTAGATCCCGTACCCCGTCCGGACCACGAAACGGTCTGTCCCAGCCAAGGGCCGCCAAGCCAAACCTATGCGGGGACCAAAGTTGTGAAGCGGGGCAGAATCACCGAGAGTTGTCTTGTTGGCTGTAGTAAGCACCCCCGCTGGCACGGCCTCGGGAAAGTTCGAAGGCACCACCCAACCCGTCAGGGAGCCCCCGGGAGGGGGATCACCCTCTGCGAGCGCAAGTCGGTTCACGAAGTTGGTATAAAACCCATCCTTTTCACTGATCGCGCCGTTGATATCCCACCGCAGGCCCAAGTTGAGGGTAAGCTGAGGGTGGACTTTCCAATCATCCTGGATGAACGAAGAGTAGTTGTTGAGACGGAACTGTCTGTCCAACTTCCCGGCAAAGCCTACACTGACGCCGACGTTACCCATGCCTGTACCGGTCTGCGCTCCGTTCATACCGAGCAAGAAATCAGGAAAGCTGAAGAACGTGAGAACTCCCCGCTTGGGTGAAAAGTCATCTTCGTTGTACCAAGTACGTACGTATTCGAAGCCAGCGCGAATATTGTGTGTTCCGTGCGACCACGAGATTGTGTCAGCTGCCGAGTAGGTAGTGATGGCTGTCTTAAAACCGTCGTTAAGTGTCCCCCCAAGTTTGAACAGGCCCGACACCTCCATCGCCGGCATTATGTCCAGCTCCGCACTCGGCGTCATCCCAAGATCTTGCACCGTCAAGGGCGAAAGGGAGGCTGTCTCCCCAAAATTGCGCGTCCAACTGCCCCGGGCTTCGTTGACGAAGGAGCCACCAAGAACGGAAGTAAGTTTTAGGACCTTGTGGAAATTCTTGGCATCCTTGATTATTCCCGAACCTGGTACGGTTCCAGGCCCAGTAGTGAAACTCTCCATCGACGGATCGCGGGAGAAGAAAAAGCGTGAGCTCAGTGTCTGCCCTCCCCAGGAGTAGTCGGCGTTGGCGACGATCTGGTCCTCGGTGAACTCTGAGGGAACAGAAAAAACGGAAAACCCTAGTCCGTCTGCAGTGATGGTCTGCGGGGTGGGAATAAAAAACGTGCCGTCATCGAGCGTGGCGTTGAGCAGCGCCAAGGCCACCGGGTTGATGTTGGATCCATTGCAGGCTATTGGCGTACCTCCGATAGTGCCGCTCGCGGGGTTCCCGGAACTGTCAAGACAGAACTGCGCTCCCAGGGCCGCCGCGGAACGATCGCCAGTCAGCGGCGGTAAGACAGCCGACTGCAATGACGCGGCTCCACTCCCGTTGGTTTGCCGGGTACGTTGGTATGAGACAAAGAATGTTAACTTGTCTTTTATGATGGGACCTCCCACTGAGCCTCCGAACTGATTTTGCCTCAACACGGGCTTTGGATTTCCCAGTCGATTTTGGAAGAAGTCATTCGCATTCAGCTTCTCGTTGCGGAAGAATTCAAAGAGCGTGCCGTGGAATTCGTTGCCGCCCGACTTTGTTACCACGTTCACGTTCGCCCCAGCGTTCCGGCCATAGCCGGCATCGTACAAGTTGGTCTGAATCTTAAATTCCTGAATGGCGTCCGGATTGGGAATGCCGATTCCTGTGTAAGCAAGCCAACCGCCGGCACGCCCGGTGCCAAAATTGTTGAGGCCAGCGCCATCCATCTGGTAGTTGTTGTCAGTCGCGCGCAGGCCGTTGACAAACACATCCTGCGAGTTTCGGCCCAACTCCCCCGCATTCGCAACATCGGCCCCCACCCCGGCGGAAAAGCCAAGAGTTTGGGTATAGTTGCGGGTTGTGAGAGGCACGCTTGTTATAGTTAAGTCACTCACCCCGCTTCCCAGCGCCGTAGTTTCCGCCTGGATCACCGCGGTACCTCCCTCCACGGTTACGGTCTCCGCAACTGTGCCGACCGCCAAAGCGATATTGAGAGTCTGCGTTTCCGCGACGTTAACAACGATTTCGTCGCGCACGTGAATCTGAAAGCCTGAGGCGCTAAATTCCACAGAATATATGCCGGGAGGAAGTAACGGAACTCTGTAGCCACCACGCTCTTCCGTCGTGACTGTGCGCGTTGCGCCCGTCGCACTATTTGTCACCTCGACCCTGACGCCTGGAACCACGGCGCCCGTGGGATCGGAAACCGTCCCTGTTAAAGCTCCGGTGGAGGCGGTTTGGGCCGGTGCCAACGCAGGCCTTATCAGGCCTGCCAAGACAACCACACTAAGCACAATCACTACTTTGACTCTGTTCATTGCTATACCCCCTTCTAATTTCTATCGTGTCCGATGAGAAACACTCCCGTCAAACCTGTGGGGCAATGAAACCGCCCCCTCTTTTCCTAAGTGGCACATGTTCCTTTTCTGAGGAGCAAATCTCTTTCCACTCAAGCCGAAAATTTAAACTATCGTCGAACCTCTTTATCTGCAACCTGTTAGTAAATCTTCTCCTGCCTCCCAAGCCGCTAGTTCGGACGTTCGCATATGGAATTCTGTATTTCTTTCAGCCCAGACTTCCAAATCTCATATTCCCCCAGGCCTCGGCCCTTCAGGGACTTCCGACATCAGTGCCCGGCTCCCTACGGGGCAGCGCCTCCCGCCGGCCCGGAAGCGAAGGGCCACTCCCCGCTTGGGCGCGCACGCAACAAGTACAAACCGCTCCCCGCTGCCAGAACCACGGCGCGCATCATGATAAATTTCCATTCCTGCGTCAGAAGTAATGTGCTAATGTGCTGAAATAATAACATCAAAAAACAATGAGTCGAGGTAAGATAAAAGATAGGGAAATTATGATGACAACGGTTTGCTAATGGGCAACAAGATTTTACTTGACACTGAGCAAGTACGACATGATGATAGCGCGGCGACATAACTAAAGAGTAAGTTTCCTAACTACCTGAGGGAGTTGTTTGGCAGCGAACAGAAGATGAAAAACATGAGGCGAAGTCCCTAAGAGGTATCCACGAGCAGCAGGGCACATTCAGCTAAGGTAAGGACGAAGGGAACGCTCGGGGCGACACAGGAGACTCTAACCTCAAATTCAAGAGCGGGGGGGAAACCACATGAGATTCTTGAATGTAGTCCTGTTGCTTCTGGTGCCTGGGCTCGTGATGCCGGGCACAGGGACTGAATCTGACTTGGGCATCATCGTCGGTACCCTGGTTGATGGTACCGGAGGCCAACCCAAGCATGATGTCCTTATCCTTGTGCACGGAGAAACAATTCAAGCTATCGTTCCAAAGAGTGAGCTGAATTCCCATCCCGTTCGAAAACTCATTGACGCTTCCGACAAGTATCTCCTCCCCGGCTTCTTTGACATGCATGGACACGTCACTATGACGCATAGAGTGCCCCACGTTCAGGGGGATCTCATCCAGCCGACTGTTACGTATCACAAAGATGTGGCCGAATGGATGCTACGCCAGCTTCTTTTCTACGGAATAACGACAGTTCGCGAGACGGGTGATTTTCTCGAAGAAGGAATTCAACTCAAGAAGGAATTATTGGCGGGGTCGATTCCGGGTCCAAGAATGTTTACCTGCGGCCCACTTCTGGAAGCGCCTCCACCGCGCTTCCGGACCATGTCTGCAGTGGTTTCGACCGAAGCGGAAGCCAGGGCCGAGGTACGCCGGGAGGTGGGAGCTGGCGTTGATTTTGTGAAGATATATGTCTCTTTGCCGCCAGATTTGGTGCGGGCCGTGGTGCAAGAGGCTCATATGCACAACATGCGAGTTCTGGCCCACCTGGACACGACCACCTGGAAAGAGGCAGCTGAAATGGGTGTCGATGCCTTCGTTCATGCTAACCCCACTCCCCGAGATATTCTTACGAAAGAGCAATTGGAAAAACTTCCAGATCCAAACGATTTTCTATCTGCCTTGAAGCTGTTTGACCCTGCAAGCCAACCGGCACAGGAACTTTTTGAAGTGATGAGGCAGAAGAACATTGCCAACGACCCTAACCTGGTGGTTTACCGCAACATGGAAGCCGATTCTCCCTTCTTTTCTGAAGAGCAGCGAGAGGGGATGAAGAAGGTGCCTTCGCTCCACATGCAAGGATGGCAGCAGGAACTGTCCAGCAGAACGGCGCCCAAATCGCCAGAGAGTATCCGTCACAGGATGCGGTTTGTGAAAGCAGCCTACGAGGCCGGTGTTCCTCTCTTAGTGGGATCTGATTTGGCCAATCCCAATACCCTGCCGGGCCTCAGCTTGCACCAGGAACTCGAACTGTTAGTGCAAGCCGGCATCCCACCCCTGATCGTGCTGCGCATGGCCACTCACGACGCGGCAGAGTGGCTAGGGATTCTACGGGCAGTGGGCACCGTGGAGCCGGGCAAGCAGGCCGATTTGGTCATCTTGAACAAAGATCCTGTGGAAAACATCCGTAACACCCGGGACATCCATTCCGTCATTCAGGCTGGGCAAGTAGTGGACAGAGGTACTCTTGGGACGAGCGGGAGATAGCTCTTTGGCTCCTCCCAATACCCAGGTCTGTAAGAGGCAAAGAAACATTACTTCGATGAGTAGTGCGTAGTCGCCGAGAACGCAAGTCAAAGATTTGTCTTTTTTCCATCTGCATTAACAAAAAAGGAGCTTCAAACTCGCTATGAACCGTCGTCAGTTCATTTTCGAAGGGGCTGCACTGTCTTTGACCGGAATTGCTCTGCCAACGATTGATTCCACGGGATTGCCCACCACAAGAAGAACCGACATCGGTTCGGAAGGTGCGAAACCCTCTCGACCCCTGGTCATTCGCAACTCAACTGTGTTTGACAGTGAAAGAAAGAAGATGGTTCCTGCCCAAACAGTTGTAATCCGCGGAGAACGGATTGAGTCAGTGGGCAAGCAAAACGAACTCAGGATCCCGAGTGATGCCTATGTCCTCGACGGGCGGAGAAAATACCTGATTCCGGGACTCATCGATGCACATGTTCATCTCACGCATGTCCTCTACCAATCCTATATGACTGGAGATGAAATCCTCCCCTTCTTCTTGGCTCATGGTGTGACCACGGTACGCAGTACAGGCGACAATGTCCCAGCCCAAATGCTCATTCATCGCTACGCGACAGAGCAGCCAGACATCTCCCCTCGAATATTCCGCTGCAGTTTCTTGATAGGGAATGTGCCATCTTACCACAAAGACGTTGGATGGGGTCTCACGAAACCAGAAGAGGTTCCGGACTTCGTGGCTGATATGGCAGCGTGGAAAGTGACGACCTTAAAGATTTATGCCAATTGTTTGCCTTCGGTGGGCCGCCGGATTATCGAAGAAGGCCACCGCCAGGGTCTGGTGGTCACTGGCCACTTGAGTAGCTATCCGACAGGCGATGCTATTGAAGATGGGATTGATTGCCTGGAACACATCGAAACCGTATCTGACTTTCTCCGTACGGATCCAAAAGACCGTCATTCCCTCAGCCTGACGACTGATGCCGCCAAGCGTCTGGTAGACAAAATCGTGGAACACGAAGTCTTTGTTGACCCCACACTGATGGTGTTCTGGGGAATGCTGTTTTTCGCCGATGTCCCAGAAATCATTAATCATCCGGATAACTTGAAAATGCCGAAACGTCTCCTAAATTGGTGGGAGAAAATTCGTCCGCGCACGCTTGCTAACTATAGTTCCGGCCCTCTGTCAGTCCGTCGAGCTACATTTGAGAAATATCAACGTCTGGTAGGTATGTTGCATCGCGCCGGCGCCAAGATCCTTGTTGGTACAGATGCCCCCGAGCCTCAGGTCCCACCCGGTTACTCCCTCCACCATGAAATGGAACTGCTCGTGGAATCAGGCATGCCGCCCGCTGATGTTCTTGCTTCTGCAACGGTCAACAACGCACGAGTGCTAGGCGAAGAAGAGAACTTGGGGAGCATTAAGGCGGGAAAATTGGCAGATATTGTAATGCTCGATGCCGATCCGTTGGAAGACATTAAAAATTCTCGCAAAATACATCGCGTGATCAAAGGAGGAAAAGTTCTAGACCCCTGGCTGATATTGACACACACGCCGAAGGAGTAGCAGGGAGCAAAGAAGTAAGTCCTTTTGCGCAACACTCCCGTTGCAGAATGCCAGCGTTGTCAAACCCACCGCTAGTCTCCACTACTAGGCAGCACTGGCTTGGTCCAATGCTCAGAGAAGCACCACTGAGGGTGTCCAACATGATACGCGACCCTTGTCACGCAGTGGGGATATCTGCGAGGAGCGCTCTACAAACTAGGTTTGCCTCTAGTCCAACAGGAGTATCCTTCCGAGGAGTATGACAACAATGCAACTTAAAAAGGCAGGAGGCGTCATGAGAATCTTCAAAGCGGTGCTGCTGTTTTTTTTGCTGGGGTTCTTGAGCCAGTGCACCAGTACCACATCTGACTTGGGCATTATCGCGGGTACCCTTGTTGATGGTACGGGAGGTAAACCCAAACGGAATGTGCTCGTGCTTGTAAATGGGGGCACTATTCAAGCTATCGTTCCAAAGAGTGAGCTGGATTCCCATCCCGTTCGAAAACTCATTGACGCTTCCGACAAGTATCTCCTCCCTGGCCTCTTTGACATGCATGGACACGTCACTATGACTCATAGGGAAGCTTCTCTTGAAGAGAATCGACCACAGTTTACAGTTACATATCGCAAAGATGTGGCCGAATGGATGCTACGCCAGCTTCTTTTCTACGGAATAACGACAGTTCGCGAGACGGCTGATTTTCTCGAAGAAGGAATTCAACTCAAGAAGGAATTATTGGCAGGGTCAATTCCGGGCCCAAGAATGTTTACTTGTGGTCCGCTTCTGGAAGCGCCTCCACCGGTTTTCCGCACCATGTCTGCGGTGGTTTCGACCGAAGCGGAAGCCAGGGCCGAGGTACGCCGGGAGGTGGAAGCTGGCGTTGATTTTGTGAAAATTTATGCCTCTCTACCACTGGATTTGGCCCGGGCTGTGGTGCAAGAAGCTCACGCCCACAATACCCGAGTTCTAGCCCACCTTGGAACCACAACTTGGAAGGAAGCAGCCGAAGTGGGTGTTGATGCCTTTGTTCACGCTAACCCCGTTCCCCAGGATATCCTCACCGAGAAGCAGCTAAAAGAGATATCGGACCCAAAGGAGTTCCTAGCGTTTCTAGCGGCCTTCAAGCTATTTGAACCTGAAGGCCAACCAGCGCAAGAACTTTTTGAAGTGATGAAGCAGAAGAACATTGCCAACGACCCTAACCTGGTGGTTTACCGCAACATGGCAGGCAATTCTTCCTTCCTTTCTGAGGAGCAGGGAGAGGAGATGAAGGCCGTGCCTTCCTTTCTGATGGAAGGATGGCAACAGGAACTAGGCAGTGGCACACTCCCCATATCTCAAGAGAGCATCCATCACATGATGCGGTTTGTCAAAGCAGCCTACGATGCCGGTGTTCCTCTCTTGGTGGGCTCTGATTTGGCCAATCCCAATACCCTACCAGGCCTCAGCTTGCACCAGGAACTCGAACTGTTAGTGCAAGCCGGCATCCCACCCCTGATCGTGCTGCGCATGGCCACTCACGACGCGGCAGAGTGGCTAGGGATCCTGCAAGAGGTGGGCACCGTTGAGCCGGGTAAGCAGGCCGATTTGGTCATCTTGAACAAAGATCCTATGGAAAACATTCGCAACACCCGGGACATCCACTCCGTGATTCAGGCTGGAAAAGTGGTGGATAGAACTTCCCTTGCAACCATGGGACTCCCGAAATGAAGATCGATGGAGGAAGGTAACCGCGTCTGGGGTATCACCCCCGGCGCGCGGCGTAATTAGCTGAAAATGCACTCCTTATCGGTAGGAAACTAGTTTCAAAACCATGTTTTTTCTGTCTCTTTCCGCCACCTCCTCCCTTTTGGAAGAGCCAACCGCCCTTCCTTCCCCAGGGTGAACACTAGGCGAATGCCGTCCCGCTGTCAACTTCCAACCCCTTCGGGCCTTGGCTTTCTCTCCCAGCCTTGCGGCACGACTGGAGTCATGTACCCCAACGAAAGCGCCGAGCTAGGAGCAATGAGCGTCGTGCAACAAATCCCCTTGCCCTATTCTTACTCCCGTCACCGGCCCTGCGGAACGAGGCTCTTCCAAATTGTTTTTGAGTTGAAGCTCGGATAGAATACCCACATGGGCGAGCTAACCCACCAAAGCGCCTGCATGCTGGCCGAACTGATCCGCAAGAAGGAAGTGTCGTCGCAGGAAGTGGCCCCTCCGTTGTCGGGATAAATTCCGGCCGAAAAGCCGACGCCGAAGCCCCGCGCGGCGGGACTTCATCGCCGCTACCAAAAACCTGAAAGAGGCGGGTGCCGAGCACCTCTTCCGAACTTGCTACATGATGGAGCGCGTCCCGCTTGTGGCGGGGTAAACTCCGCACCCCTTCCGAACTTGTTCCTTTTCGGGACCGATTCTTCTCTGCGTACTCTGCGCCTCTGTGGTTCGTCTAAGACGGGTGGGGTAGAATCGGGGGGCTGCTGCGGAGGGAACGAGATGGTGGAAAAAATCAAAGTGCGACGCGAAGGGCAAATGGTCAAAGTGCTGCTGAACCGGCCGGAAGCCTACAACGCGCTCGACCCGGAGCTGATCCGGAGCTTTACCGCCCACATGGTGTCGCTGGCCGACGACGAGTCGGTGCGCGGCGTCGTGATCAGCGGCGAAGGCAAAGCCTTCTGCGCCGGCGGCGACTTGAAGTGGGCCACCGGCTTCCCCAAAGGCGTGCCGGCGGCGTTTCATCAATTGGCCGGGCGCTTCCACCAGGGCATTTTGGAAATTCGGCGGATGGCGAAGCCGGTGATCGCCGCCGTCAACGGCGTGGCCGCCGGCGGGGGCTTTTCGCTGGCGCTGGCGTGCGACTTTCGGATCATGGCGCGCTCAGCCAGCTTCAAGCAGGCTTACACTTCCGCCGGGCTTTCCATTGACGGCGGCGGAACGTTCACGCTCCCGCGGCTGGTCGGCCTGGCGCGCGCGCTGGAAGTCGCCGCCTTTGACCGGCCCATCCCCGCCGACCAGGCCTGGGCCTGGGGCCTGGTGACCAAAGTGGTGGACGACGGGCACGCGGTGGACGAAGCGGTCAACATGGCGCAGGAGCTGGCGCGCATCTCGATGAACTCCTTCGGCTGGTCGAAGCAGCTCCTGACCGATTCCTTCAACACGCCCTTCGAAGCGCACATCGAGCGCGAGCGCGCCGGCATCTCCGCCTGCGCCGCGCACCCCGACGGGCAGGAAGGCATCAAGGCGTTCGTGGAAAAGCGTAAGCCGACGTTCTATTAGTGGGACCAGGGCTCGATGCGGTTCCGGCCGGCCCGCTTGGCGGTGTAGAGGGCCCGGTCGGCGGCCTTGAGCACCTGCTCGGGCCTGGCGTTGTGCGGGTCGCGCTCGGCCACGCCGATGCTGACGGTGATGGAAGCTTCTCTTCGGCTCTGCCGGCTGGGCCGGGGCTTCTTGGGCTTCCTGCGCGGACGGCCGGGGCCGCGAACCGTAAAGCGCGTCTCCTCGACCGCTTTGCGAATTCGTTCCAGGTAAGGCAGGCTTTCGTCCACCGCTCGGCCGGGAAAAAGTATCGTGAACTCTTCGCCGCCGTAGCGGAACGCCCGACCGCCGCCGCCGACCTCGGCCAGCTTGGCAGCCACCATGCGCAATACCTGGTCGCCGATGTCGTGCCCGTAGCGGTCATTGAATTTTTTGAAGTGATCGATGTCAACCATCGCCACCGTGTACTGCCCGCCCACCCGTTGCAAGGCTTCGTTCAGCGCCCGCCGCGCCGAGAGGCCGGTGAGCTGGTCCCGGTACGCCATGTAATAGGAGGCCTGGATGAGGCCCGCGACCAGGATCAGTCCCGCGGTGGCAAAATAGGTGGTGGGGCCGGAGCCGACGCCGTCCGCGTTCAGCGCCAGAAACGTCGCCGCCAACGCCCACAGGAAGCCGCGCCCGGTCGCGTAATGCCGTCGTCCCCGCTCCGGCCGGGCGGCAGAGCAGAAACACGGCCCCAACCTGCAAGAAGATCGCCGCCAGCCGCAGCAGGCCGGTCAGGGTCAGAGTGCCGCGCTCAGTCAGCAACGTGAGCGCAGCCAGATTCAAAGGCAGTAGAAAGGCCACCGCTTGGAAAACAACCCGCCCCACACCCGCCGCTCCCGCTTCCCCGGCGGCAAAGTGCAGCAGGGCGCGGTCGGCCAGCGCCAGAACCAACAAGGCGAACAGCAGCCGGCTGCGATGAAACCACCAGCCCAACACTACGCCCACGGCGAACACGGCGTAGGGGTAGAAACGCACCAAACCCCTGACCGATTCCTGGATGGCCGGCCACTGCACCAACACCACTACCGCCAGCAGCAACAGGCCGCCCGGGGACACCAATGACGTCAACTTCTTCAGAGCAGTTGAGCGCACGCTTCCCGACTCCCGTGAAGCGCAGTCATTGTGCCAGATTCCGCCTTTGCCCGCACCAGTCCTGCACGAGCCTGGGGGAGAAGTTACACCAAAGAAAAAACGGCTACAGATGCGAAGGCGAGAACGAAGCCCGCTCTGCTATCGCGCGGCTACGGTCGGGGAGCGAGGTGGAGCGGGCGGGCGAGCCGCACCCAACTCAGCAGGCGGATGACCGGCCAGGACGGGTCAAATTCGGTGCGGCCGATGCTGAAGCGGGCTGAGGTGGGAAAGGCGTGGTGGTTGTTGTGCAAGCCTTCCCCGGCGGTGAGCAGCGCCACCGAGCGCAGGTTGGTGGCGGTATTGTCGAAAGTCCGGTAGCCGACCGCGTGGCCGGCGCCGTTGATGATTGCGTTGAGAAAGATGTAAACCACCATCTGCGTACCAAAAGCCAGCCCGCCCCAGATCGGCCCCAGCAAGAAAATAAACAGGAGCACCCCCAGCGCCAGCCCGGGCAAACCGCGGCCAAAAATGTGCCGGTCGAGCCAGCCATTGCCCACGTCGGGCGCGAAGCTGGTCAGCGTCTCCGGGTTACGTGTTTCGCGCGCGTAGTAGTAAATATTCCCCAGCAGAATGCGCCACAAGCCTTTCAGCACCGGGCTGTGCGGGTCGCCTTCAATGTCGGGATAGCGGTGGTGCTTGCGGTGCACGGCCACCCATTCCTTGGTCACGATGCCGGTGGCCAGCCACAACTGGAGTCGCATCGGAAATTCCACCAGGGGATGCAGGTAAAGAGCCCGATGGGTCAGACGCCGATGCAAATAAATGCTGGTGGCAAAAGTTGAAAGTTGCACCGACACTACAACCAACGCCAACGCGTAAAGAAAATCCATCAACACACTACGCTCCGTTGCTCCTGAGATTCAACAACAAACACACAGCATAACCAAGTTTTCCCCAACCGTCAAATGACAAAATCCAATATGAGGAAAAATTAACCGCGCGCGCTCCGCTCGCACTCCCGCACGACCTTCTGCTTGATAGCCACAAACGCTTGCACCGGCCCGAACCCTTTCGTTCGGCAGCGGCGCGACATTCATCCCGTCCCCAACGGGGCATGCTCTTTCTTCAATAAAAACCTAGTCCGGAAGAGGTGCTCGGCACCCGCTCTGTGGGACGCACCCGCCTCCTTTAGATTCGTGGTAGCGGCGATACCTCCACGGGCATCGCCAGTTTTTCCTCCGCGTCCTCTGCGCCTCTGCGGTGGTTTGTTCCGACAACTAATTTAGCCCTGAATTTTCTCTGTGCCTCTGTGGCCTGTCCTGCCACAAAACTCCTAGTCCGGAAGAGCTGCCTGTCTGCCCTGCCTACCGCAGGCAGGCGCAGGCAGGCTCCGCACCCGCAACGGCGACGCACCCGCGCAAGTGGCACCACTCCTCTCAGCGCGCCAGCAGCAGCCGCAGGTCGCGCAGGTTGTTCTGCTGCGGCCCGGTCAGAATGGCGTCACCCAGAACCTTGAAGAAATGGAACGAGTCGCTGCGCCGGAAGTAATCGCCGGCATCGAGCCCTCTTTCTTGGGCGCGGTAGAGCGATTGGCCGTCGGCCACCGCCCCCGCCGCCGGACTATTGCCGTCAATCCCGTCGGTCCCGGCGCTCAGCACCGCCGCCTCCCGCCCGGCAATCTTCTCCGCGCAGTGCAGCACAAAAGCCTGATTGCGCCCGCCCTGCCCCTCACCCGTCACCCGGCTGAGAATCTCCCCGCCGGAAATCAAGCACACCGGCTGCCCCGGATTCTCTCGCTCCATCGCTTCGAGGTGACCGAACAAACAGTCCGCCGCTTTCGCCAACTCCCAATCGTCGCAGCACAGTTCGCACTCGGCCAGAAAGCCGTGCGCGCCCGCTGCCCGATGCGCCGCGTGCAGCACGTCATGGCTGCTCAACAGCAGAAATGTCTGTGACCGCTTGAAAGCTTCCGCTCCCTCTTTGGGCGTCTCGCGCAGCGCTTTCTTCTCAAACAGCTCTCGAATCGCCGGCGGGAACTCCGCCGCCAATTGGTAGCGCGCCGCCACCGCGTAGCAGGTCTCCACCGTGGTCGGGTCGGGCAGCGTCGGCCCGGAGGCAATCGTCGCCAGCTTCCCTTCCGGCACGTCCGAGAGCAGAAACGTCACCGTATGCGCCTTGCCGGCAGCCGCTCGCAGCCGCCCGCCCTTGATCACCGACAAATGCTTCCGAATGGCGTTGATCTCGTCAATGCTCGCGCCGCACTCCACCAGCACCCGGTTGAGCGCCTGCATGTCATCTAGCGTCAGGTTTTTCCCCAATGACTTTTCCACCAGCGCCGACCCGCCGCCGGAAATCAGGAAGAACACCAGCGTCTTCTCGTCCGCCTTCTGCAGCAGGCCGAGAATCGCCTCCGCCGCTGCCAGGCTTTGTTCGGTGGGAACCGGATGCCCGGCGTGGAAAGCTGCGAAGCCTTCCGGTATTGCGCGCGGCGGCACGTTCGACGCCACCACGCCCCGCTGCGGCTGATGCCTCTCTCCCAGCACCGTACACAACACCTCATAGGTTGCCCACGCCGCCTTGCCGAAGCTGACCACCCAAATCCGCTCGAACCGGGCGAGGTCAATACGCTCGCCGCCGAAATGCAGCACGCTGCCCCGCCGTTCCACTTTGCGGGCAAACGCCCGCACCACGTCCACCTCCGCCAGCGTCGCCAGGAAAATCTCCTGCGCCAACTCCTTCAGTGGCCGCGTCCGCGCTTCGGACAACATTTAATTTTTTCTCCCGGTCATTCTCTTCACTGGTCGCGGGTCGCGTACACTTCGGGATTCACGAGGTTCGGCGGACGTTGCCCGCGCAGCACCACCACCACGTTCTCCGCCGCCAGCAGCGCCATGCGCGTGCGCGTCTCCACCGAGGCGCTGGCAATGTGCGGCGCCAACAACACATTTGGCAACTTCAGCAGCTTGGGGTGAATCTTGGGCTCCTGCTCAAACACATCCAGCGCCGCCCCGGCAATCTTTTTCCGTTCCAACGCTTCCACCAACGCCGCCTCGTCCACCACCGGCCCGCGGCTGGCGTTGATCAGATACGCCCTCGGCTTCATCAACTCGAACTCCGCCGCTCCCATCCAGTGCCGCGTCTCCGGCAGCAGCGGAACGTGCAAGCTCACAAAATCCGCCTCGCGCAGCAGCCGTTCCTTCTCCGCCCACTCCACGCCCAGTTCGCGCTCGACCTCGGCTGCCGCCCGCGCTGCGTCGCAGTAGAGCACCCGCATCCCGAATCCCCGCGCCCGTCGCGCCACCCGCTGCCCGATCCGCCCCAGCCCCACGATCCCGAGCGTCTTGCCGTGCACGTCGGTGCCGAGCAACTGCATCAGGTCCCAACCTTTCCACTGCCCGCTGCGCGCCAGTTGGTCGCCCTCCACCACCCGCCGGGCCACGCCCAGCAGCAGCGCCCAGGTGAAGTCGGCGGTGGTTTCGTCCAGTACACCGGGCGTGTTGGTCACCGCGATGCCTCGCGCGGTTGCAGCTTTGACATCAATGTTGTCGAAACCCACCGCCACGTTCGCCACCACGCGCAAGTCCTTCCCCGCTCCCAAAACTTCTGCGTCCACGCGCTGCGTCAACTGGCACACTAGCACCTGCTTGCCGCGCACCCGTTCCATCAGCTCGGCTTTGCTCAGGGGACTGTCGCCCTCATGCACGTCCAGCTCGGCGTGCTTTCGCAGCACCGCCGTCGCTTCCTCCGGCAGCGCGCGTGTGATCAGAACTTTCGCCGGCATGGTGAACTCTCCTCGCCTCTGGCTTTGAGTCTAGCACACGGCAATGCGGCGTTCGCTCTGAGCGCGCATTTGCGTTACCATAACCCCGTATGAAACACAGGAAGCTCGTTAAGGAACTCCAGAAAATCCTCGGCAGGGATGGTGTCCTCCACCGCCAGGAGGAGCTGCTGCTCTACGAATACGACGCCGGCCCCTACCGCACCCTGCCCGACGCAGTCGTCTTTCCGCGCAGCGCGCAAGACGTGGTGTGCATCGTCCGCCTCGCCAACCGGTTTGAAGTTCCGCTCATCGGTCGCGGCGCCGGCACCGGACTCTCCGGCGGCGCGCTCACCCCCGAGGGCGGCCTGCTGGTCGTCTTCAGCCGCATGAAGCGCATCCTGGAAATCGACCTGCCCAACCGGCGCGCCGTGGTCGAGCCCGGCGTGGTCAACCTTGACCTGACCCAGGCGGTCGCTCCCGACAGCTACCAGTTTGCGCCCGACCCTTCCAGCCAGAAGGCCTGCACCATCGGCGGCAACGTGGCCGAGAACGCCGGCGGGCCCCACACCCTGGCCTACGGCGTCACCAGCAATCACATCCTCGGTCTGGAAGTTGTGCTGCCCAGCGGCGAGCTGATGCCAATCGGCGGCGGCGTGCCCGACCTACCCGGCTACGACCTCACCGGCCTACTGGTCGGCTCCGAGGGCACGCTCGCCATCATCACCAAAGTCACCGTCCGCCTCACCCGCCTGCCCGAAGCGGTCAAAACTCTGCTGGCCGTTTTCGACACCGTGGACGACGCCACCGAAACCGTCGCCGAGCTCACCGCCCGCGGCATCACCCCGGCGGCCTGCGAAATGCTCGACCGCTTCTGCCTCCAGGCGGTCGAAGCCGCCACCCACGCCGGCTACCCGCTCGACGCCGCCGCCGTGCTCCTGATTGAACTCGAAGGTCTGCGCGAAGCCGTCGAGGCGCAGGCCGACCAAGTCGAAGGGCTCTGCCGCGCCCACCGCGTGCGCGAAGTCCGCCGCGCGCGCTCCGAGGCCGAGCGCGAAAAGCTCTGGCAGGGACGCAAGAACGCCTTCGGCGCCATGGGCCGCCTCTCGCCCAACTACTACACCCAGGACGGCGTCATCCCGCGCACCAAGCTGCCGCAAACGCTGCGCGCGGTGAACGAAATTGCCGCCCGCCACGGCCTCCAAGTCGGCAACGTCTTCCACGCCGGCGACGGCAATCTCCACCCCGCCATCCTCTTCGACGCCCGCGACCCGCAGCAGTTCGCCCGCGTCGTCGCCGCCTCCGACGAGATGATGAAGCTCTGCGTGGAAATGGGCGGCTCCATCACCGGCGAACATGGCGTCGGCCTGGAAAAACGCAACCTGATGCCGCTGCTCTTCTCCGATGACGACCTCGACGCCATGAACAAAGTCAAAAACGTTTTCAACCCAGCCGGGCGCCTCAACCCCGGCAAGCTGTTCCCGCTTACAAAATCCTGCGGCGAGCTCCGTATGCAGCCCCTCCCGCAAAAAGCGGCACTGTAGATATGTTGGCGCCAACAATACCAACCCGGAAGAGGCGTGAAGTTCAACTCCGTATAGCGGCACCCGCCTCCTTCAGGCTTTTGGTAGCGGCGATGCCCGCAAGGGCATCGTCGGTTTTTGCTCTGCATCCTCCGCGCCTCTGCGGTTCATCTCAGTGTACAGTTCAGAAGAGGTGTGGAGTTTACCCGTACGGGCACCCGCCGACACAAAACAACCTAGTCCGGAAGAGGTGCCTGCCGCAGGCAGGCTCGGTACCCACAAGTAGGCGACCCATCACGCCATAAGACGCCAATGCCCTCCGCAACCATCGACCTCGCCGCACTTGCAAACCTCTTCAGCAACGATCGCTTCTCTGCTGACTCCTCCACCTGCCAGCGCTGCCAAGTGGACGGTGCAGTCCCGGCAGCGGTGGTGGAACCCGCCGACACAAAGGAACTGGCGGAAATTGTCGGCTGGGCGCGCGCGCAACGCGCCGCCCTGCTGCCCTTCACCAGCGGCGCTTATCTCCCCTTGGGCAATCCCCCGGCGGCGCTCGACGTGGGCATCTCCCTCCGCCGCCTCAACCGCGTCCTGCACTACGACCCCGGCGACCTCACACTCTCGGTCGAGGCCGGCACGCCACTGAGCGACGTCCAAAAGCTGCTGGCCGAGCACAACCAGTTCCTGCCCGCCGACCCGCCCTTTGCCGAGCGCGCCGCCCTCGGCGGTCTGCTGGCCGCCAACGCCTCCGGCCCGCTGCGCTACGCCTACGGCACCTGGCGCGACTTCGTGGTCGGCCTGGGCTTCGTCACCGGCGAAGGCAGGCAAGTCAAGAGCGGCGGCCGGGTGGTGAAGAACGTCGCCGGCTACGACCTGACCAAGCTCCTCATCGGCTCGCTCGGCTCGCTCGGCATCCTGACCGAAATCAACTTCAAAGTTTTCCCCCGTCCGCCCGAAACCGCTTCTTTCGTTGCTGCCTTCGACACCTTGGAGACGGCGCTGGACTACCGCACCCGTGTTGTCCACTCCGCGCTCGGACCCACAGCCATCGAACTGCTCGATGCCAATGCCGTCGGGCTGCTCAACGTGAAGCAGCTCTCCTCCTCGCACTGGTCGCTGCTGATTTCCTGTGGCGGCGTGCCGGCCGTCATCCAGCGCTTCCAAACCAACCTCGACCGGCTCGCCCAGGAGCTGGGCGCGGCCACCTTCACTGCACTCACCGGCACCGACGAACAGGCAACCTGGACGGCGGTGCGCAACCTGGTGGCGAGCGCACGCGCTCACAACCCCAACACCACCGTAATCAAATGCCCGCTGCCGCTGGCGCAGCTCGGACCCTTCATCGACAAGACGCGCGCCGTCGCCGACCGCTACCAACTCCCCACCGCCGTCGCCGCTCACGCCGGCACTGCCATTGCCTTCGTCTATTTGCTGCCCGCCACCAACACACCGGACGCCACCCAGCGCATGGCCCAGGCTGCCACCGAAACCATCCACGCCGGCAACAACCTGGGCGGGCGCGTCACGCTCCCCTGGTGCCCCACTGAAGTCAAACACAACGTCAACGTTTGGAGCCCCGCGCGCGACGACTTCACCCTCATGCAAAAACTCAAAGCCCAATTCGACCCCGACCGCGTTCTCAATCCGGGTCGCTTCGTGGGAGGTCTCTAGCGTGGCCACCGCAACCCAAGCGGCCAGACCTGAAACCCACCGCAGCGATGAGCGTCCCCGTTGGGAAGACTACTCCAAGTGCATCCACTGCGGCCTGTGCCTGAACGCCTGCCCCACCTACCGCCTGCTGGGGGTGGAGCCGGACTCGCCCCGCGGCCGCATCCACCAGATGATCCTGGTCGAAGAAGGCCGCCTGAAGCTGGCCGACTCCTTCGTCCGCCACATTGACCTCTGCCTCGACTGCCGCGCCTGTGAGACCGCCTGCCCCTCCGGCGTGCAATACGGCAAGCTGGTCGAAGCCGCCCGCGCACAGATCGAGCAGCACCACCGCCGCCCGCTGCTCTCACGGCTGCTACGCTCGCTCGGCCTGCGCCACCTGCTGCCCTACCCGCGCCGCCTCGCCTTGGTTGCCCGCCTGCTGCGCTTCTACCAGCGCTCCGGCGCGCAAACGCTCGTGCGGCGCTCCGGGCTGCTGCGCTGGCTCGGCAAGCTGGGCGCCGCCGAAAGACTCCTCCCTCCAATCGACGACCGTTTCTTCTTCTCCCGTCTCGGCCAAGTCTTCCCTGCCGAGGGTGAGCGCCGCGCCCGCGTCGCTTTCTTCGCTGGCTGCATGCAGCAGGTGGCTTTCACGCAGTTGAACCAGGCCACCATCCGCGTGCTGCAGAAGAACGGTTGCGACGTCATCGTCCCCGCCGGCCAAGTCTGCTGCGGAGCGCTCAACGTCCACGCCGGCGTGCGCGACGTGGCCCGGCAGCTGGCCCGGCAGAACCTCGACGCCTTTGCAAGCGATGATTTCGACGCCATCGTCACCAACACCGCCGGCTGTGGCTCTACCCTAAAGGAATACGATCAACTCTTCCCCGATGATGAAAAAGCAAAGCAAAAAGCGGAGCAGTTCCGGGACAAAATGCGCGACGTGACCGAATTTCTCGCCGCCCTCGGCCTGCGCCCGCCCGAAAACGAAGTCCGCCTGCGCGTCACCTGCCAGGACTCCTGCCATCTGCTGCACGGGCAGAAAGTCCGCCACGCTCCGCGCGAGCTGCTGCGCGCCATTCCAGGAATTGAATTGGTAGAAATGAAACTGGCCGACCACTGCTGCGGCAGCGCCGGCATTTACAACCTGCTGCATCCCGAAGTCGCCGGCGAATTGCTCCGAGAAAAAATGGAACATGCCCGCGCCACCGGCGCCCAGGCCATCGTCACTGCCAATCCCGGCTGCATCCTGCAACTGCGCGCCGGCGTGGAGCAGTTCGGCACCGGACAACAAGTCCTCCACGTGGTCGAACTCCTCGACCGCGCCTACGGTAAGCAACAGTAGGGCAGACACTCCTGCCTACCAAGGAAGTGTCTCCCCCAAAGATTGTGGTGGGGCAGACATTCCTGTCTGCCGAAACAGCTCTCTCCACAAAACAAAAAAGCTACTGAAGAAGATGAACCGCAGAGGACACAGAGAACGCAGAGAGCAGGATCAACAAAACCCGCAGACGGAAATGCCCGCGCCACCAGGAGGGAGAAAAATCAGATTAGACACTCGTGAGGTCAAGCCGCGCGCTGCTAATCCCAGAACGGCGCGTTTTGCGATTGACGGCGACTCCGGCCTCCGCTATAAAGCGCCTTTTAGTATTTCCACACTACGCAACTCAGCAGTTCCTGATAGGGAGGCGCGCTTGTGAGGACTCGACTCATTCTTCCCGGCGTTGCGTTAATTCTGCTCCTGGCTTTCTCTGCCGCGGCGCAGGAAATTCCCTCGCCCGAGAGTTTCCTCGGCCACAAGGTGGGCGAAGACCGCTACCTCGCCCCCTACCTCAAGGTAGTCGAATACTTCCGCGCTCTCGGTGCCTCCTCCGCCCGCGTCACCGTGCAACTCGCCGGCAAGTCCACGCTCGGCAACGACATGCTGCTGGTCATCCTGACCTCCGAGACCAACCAGCAGCGCCTGGACCATTACCGCGACATCGCCCGGCGCCTGGCCAACCCCGGACGACTTGACCGAAGAAGAAGCCCAGCGGCTCATCGCCGCAGGCAAGACTATCGTCCTGGTCACCTGCACCATTCACTCCACCGAGGTCGGCTCCACCCAGATGGCGATGGAGTTCGCCTACGACGTCGCCACCACCACCGACCCCAAGCTGCTCACCTGGCTCGACGACGTCATCATGGTCATCATCCCCTCCATCAACCCCGACGGCCAAGTACTGGTGATCGACTGGTACAACCAACACCTCGGCACCACCTTCGAAGGCGGCCGCATGCCCTGGCTCTACCACCACTACGTCGGCCACGACAACAACCGCGACTTCTACATGCTCACCCAGCAGGAAACCCAGGTGGTGAACGACGTTCTCTACCACCAGTGGTTCCCGCAGGTCTTTCTCGACGAGCACCAAATGGGCAGCACGGGCCCGCGCATGTTCGTCCCGCCGCAGACCGATCCGCTCAACCTCAAAGTGGATTCCATGATCTTCCGCCTGGCCGACCTGCTCGGCACCAACATGTCAATGCGGCTGGAGGAAGCCGGCAAGACCGGCGTCGGCCACGACATGATCTACGACAGCTACTGGCCCGGCGGCACCCGCAACACCGCCTGGTGGAAAAACGTCGTCGGCCTGCTCACCGAAGTCGCCAGCATGGACGAGGGCTGGACGCGCTGGCTGCTGGAGCGCTACGAATTCCCCTATACCAACCTGAGCAACGAGAAAATCAAAGACGGCTCCTTCAAAGAACAGCTTGACGTTCTGCTCTTTCCCGACGTCAGCAACTCCGTCATCAAGGACGGCATGCCCAGTGGGCCCGCGCGTCGCTTCTTTGCCCCCCTGCCCGCTGAATACGCAGGCGGCCTTGGCCGGGAGGGCGCAACGCACATCAAGGAGTGGGTCGAGCAAGGCGGCACCATCGTCGCCCTCGACTCCTCCGCCGACTACTTCATCGAACTCTTCAAGCTCCCCGTCACCAACGTGCTCGCCGGCGTCGGCAGAGATGCCTTCAGTTGTCCTGGCTCCATGCTTCGCCTCCAGGTGGACAACACCCACCCCATCGCCTACGGCATGCGCACCAGCGAAGCTGCCTACTTTGCCAGCTCGCCGGCCTTCCAGACGCGCGTCCCTGACGCGCGCTTCGACCGCCGCGTCGTCGCTACTTACCCCGAACACGAGGACCAAATCCTGGTCAGCGGCTACCTCAAAGGTGCCGAACTGCTTGAAAAGCGCTCTGCCGTGGTGGAATTCAAAGTCGGCCAGGGCCGCGTGGTGCTCATCGGCTTCCGCGCCCAGCACCGCGCTCAACCCCACCGCACCTTCAAACTCCTGTTCAATTCCCTCTACCTGCCCGGCTTGAAGGAAGCGGAGTTGCAAACACATTAGGTACAAAGTGCGTTCAGGTAGTGGGGTCATGCATGGGGTTCTTATCGACCATCGCCGCGCTAATCTTCGTCTTGAGAAAGTCCCGAAGGTCTTTTTCTTGTTCGAGCAGTCTTACAAACTCCTCCATGTTGCAGAGAACTACCACGGTTCTTTGAAGAGCCTCCTTGCAAGTGATTACGGCAGCCTCCGTATAGCCCGACGCTGAAATAAAGATGCCACGGGCGTGACCTCGGCTGAAAACTCGCACCAAGTGCTGAGAAACTTCTCCCGTACCCAAAGGCTCACTGAACCATTTCATCTCTGTGAGGTATACATGACCATCGATTTCGACTACTCCATCAACCTGCTCTATGATGCTCTCACCTTTAGAGCCTTTCAAAGTAAACGCCTCTCGAATTGAAATTCCACTGGCTTCGAAAAAGCGGTTAAGAACTCCTTCCAATGCTTTCCCCCGCTTCCGAGGGTTTTGTTCTCTAAATAATAAAAATAAATCTCCCTTGATAACCGATAGCACTTCCTGCTTGTGCCGTAGCCTCTCTAATTTCTCTTGTTGCTCCGCCCGATGCTTTTTCCTTTCCTCTTCCCGTTCCAAATTCATGCGCGTAAACGAATCTTTGACGTCTACCACTCGTCTGATTTCAGCAACCAAACCTTTTGCCTTCAACTGGTCTGATGGCCAACATGTGGAGAAATCCTCAAATTCAGTTACGCGCTTCAGAATCTCTCGTCGCTCCCGCAGAGTTGACTCTCCCTTTTCATTCAAACGGGTCAATACAGTGCGAACAATGTCAAACTTGGAGATGTTTTGTCGGTCTGTGGCTACTTGTCTGCTAAGGTCTTGAGTTAGGGTAGGAGCAACACCAGCACCCCTAAAGAAAAGTAATGTATCCTTTTTTGATCGAAAGAGCAGCGGGATCGTATCTATCAAAAGGCTTAATAGTTCGGGCGGATAGTGAAAGATGATGTTCATCACACACCTTGAGGAACTTTTCTACGTCCCTATACCTACACCTCACCCGCTAGGAGGTGGCTCGTGGAGCTATACTACGCGTGTGTTTGCTTGCCAAGCAATAGTCTCATTGGTTACAACATCCCTGCCGTCTTTGCTCTACCTGCCCGGCTTGCAGGAAGCAGACCTGCAACCACCCCGACCGTAACCCCGCGTCACGCGCCGCCGCGCCCTCTGCGCCGCGACCCAGCACACCTTTTGTGCAGCGGTGCTAGAGGAACTCAACTGTGAAGGAGTGGCTAGGAAAGAAAATGGAGCGAGCGGTAGGATTCGCCTGCCCTGAGCTTGTCCCGCCTACCCTGCCTGTCCCGAGTGCAAACGAGGGGAGCGAAGCCGAAGGGAGCAAAGTCGAGGGGCGTAGCCGAAGGAAACTCACAGAACTCAGCCGCAGTATCGCGTGCGAACAGGTGAAGAAAAGAAAAAAAGAAATGGAGCGAGCGAGGGGAGGAGTTTATCTCGAGTTCAGACGAGGGAAACCCACCACCCCAACCTTAGCGGTTCCTGTCAGAAGTTAATGGAGCGAGCGATGGGATTTGAACCCACGACCCCAACCTTGGCAAGGTTGTGCTCTACCAGCTGAGCTACGCTCGCTCCGAAGCAATTTTATTCTACGCACAGCCGCGCAGGAGCGTCAACCGCTCACCCTGGCTTCGGCGGTGCAGACGCAGTTTCGCCCGGCCCGCTTGGCTTCAACCAGGATGGCCGCGCTCATGTCCTGCGTCTCAGCCATGATTGGCCTGTGTCTGCTCCGAGAGATACTGCCAGTAATCTACCACGAACCCGCCGCCGCGCACCGCAACGCCCGACGAAATTCTTTTGACTTGTTTCGCAATTCCCGCCTACACTCCAGCAGTTTCAGCGGCCGCGCTGTAGGGTGGCCACCCGGCTCCGAGAGCGACAACGATGAAATGCAAAGTCGGCGGCTGCGCCACTCTCCCCCCACCCGTCCTATACGAACAGCGACTTTGCTTGGAACACTACCTGGCCGACATTCATGACCGCACCCACGCCTTTGCGCGGCAGTTGAGCAACCAGGAAACCACCAAAGAGTTGGAGTCGGCCATCGTACAGTTCGTCGTACTATCAGCCGCCAAGATAGCCGTCATTGGCACCCAGAACCCGCCGCAAGATCAACTGCTGCGAGGGAAGCTGCTGAACGCCATGCTGCTGCTGGCTGACCTGCGCGAGCGCGTCGAAAAGAACGAGAAAAAAGAAGAGGCACGCTAGCCCCTTCTTTGGCAAACGCAAAAAAGGGGGAACCTTAGGGGTGGCCTGCCCTCCAAAGCTCGTGCAACGCAAGCGGCCTGCAACCCGCAGCCCCTGCAGTGCAAACCAGCCCGCCATCCGTGGCCCCTTGCAGCGCAGAGGACATGCCATCAGCCGCCTTGGCAGCGTAGGATGGCTTGCCGTCCGTAACCCACAAGGCGTAGGACGGCCTGCCAGCCGTAGCTCGCAGAGCGAAGGCTGGCGGAGCGGGTGGGATTCGAACCCACGGTACCTGTTAGGGTACACGGCATTTCCAGTGCCGCCAGTTCAACCGCTCCTGCACCGCTCCGGCTAAAAATCACCATAGCAGAGAGTCCCGTTTTGGTGCAAGATTGCAAGGGAACCCAGGTAACCTGTCCCGCACATTTTGCGTCCAATGCTTGCAGAGCGGGCGCGGGGGGAACGCACCCACACTGAAGTTCAGGAGAGAGAGACCGAATGAAACTTTGCTCTTGGCTACTGGCCGGCACTCTGGCACTGGCGCTGCCCGTCGCGGCAACCGCCGACGTGCTGGTAGTTCTCAACAAATCCGACCACGAAGCTGCCCTGGTGGACCCTGCCACCTACGAGGTGCTTGCCAAATTGCCCACCGGCAAGGGCCCTCACGAAGCCGCCGCCTCGCCCGACGGTCGCTATGCCTACGTAGCCGACTACGGCTCATTCGCTGTCTTCCGTCAAGGTCAGCAACAGTCTCGGCAAGGCAGCACCATCACCGTCCTTGACCTCAAGCAACGCGCCGTCAAAACCACTTTTACCCTCGACTCCTACAGCCGACCCCACGGCATCTGGGTCAGCCGCGACGGCTCGCGCCTGTGGGTGACGTGCGAAGCTCAGCAGTCGGTACTGGAACTCGACACCGCCAGCGGCGAGATTCTCAAAGCCTGGAAAACCAATCAGCAGGTCAGCCACATGGTCGTGCCTACGCCGGACGAGCGCAAGCTCTACGTCGCCAACCTCGGCTCCGGCAGCGTCACCGTCATCGAGCGCGCCACCGGCAAGGTCAAGAGCATCCCCACCGGCGCCGGGGCGGAAGGCATCGACGTCTCGCCCGACGGGCGCGAAGTTTGGGTGTCCAACCGCGCAACCAACACCGTCTCGGTCATTGACGTCGCCAGCGACCGCGTGCTGGCCACCTTCGAAAGCGGCGGCCGGATGCCCATCCGAGTCAAGTTCACTCCCGACGGCAAACAGGTCTGGGTCTCCAACGCCCGCAGCAACAGCGTCAGCGTCTTCGACGCCGCCACCCGGCAACTGCTGGGGAAGGTAGATGTCGGCGTCGTCCCCGTCGGAATCCTGATGACGCCGGACGGCCGGCGCGCCTTCGTTGCCAATACCAACTCCAACCAACTGACGGTCATCGACGTGCCCGCACGCAAGGTGCTCCGCACCTTCACCACCGGCACCGAACCCGACGGCATGGCCTGGGCGCAGTAGCTTGCACTCAAACTGTGCGGAACTCGCGTTCCTGCCTCCACATAGCTAGAGGCAGAATGTCAGTTTGGAAGAGGTGCTCCGCACCCGCTTTTCTCCGGCTCACTGCGCAGCCGCTCGGCTGGCACCGCCGCTGGTTGCGACCCCACTGACCGCGTGCTAACATGCCGCTTCGGATCAGACTTCGGGCTCTGTGCAACGAAACCCCGTGAACTCCGCCAGGTCCGGAAGGAAGCAACGGTAGCGGGTCCTTTCCGTGTGCCGCAGAGGACCCGGGGTCTGGTCCCTTCTTAGGAGGCGGGGGTCCAACCGAACCGAATGACCTACCAGGCCATCGCTCGCAAGTATCGCCCGCAAACCTTCGAAGAGGTCATCGGCCAGGAACCCATCGTCCGCACGCTGACCAACGCCATCGAAAAAGACCAGGTCGCGCACGCCTACATCTTTTCCGGCACGCGCGGCGTCGGCAAAACCACCACCGCCCGCATCCTGGCCAAAGCGCTGAACTGCCAGCAGGGGCCTACCACCATCCCCTGCGGCCAGTGCCCCGCCTGCACAGAGATTGCCGCCACCACCGCAGTGGACGTGATCGAGATTGACGCCGCCTCCAACCGCGGCATTGACGAAATCCGCGAGCTGCGCGAAAACGTCCGCTACCTGCCGGCACGCGACCGCTTCAAGGTCTTCATCATTGACGAAGCCCACATGCTCACCAACGAGGCCTTCAACGCCTTGTTGAAGACTCTGGAAGAACCGCCCGCGCGGGTGCTTTTCATCCTGGCCACCACCGAACCCCACAAAATTCCCTCCACCATTCACTCCCGCTGCCAGAGCTTCCACTTCCGCAGCATCGGCTTCCAGGAAATCCTCGACGTGCTCGCCCGCGTCGCCAAAACGGAAAAGGCCGAAGTCGAAAAAGAAGCCCTGGCGGTGATGGCCCGCGCCGCCGAAGGCAGCCTGCGCGACTCGCTCTCGATTCTGGATCAGGTGCTCGCTTACTGCGGCACACAGGTCTCGGCCGACGCTGTGCGCGAGTTGTTGGGTGTGGTCAGCCGTGACGTGCTGGAAGCATTGGTTGCCGCTATCCGTGAGCAATCTTCCGAAAAAGTCCTCAGCTTGGTGGACGCGCTGGTATGCGACGGCCACAACTTGCAGCACTTTTGCCGGGAAGCCCTGCGCCACATCCGCAACCTCCTGGTGGTCCGCATCGGCGGCAGCGCCGCTGAGCTGGCGGAAGCGACCGGAGAGGAGCGGGAAAAACTAGCAGCCGCCGCTCGAGAGTTCGGCGAAGAAGACCTGCTGCGCCTCTTCAACACACTGCTCTACACCTATCGCGAACTGCACCAAGCGCCGCAGCCGCGCCTGCATCTCGAACTCGGCCTGCTCAAGCTGGTCCAGGCCCAGCGGCTGGTGCCGCTGGAAGAGGCTCTGGCCGGACTGGCCGGCAACCCAGCCCCGCCCGCGTCAGCAACCCCGGTTCGCACTTCCACCGCCGAACGCCCTCAAGCAGCCCCATCGGCCCCCCGTCTCCGCAGCGAAACTGCACCCGCGCGAATTCCTAAGCCGGCAGCGCCGAATCTGGCCGGAATCGAGTCGTCCACGGTCAACACCATCAAAACGGCGGTCTACGACCGCTCCAAACTTCTGGGCACCTTCGTGGACAGTGTTGACCGCTGGGAAAGCCGCGACGATACCTTGCAGCTCTGGTTCACCCCGGAAAACCGCTCTTTGCCCGAGATGCTGGACAAGCAGCAAAAAGGTCAATTGGAGAAAATTATCTCGGAGGTATTGGGGCGCTCCGTCCGGGTCTATGCTAAGGTCGGTACAACGGACCGCGCCCCCGCCGCCGTCAGTGACAAACTCCCGGAGGTGCAGGAGTTGCTCAAGCGCTTCGGCGGGCATTTGCGCACCGCCGCCGAATTGCCGCGCGTTCCCACGCGCCGCGGAAGCGAGAAGATGTGACGATGCCCAACTTCCAACAAATGCTCGGCCAGGTCAAGCAAATGCAGGAGCAACTCCAGCAACGCCTGGAGCAAATCAGCGTGGAAGCCTCCGCCGGCGGCGGCATGGTCACGGTCACCATGAACGGCCACAAACATCTGACTACGGTTCGGATTGACCCGGAAGCGCTGACCGAGGCAGATCGGGAGATGCTGCAAGACCTCGTCCTGGCGGCGGTCAATGAAGCTCACCGCCGCGTGGACGAAGAGTTGAAGCAACAACTCAGCGACCTCACCGGGGGGCTCAACCTGCCCAAGATTCCCGGTCTGTTCTAGACCACCCGACAATGAAGGAACTCGCCCCACCCATCGCCCGCCTGATTGACGAGCTGCAACGCCTGCCCGGCGTCGGCCGCAAGTCCGCCCAGCGTCTTGCTTTCCACCTGCTGCGCCAGCCGACCGCCGAGGCCGAGCGCCTGGCGCAAGCCATCCTCAATGCCAAGCAGAACCTCCGCACCTGTTCAGTTTGCCACAACATTACGGAACAAGACCCGTGCGGCTTCTGCGCCTCCTCCACCCGCAACCACAAGCAGATTTGCGTGGTCGAGTCGGCGCAGGACATTCTGAACGTCGAGCGCACACGCAGCTACCAGGGCCTCTACCACGTGCTGGGCGGCGTGCTTTCGCCCCTGCAAGGCACGGGGCCGGACCAGCTCAACATCAAAAGCCTGCTGGAACGCCTCAAGGGCGATCCGGTGGAGGAGATCATCGTCGCCACCAACCCCAACGCCGAGGGCGAAGCCACCGCCCTCTACCTCTCCAAGCTGATCAAGCCGCTGGGGATTCGCATCACCCGGCTGGCCATGGGTCTGCCGGCCGGCGGTGAGCTCGAATACGCCGACCAAATCACCATGACCCGCGCTCTGGAAGGCCGGCGCGAACTCTGATCGCCCATCCCGCTTTCTCTGTCTATAATCGACGCCATGGCCAACTACGCCTTTCTCAGCCTTTGGTTCGACGACTTCACCATCCAGAAAGGAACGCACCACCTGGAAGCGCTGTTGACTCTCTTCCCGCTATCCGCTGCCCGGCGCGACTTCCGGCTGCTCATCCGCAGCCTCGACACCACCCAGCAATCTACCCTGGAGCGGGACCTGCTCGCCACGCCCCCGGCGGTGCGCGAGTTGGCCGAGCAGTTCCTCCACCAGGACACTTCCTACGAAGTCTCTGCCCACTGGGACCTCTGGCACGCGCACACGGTCGCCGGCCCCTCCCTGGAATGGAACCAAACGCCTTCCCGCGTTGAGCTGCTCTTGCAGGGCGAGCAGTTCGACCAGGGCCGCTACCGCGAAACCGGCCACGTGCTCCTCAGCCTCGGCTTCGAACACCTCTACACCGGCCACGCCGACGTCCTCAGCGGGGCTGAGGTTCGCCCGGAAGATTTCACCAACCGCGCCGAGCACGAGTTCATCTTCGCCTTGCAGGAACCGCAAGCCCTGGAAACCTATCGGCGCCACACCCGCGAGAACACCCGCCGCCTTTACTCCTACATCCGACAAATGGAAAAGAGTCTTCCGACTAAAGAACGGCGCCTGTGGTCGGAAGGCGAAACCGATTTCGCCCGCCGCACGGAACAAATCATGGCCGACTCCTGACGACGCTGCCTTCTCTCCGGGACCCCGCCCGTAGCCAAACGACAACCTCGCCCATATAATGGTTTTTTGCCCCCTGCGGGCACCGACACGACCCGAAATGGACCAACACCAAGCTACTTCCCCCTCTACACCTCTCCGGGAACAGCTCCGCCCGCTCTTCCCCTACCTGCGTCGTTACCGGCGCGGGATTCTGGTCGGCATGGTCTGCCTGGTGATCGGCAACGTCATCTGGATGACCTTCCCTCTGGTGCTGGGCCGCGCCATCGACAGCCTGACCAGCGGAACCACGACCGCGCAACTGCTTCTTTTTGCAGCCGCCCTGATGATCATCGCGTTGGTCAAAGGAGTCTTCCTGTACTTGCAGCGCTGGATTCTGATCAGCATCTCCCGCGACATCGAATTCGACCTGCGCAACGACCTGTTCCAGCGCCTAGAGATGCAGTCGGCGCGTTTCTACTCCACCTGGCGCGTGGGCGACTTGATGTCGCGCTCCACCAACGACATGAACGCCGTCCGCATGATGGTCGGCCCCGCCGCCATGTACACGGCCAACTCTCTGGCCGTTTTCCCCCTGGCCGTAGCCGCGATGCTTTATCTCGACTGGGGCCTCACCCTTATGCTCCTTCTGCCGGTCCCACTGGTTTCCCTGGTGGTGAAGCGCTTCGGCCGCATGATCCACGAGCGTTTTGAGCGCATCCAGGCCAAGATGTCCGACCTCACCGCCCGCATCCAGGAGAACATCGCCGGCGTGCGTCTGCTGCGCGCCTTTACGCAGGAAAAAGCTGAGCTCAGCAGCTTCGGCCGCCTGAATCAGGAATACATCGAGGCCAACCGGCGCCTGATCCGAATTCAGGGCATGTTCATTCCCGCTATCGAAACTCTGGTGACCATGTCTTTCTTGGCGGTGCTCTGGTTGGGAGGACTGGCGGTGTTGGGCCGGCCGGTGTTGGGCCGGCCTATTTCGTTGGGCGATTTCGTGGCCTTCATGCAGTATATGTTTCTCCTCACCTGGCCGATGATTGCGCTCGGCTGGGTGGTCAACATCTTCGAGCGCGGCACCGCTTCCCTGGGACGCCTGAATCAACTACTCGCTGCCCCGCCGGACGTCGTGGACCGCCCCGCTCCCGATGCCCCCACCGAAATCCGCGGCGAAATCGAGTTCCGCCATCTGAACTTCAGCTACAACGGCGTGCCGGTGCTTCGGGACATCAACCTGCACATCCCGGCCGGCACAACCTTGGCCATTGTCGGCCCCACCGGCTCGGGCAAGAGCACGCTCATCCAGCTCATCGGGCGGCTCTATGACGCCCCCGAAGGCACTGTGCTGGTGGACGGCTGTCCGACCGAGCAGCATCGGCTGGCGACCTTGCGCCGCTCCATCGGCTACGTTCCCCAAGAAACCTTCCTCTTCAGCGAATCCCTGCGAGAGAACATCGCCCTCGGCACCCCCCAAGCCACCGACCAGGAAGTGGAAGAAGCCGCTGAGATCGCCGATCTGGCCGGCGACATCGAAGGCTTTCCCCGCCAGTACACCACCCGGGTGGGCGAGCGCGGCATCACTTTGTCCGGCGGCCAGAAGCAGCGCACAGCCATCGCCCGCGCCGTCCTGCGCAACCCGCGTATCCTCGTGCTCGACGACGCCCTCTCCAGCGTGGACACCCACACCGAAGAAACAATTCTCCGCCGGCTTACCACCGTGATGCGAGAGCGGACGTCCATCATCATTTCCCACCGCATCTCCACCGTGCGGCACGCGGACCAGATTGTGGTGCTCCAGGACGGGGGCATCGTCGAGCGCGGCACCCACGAAGAACTGTTGGCTCGCGGCGGCTACTACTACGACCTCTACCAAAAGCAATTGCTGGAAGAGGAATTGGAACGCACATGAGCGAAGCGGCTGCCCATCACGAAGAAGAAGTCCTGGGCAAAATCTACGACCGGCGCCTGATCGGCCGCCTGTTTACCTACTTGCGCCCTTATCGCCCGCGGGTCGCGCTGGCGGTGGTGTTGCTGATCTTCCACTCGGCTGTGCAGGTGGTCGTGCCGCTGTTCTACAAAATAACGATTGACTATTACATTCAGCCCACTTCCGATGCCGACGGCAAGCTTGCCTGGTTCACACAATACCTCTCAGCCGACCCTTCGACCGGCCTGCAGCAGCTCGCCCTTGTCTTCGGCCTGCTTCTGGTGGTGGGGTTCGTGGCCGCCTACGGCCAGGCCTACACCATGCTGATGACCGGGCAACGAGTGATGTATGACCTGCGCATGCAGATTTTTGGCCACCTGCAACGCCTGCAAGTCGCTTTCTTCGACCGCAATCCCGTCGGGCGCCTGGTCACCCGCGTCACCAACGACGTGGATGCGCTCAACGAAATGTTCACCGTCGGCGTGGTGGCCGTCTTCGGAGATATCTTGGTCCTGGTCGGTATCGTCTCGGCCTTGCTCCTGATCGACTGGCAACTAGGCTTGCTCATGCTCGCTGTCCTGCCCTTGATCGGCGCCGTCAGCATCTTCTTCCGTAACTATGTCCGCGACTGTTTCCGCCGCACCCGCGTCGCACTGGCGCACATCAACGCCTTCCTCAACGAGCACCTGAGCGGGATGTCGGTGGTTCAACTGTTCAACCGCGAGCAGCGCGCGGCCGAGCAGTTCGAGGAAATCAACCGCGACAACCTACGGGCCTGGCGCGACGCCATCTTCGGCCATGCGCTCTTTTATCCCGCGGTCGAAGTTCTTTCGGTGCTGGCCATTTCGGTGATTGTCGCCTATGGCGGCAGCCAGGTGCTGGGCGGCACCGCCCAGCTCGGCACTCTGGTGGCGTTCCTGTTCTGGTCGCGGCGCATGTTCCAGCCCATTCAAGACCTGAGCGAGAAGTACACCGTGCTGCAATCGGCCATGGCCAGCGCCGAACGCATCTTCAAGCTGCTGGACGAGCCTGTCTCGATTACTTCCTCCCCGCGATCTCGGCCACTGCCGGCTGAAGCGGGACGGGTGGAGTTCCGCGACGTTTGGTTTGCCTACAACCACCAGGACTGGGTTTTGCGCGACGTTTCATTCGCCGTCGACCCCGGCGACATGACTGCCATCGTCGGCCACACCGGCGCCGGCAAGACCACTCTCACCAATTTGCTTCTCCGTTTCTACGACATCCAGAAGGGGCAAATCCTGCTCGACGGTGTGGACATCCGCGAACTCGACTTGACAGAGCTGCGCCGCCAGTTCGGCATTGTGCTGCAGGATCCGTTTCTCTTTTCCGGCACCGTCGCCAGCAACATCCGCCTGGGCACCGACGGCATCGGCGAGGAGGCTGTCCGGGGGGCACTGGAAACTGTCAACCTCGGCGACTTCGTCCAGTCCCTGCCGGACGCCCTCAACCACGAAGTGCGCGAGCGCGGCGCCACCCTCTCGGTCGGGCAGAAGCAGTTGCTCTCCTTCGCCCGCGCCCTGGCCCACGATCCGCGCTTCCTCATCCTCGACGAAGCCACTTCCAGTGTGGACACCCACACCGAGCACCTCATCCGCTCGGCGCTGGAGCGCCTGATCGAGCACCGCACCTCGATTGTCATTGCCCACCGCCTCTCCACCGTGCAGCGTGCCGACCGCATTCTGGTCCTGCACAAGGGCAAGTTGCGCGAGCAAGGCACCCATCAGGAGCTGCTCGCGCAGCGCGGCATTTACTACAAACTCTATCAACTCCAGTACCGCGACCAAGAAGTGGGCGTGGTCGCCGACGACGATTGACGAGCGCACCTGTGACCGGTTCCGTCCCGGCTTTAATCGTTGCCACTGAAGCCTCCGGCGATCACTACGGCGCTGCGCTGGCCGCCAACCTGCCCCGCCACTTGCCGGTGCAATGGTTCGGCATCGGGGGCGATGACATGGCCGATGCCGGGGTGGAACTAGTCGCTCATGCCCGCGAGTTCAGCGTCTTGGGAATCTTTGAAGTCATTCGCCACTACTTTCGTCTCTATCCCGTCTTCCGGCATCTGCTGGCGGAGATTGACCGCCGGCGGCCTCGCTTCGCCGTGCTCATCGACTCGCCCGGCCTGAACTTGCATGTGGCCCGCCAACTCCACCGTCGCGGCATCCCGGTCATCTACTTCATCCCGCCCCAGGTGTGGGCCTGGCGCCGGCACCGGGTGAAACTACTCCGCCGATACACCCGCAAGGTCATTTGCATCTTTCCCTTCGAAGAAGATTTCTTCCGCCGGGCCGGTGTGGACGCCGATTACGTCGGCCATCCACTGGTGGATTCCGCCCGCCCTTCCCTCAGCCGCGAGGAGTTTCATCACCGCTACCAACTCGATCCCCGTCGCCCCACCGTGGCGCTCCTGCCCGGCAGCCGCAATCAGGAGCTTGCCCGCCACCTGCCCCTACTGCTCGAAGCCGCCCATCGGCTGGAGCGGCAGCAACCCGTGCAGTTCTGCCTTGTCCAGGCCAGCACCGTTGATCCCGGCCTGCTCGCGCGCCTCCTCGAACCGGCCCGCAATCTTTCCCTGACAGTCGTCCGCGACACTTCGTATAATGTCCTGGCCCGCAGCGACGTTGCTGTCATTTCCAGCGGTACGGCCACGGTGGAGGCTCTGCTGCTGGAAATTCCGATGGTAGTTGTCTATCGCGTTGCCAGCCCCAGTTGGTGGGTAGGAAAGGTGCTGATTCGCACTCCACATTACAGCATGGTGAACTTGATTGCCGGCCAGCGGTTGGTGCCGGAACTGATACAAAACGACTTCACCCCGGCGCGCGTTTTCACGGAAATCAGCCGCCTGCTAAACGACCCCAGCGCCCGTCAGCGCATCCAAACTGAATTGGGGCGAGTGAAGCAGCGCCTGGGACCCCCGGGCGCCATTGAACGCGTCAGCCGACTGGTGACGAACCTGATGCAAACGCCCGCAACAGTAGAATCCTAAGCGAGGATGCACAACGTGAGACCATTCAGCCACCTCTTCGCCGCCTGCCGGTCCGGCTTTTCTCTCATCCTTCCTCTGGCCCTGCTGGTCCTGACGCCCCTTTGGCTTGCCGCACAGCCAGCGCCCGCTCCTTTTCGCGTGACCAGCTATGAGCTGGTGGTCGAGCTGGAACCGGATGTGCACCAGCTCCGCGTGCGAGCCCATCTCCAGGTGGCGGCGAATCAGCCGCTGGCTGTACTGACTTTTTATCTGAGCCGGAACCTCAAGGTGCAGGCAGTCCGGGGACCGGACGGCAGAAACCTCCACTTCGAACAGCCCTCTCAAACAGATGCCTTTCAAGTGGACTTGCGGGAACCGCTGGCAGCCGAGCAAACCCTCGGTGTGCAGGTGGACTACGCAGGCGTTTTCGACCCGGCCCTTCGCCCCGAGCGTGGGCCTGTCCTGGCTCGCATCGCTCCCGGGGCGTCCTATCTTCTGCCCGAATCGCGCTGGTTCCCGCAGTCCGTCAATCCGTGGCACCGCTTCGAGATGAAACTGACAGTCACGGTACCCGAAGGGGAGACCGCTCTCTCCAGCGGCCCAACCGAAGCCGCCGGTGCAGCGCCACTCGGAAAGTCTCGCTTCCTGATCCAGTCGAGCAAACCGATCCGCGCCGGCACGCTGGTGGTGGGACGTTTTGAGAAAACGCCGGAGACCATCGGCGCCCCGCTCACTTTCTACCTCCGCACCGTCCCCACCTCCTACGCTTCCACCAATGCCGAGCGCCTAGCCGACATCTACACTTTCTTCTCTGACAAGTTTGGCGCGCTGGAGCCACCGGGATTGACCATCCTCGAAGTCCCCGACGACAGTTGGGAAGCCTACGCGGCCCCGGGGCTTCTCCTGCTGCCCGCGCGCCACTGGAGTAACAACATCAATTTCCGTCTGCTGGCGCGCACAGTGGTGCAGCAGTGGTGGGCCGCTCGCGTGCTGCCCGCCCACGCGGCTGACGTCTGGCTGGCGCACGGCTTGGCCCGCTACTCCGAAGCGCTCTACGTTGAACACAGCGCAGGCAAGGACGCTTTTCGCCAAACCATGGAAGACCTGACCATCGCTGCCCTGGTGGACGAAAGCGCTTCCCCCATCGCCAACGCCGACCGGCTGGCTGCCTACTCCCCGGAGTTCAATTCTGTGGTGCGGGACAAGGGAGCCATGGTCTTCCACATGCTCCGGCAGGTGATCGGCGACAAAGCCTTCGATCATCTGCTCCAGACCTATGCGCAGCGTTTCGCAGGTCGCGCCGCCTCGGTGGATGAGTTTGAAGAATTGGCCGAGGAAGTCAGCGGACAGCCGCTCGACTACTTCTTCGGCCAGTGGCTACGCTCGACCGGCGTGCCCCAGTTCGAGCTTGAATACGTCACCTACCGCACCCAGAAAGGTTTCCGCGTCTCCGGCACGATCAAACATGAGCTGGAGATTTTCCGCATGCCGGTGCAAGTCCGCATCGAAACCGAAGGGCCGCCGGTCACCGACACCGTGCAAGTCGCCGGCCTCTCCTCCGATTTCGCTATCGAGACCTTCGGCAAACCGCAGAACATCCAAATTGATCCTGAGTTCCACGTGCTGAAGTACACGCCCGATCTGCGCCTGCGCGTCGCCATTGCCCGCGGTGAAAGTCTGTTCGAGCAAAACCGCTACTTTGAAGCCATCCGTGAATACCAGAGCGCACTGGAGGTCAAACGCAACAGCTCATTGGCGCACTACCGCATGGGAGAAATTTTCTTCGAGCAGCGCAACTACCAGTCCGCCGCCAATGCTTTCCGCGAAGCCGTCAACGGAGATCAGGAACCCAAGTGGACGATGGTTTGGAGCCGTATCTTCCTGGGAAAGATTTTCGACATAACCGGCCAGCGCGAGCGAGCCATCAACGAGTACCGGCGGGCGATTGAAAGCGGCGACGACACCCAGGGCGCGCAGGCCGAAGCGGAGAAATACCTGCGGGAACCCTACCGCCGACAACGGCGCACCATCAAGCCCATCGACCAAACCGGGGACCGCTAGAGCGGACGCAGCCCGGATAAGCGTACCTGTCCCACTCCCCGGGCCTGCACCAACACTTTAAACGTTTCTCCCATCCCCTCCGGATGAATCAGTTGCTTGAGCTGCTGGCGAAGCTTCAGCTTCTTCACCTCCGAGGTCATGCTTTCGATCTCGCCCGCCAGCCCGCTGGCTTGGACGAGCGCCAGCAGGAACTGCGTCTGGGTAGCGAAGCCAAGCGTTTCCAATCCCAATTCCCGCCCGTGCTTTTCCAGAGCGGTGAAATTCACGTGGGCCGTCAAGTCCTGTTCCCCCGGCCGCGCCAGCCACTCTTCCTGGGCGCGGTGGCCAGAAAAAGCGAGCAGCGTGCCCCGCGGATGCCCCGCGCCGTAGAGTTCCCGTGCCGGGTATCCGTAGTCAATCGTCACCACAAAGCCACGGTCGAGAGAGCGCGCAACTCGCTCCAGCCAGCCGAGTGCCCGCAAATTGACTTCGGCCAGTTGATCCACCTCCAACGGCGTGCCGTATCGTTCCAGGTAGTGGCTCAATGCCGGCGTGGACAACTCACCCTCCGCTTCCCCCAGTGCACCATCTTGAGCGACGACGTAGATTTCCCGCAATCCCTCCGCGCGCTGCACCACTCGATGCACAGGCAAGGCGTCCACCAGTTCGTTTGAAAGCACGCAGCCGATGATTTGTTCTCGCGGGAGGTCGGCGACGCATCGCACCCGCGCCCCATACTGCCATAGTCTCTTTGACGCTTGCTGCCGAAGCGGCCCGCTGGTTTCCACTAGCGTAACCCGTAAGGCCGTCAGGAATGTGGGCGCGTGCTCGGCTGCCCACTTCAGGATGTCACCCGCCAGCCGCCCGCATCCGGCCCCACACTCTACCAAGTCAAACCGCGTGGGGTGGCCGAGCAACTCCCACAGTTCTCGCAGTTGCCCACCCAGCAACCGCCCGAACAGCGACCCCACGTCGGGGCTGGTGAAGTAGTCGCGCTGCCCGCTTTCCGCAACATGAGCGGTGTAATATCCATGTTCAGGATGGTAGAGACACATCTCCATGAACGCGGCAAAGGTCAGCGGGCCCTCGCGTTCGATCCGCTCCAACAAAATATCCGTCAGAGGTGTGCGGGACGTGGCCGGCGACGCCATGGCGGCGTTCAGTAGGCTTTCATCTGCGGGTTGCGCGTGAACATTTCGATCAGGTAGTCGTGCAAGCAATCGTAGAGTTGACGCTGGAAGTTCCAGGTGAACTGCGGGCCGTCGATTTCCCGCGGATGCAAACTCACGGCATAGGTTTCGATGCCGGGAATTGGATGCTTCAAGCGAATCTGGAGTTCGACTCCCTCCCCCGCCGCGTGCGCGGAAAATTCCACCAACGGGTGGTCATACTGCTCCAATTCCCGGCGCACTTTCTGCAAGCGTTCGCTCATCGTGTTCCACTTTCTCTAGCGGCGGAGAACTCCGGCCGCGCAAAGAAGTTCCGCACGCGCTGCACGATTTCGTCCCGCGTCTCGCGGAAGCCTCGGCGCGCTTCTTCCTCATTGCGCCCGCCTCTAGCAGGGTCCGGCAGGTGCCATGCCAACCGCTCGACCCGTGCGCCAAGCGTTGGGCACTCCGCGTCCGCCTGAGCGCACAGCGTGATTACCCAATCCACCTCGCCCGGCACATCGGTCAGCGACTTCGAGCACTGCTGGCTGATGTCCACGCCCCGCTCTCTCATCACTTCCACCGCCAACGGACTCACCCCCGCCGGATGCGTGCCGGCGCTGTACACCTCCACTCCCGCCGGAGCCATCGCTCGCGCCCAGCCCTCGGCCATCTGGCTGCGCGCCGCATTACCTGTGCAGACAAAGAGCACTCGCTTGGAACTCATTCCAGCCCTTTCTTTCGCTTCTCGGCCCAGACTTCCCGGAACGCCTGCAGCGCCACCCGGTCGTACAACACGAAGCGCACTTGCCGCAGCGACGTCTTCCCATGCAAGTGTTTCACGGCTTCGTCCAGCATAATGGCAGCGCAGCCTCGCAGAGGAAAACCGGCGATACCGGTTCCGACCGCTGGGAAAGCTATGGTCCCAATTCCCTTCTCCGCTGCCCGCGCCAGCGAGTTGCGCGTCGAAGCCCGCAGCGACTCCGCCGTCGTCCCTCCCCCCAGTTGCATGCTGGCGGCATGAATCACATATTTTGCTTTCAGCTTTCCGCCCGTCGTCACGGCCGCGTCGCCGATGGCGATAGACCCGACGCGGTTGCACTCCTCTTGAATCTGCGGTCCACCCTTGCGGTGAATCGCCCCGGCCACGCCTCCGCCGAGTTGGAGGTCATTGTTGGCAGCGTTCACAATAGCGTCCACGGCTGCCTCGGTCAGGTCCCCTTGCTCCAACACAATTTTCTCATCCCAGCCGGGCACAACTACTCACCCCGAAATTTCGGCTTGCGTTTCTCCAAGAAAGCTGTGGTGCCTTCGAGCTTGTCTTTCGATTCAAACAGAACGGTCTGTGCCAGCCGCTCGAACTCGAGCCCGGCCTCAAGGCCCGCCCGCGCGGCAACGTTCAAAGCCGCTTTGGCCAGCCGAACCGCCAGCGGGCCGCGCGAAAGAATCTTTTCGGCGTAGGCCCGCGCCGTCGGCAGCAATTCTGCGCGCGGCACCACCTTGCTGACCAAGCGCAGCTGCTCCGCCTCGCGCGCATCAATCCGTTCCCCGGTCAGGATCAACTCCTTGGCTTTCCCCCACCCGACCACGCGTGGCAGCCGCTGCGTTCCACCGGCAGCCGGTATGATCCCCAGACCGGTCTCCGGAAATCCGAACACGGCTTCTTCCGCCGCGATTCGAATGTCGCAGGCCAGCGCCAACTCAAACCCGCCGCCCAAGGCGTAACCGTTGACAGCGGCGATTACCGGCTTGGCGAAATTCTCGATGGCCGTGAACAACCGCTGGTTGATCGCTTCCAACGCATCTCGCTTCCCTCGTTGGCGAACCTCTCGGATGTCGGCGCCGGAAACGAAGGCCTTTTCCCCTGCCCCGGTCAGAATCAGCACGCCCGCATCGTCTCGCTCGGCGAGCTCCACCAGGGCAGTGTGGATTTCCTCCACCGTCTGCTTCCCCAAGGCGTTGCGCACTTCGGGACGGTTGACGGTCAGTGTGGCGATGCCGCCGCTGACCTCCAACAGAATCGTCTGGTAATCACCCATTCCGCTGCTCTCCTAGGAATTACTTTTTCTTGTAGTCGTAGATGCCGCGGCCCACCTTGCGCCCCAGGCGCCCAACCTGAACGTGCTCAATGTGGGTGCGGGTGGGCTTGAACCGCTCGCCCAGCGTGCGGTGCAGGTACTCAAGCACGCCCAGGCGGACATCCAGTCCCACCAAATCCGCCATCTCAAACGGGCCCATGGGATGATTCAAACCCAGTTTCACGGCTTTGTCGATGTCCTCCGCTGTCGCAATCCCTTCCTCCAACAGGCGGAAGGCTTCGTTGCCGATCAGGGCATTGATGCGGCTGGTGGCAAACCCGGGCGACTCCTTCACCCGCACTGTCTGCTTTCCCATCTTGCGCGCCACCGCTTCCGCCGCCGCCAGAGTCTCTTCGGAGGTCTCGGCAGTATAGACCAACTCAATCAACTTCATCTTGGGCACGGGATTGAAGAAATGCATCCCCAGAAAGCGCGGCCCGCGCGTGGTGGCGGCGCTGATCTCCGAGATGCTCAGCGAGGAAGTGTTGCTGGCGAAAATGCAGTCCGGGCGCGCCACCCGATCCAGTTTGCCAAAAGTTTCGACTTTCAGACGGATGTCCTCCGGCACGGCCTCGATCACCAAGTCGGCTGCGGCGGCCTCCTCCAATCGCGGGGTGAGCGTCAACGCTGCCACCGCCTGGTCGGGATCACCATCCCACTTGCCGCGCTGCTTCGCTCCCTGAAGAGACTCGTGGATGTAAGTCTGGGCCTGGGCAAGGATTTCCTCGCTCACGTCTGTCAGCAAGGTGCGAAAGCCGCCAGCCACGGCCGCGTAGGCGATGCCCCGCCCCATGGTCCCGGCCCCGACCACAGCTATGCTTTGCACATCCACCGACGCGCTCCTAGAGATGAAACAGGCGAGCCGCGTTGTCGTAGAGGATGCGCTGCTTGGCGGCATCGCTCAGCGGCAGCGGCAGAAAACGCTCGACGTTCGCCTTCATTCCCGGCACCATCGGTCCCGGCCAATCCGAACCCCACAACACCTTGTCGGCAAGGCGCTCGAGGTCGGGGAAATAGTTCAGTAGATTCTGCGGCGGAATGCTGGAAATTTCCAGGTACACATTTCGGTGCCGCCGGGTGAGAAACACGGATTCCTTCATCCACAACGGCCGCCCGCCATGGGTGATGATGATGGAAAGGTTGGGGAAATCCACCGCCACGTCATCAAGGCCCAGGGGATCGCCGTACTTGCTACGAGCGTTGCGGAAAATGGATGTTCCGGTGTGAATCATGACGGGCAGGCGGGCTTCCTCCGCTTTGCGGTAAATGACCTCCAGCGATTTCAATCCGTCCTGGTACTGGTTGGGATAGAAAAGCTGGTGGGGCGGGTGCAGCTTCAGCGCCGGCAGCTTGAGATCGTTGATAATACGGTCCATCGAAGCGGCGGCATCCTTGACCGTCGTGGGGTCGAGCGAACCGAAAGGCAACAGGCGGTCGCGGAAGCCGTGGGTGTAACGAGCGGCCCAGTCGTTGACTTCTTCGGTGAAGCCCATCACCACCGGTGCGACGTAGTTGATGATGCCGGCGCGCTCGATGCCCTCCCGGTCGAGCAGCGCAACGAACTTGCCGGCGTCGTTCACCAGTTCCAGAATGAAATCAAAATTGGGCTGTGTCTTGCGGATCAGCTCCCGGCACTCCAACTTCATCTGCGCCAGTGGCTGCATGTGCACATGGATATCAATTACCTTGAACAAGGCCAGGAGTTTCTCCTAATTCAGTGTGAGCCGTTCTCGCGCCAGAGTTCCCGCAACGCCCGGCGGCTAAAAGCGCGGAGCATCTCCCTACGATACTCCGGCGTTGACATGCTGGTTGTGAGCGGCTTGCCGGTGCGAACGACAGCCTGCGCAACCGCCTCCGCCAGCTCGGGCGTGAAGCGCCGGCCGGCGAGCAACGATTCTACTTCGCGCACCAACACCGGTGCCGGATTGACCGCCACCAAGCCCAAGCGAGCATCGCGGCACACACCATCTTCCACCTTTATCGCCAGCGCCACACCCGCCAGCGGGTAATCAATGGAATTACGAATGCGCAGCTTATGGTAGGTGCCGCGGTAGCCAGCCATGGTTGCGGGAACCAAGATATGAGTCAGAATTTCGTCCCGTCCCAGATGGATGCGATCCATGCCGTCGTTCTTGTAGAAGTCCGTCAAGGACAGACGGCGCCGACCGGCGGGCCCGGCAATTTCAATCTCGGCGTCGAGCGCAAGCAAGGCTCCGGCGGTGTCGCCCGACCAAACCGCCCAGCAATGTTTCCCGCCCGGCGCCACGTGGCAAACGGTTCCGTCTTTTTTCAGGCAAAAACCGCAGGACTGCCGCCAAAAATAGAACTGGTTGTACCAGCGACAGCGCGTCTCCAGGCAGAGGTTGCCGCCCGATGTTCCCATGTTGCGCAGCACGGGGCTGGCGACGGTTCCGGCGGCTTGCGCCAGCACCGGGTAGTGCTGCCGGACGAGTTGCGATTCAGCCACGGCGGTGAGGGTGGTGAGAGCACCGATTTCCAGGCCGCGCTCTCGGTCGAAAGTGATTCCGCGCAGATCGCCAAGGCCCTTGATGTCCACTACCACGCGTGGGGAAAACAATCCTGCGCGCAGGTTGGGCACAACGTCGGTGCCGCCGGCGACCAGCATGGCCTCCGCACCGTCCCGGGCCAGGTGCTCCAGAGCCTCATCCACCGCGCGCGGACGCACCAGAGTGAAGGACGGCATGCTCATCGTTCGCTCCCACCGTTGCGTTGGGTCGCTTTCTTTTGTTGCTCGCGCAAAGCTTTCAAAATCTTCTCGGGCGTGAAAGGAGTGGAGTTGAGACGCACGCCCACGGCATCGTAGATGGCGTTGGCCACGGCTGGAATGATCGCCGCCAGCGAACCCTCGCCGGCCTCTTTGGCTCCCAGCGGGCCTTCCGGATCCACACTCTCCACGATGATGGTGTCAATCTCCGGAGACTCCAGGGTCGAGGCCGATTTGTATTCCAGCATGGACGGGTTCATCAACAACCCCTGGCTCCAGATCATTTCTTCCTGCACCGCCTGCCCCAACCCCATCCAGACCGAACCTTGCACCTGCCCTTCGACGGTCATGGGATTGAGAGCGCGCCCGCAATCGTGCGCGGCCGTGATGCGGTCCACCCTCACCTGGCCGGTTTCAGTATCAACTGTGACCTCGGCCACCTGCGCGCTGTAGCTGTAGGCAGGCGAGGGACCCACACCAGCACCTTTGAACTTTCCGCCCTGTGCTTCCTGGGGAGGGCTGTAGCCGCCGGTGGCCACGACCTCGCCCAAGTGGTCGATTGCGCACTTGGCTGCTTCTTCAAAACCCATCGACCAACCACTGTCATCGCACAGAACAACGCGCTCGTCTCTCATCTCAAGCTGGTCCGGCGAAACATTCCAGCGGCGCGCTATCACGGAGAAAATTGTACTCTTCAGGTTACGCGCAGCCTGCAGGCAGGCGTTGCCCGCCATAAAAGTGACGCGGCTGGAATAGCTGCCCAGGTCAATCGGGGTTCGATCGGTATCAGCGGCGACAAGTTTGACCCGCCGCGGATGCAGGCCCAGCTCCTCGGCCACCAACTGAACCTGTATGGTGTCGGAGCCCTGCCCGATTTCGGAGGCGCCGGTAAAGATGGTTACAGTCCCGTCAGGATTCGCCTTGATGTCAACGGTAGTATGCGGCATCCCCGACCGGACGATGGCATTGGCGGCGCCGGAAACGTAGTGGCTGCCGGCGACCCCGACACCCTTGCCGAAGGGCAGCTTGCCCTTCTTCCGCTTCCAACCGGATTTCTCTTTCACCTGCCGGAGGCACTCCGGGTAGCCGTAGCTGGTCACCCGTAGTTGGTTGACGGTGATGCAGGGCGGCTTGAGCAGATTGACTTGGCGGATTTCAATGGGATCGATCCCCACCGCGTGCGCCAGCATGTCGAGTTGCGATTCAAAAGCAAAGCGCGTGTTGACGGTACCGTGCCCGCGCATGGCGCCGCAGGCGGGCCGGTTGGTGAGGACGCGGTAGCCGTCGAACTTCATATTCCGGATGTCGTACATCGCGCCCAGCAACGCGCCGGAATAGAGCAGCGTCACCGGCCCGTAGCCGCAGTAAGCGCCGCCGTCTTGAACGATGCGCGCCTCGACGGCGGTGATTTCCCCGTCGCGCCGCACGCCCGTCTTCAAATCAATCACCTGCACAGGCCGGCCGCGGTGAGCGTAGAAAACCTCGTCCCGGGTGTAGGTAATCTTCACAGGCCGCCCCGCGGCGCGAGCGAGGCAAGCGGCGATGACCTCGAGCGGAATAACCTCGCTCTTGCCCCCGAAGCCGCCGCCCACCAGGGGCTTGATGACGCGAACCCGATCCATCGGCAGCCCGAGCACATTCGACAGCGTCCGCTGTAGGTAGTAGGGCACCTGAGTAGACGACCAGACGGTCAGGCGACCGTCCTCGTCGGCGTGAGCCAGGGTCGAGTGCGGCTCCATGGCCGCGTGGGTCACGCCGGGGCAGAAGAAATGATCTTCGCGGATGGCGTCCGCCTGGGCAAAACCTTCTTCCACGTTGCCAAAGTGGTGGTGGTATTCCTTCTCGATGTTGTGGGGCTTGTCGTCGTGGATCCAGTTCGACTCCGCCTTCATGGTCTCGTTGGGGTCGAAGAAGGCCGGCAGAAGTTCGTAGTCAACTTCGATCAAATCCAAAGCTTGCACCGCGGCTTGGTCGGAGACGGCGGCGACCGCGGCGACGTTATCGCCCACGTAGCGCGCCTTATCAACGGCAAGCGCGGTTTCATCGTGGCCGATGGGCAGGATGCCGTACCGGTTGGGAAAGTCTTTGCCGGTGATGACTGCAACGACGCCGGGCAAGGCTGCGGCCTTGGTGGCATCAATCGAACGGATACGCGCATGCGGATGCGGGCTGTGCAGAATCGGGCCTACCAGCATGCCGGGCAGCACCAAGTCGTCGGCATGACGCCAGCGCCGGTGACCTTTTCCCGCGCGTCCACCATCGGCAGGCGCTGGCCGACAACAGAGAACTGCGCCATCCCTATCGCCCCCCGCTCGCGGCCGCTACCGGCGTCGCCTGCAATTTCTTAATCGCGTACTCAATCGAAGCATAAATCTGGGTGTAGCCAGTGCAGCGGCAAAGGTTGCCGGAAATGGCTTGCGCAATTTCTTCCCGGGTCGGTTTCGGGTTTCGGTCGAGCAGCGCTTTGGCGGTCAGAATAATCCCCGGGATGCAGAAGCCGCACTGGGCTCCGCCCTCGACGCAGAACCCTTCCTGGAGCGGGTCGAGCTGCTCGCCCTGAGCGACTCCTTCAATGGTCGTGATGGAGGCATCCTGGTAGGAAACCGCCAGCATCACGCAGGAGAGCATGGGCACGCCGTCCACCAGCACGGTGCAGCAGCCGCAACTAGAGTCGTCGCAGCCGCACTTGGTTCCCGTCAGCCGCAAGTCCTCCCGCAGGGCTTCGAGCAATGTCTTGCTGGGCGGGATTTCGATCTCATGGCGCACGCCGTTGACGTGCAGTTGAATGCTCTCTTTGTTCATAGGTTCTCGCAGCAGATTAGAGCAACTCTTTCACTGCTACGTCGTCGCAGCCGGCAAACCCTTCGGGCGGGCCTCAGAAACAATCGCGACCTGGGCACCATTGCTTGCTTGTATTCAGGACTGACACCATTCCCCGCGCTAGCGCCCGGCCCACACGGGACGCCGGCGCTCAATGAAGGCGCGAATGCCTTCGGCGGCGTCCTCGGTTGCATCAACTTGTCGAGATAAATCTTTTCCATCTCTTCGAGCGTGCGCTCGAAGTCGAGTCCGGAGGCGCGCAGCACCGCCCGCCGGGCCAAGGCCAGGACGGCAGGGCTGAGCGGAATGAGCGAGTCCAGCAGCTCTTGTACGGCCCCGTCCAGTTCGTCTTCACCTACGACGCGATTCACCAGTCCCAACTCCCGCGCTTCCGTAGCTGTCACGGTGCGTCCGGTGAGAATCAGATCGAGCGCGCGGCGCGGACCCAGCAACACCGGCAGGAGCACAGCCGCCACCGGCGGAAAGCAACCGAGCTTGATTTCGGGTTGGCCGAAGCGGGCGGTGTGGGTGGCCACCACAAAGTCGCAGAAGGTGGCGAGCTCCATTCCGCCGCCCAGGCAGTGGCCGCGCACGGCCGCGATGGTAATCCAATCAGCGCTCCAGAGCTTGCGAAAGACGCGATGGAAACTACCCAGCATTTCCGCCACGCGGTCGGGGGTGTGGTCACGCACATCCACGCCGGTGGAGAAAGTGTGCTCGCTGCCGGTGAAAACCAGGAAGCGCAGATGGGGCGGAGCAGGCAGGGCGTCGAACGCCGCATTCAACTCCTGCAGGGCCGGAATGTGCAGGATGTTCAGGGGCGGGCGATTGAAGACGATTCGCGCCACCGGGCCGTCGCGGCTGACTTGAATGTGACCTGCTTCGGTCATCGAGCCTGGGTCGTGGCTTTCTTCTCCGCCACCCAACCGCCTTCCGCAAAGATCGTGGTGAGTTGAGCCATATCGTTTTCGTTCGGGAGCACTTCCTGGCAGTGCTTTTTGTACTCCTCGGGGTCAAGGCGTTCGCCGGTGATGCTGTAGGACTGGTGAGCGTAGTCGCCGATGCGGCGGTTGAACTTCAGGTCAGGGACGAACAGTTTGGGTTGGTCATCCGGAATGAGCTTGTTCAACTGCGCCACCAGTTGCTCGCACTCCTGCTTGTAGAGATTGCGGCTGTGCTCGTTCAGATGCTCTTTGTCGGCCTCGCCGGGGTTGCTGTGCTCGTCGAAGCGGCCCTTCAGCCCCCACACGTACATCCAGTGCGCCGAGGAGGAGTGGTCCACCCCGAAGAGGTCGTAGGCGGAAGGAATCCACTTGTTGACGTACTTCTGGATAATGGCAAGGGGAATCCTACCCGCCTTCAGTATGCGCCGCAGGCCATCCTGGCCGGTGCCGAGGTGGAAGGATTCTTCCTTCAGCATGGGAATCATGGAACTGGCCAGCGGAGCAAAACCGGAATAGCTGAGCATGGTGAGCTGGAACTTGCCGTCGCGGTCCACAAAATCGGTGTAGGTGTAGAAATCGAGCCAGTTCTGCACAGGGTCGTTGAAGGCGGTGAGCAGGCGCTTGTTTTCGAAGGCGCGGCGCTCAAGCTGCTTGAGGGCTTCCAGCCGGCCGGAGTGGCCGAAGTGGTTGATGAGCAGGTGGCACATCTGCCAGCCGTGGCGCATTTCTTCGGCCATTACGCGGGCGAGCGCCTGGCGGTCGTAGTGGCTGGGCGCGGACTCGAAAAGGAAACGCTGCTGCTCGACCGAGGCAAACTCGGTGTCGCCTTGGTAGATGATCAAGTTCTGCAAGCCATCGCGAATGCGCTGGTCGGGGATGTCGAGCACCTTTTCCCATTTGCGTTCGCTCCGGAAGTCGCCGAATTCGATCTCCGTAGTTTTCAACTGACCGTACTTGGCCTCGAACTGGTACTGCGTGACCTCGGGGAGATCGACCCCAATATCCTTCTGCCACTCGCGGAACAGGTCTACCCAATCATCAAAAGTCGAGATGCGCGCCACAATATCACCTCATAACAGAGTTTCTTCCTGTTCTGTGTTTTGCGGAATCACGGTTGACCCAGCGAGCCAATTGCCGAAAATAACGAAGCTTCTGCGACCGTGACATAGAAGCATTCAGGCCGCTCGTGGAAGGCAGCACGAAGACGCGTGCGCCAAAGAACCGCTCGGGTTGCGGACCCAAACGTGCACGCTGGTGTGAAAACTTTTCGTAGACACCTTTACCGACAAATGCCACCACGTGCGGGTGATAGCGGCGAATCTTCTTCTTGAGAACATCTCGGCCCTTGCGGTAGTCAGCAACACCGAGATCACTTGCTGCGCGGCTGGGGCGCTTGACGATATCTGTCAAACCGATGCCCAAGTTGAGCAGCCGGGCATCTTCAGCATAGGTGATGGGCTCGCGAACTAGACCAGACCGAGAAACCAACGGCCAAAACTGATTGCCCCGGCCGGCGTAATAGTGTCCCAGCCGGGCCGACCGCAGCCCAGGGTTGCAACCCACAAAAACCAGCTTTAATCTTTTTCGCAAGTAGTCAGGCAATGGGCGCGGCTGACCGTTTTGGCGTCTTTTTTTCACCTTAGTCTTTCAGGTTGACCCAGACGTCTTTGATCTGGGTGTAGTGTTCGAGCGCGTACATGCCTAGCTCACGTCCGAAGCCGCTGGCCTTGTAGCCGCCGAAAGGAGCGGCGGGGTCGTACACGTTGTAGGCATTGATCCAAACCGTGCCCGCCTTGAGCCGGTGGGCGACGTAGTGCGCTTTGCGGATGTCGCGCGTCCACACCGCTGCCGCCAATCCGTAGGGATTCTTGTTGGCCTCGCGGATGACTTCATCCAAGTCAGTGAATTCTATGGTGGCCAGGACCGGGCCGAAAATTTCTTCCTGCGCCAGGCGCATGTCGTTGCGCACTCCATCGAAGATGGTGGGGAGCACGAAGTTGCCCTTGCCGTTGCCGACTGAGGCGCGCTCGCCGCCGGCGACGAGTTGCGCTCCCTCCTTCTTGCCGACTTCGATGTAGTCCATAACCGTTTTCATCTGCCCTTCGGAGACAATTGCTCCCAAGCGCGTCTTGGGGTGGAGCGGGTCGGCAGGCTGGAGTTTTTTGGTGCGGGCGACCAGCTTTTCCATGAAAGGGTCGTGGAGCTTCTTGTCTACAAACAAGCGCGAGCCGGCGGCGCAGACCTCGCCCTTGCCGTAAAAAATTCTGTTGTAGGCGCCTTTGACGGCCGCGTCGAGATCGGCGTCGTCGAGCACGATGTTGGGCGACTTACCCCCCAACTCCAGGGTGATTTTCTTGAGCGTGTCGGCGCCGGCGCGCATGACCGTCTTGCCGGTTTCGGTGGAACCGGTCAGCGCAATCTTATCCACGCCGGGATGTTGCACCAGCCCCATGCCCACCACACTGCCCTTGCCGGTGAGGATGTTGACCACACCCTCGGGCACGCCCGCTTCCTGGCAGATTTCGCCGAACTTCAAGGCAGTCAGAGACGTGAGTTGCGCCGGCTTGTAGATAATGGTGTTGCCGGCAGCCAGCGCCGGAGCAATTTTCCAGGAGGCCAGCAGGAGCGGGAAGTTCCAGGGAACGATGGCCGCCACCACCCCGATGGGTTCGCGCAGGGTGTAATTGAAGAAGGGGCCGCTGACCGGGATGGTCTCGCCGTGGATCTTGGTGGTCCAGCCGGCGTAGTACCGGAACACGTCGGCGATCATGGGCATATCCACATAGCGCGACTCGAAGATAGGCTTGCCGTTGTCAATCGTTTCGAGATAGGCGAACTCGTCGATGTGCTTTTCGATCAAGTCGCCAATTTTGTACAGGAGCTTGCCGCGGTCGGACGCGCTCATCTGCGGCCAGGGGCCTTCTTCAAAGGCGGCGCGAGCGGCACGGACAGCCGTCTCAACGTCGGCCGGGTTGGCCTCTGCCAAGTGAGTGATGGTCTCGCCTGAAGCCGGGTTGACGGTGGGGAAGGTCGCGCCGGTAGAGGCGTCCACCCACTTGCTGCCAATCAACAATTTGCCGGGATGAACCTCGACCTGCGGAGTTGTGGCCATTGTGCTTCCCCCTTTCTCTGTACTCCCCGCCGTAAGCAAACCACGTGGGACAACACCGACTGTGCCGCCCGGTCAACGGGCGCTGCTTCCAAAAGTAAGCTTCCGCGTCAGACTTAGCGACCGCGGAACTTGGGCTGGCGCTTTTCGACGTAGGCGTGCAGCCCTTCCTTGGCATCTTCACTCTGGAAGAGCAACTGTTGCAGCTCGCGCTCCAGCGCCAACCCTTCCGCAAACCCTACTTCGGTGCCGGTCTGCACCGCGCGCTTGATGCGGCCCACGGCGCGGCTGGCCTTGGCGGGGGGGACAAACTGCTTGGCGTAGCTGAGCACGTCGTCCCAGAAGGTGTCGCGATCGAAAATCTGGTTGACCAGACCGATCTCCATCGCTTCTTCAAAACTGAAGGTGCGACCAGTGGCCATCAATTCAATCGCGCGCGACTTGCCCAACAGGCGCGCTATCCGCTGGGTGCCGCCGGTACCGGGGAGCACACCCAGGTTGACTTCGGGCAGGCCGATCTTACCGCCGTCCTTGCGGGCCAGGCGGATGTCGCACGCCAGGGCAATCTCCAACCCGCCGCCCACGGTGTGCCCATTCAGGGCAGCGAGCACCAGCTTGGGGGTCTGCTCCAGCCGACAGAGGGTTTCGTTGGCGTGCAAACAGAAACAGTATTTCCAGCTGGGAACGGCTTCCGACAACATCTTGATCTCAGCGCCGGCGGAGAAGAACTTCTCGCCTGCCCCGCGCAGGATAATGACGTGAGCATCGTCGTCCATGCGGGCCTGCAAGATGGCGTCGTCGAGCTGGCGCATCATGGCGTAGGTATAGGTATTGGCCGGGGGGTCATCCATCTCGATAACAGCGATGCCGTTCTCGACCCGCAAGTGGATCAATTCTTTTTCAGTGACAGCCGTTTGTGTTGCCATAGTAGTACCTCCAAAATGATCTCATGCAGCGAGGGTGCGCCTGCGCCCGTTGCGCGAGCGCGGCCAGCGCGCCGAGCCACTCGCCCCGGCCAGAATCCCTCCCAAGAACAGATCACTCATGTGGTCTGCCAAGGCATCGGCGTCGGGATCCAACCTCGGTTTGTACCAAGTATATATCCAGTTCATCATCCCATACAGGCTCATGACCGCCAAGCGGGTGTTCAGTCGCCGCAGCTTGCGCTGGCGCTTGAGGTCATCAAGGATACTCCGGCAGATGCGGTAATAGCTGCGCTTGATGTCGGCCACTTGGCGGGCGTAGGGCGGGGTGAGACTGTCGGCCTCGTGGGAGAGCACTTTCATGGCTTCCGGGTTCTGGAGGAAATAGCAGAGATGATTTCGGATCAACAGACGCAGCCTGGTTTCCGGGTCGCGGGGAGCCGAGCCGAGCTCCTCTTCCAGCCGCGCGAGCAGGGTGGTGAAACAATGCTTCTGAATCAGATACAGCAGCTCTTCCTTGCTTTCAAAGTAGTAGTAGAGCCCGGCCAGGGAAACCCCGCTGCGGCGGGAGAGGTCGCGAATGCTGGCCCCTTCGTATCCCTTTTCGCAAAAGATGCGAGTGGCGCAATTCAAGATGTGGTCCAACTTGTTTCCGGCAACGGGACGGCGTTGCAGTGTGGCGGCCATGGTTGAAGCTGAGCCAGCTCTCCCGGGGCGCAAGCGCCCTAGGCTATCGAACGTTCGTTCTACCCCAACCGCCGCAGAATGTCAACCCCCGGAGGTGACGCCCGCATTTTGTTGCGACTCTTCCCTGCTGCCAATCATCCATACAGTGAGGTGAGCAGCGGACTCTTGCAGGTTCGGGAGCGGTGAGGCAAAATAGGCAGCGTCACACCCGAGAGAGCGATTTCCAACTGACGCTGCGATGCCCGTCCATCTCGAAAACGAAGCCACGCTGGTGGCCGAAGCGAAGGAAGGCAACGCCGAAGCCTTCACCGTTTTAGTGAACCAGTATGAACGGAACATCTTCCGTTTGGCGCTGAACGTTACCAGCAACAAAGAAGACGCTGAAGACGTGCTGCAGGAAACATTTCTTAAAGCCTACACTCACCTGGGGCGCTTCCAGGGGAACTCGCGCTTCTACACCTGGGTGGTGCGGATTGCCGTGAACGAATCGCTGATGAAGTTGCGCAAACGGCGCTCGGACCGGCAGGTGTCCCTGGACGAGGGACTTGAGACGGACGACAATGGCCCGCTGCCGCGGGAGATTGCGGACTGGGGCGACAATCCCGAGCAGCGCTATGCCAAGACGGAATGGCAGGAGATTTTGGCCGAAGCCACCCAAACCCTGGAACCCGCATTCCGGACGGTGTTTACGCTCCGGGACGTGGAACAGCTTTCTACCGAAGAAACGGCCGAAGCATTGGGACTCTCTGTGCCGGCGGTGAAGTCGCGCTTGTTGCGAGCGCGGCTGAAGTTGCGGCAGCGATTGAATAAGTACTTCAAGTGAGGTCAGTATCTTGAACTGCAAAGGCGTAGTCCGCGAGTTGTCAGATTTTCTGGATGGAGAGCTAGCACCTGACTTGCTGAAGGAGCTGGAGCAGCACATCCAGAAGTGCAAGAACTGTCGCCTGGTAGTGGACACCACCAGGAAAACCATCGAGATATACTGCAACACCGAACCGCTGCCCTTGCCAGAGGGTGTACACCAACGCTTGCAACAGGCGCTAGCCAGCAAATTAGGCCGACAGCCGTCCTGAGCCGCCCCCAGTCCTTCCCGCCATCCACCCCAAGGGCTGAAACCCGCATCTCTACTCAAGGCGACCCCGATGCCCAGACGAACCCAGCGTCGCGGTAAAATCGAACGAGGCACCGCAGACTGGCCGTGAGAATCGACAACCAGTGGAAACGATGGACCCTTGCGGCAGCGCTCAGCCTGGGGCTGGCGCTGGGTGGGGTGGCGGCTCGGGCCGACAGCGTGGACCCTTGGGTGTATGCCCGCGCCGGCCTGGACCACTTCTACAATCTGGAATACGAGGAAGCGATCGCCGACCTGCAAAAGGCCCTGGAGGGCGCTCCCGACAACGTCCTATTCCACAACTATCTGACCAACGCCTTCCTGTTCCAGGAGCTTTACCGGACGAGACGACTGGAGGGGAACCTGTACGCGGCCAGCAACGCCTTCCTGAAGGCTCAGAAGCCGAAACCAAACCCGGAACGAATGGCGTTGATCCGCCAGCGCGTTGCCAAAGTCAAGCAGCTCTGCCAGCAACGTCTGCAAGAAAACCGATACGACACCGAAGCCCTGTACGCACAGGGGGTCGCTTACAGCATCGAGGCCAACTACAAGTTCACCCTGGAGAAGAAGTACCTGGATGCGCTGCGCGCGGCCAGCAAAGCCAACCAACTACACCGGCAAGTGTTGAAGTTGGACCCGAACTACCACGACGCGAAGCTAGTGCCCGGCCTGTACCAGTACGTGGTGGGTAGTCTTCCAGGCGGGATCAAGTTCCTTGCGTTTTTGATCGGCCATCGAGGAAGCAAGAGCCGCGGCATCGCACTGCTGCAGGACGCGATCGCCAACGGCCAGCAGGTGAGCAGCGGCGGCGCCATCTTCTTGGGGGTGGTCTATAACCGCGAGAAGAAGCATGCTTATGCGCGGCAATTGTACGAGACCCTGAGCCGGTATTATCCGCGCAATCCACTCCTGCGGCTGGAAGTGGGACGCACGTACGAACGCGAAGGCGATCGGGCCGCCGCCCTGGCAGTGTACACGCAAGTGGCCGAGCGGGTGGAAGCCGGAGTCCCCGGCTACGCGAAACTTCCACGCGAGCGGCTCTACTACCAGATCGGAACCATGCATTTGCAAGTAGGAGAACTCGACCGGGCGCTGAGCGCGTTTTCCCACGTGAGCGAGCGGGAAGAAGGTGACGGGCTGGTGAAAGCGTTTTCGGCGCTGCGCCGGGGAGAAATCTACATTGCGCAGAAGCAACCGGAGCGGGCGCGCACGGAATTCGAGCGGGTGGCGGCCATGCCGTATGACGAGCCGCGGCGGCTGGCCCAACAGCGACTGCGTGCCTTGAACCGCTAAGGAACCAAGCCGGATGCCCACATCGCATTCGCCCGCCCCACACCCTCCCGACGGGCCCGCTCGACCACACGCGCGGCGGTGGCAACATCCTCCAGTGCCACACCGAGCGACTTAAAAAGCGTAATCTCTCCCTCGCTGGTTCGCCCGGGCACGTCACCCGAGACAAGCTGGCTGAGCTCACTCACGTCCTCCCAGCGTTCCGGGTGCGACTGGAAGGGAGCGATCAAGTCGCCGGCCTCGAGCTTGGCCTGCTCACGCGAATCGACCACGATGCGGCCGGCACGCGCGATGACGGCATCATCCAACTCGCGCTTGCGGGCAAAGTTGGCTCCCGCCGCGTTGACGTGCGCACCGGGCGCCAGCCACGCTCCCTGCAGGATCGGCTTGCGGGCACTGGTGATAGCAACGACAATGTCGGCGTCACGAACCGCCGCCTCAGCCAAGTCCACGGCCTCGACTGCCAGTCCCAGTTCCCGGGTCATCCGGCCGGCAAAAGCGCGCCGACGTTCGGGCGTGGGGCTGTAGGCGCGGACGGATGCAAGCCGCCGAACCTGAGCGATGGCCTGCAACTGCGTGGGCGCCTGATGGCCGGTGCCGAGAATGCCGACCCGGGCGGCGTCCGGCCGCGCCAGATGCTTGGTAGCCAGCCCGCTGGCCGCGCCGGTGCGCATGCGGCCGAGAAAGTCAGCCTCCAGCAGGGCGACTAGTTCGCCGGTGCGGTTGTCATAGAGCAGGACTAGAAAACGGACTCCTGTAGGTCCGGCGGTATAAATCTTGAGCCCGAAGCAACCGGAGCTTTCATCCAAAGCTGCCATGTAGAGCAGCAGGGCGCCCTCGGCGGAACGCAGACGGCGGCGCGGATGATTGGCGGCCTTGCCGGAGGCAGCGGCGCGGAAAGCAGCTTCGAGCGCTTCCAGCGCCATCTCCATCGTCAACAGGCGCTCGACTTCGGCTTCGGTCAGATACAAAACATCCACCGAACACCTCGGAAACAACCAAGGACAGCAGGCGGCTCAGTCGCCGAAAGTAATGCCCAGGGAGCGGGCGGTGCGCAACAAGTCGTTATCGGGGTTCACCGTCTTGTACACACCCACCGCTTCCGCCAAGGTGGTGGATTGAATCTGGTCGCAGCGGAGACAGACCATGCGGCCAAATTCTCCCTTGGCGATGAGGTCCACGGCCGCGACGCCGAAGCGCAAGCTGAGCAAGCGATCAAAAGCCAAGGGCGTACCGCCTCGCTGGAGGTGGCCCAGAACAGTCACGCGCACGTCTTTCTGAGTGTGTTGGCGGATGGAAAACGCCAGGGTATTTCCCACCTGACCGGGCTCGGCCGGGGGAATGGGCCTGCCATCAGCGTCCCGGGGCGGGAACTTGGCCCCTTCGGCCACGACCACGATGCTGAACTTGCGGCCCAAGCGCCCGCGCTCTTCGATCTTCTCGCAGACTTTCTCCACCGTGAAAGGAATTTCGGGAATCAGGATGACGTCGGCGTCGCCCGCCAGCCCGGCTTCGAGCGCAATCCAGCCGGCGTCCCGCCCCATCACCTCCACGATCATCACGCGATGATGGCTCTCGGCAGTGGTCTGAATTTTGTCAATGGCTTCGGTGGCGGTCTGGAGCGCAGTCGTGAACCCGAAAGTGAGCTCGGTGACGGAGAGGTCGTTGTCGATTGTTTTTGGGACACCCACCACCGGCAGGCCGAGCCGGTAGAACTCGTTGGCCATGTTGAGCGTGCCGTCGCCGCCGATCACCACCACCGCGTCCAGCCCGATTTTCTTCGCGTTCTCCAGGCAGCGCTGGGAGAAATCCTTCACCACCTTGCGGCCGTTTTCGACCAGCTCGTAGGCGAAGGGGTTGCCGCGATTGGTGGTACCCAAGATGGTGCCGCCGCGCGTCAGGATGCCGCGGACGTGGTCGTGGCCAAGCTCTTGGGACTTTTCCGGCCAGATGAGCCCGTCGAAGCCGTCCTGGATGCCAGTCACCCGCCAGTGGTAGCGAAGCAGGGCGGTCTTGACCACACCGCGAATGACGGCGTTCAAGCCCGGACAGTCGCCGCCGCCGGTGCAAACTCCAATGCGCTGGATTTCTGCTGCCATCACTTTTCCTCACACACGAGTACTGGTGGGACTTCCGCCGCGAGTGGATTCTACTATAAACTCAGCGGCGGCATGCAAAAGAGAGACACACGCATCTTAGCCCGGATTTCCGATTTGGCTGTGGTACCGTATCGCCAGGACCAGTCGCTGCGCCTTGAGTTTTGGGGCTCCGACGTAAGGAACCACACTACGGAGGGTGACACCCGGTGGGTGAATTACAACACGAGCCATTCCAGTTCGCGTTCAACGGCTTCTTGAAAGTTGCGTTCCAGGGATCGCGCGTCACTTCTGACGCTGGCCTCATTCTGGTGCGCGAGTTGGATGAACGTCTGGGGCTGGAGACACTCATCGCCGAGCACCTGAGCGATTCCCGACAGGGGATGAACACCCAGTTCAGCGTGGTGGATCTCCTGCGGCAGTCGGTCTACAGTCGCCTCGCGGGCTACGAAGATCTCAACGACGCGGGGCGCGTGTCGGCAGACCCAACATTTCGTCTCATCGGGTCGCCAAAGCGCTGGGACCGGGGTGCGGCGCTGACATCGACGCTGCATTGGTTCGAGACAGAGCTGCTGACCCACGAGGAGAATCTCGTCGGGTTGAGGGCCGTGAACCGGGAGGTGCTTGCACAGGCCGAGATGGCGACGCGCGCCGACCGGATCGTGCTCGACATGGACTCGAGCGAGAGCCCGGTGCATGGGGCGCAGGAAGGGAGCGCCTATAACGGGCACTTCGAGTCCGTCTGCTACCACCCGCTGTTTCTGTTCACCGAGCATGGGGACTGCCTCGCCGCCACGCTGCGGCCAGGCAACGTGCATAGCGCCGACGACTGGGACGACCTGCTCGTACCGGAGATTGACCGGCAGCAGGTGGAGGGCAAGCGCGTAGCGTTCCGCGCAGACGCCGCGTTCGCGAAGCCCGAGATCTACGACGCGCTCGAGCAGCGCGACGTGGACTATGCCATTCGCATGCCGGCGAACAAGAGCTTGGAGCTGGAAATCGAAGACATCCTCTTTCGTCCGCCGGGACGGCCGAGCTGCAAGCCCTTGGTGCGCTACCAGAGTTTCCGCTATCAGGCCAAGAGCTGGACCACGCCCAGACGGATCGTCGCCAAGGTGGAGCACCACCAAGGTGAGCTGTTCCCTCGCGTCGGCTTCATCGTGACCAACATGGCCCTCCCGAGCCGCTCGGTCGTGCGGTTTTACAACAAGCGCGGTACGGCGGAGCAATGGATCAAGGAAGGCAAGCAGGCCACCCACTGGACGCGGCTGTCGTGCCATCGTTTCCGGGCGAACGAGGTGCGCCTGCAACTGAGCGTCCTGGCCTACAATCTGGGCAACTTGTGGCGCAGACTGGTCCTTCCGCTGCGGGTCAAGCGCTGGTCGCTCACGAGTCTCCAGCAGCGACTGGTGAAAACTGGGGGCCGGCTGGTGAAGCATGCGCGGTACTACTGGCTTCTGCTGGCGGAAGGGCATCTCACGCGGCGGCTGTTCGGCGACATGCTGCGGAGGATCTGGGCGCTACCCGTGCCGGCAGGCTGACGCGCGGCCTGAAGTGCAACGAAGCCCGCCCGGCGATGACACGGGGCACACGTGTGGAGCGGTGTCTGAGAAATGCCCGAAAAGCAGGGGTTCCAGTCGGTCGCACGTCGGCGCGGGCTCAGATGAAGGCCTTTGAAGCTGAGCGATTGTGCGACGATCGAAGTTTTTGTGCGATCGGCGGCGATCGGGTGTATAAACGTGCCATCAGGGGCAGGCAAAACGGAAATCCCGGCTTAGTTCTAGGGGCGGGCCGTATCGGCGCCGCCATCGTGTACGACTTGCTGCGCAGCCGGGGCGTGGCGCAGGTGGGCGTGGCCGACAAGGATCGAAATGCCCTGGTGCGCGTCGCGCGGCAGAGCGGCGCCTAGCCGTGCACCATACGGTACCGGGGGCACTGCGAGAAAATCCGTGCGCTGCGCGCGCTCGGTCTGTTTTCCTCGGAGACTGTTCGGGTGGGCGGGGGAAGTGTGAGCCCGCGGCAGGTGCTGGTGCGGCTGTTGGAGCAGTCGCTGGGAGCCAACGAACCGGACATTGTGCTGGTGCGAGCCGTGCTGGAGGGGCGAACCCCGCACGGGCGCCGTCGGCTGGTCTATGAAGCGCGCGACACCTACGACCGGCGGAGCGGCCTGACCGCCATGATGCGAACCACGGCTTTCCCCACCTCGATTGCGGTGCAGCTTCCGGCGCGGGGCGAAGTCCCGCCGGGCGTCCACACGCTGGAGAGGGCCGTGCCGGCAGAAGAGTTCCTGCGGGAACTACGCCGGCGAGGTGTGCAGGTGCGCCGGCGCTGGTCACAGACCTGAGAAAAAAGACGGCAGTAAGATAACAGAGTGAAAGGAGGAACTGTGCTGGCAAAACTCACGAGCCTGAAACCGGTGGGGCTGTTGTTGGTCCGAGTTGTGATGGGTGCGGCGATGATTACCCACGGTTATCCGAAGCTCTTGAACAGCGCGCCTTTCTTGGAGCGCTTTCCGCAGATGGGTTTCCCGGCCTGGACCGTCTATGTCGTCGGCGCGGTGGAAACTTTCGGCGGTCTGCTGCTAATCCTGGGATTGTTCACCCGCTTTGCGGCTTTTTTCATCTCCGGAGAGATGTTCATTGCTTTCTTGCAGGTGCACTGGAAAGCGGCTGAGCGGGGCGTGCTAGGTTTTCTGGGTAGCAGCCGGGACGAATATCCACTGCTGCTGGCGGTGGTTGCCTTCTTGCTGCTGACGACGGGAGCGGGCGCCTTCTCGCTGGACCGCTTGCTGTTCAGAGATAAAGCTTGAAAATCGAGAGTGAGGTCTACCGTGGCTTGCGCGTCGCTCGTAGCGAGGCAATAAAGAAAGACGATGAGTAAATGAAAGAAACTCCAAGAAGAGTGCATGCGGGTGCTGAGCACCTCTTCCAAGCTGACTCCCGTGCGGCGGACAAGAATGCCTGCCTACCGCAGGCAGGTCTGCCCCACTCTAATCTGGGGGATCAGCGGGGGGCGGGCGCGGGGGTGACGGACTCGACCTCTTGGAGTGGGATGACGATCCAGCAGATGAAGTAGGCCAACACTCCGGGAAGGATGTGGCTAAATAGAGTCACCAAAACCCACACAATCCGCACAAGAGAAGTATCCCACCCAAAGTGTTCCGCGAAGCCGCCGCAGACGCCGGCAATGGCTTTGTGCTTGCGCGAGCGGCGCAGCGGCGGGCGCTCGACCGGCGGCGGGGTGAGCGGCCTTTGCGCCGCGCCGCAGTGGTAGCAGTAGCGCGAACCTTCAACAATTTCCTTTTGGCAGTTGTAGCAAGTCATCTCCGATCCCCCTGCTCTTATCTACGGAGGCTTGAACCAAGAAGTTCCCTTCTCCTTGGCAAGGTGCAGAAAAGCAAATTCCTCGTTGGCTTCGCCTCCTCAGAATGACAACTAGAGCAAGTATCTCGAACCTGTCTCATAAAGGCGGACATGACGCACGGGACGAGATGGTACGCTACCTCAGGGGCTAAAGCCCCTGTTTTTCGGGCGTTTCTCGGCACGGCTGAAGCCGTGCCCTGACGGCCGCGCGCGAATACTCATTTATGAGATGACTTCTCAACACTCCACTAGAACGCCAGCAGGTCGCGCGCGGCGGCGAGCACATCATCGGTCTGGGGCAGGATGGCCCGCTCCAGCGCGGGCTGGTAGGCGCAGAAGGTATCGAGCGCGGCCACCCGGCGGACGGGAGCGTCGAGGTGCTCGAACAGTTCGTCGCTGATGCGCGCGGCAATTTCGGCGCCGTAGCCCCAGGAGAGCGTATCTTCGTAGGCGACCAGCACGCGGTTGGTCTTGCGCACCGAGGCGGCGATGGCTTCCCAATCGTAGGGGCTGAGTGAGCGCAGGTCGAGAATCTCCACCGAAACGCCGTCCTGCTTCTCCAAGGTTTTCGCGGCTTGCACCGAGCGGATGACCAGCGAGCCGTAGGTGACGATGGTCAGCGCCGTGCCCTCGCGCACGCAGTTGGCCCGACCGAAGGGCACCATGTAGTCGGGGCCGGGATAGGGCGCGCGGTTGTGGGCCTGCCGGTAGAGGTGCTTGGGCTCGAGGAACAGCACCGGGTCGTCGCAGCGGATGGCGGTGCGCAGGAGGCCGTTGGCGTCGAGCGCAGTCGCGGGCATCACCACCCGCAGGCCGGGCGTGTGCGTGAAGAGCACTTCGCCCGACTGGCTGTGGTAAAGGGAGCCGCCGCCGAGGTAGCCACCGGCGGGGACGCGCACCACCGCCGGGCACTTGAAGTTGTTGTCGGAGCGGTAGCGCAAAAGCGCCATCTCGTTGCGGAGTTGCATCATCGCCGGCCAGATGTAGTCGAAAAACTGAATCTCCACCACCGGCTTCAAGCCGCGCGTGGCCATGCCAACCGCCCGACCGACAATGTTCGCTTCAGCCAGGGGCGAATTGAAGACGCGGCGGCTGCCGTACTTCTTCTGCAAGCCGTGAGTGCACTTGAAGACGCCGCCTTTGCCTTTGACTTGCTCGATGTGCTGTTCGCGGCTGACGTCGGCCACATCCTGGCCGAAGACAAGGATGCGGGGATCGCGCGCCATCTCATCGCGGAGGCAGGCGTTGATCAAATCTACCATGGTCTTGGCGTCGCCGTCGGTTCGGGGCGGGCGGGAGAAATTGTCCGAGGTCGGATCCACGTCGGGCGAATAGACGTAGAGAGTGGCGCTCTCCGGCGAGGGAATCTCGGCCGCCAGGGCCTGGTCGGTGGCTTCCAGAACCTCCTTGTCAACTTCCTGTTCGAGGTGATTCAGTTGGTCCTCTTCCAAAATCTTCTCGCGGATGAGGAAGAGTCCAAACTTAGGGATGGGGTCGCGCTGGGCTTCGGCTTCGCGCTCGGCGGTGGAGCGGTAGAGGCGCTCGTCGTCCGACATGGAGTGGGAGTAGGGACGAATCACGGTGGCGTGCACCAGGGCGGGGCCTTTGCGAGCCCGGCAATGGGCCACCGCTTTGGTCAAGGTTGCGTAACTTTCCAGCGGGTCGGTGCCGTCGCAGTTCAACACCTGCAAGTGGGGAAAGCCCCGCACCAGTTGGGAGATGCTGCCGCCGGCGGTCTGCACCTCAACGGGGACGCTGATGGCATAGCTGTTGTCCTCGATCAGGAACAACACCGGCAGCTTGAGGTTGCAGGCGGTGTTGAGGGCTTCGAAGAACTCGCCATTGCTGGTGGCGCCGTCGCCGCCGGAGACGTAGACCACCTCGTCATTCTTGAACTTGGCGCCACCGGCTTGAGCGGCCTGGGGCTGCTGGGCGAAGTACACGCCTGCTTCGGCGCAGCCCACCGCCTGCAAGAACTGCGTGCCGGTGCAGGAACTCCGGGAGACGATGTTCAGCTTCGTGGAGCTCCAGTGGGAGGGCATCTGGCGGCCGCCGGAGCCGGGGTCGTCTTTGGCACCCACGGCTTCCAGCAACTGCTCCAACGGGGTCATGCCGAGCGTGAGGCAGAGAGCGCGGTCGCGATAGTAGGCATAGAACCAGTCGTAGCCGGGCTTGAGTGCCAGCCCGGCGGCTGCCAGCACCGCTTCGTGCCCGGCGCCGCTGATCTGGAAGAACATTTTCTGCTGGCGCTTGAGCTGCATCTCGCGGTCATCCAATTTGCGCGAGAGGTACATGGTGCGGTAGAGGCGCACCAGCGCCGCGCGGTCGAGCCCGTGGTACTTCTCCGCTGCGACCCTGGCCGCCGCGCTCTTCACTCCTGGTTCCGTCGCCATCTGTCTTGTCTCCGGGACAGCGCCGCGAAAATTCTATGCGTTTGCCCGCCCGCTTGGCAACCTGTATCTGCCTCCGGGTCGGTACAGCGGAAATGGGAAACCCGTTCGCATCGGCAGCGGCAAGAACACAAGCCGACGAAGAAGCGTAGCGCTTCTTCGCCGCTACCACACTTGGTCAGGCAGCGAGGATGCCCGTACGGGCATTGTCGCGCGTTCGACGCCGATGTGGGTGCGCCCGAAGCGAAACAGGCGCGCGCGCTGCAATTGTGACCGGCGCAGCAGCGCTGCCAACTCGTCGTAGGTGTAGGCAGCTCGCACCGAGGCTTCGTACAACTCCCGCATCTTTCCGGTGTAGTGCCGCCCATACCAACCGACGTGGAGCGGATAGGCCAGCCGCGAGGGACGCCGCAGGTCGCGCAGCAGGATGGCCGCATCGGGCTTTGCCACCCGCGCAATCTCGTCCAGCACCCGCACCGGCGCGGCCAGATGGTGCAGGACGGAGTTGCAAACCACCAAGTCAAATGACCGGTCGGGAAACTCCAGGCGGTTTCCGTCGCCGGGCTGGAACCCGACCCGCGCGCTCAAACCGAGAGCGGCGGCCTGCTTCCAGGCGCGGGCCAGCATCGCTTGCGAGCGGTCAATCCCGACGAACGCCAACGCGGGCAAGCGCCGGGCAATCTTCAGCGGGAGCTGCCCGGGGCCGGTGCCGATGTCCAAGGCGCGGCCGCGCTCGACGCCCAGCCGGAGCAGGTGCTCGACGAAAGTGTCATCAATCCGGGCGAGGTAGGCTTGCGCCGCCGCCGAGGCGTAGGCTTCGACCTCATCGGCTTCGGCCATCACTTCCCGCTCCGGGATGCGCGGCAGGTCAAGCCACCCCATCGCCGACCGCCTCACTCCACCGGAAGGACGCGCGTCGTCACTTGGTTCAATACCTCACCGACGGGGAATCCGAATGCGCGGGGTAATCGTAGCAGAAAAACGCGAGGGGCTCAGGACTGCTCCAGCAGAGTACGGAGAAGAGCCAACATATCATTACTGGTCACAATGCCGACCAGCTTATTGTCACCTTCGACAATGGGCACGGCGCCGAATTTGTGCTCATGCATCATAGCCACCACATCCTTCAGCGGCGCATCGGGGCTGAACGTCTTCGGGTCCTTGGTCATCACCTTCGAGACCGGGGTGGTCTCAAAGATGCGGTTGTATTCCTCCTGGGAGATTTTGGCGAAGAGGGAGGGAGAAGCGCCCTTGACGTCGCGGTCGGAAACGATGCCCACCAGCCGGCCGTTGTCCACCACCGGCACATGGCGGAAGCCGCTCGACCGCATCAGCAGGGCGGCATCCAGCAAGCGCGCCTCGTGGTCCACAGTGGTGACGCTGCTCGTCATGATATCTTTTACGAGTTCTAACTTCTTCGCCATGAGTTCCGCCTCGGCCTGTGTTCCGCCCAGCGGAACACAGGCAGCACGCAAAGTCAAGGCACGAACGAGTTTTGTAGCTGCAAAGTGAGAATGTCCTATTTGCGCAAAGTAGGAATGTCCTCTTTCATCAGGGCCAGGAGGGACGATGAGAGAGGAGCGAATCGAATTGAGCCAACGGGAGCAGGATCGGTTGAAGGTACTCCACCAAGTCGAGCAGGGCTATCTGACCCAGGTGGAAGCGGGCCGGCGGGTGCAGGTGAGCGTACGCCACCTGCGGCGTCTGCTGAGACGGGTGCGGGCGGAGGGGGACAGGGGCGTAGTGCATCGGCTGCGGGGGCGGCCCTCGAACCGGAAGATTCCAGCGGCCCTCCAGGGGCGCATCCTGGCCCAGGTGCGGCGGCGCTACGCCGACTTTGGGCCCACGCTGGCCAGCGAGCACCTGGCGCGAGATGGGTGGCAGGTCAGCCGGGAGACGCTGCGGCAGTGGATGACCGCCGCCGGGCTGTGGCGGTCGCGCCGGCAGCGGAGGCCGGCGGTGCACGTCTGGCGAGAGCGGCGGGCCGCCTTCGGCGAGTTGGTGATGATGGACAGCTCGCCCTATCGCTGGTTGGAGCGGCGCGGACCTCCCGTGCAGTTGATCGCGCTGATCGACGACGCTACCAGCCGGGTCTGGGGCCGCTTCGCCACCCAGGACTCGACCGAGGAAAACCTGCGCACCCTGGCAGGCTGGCTCCGGCGCTGGGGACGGCCGCGGGCACTCTATACCGACAAAAGCAGCCTGTTCCGCACCACCCGCTCGGCCCGGCTCGACGAGCAGCTCGGCGGTCAGCCGGCCCGCACCCAGATCGGGCGGGCCCTGCAGGAGTTGGGGATCGAGTGGATTCCCGCCCACAGCCCCCAGGCCAAGGGGCGCATCGAGAGACTATTCGGCACCTTGCAGGACCGCCTGGTCAAGGAGATGCGCCTGGCCGGGGTGCACACGGTGGAGCAGGCCAACCGCTTCCTGGCAGCAGTCTTCCTGCCTTTCTGGGAGCAGCGCTTCACCGTCGCTCCGCGCCAGCCGCACGATGCCCACCGCCCGCTGGGAGGCACCCAGCGGCTGGAGTCAATCCTGAGCGTGCGCGAACCGCGCCGGGTGGCAGGCGACTACACCGTGCGCTGGCAGGGCCAGCGCTGGGCGATCCCGCGCGCCCAGGTGCGAGCGGGGTTGCGGGGGGCGCGGGTGGAGGTCGAACGGCGGCTCGACGGCAGCCGCTGGGTCCGCTTCCGCGGCTCTTATCTCAGCCTGCGGCCCTGCCCGAGCCCGCCGCCCGCGCCCGCAACCCCCTTCGGCCTACGGCCTACGGGGCTTGCGGGCCCAAGGAAAGGCAAACGAAAGTACATTCCCCCTCCCGATCACCCTTGGAGGAGGACATTTCTACTTTGCGTTGACAGGCACGAACGAGTTTCTCGCCCGGGCCTCCCTCAATGGATCCACTGCTCGAACCATTCCTGCCAGCCCGGCTGGGCGGAAAGCCACAGCCAAAGCATTGTCCCCACCAGCGCCACACCCAGCACCACCAGCGCAAACGCCGCCCCCAGTCGGGCGACACGCCCCAGCGCGCTGCCTTTTCTCCTTGCGCGGGCGACCGGTCGGGACACTCTGCGCACGGGCTGAGGGGGAGCTGCTGCGCGCACCGGGGGCACACCCGGCCGCTGCGCGCGCTGCTCCTCCGGCGCAGCCGGGCTGTCCGGGCGCACCGCCGACTGTGCCGGGGCTGCGCTGCCGGCAGCTTCCGCAGAGGAACAAAAAGGACAGGTGGAATACGCAAGAGTGATGGGGCGGCGGCAGCGCGGACAAACCCAACGCATCACTTCACTCAGATACCTGATGCCCGACCGGCGGCAAGTGTGGCGGCGAACTGAGTCCGCTCCGCCCGACTGTACCCGCAGGGTTGGGGAAGTTCCAGTAGGGACATTCGCATTCCGTCGTCGTTTCAGTCAAGGATGGAATCCAAACCCGCCGTGCGCACTGCGCAGAGGCGCTCATCAGAGGAAAAAATGGTGCGGAAGGTGGGATTCGAACCCACAAGCCTTTCGGCACCGCCCCCTCAAGACGGCGTGTCTGCCAGTTCCACCACTTCCGCACAAAAGGCTATTGTACCCAAGGCCAGACCCGGCGGGCAAACCGGCCCTACTCCTGGTAGTGGGTCAGTTTCACGATGTTGATTTTGCCGCTGAGCCGGGCGGACAAACGGTACGACCGCCCCGTGGCAGGTGCCACGGGGCTCGGCGTGAACTTCCCATTTGCAAAATGACCCACCACTCTACTCCTGTGCGGGAGCCGGCGGTTCCGCCAGCGGAGCTTCGCTCGGTGCAGTGTCTTCCCCCACCGGCGCTGCTTCCTCTGTTTCCTGCCCCGAGGTCGGCAACGCAACCGAAGAGCGCGGCCGCGAGGCATAAACGGCCAGCACCAGCGAAGAGACCATAAACACAATGGCCAGAAAAGTGGTGGCTCTGGACAAAAGCGTGGCTGCCCCGCGCGGCCCGAAGGCGGTCTGGCTGCCGGAACCCCCGAAGGCCCCGGCTAGGTCGGCGGCGCGCCCGCTCTGCAACAGCACCACCAGCACCAGCAGCAGGCAGACCAGAATGTGGAAGGTCGTCAAAACCGGCTGGTACCAGGTCCCCAGGTAGAAAATGCCCGCGGTCAGAACTGCGGCCGTACCCCAATAAGCTTTCTCACTCATAGGCTAAAAATTCACGATGGCGGCGAAGGATTCCGGCTCCAGGCTGGCGCCGCCCACCAAGCCTCCGTCAATCTCCCTCTGAGCCATCAAGCCTTTGACGTTGTCGGGCTTGACGCTCCCGCCGTAGAGAATTCGCAGTTCCTGAGCCGCTGGCGCGCCGAAGCGCTCCTCCGCCTGCCGGCGAAGGAAGCGGTGGGCGGCGGCGGCCAACTCGGGCGTAGCAGTCTGCCCGGTGCCGATGGCCCACACCGGCTCGTACGCAACGATGATACGAGAGAACTGAGTAGCGGTCAACGCGTTGCAGGCGCCCAGGAACTGCCGGGCCAGAACCGCTTCGGTAGCCTTGGCCTCCCGCTCCTGCAAGGTTTCGCCCACACAGACAATCGGGGTCAGGCCGGCGCTGAGCACGGCCAGGAGCTTGCGGCTGACGTTCTCGTCGGTTTCGTGGAAATACTGGCGGCGCTCGGAGTGGCCGACAATCACGTGCTGGCAGCCGGCCTCGGCCAGCATCGCTGCGGTCACTTCGCCGGTGTAGGCGCCCTTCTTCTCCCAGAACACGTCCTGGGCGCCGATGGCGATGTTGGTGTTGCGGGTGGCCGCCACCGCCGCCCCCAGCGAAGTGAAGGGCGGGCAGACCACGATCTCGCAGTGGCTGGACTGCGCCACCAGCGGCTTGAACTTCTCCAAGAACGCGCGAGTCTCGGCCTGCGTCTTGTGCAGTTTCCAATTGGCGGCCAGGACGGGGCGTCGCATGGGGTCACTTTTTCTCCGTCAAGGCTTCTACGCCGGGCAGCGTGCGTCCGGCGAGGAACTCCAACGAAGCGCCGCCGCCGGTGGAGATGTGGCGAATCTGCTCGGCCACGCCGGCCTGCTTGACCGCGGCAATAGAATCGCCGCCACCCACGATGGAAAGCGCGCTGGATTCGCCCACTGCGCGCGCCACCCAAACCGTTCCCTGCGCGAAGGGCTCGCATTCAAAAACGCCCATGGGCCCGTTCCACACGATGGTCTTGGCGTCCAACAGCGCCGAGCAAAACGCTTCCACCGTGCGCTTGCCGATGTCGAGCCCCATTTTGTCGTCGGGGACGGATTCTCCCTCGGTCAGAGTCGGCTCCGCGTCCGGGCCGATCTTTTCGGCCACCACGTGATCCAGCGGCAGCAGAACCTTCACGTTGCGGCGCTCGGCTTCGACGAGCAACTGGCGGGCCAGCTCCACCTTGTCGTCTTCCACCAAAGAGCGGCCCACCGGCACGCCTTTGGCCTTGAGGAAGGTGTAGGCCATGCCACCGCCGACCAGGAGCGTATCCACCAGCTTGAGCAGGTTTGCGATGATGCCGATCTTGCCCGAAACCTTGGCGCCGCCCAGCACCGCCACGAAGGGATGCTCGGGCTCGGCGACGACTTTGCCCAGGTAGGTGAGCTCGTTCTCCAGTAGGAAACCGGCGGCCGAGCTCCAGACCAACCGGGTGATGCCGACGGTGGAAGCGTGGGCGCGGTGCGCCGAGCCAAAAGCGTCGTTGACGTAGAGGTCGCACAGGCGGGCGAGCGCGCGGGAGAACTGCAGGTCGTTGGCTTCTTCTTCGGGATGGAAGCGCAGGTTCTCCAGCAGCAAGACCTGGTGGTCTCGGAGTCCGAATACCATCTGTTCGACTTCTTCCCCGACACAATCGGAGGCAAAGCCGACCGGAGTTTTCAGCAACTCGTTCAGCCGCTCGGCCACCGGCCGCAGGCTCAACTCCGGTTTCCGCTTCCCCTTGGGACGGCCCAAATGCGAGGCCAGGATGATGCGGGCGCCCTGCTTGCGCGCGTACTCCAAGGTGGGCAAGGAAGCGCGGATGCGCGTATCGTCAGCCACCTTCCCATCCCGCAAGGGAACGTTGAAGTCCACCCGAACGAACACCCGGCGGCTGGGCAACTCCAGGTCGCGGATGGAAAGCTTGGGCATGAGCGAAGGCGCACCCGGCGAGCTAGAAGCGCTGGGCCAGGAATTTGATCAGGTCCACGACGCGGCAGGAGTAGCCCCACTCGTTGTCGTACCAAGCCAGCACCTTGACACAGGTACCGGCCACTACGCGGGTGTAGCCGGCGTCGTAGATGGCCGAGTGCGGATTGCCGCGGAAGTCGATGGAAACCAACTCGTCGTCACTATAAGCGAGGATACCTTTCAAGGGGCCGGCGGCGGCTTGCTGAAAAGACTGGTGCACCGCTTCCACGGTGGTTTTTTTCTGGACCGTCACGGTCAGGTCCACCACCGAGACGTTGGGCGTGGGTACGCGCAAAGCGAAGCCGTCGAGCTTGCCTTTCAGCTCAGGAATGACCAGGTGCAGCGCCTTGGCTGCGCCAGTGCTAGTGGGAATCATGGACATCGCGGCGGCCCGCGCGCGGCGCAAGTCCTTGTGGGGGAGGTCGAGCAGGTGTTGGTCGTTGGTGTAGGAGTGCACGGTGGTCATGGTTCCGTGCACGATGCCGAGCGTGTCGTTCAACACCTTGACCACCGGCGCCAGACAATTGGTGGTGCAGGAGGCGTTGGAAACTATGTGGTGCTTGCCGGGGTCGTAGGTGTTGTCGTTCACGCCCAGCACCAGGGTGTGGTCGGGATCGGTGGCGGGCGCGGAGATGATGACTTTCTTCACCGTGTCGCGCAGGTGCTTGGCCGCCAGCGGGCCTTTGGTGAAAAGCCCGGTGGACTCCACCACGATTTCCGCGCCCACGGATTTCCAGTCCAGCTCTGCCGGGTCCCTGACTTTGAACACTCGAATGGAGTGGCCGTCCACTTGGATGCTGTCTTCCTTCGACTGGACTTGTGCGTCGAGGTTGCCCAGCACCGAGTCGTACTTGAGCAGATGCGCCAGCGTGCGCGGGTCGGTGATGTCATTGACCGCGACAATGTCCACGCCGGCATCGTCCATAGCGGCGCGGTAGATGTTGCGCCCGATGCGGCCGAAGCCGTTGATGCCTACCTTGACAGCCATAGCGCCTCCCGATGAAAGCTAACTCCCCCGCGAAGAGAAACAAGCGACTTAAGTGCGGTCGGGTATCATAAACCGCTGGCCGGAAAAGGGTCAAATCGGCAGGGGGCGGGCAGTGAGATTTTCTGAAAATGGGAAGCTCACGCTGAGCCCCGTGGCCTGTCCTGAGCAGAGTCGAAGGGCACCTGCCACGGGGCGCTTGTGCCGCTTTTCCGCCCGGCGGCAGGTGCCTGCCTACCGCAGGCAGGCCGCCGGGCTCAGCGACAAATATCAAATCGTGAAACTGACGCACTACCCGGGCGGGAGAAACTATTTGAATTCTTTAATTTCCACCACTTCCTCGCCCACGAAAGTGACGAAAGTGAGGAAGGGCGGGTTGCCGTAAATCCAGTCCTCGGTCTCCTGCCCGTTTTCTTCTTCCCGCACTTTGCTCAGCGGTTGGCCCAGAGCGGCCAGCACCATTTCCCGGTCCATGCCCACCACCGCTTTTTTCTGCTTAATGGCCTCTCTGAACTCCTCCGGGATGGTTTCGATCCACGGGAGGATCGCCGACCGCCGACCGAACTCGAACACCCCCTGCATGAGCTGCTTCACGTCATCCGGGGTGAGGTCGGGCACCCGGCGGGGAAATCGCAAGCGGACCCAGGAACCGCGCCCGAGCTGCGAACCCTCGCGCCGGGAGCCGCCGGTAGGCACATTGGTTCCTCCCAGGGGTCCCCCGGCGGTCACGGTGACGCGCTGGTACCACTTGGTCTTTTTCTTGCCGCCGCCGTTGATCTCGAACAGGATGTGGTTCTTTTTGATCTTCAGGTCGGTGATCTGAACAATCTCGCCGGTGGGGAGCACCATGCCCCGGTTGGCCAACAGGCGACGCAGGCCCTCCTCGTTCACCTTGCCGGTGCCATCCACCTCAACCGCTTCTTTTTCCTTCCGAGAGGCCGGCAAGGGCTTCTGCAAGGTGACGTACTCGCGCGACACTTCGCGAACGATCGCCAGGCGGTTCTCGATGGTCAGCTTTTGGTTGGCGGGCGCAGCCGCGGCCTGGTTGGCCACTGCCGCGCCAGCGAAAAGCAGCAGCCCCAGGCAGGCAAGCTTGATGGCGCCGTACTTCATGGTTCTCCCCCAACCCTCGACAATTCTACCTCTTTTGCCTGGGCGGGCGAAACCCGCAGGCGGCGGGTTCGCGCCACCCACAAGATCGCCAGCAAGGCCACCGCCGTAGTTAGGACGCTGCCTTCGGGTCCATAGTTGCCCCCGGAAAGCCAGTCCGGGCCGGAAATGGTTGCGACCAGGAGTTGTCGCTGAACCACAATTCCGCTTACGGGCAGCGAATAGACCGCGGCCATGACAAAGTTCCAGGAGAAGTGCAGCCCGATGGGAAACCAAAGCGCGCGGGTCTTCAGGTAAGTCAGCGCCAACAGGATGCCCATCAGGACGGTGTTGGCGGTCGAAAGCGGCGTGGCGGAAGGATTGCTCAGATGGCCCCACCCAAACAGAGCGGAGAGGACAAAAACGGCGGCGAAGGCGCCCCAGCTTTCAACCAAGCGCTGAAAGGGATAGCCGCGAAACAGGATTTCTTCGCCCGCGGCCGCACCGAAGAAAACCACCACGTTCCACCCCAACCCGAGCAGCACGCTGCGCGCGTCGAGCGAGGCGAAGCTCAGATGCACCTGCCCAAGCGCCACCAGCGCCCCTACCAGCACCGACATCAACCCCAAGCCGCCCGCCAAGCCCCACAACAATTCCCTTCCCCAGCCGTCGTAGAACCACAGGCCGAGAGTGCGAAAGGAGCGACGATCCAGCAAGCGCAACAGGATCCAACCGGCCAACAACGGCGCCGCGGTGAGCACCACTCCCTGGACGATAAAGCCCACCTCCTGGTCGACCTCTGTCAGATCGGGATCGATGACCAAAACGCTCGCGATCGCAAGGGGGATGACAAGCAGCACAAACAACGGCAAAAATAGCAGCGCGCGCCAGATGGGACGCAGGCGCAGATCAGCGGACAGGAAAATGGAACTCCGGATCACCTGGTTACCTCCACTCGCACCCCGCGGCGGGCAATGCGGAAGGGCAACAGGGTAGCGCCGGCGGCCGCCAGGGCGGTGGCCACGGCACCGTAGCGGTGGGACGGAACAAGGAATACCACACAGCCGCCGCCACCGGCCCCGCATACTTTGGCGCCCCCGGCGCCGGCCCGGAGGCCGGCTCGAATCAACCGGTCAATGAAGGGCGTGGAAATGGCGGGGGCGTTGCGCCGTCGGGTGCGCCACTCGTGGCGCAACAATCGTGCCAGCTCTTTCCAATTTTCCTTCACCAGCGCTTGGCGCATGGCGGCGGCGGTGGCGGCGATTTGGCTGAAGTTGCGGCTCAGGCGGCGGTCACCGTCAAGGTAGCGCTTTACTACGTCCCAGTTGTTGATGCCGGAGCGGCGGGGCTCGCCCGTATAGGCCAGCAGGAGCCGAGTCTCCAGCGAGCGCAGGTCCACCGCCAGGGGCTCCCGGCGCGTGCCGAGCGGCTCCAGGCGAATGGCGTTGACGCCGCCGAAGGCAGCCGGATAGTGATCCTGCTCGCCGGTGGGAACGCCCAGAACGCGGGCGTCCGTATCCCGCCCCAAGAAAACCAACTCCTGCCGTGAGAGCCGACGCCCGAGCCAGCGGCTGAACGCCGCCCCAATGGCGACCGCCAGCGCGCTCGACCCGCCCAGCCCGGAGCCGGCGGGCACTTCCGACCAGGTGGTCAACGTCAGCCCGCGCGGGGGAGCGAAGAAGCGAACCATGTGGGCCGGCAACGGCAGTCGGTAGCGGCGCTGCTTCTGCAAGGCTCGCAGGGAGGCGAAGGCTTCGCGGCGGCCGGTGTCGCGATTGATCAGAACAATGCGGCGGTCGGCGCGGGGTTCAAGCAGGCAGCGGGCCGGGCGGGAGATGGCCAGGTTGAGGGTGAGCGCGCCGGGATGAAACAGGTAGAGCGGCCAGATGTCGAGCGTGCCGCCGGCCAGGTCAATTCGAGTGGGAGCGGAAGCGTGCAATCGCATAGAGAAAACGCCAAACGCGCCTCATCATAGCAAAAGAGTGTGGCCCGGTTGGATCAGGTTTTTGCCGTCTGTTTGGAGGCGGCCACCTTTTCGGCGGCCAGATGGGGATCGAAGCAGCGGCGGCAGCGGGCCTCGTACTCGGTCTGGGCCCCGACCAGGATGCGCTCCTCGGAAGCCACCAGGCGCTGGGTGTGCTTAGCGGGGTTGCCGCAGCGAACACAGATGGCGAGCAGCTTGGTGACTTCTTCCGCCACCGTCATCAATTGCGAGACCTGCTCAAAGGAGCGGCCGAGATAGTCGGTTTCGAGCCCGGCGACAATGACGCGCTTGCCCAGGTTGGCGAGTTGGTCGGCGGCCTCCACCAAGTCCATGCCGAAGAAGTGGGCTTCGTCGATGCCGACCACTTCGGTGCGCGGGTCAACCTGCTTCAGAATGTCCGGCGCTTTAGAAACAATCTGGGCCTCGATGCGCGCTTCGCTGTGGGAGACAATCTCCTGCTGGGCGTAGCGGTCGTCCAGCACCGACTTGAAGATTCGCACGCGCTGGCGGGCGATCTGGGCGCGGCGGAGCCGCCGGATCAGCTCCTCGCTCTTGCCGCTGAACATGGGGCCGCAGACGACTTCAATCCAGCCCATGTTGCCTTTGACGATATCCATGCGAACCCCCGCGCGGGATAATAGCACAGCTTGGGCGGGGATGAGCCGCGCCGGGAGCGAAAAGGCCTGACGCGGGCGCGGAAACAAACTAGAATGGGAGAGGTCACACTGTTGGTACTACTTACTTGGAGGTATTGCTATGACTGCTTATCAGCGCGACCCGGACGACATCCGGGAAGTCTATGCGGCCAAGTTGCGCTCGTTGGCGCCCTGGTCGGGTGGGATAGTGGTGATTCTGGTTCTGGTGGGGTTGCTGTTGTTCGCTTCGCTGAAGTACGTGCCGGCGGGCCACGTGGGGGTGCTGGTGTTCTTCGGTCGAGTGACCGACACCACGCTGTCTGCGGGCACGCACCTGGCGAACCCGCTGGCGCGGAACATCACCTTCTCAGTCCGCACGCAGGAGTTAACAGGAAGAGCCCAAGTGCTCAGCAACGAGGGGCTGAGCGTGACATTGGACACAACATTACTCTTCCGCCTGGACAGTTCTAAGGCCAATGAGGTGTTCAAGTCCATTGGAGCGGATTACGTGGACATAGTGGTGAAGGCCAACCTGCGCTCGACCATCCGCTCGGTCACTTCTGCCTACGACGCCGATGCTCTCTACGGCGTCAAGCGCGAACTGATCGGGAAACAGGTCTCCGACGAGTTGAAGGCAATCCTGAGTGGGCGAGGGATCATCGTAGAACGGATCCTACTCCGGGAAGTGAAGCTGCCGGCTACGGTGACGCAAGCCATCGAAGCCAAACAGCAGGCCGACCAGGAAGCACAGCGGATGGAGTTCGTGCTGCAACGAGAACAGCAGGAAGCCGAGCGCAAGCGCATCGAGGCTGCGGGCATCCGCGACTTCCAGCGCATTGTGGCTCAGGGCATCAGCGCGCAACTGTTGACCTGGAAGGGCATCGAGGCGACCGAAGCGCTGGCCGGCAGCCAGAACGCCAAGGTGGTAATAATCGGCAGCGGCGATAAGGGACTGCCGATTATCCTGGGCGGGCAGTAGCGGGCTGCATGACAGCGGTGCGGCCCGACGGGCGACACTGAGCGGGAGCGGGTGCAAAGCACCTCTTCCGGATTTGTTTTGAGGTTGGGTTCAACCCAGCGGCCTGCTTGCCCTGCCTACCGCAGGTAGGCGCAGGCAGGCCGCCGGGTCCCACGGGCAGAAGCCCGTGGGCTGAACTATGACGTGTAGCGTTCGAGCAGGAAGGTCCTCAGGTCGTCGAAGTTGCTGAAGACCTTTTCGGCGCAAGCGAGAATCCAGCCGCTGATCTCGGCGGGGGGCAGTTCCGTGACCAGATAGACAGGAATGCCCTTGCGGTAGGCGGCGGTGAGCTCGGCTTGGGTGCTGGCGCCGCGCGCGGAGTCGCGCTCCCAGTAGCAAACCAGGTAGTCGGCCTGCTGTTCGATCAGGTCGAGGTCCCAGTCAATAATCTTGCGCACGATGCGGCGGAAGCGCTCGAGGTCGGAGCTTTTCCAGGAGCGGAAGTGCGCCACTTCCTCATCGGTCAGGTTTTTCTTTTCGTCCTCGGCAGGGTCATAGACGCGGTGGCCGAGCGTTCCTGCGAGGAACGGTGTCAGGTCGCGCCGCCAACGCTTGCCGCCGTCGCTCGCAAACTCAATCGAGCCGGAGAGATAAACCCACATGGTTGAACAGTTGATTGGTTGACTGGTCAATCGGTTAATTAGAAGGCAAACCCTCACACCCGCCGAGCGAACCGCACAGCGTCTATAACGTGGGCGAACGCCCAAGTCAACCCGCCTACGCCCTTTGGGCTTCGGCGGGGAGGCCCCGCCTACCTCAAATTGCACTTCGCCGAAACAGTCCCCGCCTACCTCAAATTGCGCTTCGCCGAAACAGGCCCGCGCCCGGAGCCGACTCGGTGCTTCTGCCGCATGCTACAATGGAGGTTTGCAGAGCGTGAAATGGCGTGTCAGGGAGAAGTTCCCTGCCCTGAATAACCTAGCGTAGGAACATCGTAGTGCAGAAACTACTGACCAAAATTTTCGGGACGCAGCACGAGCGCGAGACTAAGCGCATGCAGCCGCGGGTGGAGGCCATCAATCGGCTCGAACCTGAGATGCAGCGGCTGTCGGACGCCGAGCTGGCGGAGCGGTTCGGAAAGTTCCGCGAGCAGGTGCAGACTCGCCTGAAGGACGTAATCGAAGAGGAGCGCAGAACGGTCGAGCAGGCAGCGGGCGATGCGACAGCGCGGCAGGTTCAAAAAGAGGCGGCCGAGAAGCAGCGGCGCAAGGCGGAAGAAGCGGCGCTGGAGGAGGTGCTGGCGCCGGTGTTTGCACTGGTGCGGGAGGTGGGCCGGCGAACAGTGGCGATGCGGAACTTCGACGTGCAGTTGATGGGCGGGATGGTGCTGCACGAAGGCAAGATCGCGGAGATGAAGACCGGCGAGGGCAAGACGCTGGTGGCGACGCTGCCGGCCTGCCTGAACGCGCTGCTGGGCCGCGGCGTCCACATCGTAACCGTCAACGACTACCTGGCCAAGCGCGACGCCGAGTGGATGGGACCGGTGTACAAGTCCCTGGGACTGGAGGTGGGCGTGATTGTGCACGAGAAGAGCGACGAGGAGCGCAAAGCCGCTTACCGCGCCGACATCACCTACGGCACCAACAACGAGTTCGGGTTCGACTACTTGCGCGACAACATGAAGTTCGAGCAAGGCGACCGCGTGCAGCGCCCGCACTACTTCGCCATCGTGGATGAGGTGGACTCGATTTTAGTTGACGAGGCGCGCACGCCGCTGATCATCTCCGGGCCGTCGGAGGAGTCCACCGACAAGTACTATCGCATCGACCGCATCATCCCGCGACTCGAAAAAGAGAAACACTACACCATCGACGAGAAGCACCGCTCGGCGGCGCTGACGGAAGAGGGCGTGGCGCACCTGGAGTCGCTGTTGAAGGTGGAGAACCTCTACGATCCCGTCCACCTGGAGACGCTGCACCACGTGCAGCAGGCGCTCAAGGCGCACACCGTCTTCAAGCGCGACGTGGACTACATGGTCAAGGACGGCGAAGTGTTGATCGTGGACGAGTTCACCGGGCGGCTGATGCCGGGGCGGCGCTGGTCGGACGGCCTGCACCAAGCCATCGAAGCCAAAGAGGGCGTGAAGATCGAGCGCGAGAACCAGACTCTGGCGACCATCACTTTCCAAAACTATTTTCGCATGTACAAGAAGCTGGCGGGCATGACCGGCACGGCGGAAACGGAAGCGCCGGAGTTCGCCAAGATTTACAAGCTGGACGTATCGGTGATTCCCACCAACCAACCACTCATCCGCCACCAGCACCCGGACATGGTGTACCGCACCGAGCGGGAGAAGTACAACGCGGTGGTGGAGGAGATCAAAGAGCTGCACCAGAAAGGGCAGCCGGTGCTGGTGGGCACGATTTCGATTGAAAACTCGGAGCGGCTGTCGGCGCTGCTGAAGAAAGCGGGGTTGCCGCACTCGGTGCTGAATGCCAAGCAGCACGAGCGCGAAGCCTACATCGTGGCGCAGGCAGGGCGAAAAGACACCGTCACCCTTTCGACCAACATGGCGGGGCGCGGCACCGACATCGTGCTGGGTGGCAACCCGGAGTTCATGGCCAAGGACCACCTGCTGACGCACGGGCAGGCGGAAGCGTTGCCGGCGGGCGAGGAACGCTACGGCAGCGACGAGCAGTACGTCTATTTCTACAACCAGGAGCAGTTCTTCCAGGTGGCGAAAGAAAAATGGGCGGAGACGTTTGCCCGCTTCAAAGAGCAGACCGAGCGCGAGCACGACCAAGTGGTGGAGGTGGGCGGGCTGCACATCCTGGGGACGGAGCGGCACGAGTCGCGCCGGATCGACAACCAGTTGCGCGGGCGCGCCGGGCGGCAGGGCGACCCGGGCAGCTCGCGCTTTTTCCTCTCGCTGGAAGACGACCTGATGCGCATCTTCGGCGGCGAGCGCCTGAAGGGACTGATGCTGAAACTGGGGATGGAAGAGGGCGTGCCGATTGAGTCGCGGCTTATCAGCAAGCGCATCGAGGCGGCGCAGAAAGCGGTGGAGGGCCAGAACTTCGAGGCGCGCAAACACCTGCTGGAATACGACGACGTGATGAACAAGCAGCGCGTCGCCATCTACGGCATGCGGCGCGAAATCCTGGAAGGCGCCAACCTGAAGGAAGAAGTACTGTCGATGGCGGGCGACTTTGCCGCGCACTTCCTCGACCTGCACTGCCCCAAGACTGCCCATCCCGAAAACTGGAACGTGGACGGGTTGCGGCAGGAGCTGTGGCGGCAGTTCGGGCTCGACCTGCGCAGCGACGGCCTCGACCCGCTGCAATTGAACCAGGAGGAGCTGGAAGCGGCGCTGGAAGACAAATTGAAGGCGCTCTACGCCGAGAAGGAACAGGAGTTGGGCGCGGAGCAGTTGCGGCGGCTGGAGCGCATCATCCGCTTGCAGATCATCGACGTGCAGTGGAAAGACCACCTGCTGGCGATGGACCACTTGAAGGAAGGCATCAACCTGCGCGGCTACGGGCAGAAGGACCCGCTGCTGGAGTACAAGCGCGAGTCGTTCACCATGTTCGAGGAGATGCTCGACCGGGTGGACTCAGAGACGCTGCGCTACCTCTACCTGATGAAGCCGGTGGCGCAGGACGCCGGCGAAGAGGAGCGCCTGTTCGAGCGGCGACGTCGGCGGCAGGCGCGCGACCTGCGCTTCGTGGGCGCGGGCGACGCCGCTCCCGCCAAACCGCAAACGGTGCGCGTCGGCAAGAAGGTTGGTCGCAACGACCCCTGCCCCTGCGGCAGCGGCAAGAAATACAAGAAGTGCCACGGGGCGGCGGCGTAGAAAGTCGATGCCGACAAAGCGGGTTGCCGATCACCGACTAATGCCTGTTAATTCGAACCTACGCCGATGAAGAAGAAGCCAACACACTATGAATTCTTCCGGAAACGAAGGTCTCGCACCATCAGGGCACTAAACAATGTTTGGGTTCTCAACGGGCTAATGACGCGTGGATTGGAAAGTGTCAAAAAAGAAGTAAAGGCGGCTCCCGAAAGAAAGTTGAAGTTTGAAGTCCCGTCATCGACAGGTGAGAAGATTGTTGCTACTAGAAAGCGGTCAAGAATCCTTAGGGAATTAGACAACGCGGAAAATCGGGCGCTGAACGAACAGTCGCTGGTCGTATCTGTTGCACTAACCGAAGATTACCTTCAATGGTCTCTTCGGCACATCCTTCGATGGTTCCCACATAAGTTAACTACGAATGCGGCTGGCGACAGATTTGATAGAAAGATTAGCATAGATGCCATTCTCAAATCGAAGAGCAGAGAGGACTTGATTTCTAGACAGATTGATAAATTCATACTCGCTATTTTTTATGATTCGCCTGGTACCTACTTGAAAAGAATAGAAAAAGTGCTTTCAATCGAGATTTCTCAAAGACTGAAGGACGAATATGCTGAAATCAAAGCGACTCGCGACGTGATAGTTCACAATAGCGGAATAGCAAACGAACGCTATGGTGAAAAAGCGGGCAAACTAGCCAGAGCACAGCCAGATGAATCCCTCCCGGTGGATTCAGAGTACTCTTCGCATGTGATAATCCACTTGAAGAAATTGACTCAGCGTGTATATCAACAATTGCTGGGGAAGTATGGGAACGCCAAGCTACCTATAGGTTTTCCGGACAAGCCGAATCCATAATTTCGATCACGCCTATTCAATCTCCCCCGGACCAAACTGTCCTAGCCCCAAGGAAAACAAGCAGCTCCTTCGCTTTGCTCCCCTCGGCTTCGCTCCCTTCACTTTCGTTCAGGGTAAATAGGACAAGCAGATCCTTCGCTCCGCTCAGGATGACAAGTGCATGCGGTTTTTGCGGAAATTGCGGTTTTTGGGTTTCACTTTTGGGGGTGAAAAACGCCGTCCGTGAAAAAACAGCCGTAAAAACCGCAGAAACCTTAGACAAATAGGTGCCAGATGCGGTATGGCAGAAGAGAGGTCTACTGGTTTGACAGGGGTTAAGCGGTGAATCCGGCAGAGCGAAAATCGAAAGTCGAAAAACGAAAATCGGACGGGAAGTGGTCAGTGATCAGTGACCGGGAACCATGTCAAATGGTGGTAAGGGACAAAAGGAAAAGGGGTTAGGGGCGGAGAGGGATTGACATATGTCAAGTGGGGTTAGAGGAATGGAATCAAGGAGTTAGGCATGGAAGAAGAGGGCAAGAACCCCCAGGGGGGTGGGGAGACGAAAAGGCCGAAACTCGAAAAGCGAAAACCGAAAATCGGGTCAGCAGCAACCAGGGGAAATGCCGAAAATGAGTGACCAGGACGAGCGGGTGCCAAGCACCTCTTCCGGACCGGACTTTTCACAGGAGAAAGAACCCAGGAGAGTGCGACAACGTGGCAAGAAGCGAAGGAAGCGGCAGTTTCGGGAAGAAAGCCGCTGCGAGGAGCGGCTCAAAGGCGGGCGGCGGTGCGAAGCGGCGCGGGTCGCGCTACTGTGTGTTTCACGATCCGGAGAAACGCGAGCAGCGGAGCCGGAGCGGTGAGGGGCTCCCTTACGAGCACGCAGACGAAGTGCAGCGGCTGCTGGCGGAAGCGGTGGAGGCGGTGAAGAAGAAACGCCTGAGCCCGAGAGCGGGCAACACGCTGGGCTACCTGGCGACGCTGCTGCTGCACAACCAAACTCGGTTGGTGAAAGAAAGAGAGCGCCGGGAGCGGGACAAGTTCTGGAACGCGGCGATGGCGGGAGCGAGGGAATTGCTGTCCGGTGAGGAGGAAGCGCCGGAGGAGGGTGGAGAGGAAGAAGGGCATGAGGTCGGAGGTGGATAGAGAGCACCCGCCGATGGGGGTGCAACGGCAGACAGGAATGCCTGCCTACCCTGCCTGCCCGCCACGGCGGGCAAGCGGCAGGCCCTTCTACGCCGAAGGCTACGGAGAGGAGGCAGGCTGTGCTTCCCTCGACTGAACTCGGGACAAGCGGGATGACAAGGAAGGGGGCAGGCCCGCTTGCGTGGGGGTGCGATTGACGAAGTGGGGGCGAGGGCCTAGAATCGAATGAAAAGCGAGGAGAGTGCACTTCATGCTGGAAGGGTTGCCGTCGGAAGGATTAACCTTTGATGACGTATTGCTGATTCCCGCCCGCTCGTCGGTGCTGCCCACCGAAGTTGACACCACCACCCGACTGACCCGCCGGATTCGCCTGAACATTCCCATCGTCAGCGCGGCCATGGACACCGTGACCGACGCGCGGCTGGCGATTGCGCTGGCGCGGCAGGGGGGCATCGGCATTATCCACCGCAACCTGTCGGTGGAGCGGCAAGTGGATGAGGTGGACAAGGTCAAGCGGTCGGAGAGCGGGATGATCGTGGACCCGGTGACGATTCGCCCGGACAACACCATCACCGACGCGCTGGCGCTGATGAGCAAGTACCGCATCAGCGGACTGCCGGTGACCAACAGCGCCAAGCTGGTGGGCATCGTGACTAACCGCGACCTGCGCTTCCAAAAAGACACCTCGCTGCCGGTGAGCGCGGTGATGACCAAGGAGAATTTGATCACGGTGCCGGTGGGCACCACGCTGGCCGAAGCAGAGCGCATCCTGCAACAGCACCGGGTGGAAAAGCTGCTGGTGGTGGATGGCGACTACGAACTCAAGGGCTTGATTACGGTCAAAGACATTCAGAAAAAGTTGCAGTTCCCGCGCGCCGCCAAGGACGAGCAGGGCCGGCTGCTGGTGGGCGCCGCCATCGGGGCGACGGGCAATTTCTTGGAGCGCGCGGTAGAGCTGAAGCAGCGCAACGTGGACGTGCTGGTGATTGACACCGCGCACGGGCACACCGAGCGCGTCATGGCCGCGGTGCGCGAGGTGAAGAAGCGGCTGCCGGAGGTCGAGTTGGTGGCGGGCAACGTCGCCACTTACGACGGCGCGCGCGAGCTGGCCGAGCTGGGCGTGGACGCGGTCAAGGTGGGAATTGGGCCGGGCTCGATTTGCACCACGCGCATGGTGACCGGAGCGGGCGTGCCGCAATTGACCGCCATCGCCGAGTGCGCCAAAGCCGTGCGCAAGCCCGGCATTCCGGTGATCGCCGACGGCGGCATCAAATACTCCGGCGACATCAGCAAAGCCATCGCCGCCGGGGCGTCCACCATCATGGTCGGGTCGCTGTTCGCCGGCACGGACGAAAGCCCCGGCGAGACGGTGCTCTTCCAAGGGCGCAGCTTCAAGTCCTACCGCGGGATGGGTTCAACGGGAGCGATGAGCGCCGGCTCCGCCGACCGCTACGCGCAGGAGTCGGTGCAGCCGAGCGCAGCCGGCGAAGACTTGGCCGCGCGCAACGGCCGCGGCGCAGACAAGCTGGTGCCGGAAGGGGTGGAAGGCCGCGTGCCCGCCAAAGGTCCGCTGAGCGAGCTGGTGTACCAGTTGGTGGGCGGACTGCGCAGCGGAATGGGTTACTGCGGTTGTGTGTCGATCGAAGAGTTGCAACAGAACGCGCGCTTCCTGCGCGTGACCGGCGCCGGCCTGCGCGAAAGCCACGTCCACGACGTGATTATTACCAAAGAAGCGCCCAACTACCGGCTGGAATAAAAAAACGGCCCCGATCCAAAGATCGAGGCCGCCTCCCACACTTCCCAGAATTTCTATTGTTTTATTCTTTCGACTCCGCCTCCGGCGCAGCTTCCGGCGCGGGCTCCGGCGGGGGAGCTTCCTTCTTGCGCTTCTTTTCTTTCTTCTCTTTGACTTTCAGCTCGGAGCCGATCAAATGGATCAGCGCCATTTCACCGCCGTCGCCCCGGCGCCAACCGACGCGCACGATGCGCGTGTAGCCTCCCGGGCGGTCGGCGAAGCGCGGAGCAAGCGTGCCGAAGAGCTTCTTCACCACCGGCGGGCTGAGCAAGAACGCCGCCGCCTGCCGGCGGGCATGCAAGGTGTCGCGCTTGCCGAGCGTGATCATCTTTTCGGCCAGCGGGCGCAGCGCTTTGGCTTTGGTGACGGTGGTGGTGATGCGCTCGCGCTCGAGCAGGTTGGTGACCAGGTTGCGCAAAGTCTGCCGACGGTGGGCCGGATTGCGACCGAGTTTCTTGTAGCCCTTGCGATGCCTCATAAAATTTCCCCGGCCTTAGAGCGAAGTTGCGGGCGCCTGCTGCTCGGCTTCCGGCTTGACCGCCTCCCACGGCGGATAAACGACGCGCCCCTGTTCGTCGATCTTCATCCCCAACTGCAAGTTCATGCTGACAAGGATGTCCTTGATTTCGTTCAGCGACTTACGCCCGAAGTTTTTGGTCTTCAGCATCTCCTGCTCGGAGCGCTGCACCAACTCGCCGATGGTGCGGAGGTTGGCGTTCTTCAGGCAATTGTAGGCGCGGACGGAGAGCTCCAACTCGTCCACCGATCGGCCCAGGTACTCCTGACGCGGATCGAAGCTGTGTTTCACGGCCGCTACCTCCGTCGGCACATCCTCCTCGAAAGCGATGAAGATGCTCATGTGGTCTTTGAGCAGCTTGGCGCCCAGACCAACAGCGTCGTGGGGTTTGACGGCACCGTTCGTCCACACTTCCAGGGTCAGCTTGTCGTAGTCGGTCATCTGCCCCAAGCGGGCCGCCTCCACCGTGTAGTTGACCTTGCGCACCGGGGAGTGGACCGAGTCGGTGGGAATGTAACCGACGGGCAGGTCTTCGTCGAAGTTGCGGTCGGCGCTGATGTAGCCCCGGCCGTTCTTCACGCGCATCTCCATCACCAGTTTGCCGCCCTCGCCCAAGGTCGCCAAGTGGATGCCCTTGTCCAACACTTCGATTTCGGCATCGGTTTCGATCATGCCGGAAGTGACCTTTCCCGGTTTATCTGCGAACAGGGTCATCGTCTTGACCGCTTCGGGATTGTGCAAACGCAACGGCACCTGCTTGAGGTTGAGGATGACGTCGGTGGCATCTTCCACCACGCCGGGGATCGACTGGAACTCGTGCAGCACCCCTTCGATCTTCACGGCGGTGATGGCGGCACCCTCCACCGAGCTCAACAGCACCCGCCGCAAGGAATTGCCGATGGTAGTGCCGAATCCCCGCTCGAACGGCTGGGCGTAGAATCTTCCGTAGCGGTCGGTCAGCGTCTCAACTTCGCTCACCAAGCGCTTCGGTTTTTGAAAGCCTTTCCACATGGATCCTCTTACCTCCCTTTACCTCGAATAGAGTTCGACGATGAGCTGCTCGTTGAGCGGCGGCGTGGTCAACGCCTCGCGCTTGGGCCAAGCGGTCAGCTTGGCGCGCAGGGCCTCGCGGTCAATCTCCAGCCAACTGGCCGTCAACTGCCGCCCCGCCACCTCCATCGCCTGCAACACCATCGCGTTCTCTTTCATCTGGCCCTTGAGGCTGATTTCGTCTCCAACATTGACCAGCGCCGACGGGATGTTTACCCGCTTCCCGTTCACGCGCACATGCCCGTGCAGCACCAACTGGCGCGCCTGCGGCCGCGAGCTGGCGAAGCCGGCGCGCTGCACCATCGTGTCCAGCCGCCGCTCCAACAGCACCAGCAGATTCTCGCCGGTTTTGCCTGGCATCCGCTCCGCTTTCTGGAAGATGTTGCGGAACTGCCGCTCCAGCACGCCATAGACACGACGCACCCGCTGCTTTTCCCGCAACTGGGTGCCGTAGGCGCGTATCTTGGGCCGGCGCCCGCGCCCGTGCATGCCCGGCGGAACGTTCCGCTTCTCAATCGCGCACTTGTCGGTGAAGCAGCGCTCCCCCTTCAAGTACAGCTTCATTCCTTCGCGCCGGCAGAGCCGGCAAACCGCGTCACAGTATCGAGCCAAGGATGTCTTCTACCTCCCTACCAACCGATTCGTTCCTCTCATCACACCCGACGCCGCTTGGGCGGCCGACAGCCGTTGTGCGGGATCGGAGTGACATCTCTGATGACCGTCACCTGCAAGCCGGCGGCCGCCAGGGAGCGGATGGCCGACTCGCGGCCCGACCCCGGCCCGTTGACGCGCACTTCCACCGTCCGCATCCCCACGTCGCGCGCGCGCGTGGCAGCCGCCGTGGCTGCCTGCCCGGCTGCAAAGGGAGTTCCCTTGCGAGACCCTTTGAACCCAACCGAGCCGGAGCTGGCCCACCCGATGGTGTTGCCTTTCATATCGGTAATGGTGACCTGGGTATTGTTGAAGGTCGCCCGAATAAAAACCAGACCCGCCGGGATGTGCTTCTTCTCGCGCTTCTTGCGAAATGTCTTCTTGCGTCCCGTCTTGCCCGCCGGAGCTGCGGCTTTAGCCATTCCTTTCTCTCCCTTAACCCTTCTTGGTCGGGGCCGCCCGCTTCAAGGCCACGGTTTGACGGCGCGGGCCCTTGCGGGTGCGAGCGTTGGTGTGCGTGCGCTGGCCGCGCACCGGCAAGCTGCGGCGGTGGCGCTGGCCCCGGTAGCTCCCGATCTCAATCAGGCGCTTGATGTTCATGGAAATCTCTTTGCGCAAATCGCCTTCCACGCCGCCCTGCTCCTCGATCACCTGGCGGATGTGGCTGACATCGGTTTCGGTCAAATCCTTGACCTTGCGGAACTGCTCCACCTCCGCCTTGGCCAGAATCTGCGCCGACCGGCTGCGCCCGATGCCGTAGATGTGCGTCAGCCCGATCCAGACATTTTTTTGCGGCGGCAGATCCACGCCGGAAATCCGTGCCATCGTTCTCTCTCCTTAGCCTTGGCGCTGCTTGTGCTTGGGATTCACGCAGATCACCCGCACTATGCCGCGCCGGCGGATGATCTTGCACTTAGCGCAAATCTTCTTTACCGATGCCCGTACCTTCACGGCGTCCCTCTAGCGAAAACGATAAGTGATCCGGCCCCGGCTCAGGTCGTAGGGCGACAGTTCCAACTGCACGCGGTCGCCGGGCAAGATGCGGATGAAATACTTCCGCATCCGCCCCGAGATGTGGGCCAGCACCTTGTGCTTGTTCTCCAGCTCAATCCGAAACATCGCATTGGGTAACGTCTCGATCACTGTGCCCATCACCTCAATCGCGTCCTCTTTGGCCATACGCTCCTTTGTCCCGCCTAGGCTTCCGTCAACACCCAGGGACCGTTCTGGGTGACGGCCACGCAGTGCTCAAAGTGGGCGGCATGACCGCCATCGGCCACCACCGCCGTCCACCGGTCCGGCCGCATCTTTACAGCCGGCGAACCTTTGGTCACCATCGGCTCCAACGCCAGCACCATCCCGGGCCTCAGCTTCGGGCCGCGGCCGGGCGTGGCATAGTTGGGCACCTGCGGCTCTTCGTGCAGTTGCGTGCCAATGCCGTGGCCCACAAACTCGCGCACCACATTGAACCCGGCGCCCTCCACATGCTGCTGCACCGCCTTCCCGATGTCTTTGAGGTAGTTCCCCGCCCGCGCTTGCTCCACCGCTATGTCCAACGCTTCGCGCGTAACCCGAACCAGCGTCTTGACCTCCGGTGCCACCGGCTCCAGCAGGATGGTGGTGGCGGTATCAACGTAGAACCCCTCCAGCTTAATCCCCACGTCAATCGAAAGGATGTCACCCTCCCGCAGCTTGCGCTCCGACGGGATGCCATGCACAATTTCCTCGTTGACCGAGGTGCACAGCACGCACGGATACCCGCGGTAGCCCTTGAAGGCCGGTTCGCCTTTGCCGGCGGCGATTTCCTTCTCCGCCAGCGCTTCTAACTCCAGCAAGGAGACGCCTGGGGCTGCGTGCGCGGCCACCTGTGCCAATACGCGCGCCCCAATCTGCCCGGCGACGCGCATCTTTTCCAATTCCGCCGCTGACTTGCATACAATCATGTCCGCCGCTCAACTCCCGCCCCCACCGCCGACTCCACCAGCGGGATCAACCGCCGGGCCAGCTCCTCCGGTGCTTGCTCGCCGTTCACCTCCGACAAGGCCCCGCGCTGGCGGTAGAATTCCACCAGCGGTTTCGTCTGCTGCTCGTAAGTATCCAAACGTTTTCGGACCACTTCCTCGCGATCGTCAGCCCGCTCGATCAACTCGCCGCCGTCACGGTCGCACCGCCCCTGCACGCGCGGCGGGCGGTCGAAAATATTATAGATTTCCCCGCAGACCCAACACGTACGGCGTCCGCAAATTCGGCGAATCAGATTATCATAGCCCACCTGCAAGTTTATCGCAAGCGTGCTGGAAAAGCCCGCCTCTGCCAGAATCTCATCCAATCGTTCCGCCTGCGCCCGCGTGCGCGGAAAACCATCCAGGATGAACCCGCCCGCGCAGTCGGGCTGCCGGATGCGCTCCGCCACCATAGCGGACACAATCTCGTCGCTCACCAACTCTCCCCGCTCCATGATAGCTTTGGCCTCCCGCCCCAAGGGCGTGTTCCGGGCGACGTGGTCGCGGAACATGTCGCCGGTGGCAATTTGCGGCACGCCACAGTGTTGGGCCAGGGCGCGGGCCTGCGTGCCCTTGCCGGCTCCGGGTGCCCCCAGGAAAACCAACGGGCGCGCCGGCTTCCTCCCGCGGGCCACAACTCAGTTTCTCCGGCCCCGGATGCGGCCGCGGGCCGTGAAGCCATCGTAATGCCGCATGGTCAACTGCGCCTCAATCTGGTTGACCGTGTCCATGGCTACACCCACGACGATCAGCAGCGAGGTGCCGCCGAAATAAAACTGCACCCCCAACCCGTCCAGAATCCAGCGAGGAAAGACGGCATCCACCCAGGCGCCCACAAACGGCAGGTGGTGGAGCTTGATGCCTGAAATCATCCATTCCGGAATGATAGAGATCAAAGCCAAGTAGAGGCCGCCCACGAAAGTGATACGAGTGAGAATGTTGTTCACGTACTCGGAGGTGTGCCGCCCGGGCCGAATGCCGGGGATAAACCCGCCCCACTTGCGCATGTTGTCGGCCAGCTCGTCGGGGTTGAAGATAATGGAAACATAGAAATAACAGAAGAAAATAATCCCGGCAATGTAGAGCAGCGTGTAGAGTGGCTCGCCCCAGGCCAGTGCCTGCGTGAACGAGCGGACCCAAGGGCTGTTGCCCGCAAAGACTCCGATGGTCTGCGGGAAGGTCAAGATCGAGCTGGCAAAGATGACCGGGATGACGCCGCCGGTGTTGACGCGGATGGGCAGGTAGGTCATGCTGCCGCCCATCGTGCGCCGGCCTACCACTCGCTTGGCGTACTGCACCGGAATCCGCCGCTGCGCTCCCTCCACCAGTACGATGAAACCCACGATGACTATCATCAGAATCAACAGCGCCAGCAGATGGTGCAACTGCCACTGCCCGCCCTGGAAACCCTGGTAGAGCCCGGCCATCGCCCGCGGCAGACCCACCACAATCCCGGCAAAGATGATGAGCGACATCCCGTTGCCGATGCCGCGGTCGGAGATTTGCTCGCCCAGCCACATGATGAAGATGGTGCCGGTGGTCAACGTCAGCACCGTCATCAGCAGGAAGCCCGCGCCCGGGCTGATCACGTAGGACGTGCCCTGTAAGCTGCTCCGCATCAGCGTAACCGCGATGGTGAAGGCCTGGAACCCGGCCAGAAATACCGTCAGGTAGCGGGTGTACTGGGTGATCTTCCGCCGGCCCAGCTCGCCTTCCTTTTGCAACCGCTCCAGGTAGGGCCAGACCACGGTGAGCAACTGCAGGATGATGGAGGCGGTGATGTAGGGCATAATGCCCAGCGCGAAAATGGTCATGCGGCGGAAATTTCCGCCGGAGAAAATGTCAATCAAGCCCAGCCAGGAACCGCGGTTCTGTTCGAAGAATTGCTCCAGCAGCTCGGCGTTGATGCCCGGGATGGTGATGTGCGCGCCCAGCCGATAGACCGCCAGCAACGCCAGCGTGAACAGCACGCGGTTGCGCAGGTCAGGAATGCGAAAGATGTTGCGAAGGGCTTCGAGAAACTTCATAAAGAGTTAGGCGCTGGCGGCCTCCCCCGCCGTGGACTCCCGAGCCGCAGGCGCGCGCGTAAGCACCTCCACGCTGCCGCCTGCCTTTTCGATCTTCTGCCGCGCGCCGGCGCTGAACGCGTGGGCCACCACGGTGAGCTTGGTCTTCAGCTCGCCTTCACCCAGAATCTTCACCGGCAGGCGACGCCGCACCAGCCCACGCGCTTTCAGTGACTCCGGCGTCACCCGCTCGCCGGGGGAAAACCGGCTCAGCGCCTCCACGTTCACAACCGCGTACTGGGTGCGAAAGATATTGGTAAAGCCGCGCTTGGGCAGGCGCCGATGCAGGGGCATCTGCCCGCCTTCAAAACCCGGACGGATGCTGGCACCTGAACGGGAGAGCTGTCCCTTGTTGCCGCGCCCGGCGGTCTTGCTCTTGCGCGCTCCGATGCCGCGTCCCACCCGCTGCGGCTTTTTGCGCGAGCCATGCGGCGGGCGCAAGTTGTTCAAACTCACCATCGCCTACTCCCCCACCACCTTCACCAGGTGCGGAATCTTTTTCACCATGCCGCGCACCGCCGGCGTATCCACCCGCTCCACCACGTGGCCGAGCCGGCGCAACCCCAAGCCGCGCACCACCGCCCGCTGCTCTTCCGGGCAGCCGATCCAGCTCCGCACCCACCGAATCTTAAACTTGCCGCTCTTTTTCTGCGCCATCGCTGCTACAACTCCTGTGGTTCCTTACCGCGCAGTTGCGCCACCACCTGCTTGTCTTTCAGGCTGAGCAGGCCGTCCAGGGTGGCCTTAATTACGTTGTGCGGGTTGGTGTTGCCGAGGGCCTTGGTGAAAACGTCGTGGATGCCCGCCGCTTCCATCACCGGCCGAATCGGTCCGCCGGCGATCACTCCGGCGCCTTCCGGCGCCGGCTTCAGCAGCACCCGGCAGGCCGAATACCGCCCAATCACCTGGTGCGGAATGGTCGGCGGGGTAAGGTTCACCTTGAGCAGATTCTTCTTGGCGACCTCGATTCCCTTGCGAATCGCCATCGGTACCTCGCGCGCCTTGCCCATTCCGAAGCCGACGATGCCGTTCTTGTCGCCCACCACCACCAACGCGGCAAAACTCAAGTTCTTACCGCCCTTCACTACCTTGGTGACGCGGTTGATGGAAACCACGTGCTCGGTCAATTGGTAGCCGCCGGGATCAATCGGTTTCTGCTGCCGCACTTTGTCTCGGAAGGTTGCTCTACTCATCGTTTAGAATTTCAGTCCGGCCGCGCGGGCCGCCTCCGCTAAAACTTTCACTCGGCCGTGATACCGGTAGCCGCCGCGGTCGAAAGCCACCCGGGTCACACCCGCCGCCTGGGCGCGCTCGCCCAAAACCTTTCCCACGATCTTCGCGGCCGCCGCGTTGCCGCCGTAGCTGGCCTGCTGGCGCACCTGCTTGTCGAGCGTAGAGACCGCCACCAGCGTGCACCCCTGCGCATCGTCAATCACCTGCGCATAGATGTGCTTGTGGGAGCGAAACACGTTCAAGCGCGGGAGGCTGGTTGTCCCGCTCACCTTCGAGCGCACGCGGCGGTGGAGTTGCCGACGGTGCTCCAACCGGGTGATCTTCCCCACCGGCTTGCGCGCGCGTCCAAAACGGCTCTGTCGGGCTCGCATGGTTATTTCGCTGCTGTAGCGGCCGCCTTGCCGGCCTTCTTGCGCAACAATTCGCCCACCAGGCGGACTCCTTTCTGTTTGTAAGGATCCGGCGGGCGCAGGGCGCGCATGTCAGCCGCCACCTGGCCCACCAACTGCTTGTCAATCCCGCTCACTTTCAGCTTGGTCAGCTTCTCCACCGTGACTTCAATCCCGACGGGAAGCGGGAACTCCACCGGGTGGGAGTAGCCCAGGCTGAAGACGACGCTTTTGCCTTTCACCTCGGCTTTGTAGCCCACCCCCACAATCGCCAAATTCTTGGAGTATCCCTGGCTGACGCCGGTGACCGCGTTGGCCACCAGGGCCCGTGCCAACCCCCAGTTGGCTTTCTCCTGGTTCGAGAGCTGCTCAGTCAATTCCTTTTCGCTCACACCTTCCCGGGCGGCCACGGGGCGCACCACCACCCGCCCTTTTTCCTGCTGGAGGCGCGTACCGGCGGGGATGGGCGCCGTCAGCTTGCCCTTGGGCCCCTGGACTTCGACCGAAACCTCGGCGATCTTTACGCTCACGCCCTGGGGCAACTCAATTGGTTTGCGTCCGATGCGCGACATAACTTCCTACCACACCTCGCAGAGCACTTCCCCGCCCACGCCCGCGCGCCGGGCAGCCCGCCCGGTCATGACGCCGCGCGGCGTGGTGACAATGCTGATGCCCATCCCGCCGTACACCCGCTTGAGCTCGTTGCGGCCGCGATAGACGCGCCGCCCGGAGCGGGAGATGCGTCGTAGGCCGGTGATCACACCCTGCTTCTGCGGGCTGTACTTCAGGTAGAGCCGCAAGCTCTTGCGCTTCTTCTCTTCGATCACTTTGTAGGCGGCCACGAACCCTTCTTCCTTCAGCACGCGCGCAATCTCGGTCTTCACCCGCGAGAGCGGCACGTCCACCTTGGGGTGGCGGACCCGCACGGCGTTGCGGATCGAAGTCAGCATGTCGGCAATCGGATCGGTGGATACGCCCATCGTTCCTCCTACCAGCTCGCCTTCACCACGCCGGGAACCTCGCCCCGGTGGGCCAACTGCCGGAAACAGATGCGGCAGAGCTCGAACTTGCGGATGTAGCCGCGCGGCCGCCCGCAGCGGCAGCAACGGTTGCGGTGCCGAACCTTAAACTTAGGCTTGCGCCGAACCTTCGCTTCCCAGGCGGTGGTAGCCAACTCTCCTCCTTCGTCTCGGTCTAGTCTCGCAGGGGCATGCCCAAGTGCTTCAGCAGCGCGCGCCCTTCCTTGTCCGTCTTGGCGGTGGTGACGACGGTAATGTTCATACCGCGAATCTTGTCCACCCGGGCGTAATCCACCTCGGGGAAAACCAATTGGTCCTGCAACCCCAGGGTGTAGTTGCCGCGGCCATCGAAGGCTTTGCTCGACACCCCACGAAAGTCGCGCACACGCGGGAAGACAATGTTCACCATGCGGTCCAAGAACTCGTACATGTGCTCGCGGCGCAGCGTGACGCAAACCCCGATGGGCATGTTCTTGCGCAGCTTGAAATTGGAAATCGACTTCCGCGCCCGGGTCACAATCGCTTTCTGGCCGGTAATCTGGCCCAACTCGTTGGCAGCGGCATCCAGCACCTTGATGTTCTCAATCGCCTCCCCCAACCCCATGTTGATCACGATCTTCCGCAAACGGGGCACCTGCATGTCGCTGGTGTACCCGAACTCCTTCTTCAGGGCCGGCAGCACCTGACTGTGGTAGCGTTCGCGCAATCGGCTCATGGCCATCGAATCCTTCTCCTGCTAACTCAGTGTGGCGCCGCAGTGCTGGCAAGCGCGCACCTTGGTGCCGTCCGCCAGGGAGCGGTGACCCACCCGCGTGGGTTTGTTGCAACTGCCGCAAACCACCTTCAGATTGGAGAGGTGGATCGATCCTTCCCGCTCCACAACCCCGCCTTTGATCTGCTTGGCCGGGTTGGGACGGGTGTGGCGCTTGAGCATGTTGACGTGCTCCACGGTGGCCAAGCTCTTGTCCTGATCGACTGAGAGCACCCGGCCGGCCTTGCCCTTGTCGCGCCCGGCGATCACGCGCACCTGGTCGCCCTTGCGGATACTGACCGTCCACGCCATCGCCTACCACACCTCCGGAGCCAGCGAAACAATCTTCAGAAACTTGCGCTCGCGCAGCTCCCGCGCCACCGGCCCGAACACGCGCGTGCCCACCGGGTCGCCCGTCTCGGTGATGAGCACGGCGGCGTTGTCGTCAAAGCGAATATAGGTGCCGTCGCGGCGGCGGCGCTCCTTGCGCATCCGCACAATCACGGCCCGCACCACTGTCCCCTTCTTGACCGGGCTGTCCGGAGCCGCCTCTTTGACTGAAGCGGTAACCACATCGCCCAGCCCGGCCCCCACGCCCACATAGCCGCCCACCGGCAGGATGGCCATCAAGCGCTTGGCGCCGGAATTGTCGGCCACGTTCAGCCGGGTTCGCATCTGAATCATTGCTGTTGGCCTCGCCTATGCGTGCGCCCGTTCGACAATCTCCACCAAACGCCAGCGCTTCAGCTTGGAAAGCGGCCGCGTCTCCTCGATGCGCACCACGTCGCCCGGACGCGCCTGGTTCTGCTCGTCGTGGGCGTAAAACTTCTTCCGCACCGGCACCACCCGCTTGTAGAGGCGGTGCTCAACCCGCCGCGTCACCTTGACCACAATCGTCTTGTTCATCTTGGCGCTGACCACTTTCCCCACCCGGCGCTGCCGCGCCCGGGGACGTTTAGCCGCCGTATTAGCTTCCGCCATGTTCAACCCTCAGTTCCTGTTCGCGCCGCACCGTAAGCAACCGCGCCAGGTCTTTGCGTACCTGGCGGATTTTCTTCACGCTCTCCGCCTGTCCGGCCGACAATTGAAAGCGCAACCGGAAAAGCTGCTCGCGCATCCCTTGCTCGCGCGCGTGCAACTCGTCGGCACCTAGTTGTCGCAACTCTTCCGCCTTCACCGCGTCCTCCTAAGCGTCGAACGGCCCGCGCTGGATGAACGTGCTGCGCAGGCACAACTTGTGGGCCGCCAGCGAGAGCGCCTCCCGAGCCTCGGCCAGCGTCAGCCCTTCCACCTCGAAGAGGATGCGTCCCGCCCGCACCGCTGCCACCCAACCTTCCACCGGCCCCTTCCCCTTGCCCATGCGGGTTTCCGCCGGCTTCTTGGTAAAGGGCCGGTCCGGGAAGATGCGAATCCAGAGCTTGCCGCCGCGCTTCATGTAGCGCGTGATGGCCACGCGCGCCGCCTCGATTTCCCGGCTGGTGAGCCGCCCCGACCGGAGCGCCTTGAGCCCGTAGTCCCCGAAGGCCAGCCGGGAACCGCGCCACGCTTTGCCGCTCAGCCGCCCGCGTTGCTGCTTGCGGTACTTGATTTTTTTCGGCATCAACACAGCGATGCTCTCCTACACGCCCGCAGAGGCGGGCACCTCCACTTCTTCCCGGCGGACTTTGGCTTTCTCCACCTCGCCGCGGTACACCCAGCACTTCACTCCGATAACTCCGTAGGTGGTGTGGGCCTCGGCGGTGCCGTAGTCGATGTCGGCGCGCAGCGTCTGCAAGGGCAAGCGCCCCTTCAGGTACCACTCCTTGCGGGCGATTTCTGCTCCGTTGAGGCGGCCGGCGCAGCGCACCTTGATGCCCTGGCAGCCAAACCGCAGGGCGGAGTCCACCGCCTTGCGCATGGCGCGGCGGAAGGCCACGCGCTTCTCCAGTTGCAGCGCAATCGACTCAGCCACCAACTGCGCGTCCATTTCCGTCCGGTGCACTTCACTGATGTCAATGTGAACTTCGCGCCCGGTGCGCTCCTGGATTTCGTTGCGCAGCTTGTCAATCTCCGATCCCTTCCGGCCGATGATGATCCCCGGCCGGGCGGTGTGGATGCGCATCATGAGCTTGTTGGCGGCGCGCTCAATCTCAATGGAACTGATGCCCGCGCCGCGCAGCTTGCGCTTGAGCCGCTCCCGCAGGGTCACATCTTCGAACAGGAGGTCGGCATAGTCCTTCTTGGCAAACCAGCGTGACTTCCAGGTTTTGTTCACGCCCAGGCGAAAACCGTACGGATGAATTTTGTGTCCCACGTTTCCTCCCTAACTCGCCGCCGCCGCAGCAGGCACCGCAGCCGCTCGGCGCTCGGCAACCGCAACCTCAATGTGGCTGGTGCGGCGCTGGTAAATGTTGGCCCGTCCCATCGGCGCCGGCCGCATCCGCTTCCAGCGCGAGCCGTCGTTCACCACCGCGTACTTGACGTACAGCCGGTCCACGTCCACCGTCTCCGACTTCTGTTCCGCGTTGGCAATCGCCGACCGCAAAACTTTTTCAATGTCCTTGGCCACGCGCTTCTTGGTGAACTGCAACAAGTTCAACGCCCGACCGGCATCCAAGCCGCGGATGAGGTCAATCACCAGCCGCGCCTTCTGCGGCGCGACCCGCACGTAGCGAGCCAGGGCGCGCGCTTCCACCGGAGCTGCACCGACCGGCTCCGCTTCTTTCCGCCGCAGCAGCCGCGAGCGCCGATGCTTTTCCGGCGCCGCCTGCGCTTTCTTCTTGGCGGCGGACTTGCGGGCACCTGGTTTTTTCTTCCCTGCCATACTCGATCCCTGCCTATGGTTTCGACGCTGCAGGCGCTGCCGGTGTACCTGCTGCCGGCGCGGCGGGCGCCGGCGCTCTCCTCCCCGGAACAGCCGTCGCGGCCTTGGCCGTCGCGCCTTTTACGCCGTGCGCGCGGAATTGGCGCGTGGCAGCAAATTCTCCCAGCTTGTGCCCGACCATGTTCTCGGTGATGTAAATCGGAACAAACTTTTTTCCGTTGTGCACCGCGATGGTGTGCCCCACCATCTCGGGAATCACGGTGGAGCGGCGCGACCAAGTCTTAATCACCTTCTTTTCGTTGCGCCGGTTCATCACCTCCACCTTCTCCAACAGGTGGTTGTCAATGAACGGGCCTTTTTTCAGCGAGCGCGCCATGGCTTTACTTGCTCCGTCGCTGCACGATGTAGCGATCCGTGCGCGGATTGTTGCGAGTGCGGTGGCCACGGGTGGGCTGGCTCCACGGTGTCACCGGCGTGCCGCCCTCGCTGGCCCGGCCCTCGCCGCCGCCGTGCGGGTGATCCACCGGGTTCATCGCCACTCCGCGCACCTTGGGCCGGCGTCCCATCCAGCGCGTCCGCCCGGCCTTGCCGAAAGTAATCTTCCCGTGGTCGAGGTTGCCCACTTGACCGATGGTGGCGCAGCACTCCGGCAGCACCTTGCGGGTTTCCCCCGAAGGCAGCTTCACCAGCACGTAATCTCCTTCCTTCGAAACCAATTGCGCCGACGCGCCCGCTGCCCGCACCAACTGACCGCCCTTGCCGGGCCGCAACTCCAGGTTGTGAATCAGCGTTCCCGAAGGGATGTTCTGCAGCGGCAGCGTGTTGCCGGGCAAGATGTCCGCCTCCGGCCCCGCCAGCACGGTATCGCCCACGTTCAAGCCCACCGGGTAGAGGATGTAACGCTTCTCTCCGTCGGCGTAGTGCAGCAGGGCGATGTTGGCCGAGCGGTTGGGGTCGTACTCGATGCCCGCCACGCGCGCCGGCACGCCCTGCTTGTCGCGGCGGAAGTCAATCCTCCGGTACATGCGCTTGTGGCCGCCGCCCCGCTGCCAGATGCTGACTCGGCCCAGGTTGTTGCGCCCGCCGCTCTTGGGCAGCGGTTCGAGCAAACTCTTCTCCGGCTGTGAGCGCGTGACTTCCGTGCGGCGCACCCGCGTCATCTGCCGCAAGCCGGGGGTAGTGGGACGATAGGTTTTTAGTGCCATATCAAGCTGGCTCCAGATAGTCGATCATCTTTTCGCCGGACTTCAGCCTCACGTAGGCCTTCTTCCAATCTGACCGGTAGCCGCCACGCACTCCCTGGCGGCGAAACTTGCCCGGCACCACCACCGTGCGTACCGCGCTGACCTTTACGCCAAACACCTGCTCGACCGCGCGCTTGATCTCCGGCTTGGTGGCGCCCAGCGCCACTTGAAACACCAGCGTGCGCTGGAGCTCTTTGATCTCCACGCCCTTCTCGGTGATGATGGGGCGCTGGATGACTTCGTGCGGCGTCTTCATGCAGCCTTCGCCTTGGGCGCAATCGCCTGTTGCAACTTTTCCACCGCGGCGCGCGAGAACAGGATGCGGTCATGCGCCAGCACATGGTAGGGATGCACCTGCTGCGTCGCCACCAGCCTGACCCGGGGCAGGTTCCGGCTGGCGCGCTCCAGGTTGGCGTTGCCTTCAGCCTCGACAATCAGCAGGCTCTTCTCCGCGCCCAATTTGTCCAAGGCTGTGCGCAGAGCCTTGGTCTTGTGGTTTTCCAATTCCAACTTGTCCACCACAATCATCTTCTTGTCCTCGAACTTTGTCGTCAGCGCTCCCCGCAACGCCCCCAGCAACACCTTGCGCGGCAGCGAGTAGCTGTAGTCGCGTGGCTGCGGTCCCTGGGTGGTGCCACCGTGGCGCCAGAGCGGTGACCGGATGGAGCCAACCCGCGCCCGCCCGGTACCCTTTTGCCGCCAGGGCTTGCGACCGCTCCCTCTGACATCGCCCTTGGTCTTGGTCTTGTGGGTGCCGCGCCGCTGCGAGGCCAGGTAGTGGCGCACCGCCTCGTGCAGCAGTGCTTGCTTCACCTTGGCGGCGAACACTTCCTCGCGCAACCCGAGCGTCGAAACTTTCTTGTTGTTCAAGTTCTTGACTTCGACCACCGGCATAGCTATTTCTTCCGTCTCTTGGCCAACTTGGTGGAGGCCTGAATCAGCACATACCCACCGTTGGCGCCTGGAACCGCCCCCCGCACCAGCAGCAAGTGCTCCTCGGCATCCACCTTCACCACCTGCAAGCTGCGGACGGTAGCCCGCTTGTTGCCCATCTGCCCGGCCATGCGCTGCCCCGGCCAAACCCGCGAAGGGTAGGAGCTGGCGCCGATGGAGCCCGGCGCCCGGTGGAACATGGAACCGTGGCTGGCGTTGCCGCCGCGGAAGTGGTGCCGACGGACAAACCCGGCCCAGCCGCGGCCCTTGCTGACGCCGATGACGTCCACGCGATCTTCCGGCTTGAACACTTCCTCCACCAGCACTTTGTCGCCCGCTTTGGCTTCGTCCTTGCCGTCCGCCAAGCGAAACTCCCGCAGCAAGCGCACCGGCGGCACATCGTGTTTCTTGAAGTGCCCGCCCCGGGGCTTGTTAACCCGCTGCGGCTTCACAAACTCGACCAAGCCAAGCTGCACCGCTTCATAGCAGTCGTTCTCGGTGGTCTTGCGCTGCACCACCACGCACGGGCCCGCCTTCAGCACCGTGACCGGAATCACGCGCCCATCGTCCGCAAAGAGCTGCGTCATTCCGAGTTTCTTTCCCAGTATACCTTTGACCGCCATGAGTCAGTTTGCGTCACCCGCGACCCGCGCAGAGGTCCTGGCCTCCCCGCCGCATCTTCAGGTGGTGTGCTCCTTCCCGAACGCTTTGATCTCCACGTCCACGCCGGCGGGCAGGTCGAGCGTCATGAGCGCGTCCACCGTCTGCGCGGTCGGCTCCAGAATGTCAATCAAGCGCTTGTGGGTGCGAATCTCGAACTGTTCGCGCGACTTCTTGTCCACGTGGGGCGAGCGCAGCACGGTGTAGCGGTTGATCTTGGTGGGCAGCGGAATCGGCCCCGCGATCAGCGCTCCGGTGCGCTTGGCCGTCTGCACGATCTCCCAGGTGGACTGGTCGAGCACGCGGTGATCGTATCCCTGCAAGCGAATGCGAATTTTTTCCTGTGTCTGCATCTTCAGTGTCGCCTATTGGACGACTTCGGTGACTGCTCCGGCGCCGACGGTGTGGCCGCCTTCGCGGATGGCGAATCTGAGTCCCTTCTCAATCGCCACCGGCGTAATCAACTCAACGTCCATATTCACATTGTCGCCCGGCATCACCATCTCCGTCCCCGCCGGCAACTCCACCGACCCGGTCACGTCCGTGGTCCGAAAGTAAAACTGCGGCCGGTACCCCTTGAAGAAGGGCGTGTGCCGCCCGCCCTCTTCCTTCTTCAACACGTAAATCTCCGCCTTGAATTTCTTGTGGGGCGTGATCGAGGCCGGCTTGGAAATCACCTGCCCGCGCTCCACCTCTTCCTTGTCCACCCCCCGCAGCAGCAACCCGACGTTGTCGCCCGCCATCCCTTCGTCCAGAATCTTGCGGAACATCTCCACCCCGGTCACCACCGTCTTGCGGGTGTCGCGGAAGCCCACAATCTCAATCTCCTCGCCGGTCTTGACCTTCCCGCGCTCCACCCTCCCTGTCACCACCGTGCCCCGCCCGGTGATGGTGAAGATGTCCTCAATCGGCATCAGGAAGGGCTTGTCCAGCTCCCGCACCGGCTGCGGAATGTAGGAGTCCACCGCCGCCATCAACTCCTCGATCCCTTTCTCCCACTGGGCGTCGCCTTCCATCGCCTTCAGCGCCGAGCCCCGGACGACCGGAATCTCGTCGCCCGGAAACTGGTAGCTCTTCAGCAGGTCGCGCACCTCCAGCTCCACCAGGTCGAGCAACTCGGCGTCGTCCACCATGTCGCACTTGTTCAGAAACACCACCACCGAGGGCACGTTCACCTGCCGCGCCAACAGGATGTGCTCGCGCGTCTGCGGCATGGGCCCGTCGGTGGCCGCCACCACCAGGATGGCCCCGTCCATCTGCGCCGCCCCGGTGATCATGTTCTTGATGTAGTCGGCGTGGCCGGGACAGTCGATGTGGGCGTAGTGGCGATTGGGGGTCTCGTACTCCACGTGCGCCACGGCAATCGTGATGCCGCGCGCCTTCTCCTCGGGCGCGTTGTCAATCGAGTCAAACTCTCGCACCTCGATCTTGGAGTTGTTCTTGGCCAGCACTTTGGTGATGGCGCTGGTGAGCGTGGTCTTGCCGTGGTCGATGTGCCCGATGGTGCCGACGTTCAGGTGCGGCTTTGCGCGATCAAATTTCTCCTTCGCCATTGCTGTCTCTCTCCGTCCTCCGTAAGTTCGTGTCTCCCGGCCCCGCCACCGGCGGGGAATCTCCTTATCAACCAGCTCCGGTGATGGCCGAGAACGCCAGGATGATTCCTGCGCCGCCGGAAGCCAGCGCTTCCAGCGTAGCCCCATCCAGCATCACTTCCCGGCCGGCAAACACCAAGAACACAATCGCCAGCCCGCCGTAGAGAATGCGCTTGATATTCTTGTTCTTCATCCGTTCACCCCTATTTCACCAAGCGGCCGGTGGCGCGGGCAATGATGTCTTCGGCGATCTCGTTGGGCACCTGGGCGTACTCCTTGAAGTGCAGGGTGAAGGTGCCGCGGCCCTGGGTGCGCGAGCGCAACTTGGTGGCATAACCAAAGGTGCTGGCCAGCGGCACGGCCGCCTTGATGACTTGCGAGCCGGCCACGTGCTCCATCCCGGCCACCTGCCCCCGGCGTCCGCTGATGTCAGCAATGACGTCGCCCATGTACACTTCCGGCACGACTACTTCCAGCGCCATCTTCGGTTCCAGCAACACCGGCTGCGCCCGGGCGGCGGCTTGCTTGAACGCCATCGAGCCGGCAATCTTGAACGCTATCTCGGAGCTATCCACTTCGTGGTAGCTGCCGTCCACCAGCCGCACGATGGCGTTGACCAGCTCGTAGCCCGCCACGATGCCGCCTTCCATAGCCTCAAAGATGCCATCTTCAACCGCCGAGATGAAGTTGCGCGGAATGGCCCCGCCGACAATCTCGTTGATGAAGATGAGATTGTTTTCTTTGTGCAGGGTGGCTTTGTTCTTGTCCAGGAGTTTCTGAATCTCTTCCGAGGGGTGGTGGGGGTCAAACGATTCCAGGACAATCTCGACGTGGCCGTACTGGCCGTGCCCGCCGGTCTGGCGGATGTAGCGGCCTTCAGCCTCGGCGACGCGGCGAATGGTTTCGCGGTAAGCCACCTGCGGCTGGCCGACGTTGGCCCCTACGTTGAACTCGCGCAGCATGCGGTCGGTGAGAACTTCCAGGTGCAGCTCGCCCATGCCGCTGATCAAGGTCTGGCCGGTATCGGGATCGGTGTGCACGCGGAAGGTGGGGTCTTCCTGCTGGAGTTTCTGCAATGTGCTGCCCAATTTTTCCTGGTCGGCCTTGGTTTTGGGCTCGATGGCGACCGAGATGACCGGCGCGGGGAAATCCATCGCCTCCAGCACAATGAGATGGTCTTCGTCGCAGAGGGTATCGCCAGTGCGAACCTTCTTCAAACCCACAGCAGCGGCGATGTCGCCGGTGTAGGTGTCCGGAATGTCTTCGCGCTTGTTGGCGTGCATGCGCACCAAGCGGCTGATGCGCTCGCGGGAATCCTTGCTGGCGTTGTACACATAGGAGCCCGCCTTGAGCCGGCCGGAGTACACCCGGAAGTAGGTCAACTGGCCGATGAAAGGATCGGAAGCGACCTTGAAAGCCAAAGCCGCGAAGGGCTGGTCGTCGGCAGCCTGCCGCTCGAGCGGTTCCTCGCCGTCGAGGGTGGTGCCCTGCACGGGCGGGATGTCCAACGGACTAGGCAGGTAGTCCACCACGGCGTCCAAGAGCGGCTGCACGCCCTTGTTCTTGAAAGCGGCGCCGCAGAGAACCGGAACCAGCTTGAGGGCGATGGTGGCGCGGCGCAGGCCGGCGCGCAGCTCGGCCGGAGTCATGGGCTCATTGTGGGAATACTTTTCGAACAGGGTGTCGTCGTGCTCGGCGATGTAGGCGATGGCCTTGTCGCGGTGCTCGTGGACAAACTCGGGCGTGATCTCAGCAACCTTCAACGCCGTCCGCACGGCCGGACGCTGCGCTTGAAAGTCGGGGGCGAAAAGTTGATCGACGGGAAATACCTCAAACTCCGCTCCCAGGGCTTCGTCCTTCCAAATCAAAACCTGGTTTTCGATGAAATCAATCACACCGATGAAGGCGTCTTCTTTGCCGAGGGGGAACTGAATCGGGGCGGGGTCAGCGGTGAGGCGGGAACGCATGGAGCGGATACAGTGATCGAAGTCGGCGCCCACGCGGTCCATCTTGTTGATGAAAGCGATGCGCGGCACGTGGTAGCGGTCCGCCTGCCGCCAGACGGTTTCGGTCTGGGGCTGAACACCGGCGACGGCGTCGAAAATGGCCACCGCGCCATCCAGCACCCGCAGGGAGCGCTCAACCTCGACGGTGAAGTCCACGTGCCCGGGCGTGTCAATGATGTTGATGCGATGCTTCTGGTCGAAGCGAGGCCAGAAGCAGGTGGTGGCGGCGGAGGTGATGGTGATGCCGCGCTCGCGCTCCTGCTCCATCCAGTCCATGACGGTGGTGCCGTCGTGCACCTCGCCGATTTTGTAGCTGACCCCGGTGTAGAAAAGGATGCGCTCGGTCGTAGTGGTCTTGCCGGCGTCGATGTGCGCCATGATCCCGATGTTGCGCAATTTTCCCAACGGTACGACCCGCGGCATAACTCTTTCCTGTTCCCTTTCAGCACCGGCTTTCTGCCTCGCACCCCCGAATCCCGAAAACTTCGCGAACGGAATGCTGAGCCCCCCGTGGGGCACCGGCTGAACTAACAACAAAAAAACCCGGCCGCAGCCGGGAAGAAAACCTCTACCAACGGTAGTGGGCAAAAGCCTTGTTGGCCTCGGCCATTCGGTGCGTATCTTCCTTCTTCTTGATGGCCCCGCCGCGGTTATTGGCGGCGTCCATCAACTCTTCTGCCAGCTTGTCCACCATCGTCTTTCCGGCTCGCCCGCGCGCATAGCTCAGCAGCCAGCGGATGGCCAACGACTGCCGCCGGTGCTGGTTGACCTCGATCGGAATCTGGTAATTGGCGCCGCCCACGCGCCGTGTCTTCACTTCCAGCAGCGGCCGGCAGTTCTCCATCGCCCGCTGGAACACCTTCAGCGGGTCGTCCTTGGCGCGCTCTTGGATCAACTGCATGGAACCGTAGAAAATGCGCGCGGCGGTGGATTTCTTTCCGTCCCACATCATGCAGTTGATGAACTTCGACACCAACGCACTGCCGTACACCGGGTCCGGCGACGGCTCGCGACGATCAGTTTTCCCTTTGCGCGACATCTTCCTCTCGGATAGTACCGACTACAACGCGCGCGTCCGCGCGCGCAAATTCCTTATTTCGCCGCGGCTTTCGGCCGCTTGGAGCCGTACTTGGAGCGGCTCTTCCGCCGACCGTCCACGCCCAGGGTGTCCAGGGCGCCCCGGACGACGTGATACCTCACGCCCGGCAAATCCTTCACGCGGCCCCCGCGAATCAGCACAATCGAGTGCTCCTGCAAGTTGTGCCCAATGCCGGGGATGTAGGTGGTCACCTCCATCCCGTTCGACAGCCGCACGCGGGCAATCTTGCGCAGCGCCGAGTTGGGCTTCTTGGGCGTCATGGTCTTCACCTGCACACACACGCCGCGCTTCTGCGGCGAGCTTTCCAGCGCGGGCGACTTGGTTTTCACCCGCAGCCGGCGGCGACCGTAACGCACCAATTGCGCAAACGTAGGCACAGCTACTCGTTTCTCCTTACTTCGAGACTGGACTCCTTCGGCGGCCATGCGGCCCCACGGAGCCGTTAGCGGAAGCCTCTACTGCGCCCGCCCCTCGGGGCGGGCTCCTGCAAAAACACTCACCCCCACCTGGGCTTGCTTCTGCCCGCCCACGGTCGGGGCCTAGCGCCACTCCCGGAACCTTAAGAATGTACCAACCACCAAAGAAGTTGTCAAGCGGCTTACCCCTCGGAATCCCCACATAACCGAGGGCGGAAAAGCAACACAAACGCCCCGTGGCAGGTGCCCTTCGGCTTCGCTTCCCTCGACTGCGCTTCCCTCGACGTGGATCGGGACAGGCAGGACAGGCCACAGGGCTCGGCGTGAGCTTCCCATTCCCAAATTGACTCACTACTCTTTCTCTTGACATTCTGGAACCGGGTGCCAGAATGGGAAGAGTGGGAGGGGGTGGTGTTGCGTCGTCGCCAACCGTCGGCTACTGGCGTTCGCCAACGCATTCGTAGTCTTTGACTTCAACCGATATACGGCAACCCGCAGTGCGGATTGTCGCTATCGCAGGGTGAGTTGACGGTATGGGCGAACCGACGTTGGTCACACACGACTGCCCCACCGCAATCGGAAACGAACCCCGCCGCGAGCCTTCGCGCCCAAGGAAGGTCGGATTCCCAAGCCCAAACTCCACACACCCCGACCGGGCGCCGGCTGAAACCTCCAAGCAGGAGGCCCGCCTTCCTCTGAGCTGCCAGACTGCCAGCGAAGCGAATCGCACACCTGTTTTGGCAGGCGCACAATGAAAAGAGGTCGGAGCAAGCAGCAGCCGGCAAGCAAGCCTGCCAGAAAATCGCAGCGGAATACTGTGCGCACGGCATCGGCGGCCCACCTGGCACGGGTACGGGAAACGCAGCAGGCGCTGCGGGAAAGCGAGGTGAAGTACCGCACCATCATTCAGACCATTGAAGACGGCTACTACGAGGTGGACATTGCGGGCAACTTCACCTTTCACAATGATTCCTTGTGCCGAATCTTGGGATATCCCCCGGACGAACTGCTGGGCGTGAACAATCGGCAATACGCCGATGCAGAGACGTCCAAACAAGTCTATCAAGCCTTCAACAAAGTCTTCCGAACCGGGCAACCCAGGCAGGAATTCAATTGGCAGATAATTCGTAAAGACGGGACGAAAAGGTTCGTCGACACTTCAATTCATCTCATCCGGGATGCGGCGAACAAACCAATCGGCTTTCGGGGCATTGTCCGCGACATCACCGAGCGCAGGCGGGCCGAGAAAGAACGGGCGCGGCTGTTGGCCCGCGAACAGGCGGCGCGTACCGAGGCCGAAGCAGCCGAGCAGCGATTCCGTAACCTCGTGCAGGGGCTCGACGCCATCGTCTTGGAAGCGGATGCGAACACCTGGCAGTTCACCTTCGTGAGCCGGCGCGCTGAGGACATCCTGGGCTATCCCGTCCAGCAGTGGCTCACCGAGCCCAACTTTTGGACCAACCACATTCATCCCGACGACCGCGAACGAACGGTCAACTCTTGCCTAGCGGCCACGGCCAAAGGCGTGGACAACGATTTTGAATATCGCGCCGTGGCGGCCGACGGGCGCATCGTCTGGCTGCGCGATCTCGTGCGGGTCGTCCGGGATACTAAGGGCCAGGTGTGCCAGCTTCGCGGGGTGATGGTGGACATCACCGAGCGCAAACGCGCCGAAGAGGCGCTCCGAGAGAGCGAGGCCAGCCTGGCTGAGGCGCAGCGAATGTCCCACGTGGGAAGCTGGGATTGGGATGTAGAAAAAAACCAGTCCTTCTGCTCAGATGAACACTACCGTATCTTTGGTGTGCCTCTTGGTCAATCTGATTGGAGCTTCGACAAATTCCTGAATTGTGTGCATCCCGAGGATCGACAACGGGTTAAGAAAGCTCACGGGGCTGCCCTGGCCGGGGAAAAACCTTACAACACGGAGTACAGGATCATTCGGCCTGACGGTTCCGAGCGAATTGTCAGCGCCCAAGGCGAAGTGAGTGTCGATGAGGCGGGCCAACCGACCCGGATAGTGGGTACAGTTCACGACATCACCGAGCGCAAGCAGGCGGAAGAAGCGCTGCGGCGATCGGAAGCGGAGTATCGCTCTCTCATTCAGGGTGCCGCCTACGGCATCTACCGCTTCACCGCCGAGGGCAAGTTTCTCGACGTCAATCCAGCTCTGATGGCCATGCTCGGCTATGACTCCGAGACTGAACTGCTGGCCGCCAACCTGTCCACCGAAATCTATCGCGACCCCGGCGCGCGCGCGCGCGTCGTCGCCCAATACCTGGAGCGCTGGGACAGCCTGGAAGTGGAGTGGAAACGCAAGGACGGCGCCCCCATCACCGTCCGACTCAGCGGGCGGGCGGTGCGGGACGTGGACGGCACCTTGGCCTACTTCGAGGGGATTGCCGAAAACGTCACCGAGCAGCGCTTGCTCGAGGCCCAGCTCCAGCAGGCGCAGAAGATGGAAGCGGTGGGGCGGCTGGCGGGGGGCGTGGCCCACGACTTCAATAACCTCCTGATGGTCATGCGGGGCTACACCGAGCTCCTCCTGGGCCGCCTGGGTGCCAACGACCCCCTGCGCCGCAACGTTGAGGAAATCCAGAAGGCCGCCGACCGCGCCACCTCCCTCACCCAGCAACTGCTGGCCTTCAGCCGCAAGCAGGTCATGCAACCCAAGGTCTTCGACCTCAACGCGGTCGTGTCTGATACCGAAAGGATGCTGCGTCGGCTGATCGGTGAGGACATCGAGTTGGCCACCATCCTGGGCCCCGAGCTGGGCCGAGTGAAAGCCGACCCGGGCCAGATCGAGCAGGTCATCCTCAACCTGGCCGTCAACGCCCGCGACGCCATGCCCCAGGGCGGCCCCAACTGGTGCTTGAGACCGCCAACGTGGAGTTGACCCAGGCCTTCGCCCGCCAGCACCCCGGCGTCACCCCCGGCCCGCACGTGCTGCTGGCCATGAGCGATACCGGGGTGGGCATGGACGCCGAAACCCAGGCCCGCATCTTCGAGCCCTTCTTCACCACCAAGGAGAAAGGCAAGGGTACCGGGCTAGGACTATCCACCGTCTATGGAATCGTCAAGCAAAGCGGCGGCTACATCTGGGTGTACAGCGAGGCCGGCCAGGGCACCACCTTCAAGATCTACCTGCCGCAGGTCGAGCAAACCGTGGAGGCCAACCGGAAGGACGAAACCCTCGCTGAAGCGCCGGCGGGCTCTGAGACCGTCTTGCTGGTGGAAGACGAAGCGCCGGTGCGCAAGCTGGCCGGCAAGTTCCTGCAAAGCAGCGGTTACACCGTCCTGGAAGCGGAGGGGCCGACCGAGGCCCTGCAGTTGTCCGACCGGCACCGGGGTCCCATCCACTTGATGGTGACCGACGTAATCATGCCGCAGATGAGCGGCAAGGAGTTGGCCCAACACCTGGTGCCCCTTCGGCCCGAGATGAAGGTACTCTACATGTCGGGCCACACCGACGACGCCCTGGGCCAATACGGGGTGCCGACTCAAGCCAGTTTTTTCTTGCAGAAGCCCTTTTCGCTGGATGCTCTAGCGCGCAAGATGCGCGCTCTGTTGGAAGAAAGCGCGAAAACCAGCAGAAGAGAAACTCTCACTTAGGGCCGCCCGGCCCCCACCCACGAAACTGTTGTGGGCCACGGAACCTAGACGCTCATTACCTCTTTCTCCTTACTCTTTGCCATGGCATCGAGCTTCTCCACGAACTCGTGCGTCACCTTCTCCAGCCCGTCCAAGCCGCGCCGCTCGTCGTCCTCGCTGACTTTCTTATCCTTGTAAAGCCTCTGAATGGCTTCCTTGGCGTCGCGGCGGATGTTGCGGGCAGCGGTTCGATGGTTTTCCAGCACACCGTGCAGATGTTTGACCAACTCCTTGCGCCGCTCCTCGGTGAGCGGGGGAATCGGCACCCGCACCAGCTTGCCGTCGTTGGTCGGATTCAGTCCCAGGTCGGCAGCCCGGACCGCCTTGTCGATTGCATCCAGCAGGGAAACGTCAAACGGCTGCACCGCAATCAAGGTCGCATCGGGCGTGGTGACCTTGGCGATCTGGTTCAACGGCGTGGGAGCCCCGTAGTAATCCACCCGCACCCCTTCTAACAATGTCACCGAAGCCCGGCCGGTCCGCAGGTGGCTGAGCTCGCGGCGCAAGTCTTCCACCGTCTTCTCCATCCGCTGGCGGGTCCGGGTCATGGCCTCCTTGATGCTCGTTACTTCCTGCATATGTCACCCCATTCCTAGGCAGTTACCAGGGAACCAATCTTCTCGCCCAAGACCACGCGCTTGATGTTCCCGGGGCGCGTCAGATTGAACACAATGATCGGCAGCGAGTGATCCATGCAGAGTGAAACGGCGGTGGCATCCATCACCGAAAGCGATTTCGCAATCACGTCGAGATAGGAGATGCGGTCGAACATCTTGGCCCCAGCGGTCGTCTTCGGGTCGGCGTCGTAGATGCCGTCCACCTTGCTGGCCTTGAGCACCACCTCGGCTTTGATCTCCATCGCCCGCAAGGCCGCCGCCGTGTCGGTGGAAAAATAGGGGTTGCCGGTGCCGGCCGCCAACAACACCACGCGCTTTTTCTCCAGGTGGCGGAGAGCGCGGCGCCGAATGAACGGCTCCGCAATCTGGTGCATCTCGATGGCAGACATCAGCCGGGTCGCCACACCCAGCTTTTCCAGCGCATCCTGCAACGCCAGCGCATTAATGATGGTCGCCAGCATCCCCATGTGGTCCGCGGTTACCCGGTCCATCCCTTCGGAACCGGAGGTGCGCCCGCGGAAAATGTTGCCGCCGCCGATGGTGGCGGCAATCTCGACCCCGAGCTCAAACACCTCTTTAACTTCGTGCGCTATCTGGGCTACGGCTTCGCCGTTAATCCCAAAATCCTGCGAACCCCGGAAGGCTTCGCCGCTGAGTTTCAGCAGGATGCGCTTGAATACGGGCGTGGTTTGTTTCGGCATCGTCTCCCCCGGCCGGCGCGTGGGCCCTGCGCCGACAATACCAGAAGGGCTTAGGCTTGCTCGCTCTTGGCCGGCCCGGCCGCGGCTTCGGCCGCCATGGTGGGCTCGCCCAGCTTGAAGCGGGCAAAGCGGCGCACCGCCATATTCTCCCCCAACTTAGCGATGGCGGCGGCGATCAACTCTTTGATGGTGTGCTTGTCGTCTCGAATAAAATGCTGTTCGTAGAGGCAGTTCTCTTCGTAGAATTTCTCCAGCTTCCCGGCGACGATGCGCTCCACCACTTTATCCGGCTTGCCGGAGGCGCGCGCCTGCTCCTGATAGATTTCGCGCTCCTTGCCCAGGACCTCCGGCGTCACCTCCTCGCGGGTGACAAAGCGGGGCTCGGCGGCAGCGATGTGCATAGCCAGGTCATGCACCAGCTGCTTGAACTCATCCGTGCGCGCAACAAAGTCGCTCTCGCAATTAAGTTCTACCAGCACCCCGATCTTGTTGCCCGCGTGCACATAGCTGCCCACTGCCCCCTCGCGCGTGGTGCGTCCGGCTTTGCGCTGCGCTTTGGCTATGCCCTTCTTGCGCAGCCATGCAATCGCCTGCTCCACCTCACCCCCGGTTTCGCCCAGGGCGGCTTTGCAATCCATCCACCCGGTGCCGGTGCGCTCGCGGAGTTCCTTCACCTGCTGCGCGGAAATGGCCACTTTTTTGGTCTCAGGCATTGTTGGCGTCACTACTTCTCCCGTGGCATAGACAAAAACGGCAGGCCGGCAGGTGCGTGCCCTGGGCCGAGGGAGAACATCTCCCGGGGTCTCTTAGAGTCGGGATCGCTCATCCCGTCTTGCTGCCGGCAGACTCCTCCGCCGGGGTTTGCTGTTCGGTGGCATCTTCGGCAACGGTTTCGGCGGCGGGTTGTTCGGCAAGCTCATCCGTCTCGGGCACCGGGCGCGGGCGGAGGTGCGGCGGGAGCAGCTCGTTGGGATCGTACACCTCGGCCACGTCTTCCAGCTCTTCAGGAGTGCCGACATATTCCGCTTCGCCCGCCTCGGCGGCAGCGGCCGCTTCCTCAGCCTTGGCCGCCTCCAGCGCCGCCTGCTCGTAGCGGGCCCGGCCTTCCAACACCGAGTCGGCAATCTTGGAGGCGAACAAGCGAATGGCTCGCAAGGCATCATCGTTGCCCGGAATGGTGTGATCCACTTCGTCGGGGTCGCAATTGGTATCCACCACCGCCACCACCGGAATCGCCAGCTTGCGCGCCTCCCGCACCGCAATCTGCTCATTGTTGGAGTCGATCACGAACACGGTGTCCGGCAGACCGGGCAAGTCCTTCACACCCTCCAGGTTTTCGCGATAGTGGCGCAATTCGCGCCGCAGCCGAGTCTGCTCTTTCTTGGGCGCAGCCACCAGCCGGCCGTCGGTCTCTCTTTCCTCCAACTCCTTGAAGCGCTGGATGGATTTCTGGATGGTGGCCCAGTTGGTCAGCGTGCCGCCCAGCCAGCGGTGGTTGATGTAGAACATCCCGCAGCGCTTGGCCTCTTCCTCAATCGCTTCCTGCGCTTGGCGTTTGGTGCCGACGAACAGAATGTTCTTGCCCTCGGCGGCCTTCGCGGTCACAAACTGCGCCGCCTCTTTGAACTTCTTAACCGTCTTTTGCAGGTCGATGATGTGGATGCCGTTCCGCTCCCCGAAGATATACTCCTTCATCTTCGGGTTCCAGCGCCGGGTCTGGTGCCCGAAGTGGACGCCCGCTTCCAACAATTCTTTCATGCTGAGGCTCACCAATTCTTTCCCCCTAGCGCTTGGTCCACTGGAATCGTTTGCGCGCGCCCTTCTGCCCGGGCTTCTGGCGCTCCTTCATGCGCGGGTCGCGGGTTAGGTAGCCGGCCTGGCGCAGCCGGACGCGTCCGGCTGGATTGGCCAGCGCCAGTGCCCGCGCCAACCCCATGCGGATGGCGCCTGCCTGGCCGGTGCTGCCGCCTCCATGCACTCGAACCTCGGCGTCAAACTGCGCGCTCAGCCCCAGAAACTCCAGCGGCTCCCGCGCATGACGCCGCCAGAACTGGGCGGTAAAAAACTCATCCAGCGGACGGCCATTCACCCGCACGTTGCCGCTGCCCGACCGCAGGTACACCCGGGCCACCGAGGCCTTGCGCCGTCCGGTGCCGTAGTGCGGGCCGGGAATGATTTCCGGCGCCGCTGGTTCCGGCTCCGGCTGCGCTTCCGGAGGTGCTTCTGTTTCTGCCTCCGCTTGCGCGTCTGCTTCAACCGCCGGGGCTTCGGACTCAACGCCCTCAGCGGGCGGAGTTTCTTCGGGAGCAGCCGAGACTGTTTCCGCCTCCGGCTGCCTGGTTTCCGGCTGCCCGGTCTCCGGCTGCTCTGCTTCCGGCTGCGGGGTTTCGGGAGCCGGGTTTTCGCGTTCGCTATCGCCCACCATTCCTCCTATGACTCAGCCTTCATCGGCTGCGGTTGCTGCGCCTGGTGCGGATGCTTGTCATCGGCATAGACGCGCAACTTCCGCGCGCGCCGCTTGCGCAATTTGTTCTTGGGGAGCATACCCAGCACCGCTTCGCGCACCATCTGCTCCGGCTTGCGATCGAACAGGTGCCGCGCTTTAATTTCTTTCAGCCCGCCGGGGTAGCCGGTGTGCCAGCGATAGACCTTCTGGTCGAGCTTCTTGCCCGTCAGCCGCACTTCGCGCGCGTTGATGACAATCACCGGGTCGCCACACTCCACCGCCGGGGTGTAACGCGGCTTGTGCTTTCCGATTAGGATGTGCGCGACTTTTGTGGCCAGCCGGCCCAGCACCTGGCCGCGCGCGTCCACCACGCGCCACGTCCCTGCCGTGAGTTCGCCCACTTCTCTTCCGCTGGGATAGTAACTACGCATTTCTCCCCTGTGACTCCAACCTTGGGGTCAGAAACCATAGAATCTAACGGATATACCCAGTTTTGTCAACGCATCCCTCGGACAGGTAGTGGGTCACTTTCACTAGGTTGATTGGGCCGCCGGGCTCAGCGCCAAATCAACATCGTGAAACTGACCCACTACCCTCCGACGGCAGGGTAGGGCGCCTCTCTTCCAAGCAATGAATAGCGTCGCTGCACGTATAGATGTAATGTGTAGTGACCCATGATCGAAACCCAGAACCTGACCAAAGTTTTCCGCGACAAGAAGCGCGGCGAGATTCGGGCCGTCGATGGGATCAGCTTCCGTTGCCAGCCGGGCCAAATCTACGGCCTGCTGGGCGCCAATGGCGCCGGCAAGACTACCACCCTGCGGATGCTGGCCACCATCCTCCAGCCCACCGACGGCAGCGCCCGCGTAGCCGGCTTCGACATCACCGAGCAGCCGGAGCGGGTCCGCGCCCAGGTCGGCTTTCTCTCCACCGCCACCGCGCTCTATGGGCGGCTGACTGCGCGCGAGCTGGTGGAATATTTCGGGCGGCTCAACGGTCTGAATGGCGGCGCGCTCCGGCGGCGCACCGACGAGCTGTTCGCGCTGCTCGAAATCAGCGACTTCGCCGACCGCCGCTGCGACAAGCTTTCCACCGGCATGAAGCAAAAAGTTTCCATCGCCCGCACCCTGGTGCACGACCCGCCGGTGATGATTTTCGACGAGCCCACCGTGGGCCTGGACGTGATGGCCGCCCGCACCATCGTCAACTTCGTCCATGACTGCTCCGCCCAGCGGAGCAAAACCGTCATCTTTTCCACCCACGTCATGAGCGAAGCCGAAAAACTCTGCGACACCATCGGCATCATCCACAACGGCAAGCTGCTGGCTGAAGGCACGCTGGCCGAACTCCGTGCCCGCAGCCGGCTCGACGACCTGGAAGAAATCTTTGTGCGCACAGTGGAAGACTCGCCCCGAGGAGCAAGTCCCGAAGGGAACGCATGAAATTTTCTCAAGTCGTTATCGTCTATCGCAAAGAGCTGCTCGACACGCTGCGCGACCGCCGCACCCTGATCTCCATGATCGTCGTTCCCCTCCTGCTCTTCCCAGTGCTGACCATCGGCTTCGGCGCGTTGGCCGCCAACTTGGTGCTCAAAGCGCGACAGGAAGCCTCCGCCATCATGATCCTGGGCGCCGAACATGCGCCCACTCTGGCCGCGACCATTCGCAAGCAGGACGGCTTTGAAGTCGTGCCGCCAACGGAAGACTACGTGGCCCGCATCAACGACAAGAAGCTCCGCGCTGCCATCGAGTTCCCTCCACAGTTCGAAGAAAGCCTCGAAGCCAACTCCGGCTCGCCCGATTCGGGCTTGCCCGCTTCGGGCGAACGCCCCACGGTCAAGCTCTATCACTACACCGGCGAGATGCGCTCCCAATTCGCCCTCCGCGACCTGCAACGAATCCTGCGCGCCTACCGCGACCAATTGGTGGAAGCGCGCCTGGCGGGCCGCGGCCTCTCGCCCGACGTGCTGGAACCGTTCGAAAGCCAAGAAGAAAACGTCGCCTCGCCCGAAAAAGTCGGTGGCAATGTGCTGGGCGGGCTGCTTCCTTACTTCATCATCATTCTCTGCCTCACCGGCGCCATGTACCCGGCCATTGACCTTTCCGCCGGCGAAAAAGAGCGCGGCACCATCGAAACCATCCTGGCCAGCCCGGTGGGACGCACCGAGTTGGTGACGGGAAAATTCCTGATGGTGCTGACCGCCTCCCTCACCACCGCCGTCCTGTCGCTGGGTTCGTTTGCGGTCACGCTGTCGGCCGCCGCAGAATTCACGCAGCGAATGAGCCGCGCCGGCCTGCCCTTCGTCATCAGCGCCAAGGGCGTGGCGATGGTTTTCCTGATGGTGCTCCCGCTGGCGGTGCTGTTTTCGGCTGCCCTGCTGGCACTGGCGCTGCTGGCCCGCAGTTACAAAGAAGCGCAGAGCTACCTGCAACCGCTGATGATTGTGGCGATTCTGCCGGCGATTGCGGCCATGCTGCCGGGAGTGGAGCTGAACGCCAAGCTGGCGCTGATTCCTATCTTGAATGTCAGCTTAGTATCAAAGGAAATTCTGACCGGCAACTATCCCTGGGAACTGATTGGTTTGATCTTCGCTTCGACTTGCGTCTATGCCGCCGCCGCCCTCTTCGTCGCCGTGCGCCAATTCCAGCGCGAGTCGGTCCTCTTCCGCACCTAGCCAAACCAGTCCGGCGGGAACAAAACTTCCCTGACAGGAAAAGAGTAGCAGGCGATTTGCGGAAAGCCGTCGCGCTAGTAGCGGCGCAGGACGCCGATGACGCGGCCCTGGAGTTGCACGTCCTTGGCAGGCACGACGATGGGCTTCATCTGGGCGTTGGCGGGCTGGAGACGAACCTTGCCGCCCGGCTCGCGGAAGAAACGCTTCAGGGTTGTCTCTTCTCCGCGCACCAGGGCGACCACCAGCTCGCGGTTGTTGGCGGTCTCGGTTTTCTCCACCAGGATGTAGTCGCCGTCCACGATGTGGTCGTCCACCATCGAGTCGCCCTTCACTTCCAGCACGTACACATTCTTGCTGCGAGTGAAGTCGGCCAGCGAGATGGTTTCCGGGTTCTCGACCGCCTCCACCGGCTGGCCGGCGGCGATGCGTCCCAACAACGGCAACTCCACCGCATGCCGCGCCACCTCCTCTCGCACCGGACGCGGCAACGCCACTATCTCCAGCGAGCGGCTCTGGTTGTAGCCGCGCCGGATGAAACCTTTACGCTCCAGCGTCTGCAAATGTTTGTGGACGGTGGCGAGCGAGGTGAGTTCTAAACCTTCGGCGATCTCCTCAAAGGAAGGTGCGTACCGGTGGCGGTTCATGAAGCTGACCAGGAAATCCAATACCTGTTTCTGTCGCCGCGTCAATGTCATCGCTGTGCTCCTTACTACGCAACAGCCTGGCGAATAAAAGGCGAATTGTCAACCCCTATTTCGCTGGGGCGTTGGTGCATGTGTGTTGTGGATGTGCACACTTCCTTAGAATTTTGCACATCAAATGAGAGCATTTCCGCCCCGCCCAAGAAATACAAGGTTGCCATCAGGAGAGTCTTGGAACGTGAGGGGCGATAGCCTGGCACATCCGAATTGTGTATTCAGACCGGTGCCTCCGGGTAGGGCATCACTGTTTTACCCGACGATTCGGCAGGAGTCCCAGCCTAAAATGGCGGGTTAGCGGGCGGGGAAGTATTTCTGGAAACAGAGGGACTAGGGTATCCCTCGTCTACGTTGATATAGTGCTCCCCTCTAAAGGGCTTTCCACCACCAGTCCCCATGAAATGCGTCTGGGACCTAAGCCGAAAGACTGAATCGGAAGTGCTTGCAATGGTCGAAAACTAATCCTAGACTTGGCACAAGAAGCGGGAGCGGGCGCGGGCTCGGGCTCCGGCAGGGCCGCAGGCTGAGATAAGAGCCGCGGAAGCGGACCCAGCGGCTGCCGTCGAGCCGCCGTTCGACCTCCACCCGCGCCCCCCGCAACCCCGCTCGCACCTGGGCGCGCGGGATCGCCCAGCGCTGGCCCTGCCAGCGCACGGTGTAGTCGCCTGCCACCCGGCGCGGTTCGCGCACGCTCAGGATTGACTCCAGCCGCTGGGTGCCTCCCAGCGGGCGGTGGGCATCGTGCGGCTGGCGCGGAGCGACGGTGAAGCGCTGCTCCCAGAAAGGCAGGAAGACTGCTGCCAGGAAGCGGTTGGCCTGCTCCACCGTGTGCACCCCGGCCAGGCGCATCTCCTTGACCAGGCGGTCCTGCAAGGTGCCGAATAGTCTCTCGATGCGCCCCTTGGCCTGGGGGCTGTGGGCGGGAATCCACTCGATCCCCAACTCCTGCAGGGCCCGCCCGATCTGGGTGCGGGCCGGCTGACCGCCGAGCTGCTCGTCGAGCCGGGCCGAGCGGGTGGTGCGGAACAGGCTGCTTTTGTCGGTATAGAGTGCCCGCGGCCGTCCCCAGCGCCGGAGCCAGCCTGCCAGGGTGCGCAGGTTTTCCTCGGTCGAGTCCTGGGCGGCGAAGCGGCCCCAGACCCGGCTGGTAGCGTCGTCGATCAGCGCGATCAACTGCACGGGAGGTCCGCGCCGCTCCAACCAGCGATAGGGCGAGCTGTCCATCATCACCAACTCGCCGAAGGCGGCCCGCGCGCTCTCGCCAGACGTGCACCGCCGGCCTCCGCTGCCGGCGCGACCGCCACAGCCCGGCGGCGGTCATCCACTGCCGCAGCGTCTCCCGGCTGACCTGCCACCCATCTCGCGCCAGGTGCTCGCTGGCCAGCGTGGGCCCAAAGTCGGCGTAGCGCCGCCGCACCTGGGCCAGGATGCACCACCAAGGAGGGCTGCCCCCGCAGCCGATGCACTACGCCCCTGTCCCCCTCCGCCCGCACCCGTCTCAGCAGACGCCGCAGGTGGCGTACGCTCACCTGCACCCGCCGGCCCGCTTCCACCTGGGTCAGATAGCCCTGCTCGACTTGGTGGAGTACCTTCAACCGATCCTGCTCCCGTTGGCTCAATTCGATTCGCTCCTCTCTCATCGTCCCTCCTGGCCCTGATGAAAGAGGACATTCCTACTTTGCGCAAATAGGACATTCTCACTTGCAGCTACAAAGTGCTTGCAATGGTCGAAAACTAATCCTAGACTTGGCACAAGAAGCGGGAGCCCTAGAAGATGCTCTTGAATCAAATCTGGGGTGGTACAACTCCAGGGGGTAGGTCATAGGGCAGGGTTCGCCGGTGGTGTAAATCTCACAACCGGCTAGTTGGAAATCATCAAGCTCCTGGCAGGCTGCACGGATGGCAACGATTTCCGCATGGGCGCTAGGAACTTTGTCGGACGTTACCCGATTGCTTCCTTCGGCGATGATCTTTCCGTCCTTCACAACCACGGCGGCAAAAGGTCCGTCTAGTCCGGACCGCACGTTTTGCATTGATAGCTCAATCGCTCGCGCCATGAAAGAATTCTCCACAGCCTTCTCTCCATCCTACTTGGGACGTACTAAGTACCGTTACATTGAATACCGGGAACAACCTGCCTTTCGGGATGATTATACCAACTGCCCAGCGCAAGACAATTGCGCATCCTGAATGAGACAGGGGATCGTAGTGCTTAGGTTGGTTCCCATGAAGAGTTGAGCTCTGCTTAGCGAGCAGCTTGTCTACCATCCAAGAGCGCAACCGTGCCGCCGTGGATCGGAGGCGCCGTACAGCACCCGTTGCTCACCCTTGTTCTGCACCAAGACGGCCTCGACCCCTCCCGTAGCCCGATCCCACGATTCTCCCACTTCAATACTGTAGCCTAGTTCAACAAGTTGCTTAAGGGCAACGGACGAGATGCGTTTTTCGGCCAGAAGAACGTTATCGAGGCGATCGAACCATCTGGGTGCTTCCAGAGCCTGCTGCAATTCCATCTCGAAGACAAGGACGTTGTTAACGACCTGGCAAAGGGTTTGTGTTTGCGCGTAGGCACCGGGTGTGTTCACGACCAAGAATGGCTTCCCATCCCGCAAGACAAGAGCAGGACTCAAGGTATGTGCGGGTCTCTTCCCTCTGCGCAGGCTGTTCGGGCTATTCCCTTCAAGCGAGAATCCAAGCATGCGACTGTTTAAGAGCACCCCCGTATCGCCAGCAATTGCCCCGCATCCAAAGTAGTGGAATATGCTCTGGATCAACGAAATCGCGTTTCCCTGGGCGTCTACGACAACGATGCTTGTAGTGTCGGAAACCTCGGCCCCCGGCCGGTTTGTCGAGAGGAGAGGCTCTCGGCCTAGTCTCTCCAGAAAACTGTCTAACACTATCTCTGAACCTTCAATCGTCATTGAGTCGGATTCGGCGAGAAGCGGCAAGACCTTCCCGAAAGCCCGCCTTTTAGCTCGGACGACAGTGTCAATATAGACAGCCGAATTGTGACCAAGCTCACGAAGTGAAGCCGGTGACAGCAAACCGAGCTGAACCAAAAGCAGGATGGCAATGGAATTGGGAGGGGCCACCAAGATTTCGAAGCCGCAGTAGCTTCTACCTATTGGCTTCTGCCACACGGATGAATGGTTCGCCAGGTCTTGCCCCCGAATGAGGCCACCGACTGCCTCCATGAATTGCACCATCGCGGCCGCAGTCTCACCACGATAGAACTCTTCAGGTCCCCGGGCGGCAATCCTTGCAAGGGTGCGAGCAAGTGCCGGCTGTTGAAAGGTGTCGCCGGGAACCGGTGCGGCACTACGACTGAGGAATATCGCGGCCGAGTGGTCATGTTTGGCTAACTTGGACCTGTTCAGTGCTACCAAGCTTGAAAAGGACTCATCCACAACAAAACCTTCTTCGGCGTGTTGTAGAGCAGGCTGCAAGAGTTCTTCGAGATGTCTTGTTCCATACCTTTCAAGAAGCTCCTGCCAGCCGCTCACAATTCCCGGTATCGTCGCAGCGACAACTGCATCTTCGGGAATAGTCCCAGTGAAGCCATACTGTGTGGCCAGGAGAGGAGCTTTCCCGCTTGCATTGAGGGCCCAAGTGCGTCCCTCCCTGGCCTCATATCCCAGGGCAAATGCGTCTCCGCCTACTCCGCAAGCGTGAGGAAGGACAACACAACAGACAGCACTCGCCGCAACTGCCGCATCAACGGCGTTTCCTCCCTCTCGCAAGACTTCCAGAGCGGCGATCGTAGCCAGTGGGTGACCACTTGATACCATACATCTCTTCCCGTTCACTGCACGAGCGGGGGTAGAGCTCATAGCTCGTCCTCGGCCATTGAAGAATCCGCCTCATCATACAATGAACCTGGCGGCCAGGCACGCCATCCTTTGGCTCATCCCAGGACAGGGTTGGCCCGGCAGCCCCAACAATTAGAAAAGTGGCAGCGGCGCGAGAGTTTTGATTGACAACTGTCCCAGAATTATAGACACTTGTCCCATCAATAGGACAGCGTAGGCTGGGAGGGCGATGTTTGTCGTTGAGAAGAGCAGTTCCATTCCATCCCACGGTCAACTCCGGGACCAGATCAAGTTCGCTATTGCCGTAGGCCGCTTGCGATTGGGAGACACCTTACCCTCGGTCCGCGACTTGGAAAGCGAACTAGGACTGGACAAGAACAGGATCTGGCGCGTTTACAAGGAGTTAGCCAAGGCCGGCCATATTTCTCTCCGACAAGGAAAAGGAGCCCAGATCAACAGTATCTTTCCGCGGCAGACGGGTGAGAAGAAGCTGAAGGCTTGCGACAGGCTTTGCCAGCAGACCCTCCGGCAGGTACTTCGAGAAGGCATCCACCCAGCCTCGTTTGTCAGTTATATGCGGCAGTACCTAGTAAGGGAAACAACCGGGGCATTGGTTTTTGCCGAATGCAATAGGACAGAAACCGAATTGTTCGCAGAGCAAGTCAGCGACATGTGGTCGGTGGATGTCCAAGGAGTCATGATTGAGGACCTACGTGCCAAGCTCGGCGGGAAAACTTCTCACAAAATACGGAAAATAATCACTAACTCCTACCACGTGGACGAAGTCCGAGGAATTCTCAGAGGAACCACGGTTGGCGTCATTGGACTGAACTTCCGGTGGCATCGGCGCATGCTTCGCGCCGTTGAGGCTTTGGAAGACCCCGCCAACCTTGTCTTTGTTCTTGCAGATCGTGACAAGCGTGGCTACGGAAGGCTGATTGAGAAGGAGCTTCGTTCGATGGTCAGCGGGCGGCGGATCACTGTCACTATAAGCGGGATCGGCGAGATAGGAGACTTTTCTCAGTTTTGCCGGTCAGGGAATTTCGACCTAATCATCGTTAGTAATCGGCTGTGGGATCAAATCCCGCGTGACATCAAGAAGCTCCCCTTCGTTGCTCGGCCGACCTTACAGATTGATCCCAGTTCATTGGAACACGCGCGGGTTGAGGCTGGAGTCATTTGGTAGACGAGTGGCAAGAGTAGGATTTCTGTGAGCAAGCTAGACGACATAGCCGCTAGATCAGATCAGTTACTCGAAGATTACGAACGACGTCGCGTGCCGGCTGAAGCTCAACGCGGCTACTTCGATCTCATCTTGATCTACTTGGGTGTTTGCATTGCCATTCCTTCCTTCCTGCTGGGCAGTGTACTGACCGCCGGAGTGGGATTTGAGAAGGCAATCGGCGCAACGATTTGGGGCACTCTGGTCTCAACGCCCATTTGTCTGCTGGCTTCCCACGTTGGCACCCGCACCCGCGTGTCGACGGCCATGACGTTGAAACTGGCTTTTGGGAGCACAGGTGCCAGAGTCATCTCGGCCATCATCGCGGTCGACATGTTTTGTTGGTTTGCGGTGAACACTTCTATTTCTGGTGGCTCGATGCACTTTACGGCGGTTCCAATCATTGGAGAAGTGCTAGGGCGCCCTGTGTTCTATCTTTTCTCAGGATCCCTCATCACGGCTCTGACGATCTTTGGCTACCGTTCGGTTGAGAAACTGGCCATTGTGGCCGTTCCCTTGCTTCTCCTTCTCGTCGGGTGGTACTGCGTCTATGCATTCCGGACATACCCCGTCAGTGAAGTGCTGGCACGTCCACCTCTGTCGGAACCAATGTCCTATGCAACGGCAATCTCCATTGTTGCAGGAACCTTCCTTTCTGTTTCTGTTCTGCTGCCGGACTTTACCCGTTACATGAAGGGACCGGGACACGCGGCTGCGGCCCTGGTGTTGGGGGTCACGCTAGGACTTCCACCGTTTGTGATTATCGGCTCGTATCTCACGGCCGCAACGGGAGAAGCGGATTTTGTCAAAGTCATGCTCTCCCATGGATTGGGTCCGGCCGCACTCATCGTGGTCGCACTAGCTACCTGGACCAATATGAACGGGACCCTCTACTCGGCTAGCCTGAACCTGGCGGCCATCTTCCGGAAAACGCCGAAGTGGAAGCTGACCGTCTTTGCCGGTTTGGCCGGCACCTTGGTCGCTCTGATGGGGATCCTCGAGAGGTACTTAGATTTCGTGATCATTTTGAGCGTGGTGTTGCCTCCCATCACCGGTGTCTACACAGCCGACTACTTACTCCGCCGGAGACAATATGCCTCTTCGGATTTTCAGGGTATAAGTCGTTTTCGCCCGCTGGCGTTAGTGGCACTTTCGGCAGGTGTCTTGGCTGGCTTCATGACAGCATCCAAGGGCGAACTGGGGTTGGGACTCTTTAACCTGACCCACCTGCCCGCAATCGATTCCTACTTCGTGAGTTTCTTTGCCTTGTTGGGACTAGAGAAACTCACGGTGATGAGTCGAGAACCGGAGCGAGCTACGGAATCGGGCTGAGAAAACTCATGGCGGCGGCCGCAAGGTCAAACAAGACGGTGGATCCGATAACGACCGAAGTTATCCGCAACCTGTTCATCTCCGCGGCGGAAGAAATGAAGATCAACTTGGCTCGCAGCGCCTACAACCCGGTTGTGTTCGAAATGCTCGACTTCGCCGTAGGTATATTTGACGCTGAGGCCAACATGGTCGCTCAAGCACCCGGATTGCCTGTCTTTCTGGGAACGCTCCGGGAAAATGTTCGTGTGGTCACCGATGACATCGGCGGTCTGGACAAATTTCGCCCCGGCGACCTGTACCTGATGAACGACCCTTACACAAGCGGAACCCACCTGCTGGACGTCACCTGCGTAGCACCCGTGTTTGACCAAGACGAGGTTGCGGGTTTTACCGCTGCCAAGATGCATTGGGTGGATGTGGGAGGCAAGGATCCAGGCAGCTGGTCTAATGACAGCCGGAGCATCTACCACGAAGGGTTACGCCTGCGCTCAGTAAAGCTTTATGACCAAGGCAAGCCTATCGAGCCGGTCTTCAACGTCATCAAGTACAACGTGCGCCTAGGAGAGAGTGTGCTGGGTGACCTGCGGGCACAGGTTGCCTCTTGCCGTACCGGAGAAAAGCGCTTTACCCACATTCTGGCCAAGTACGGAAGCGAGACAGTCCGGACGGCCAAGAGTCAGTTCATGGACTACGCGGAAAAAATGGCACGGTTGGCCGTAGAGAGAATTCCCGACGGCGTCTATCAGGCTGAAGGCTCCATTGACAACGACAGCCTCAACCTAGACCGCAAGAACCTGCCGATCCGCGTCACGGTCACTGTAAAGGGCTCGAACATGACTGTGGACCTGACTGGAAGTCAGGTGCAGAACGAAGGCCCCATCAACTGCTCCCTGGCTACGACGATCTCAGCTGTACGTGTTGGATTCAAGTGCGTGACAACACCATGGGTTCCCATCAACGAAGGTAGCTTTCGCCCTCTCTCTGTGGTGGTTCCTGAAGATTCCATGTTTAACGCCAAGTACCCAGCTCCGGTTTGCCAATTCGGCATGCACCTGATGACCATGATCGACACCATCTTCAAAGCCCTGGCCCCCACGCTCCCTGGGAAGATTCCTGCCGGACACTACAGTGACTTGGGCGTGCTTTCTATGTCGGGGACGGATCCGCGCAATGGCCAGGAATTCATACATGTGGACTCCTCCAGCGGTGGTTGGGGTGCCTGTGAGGGAATTGACGGAGAGAGCACTCTCATCGCTATCGTAGACGGCGATAGCAAGAATATCCCTGCCGAGATTGTCGAGCACAAGTACCCCATGCGCCTGGCCCAGTTTTCCTTGTACCCGGATAGCGGTGGGCCCGGGAGATTCCGTGGGGGTCTGGGCCATATCCGAGATTTTGAGGTCCTTGCGGACAATCTGCGCGTGCTGACCAGCATTGAGCGGCACGAATACAAGCCCTGGGGTTTCCTGGGAGGATATGAAGGCGCGGTCAATGACGCCATCTTGGACCCGGACACCTCAGAAGATAGGGAGGTTCGCAAGGTCACGAACTTTCCCATTAAGCGTGGGGGAGTGCTGCGGATTCTTTCGGGTGGTGGTGGCGGCTACGGCCCTCCCTGGAAACGGGATCCTGGACGAGTCCTGAGTGACGTTATTGATGGTTATGTCACTGTCGAAAGTGCTCGTCGCGACTACAAGGTCGCGATCCAGCAAGGTGATCTCCAGTACAAAGTGAATGAAAAGGAAACAGACAGCCTGCGTGCGACGGTTGGCAAGAGGATCGAGGAGGGGGAGAACCAGTGAGCGAATCGGACCTGCTGGTATCAATAGACATCGGCGGAACATTTACCGATTTCGTTGTCATGGAGAGCACGACGGGAAAGGTCACCTTGGAGAAAACTCCGACCACATCAGACATCGTGTCAGGCATCCTGGACGGCTTCGACAAGATGCAGCTCGATCTGGCCCGAGCGCGCTACCTGGTGCATGGCACAACCGTTGCCTTAAATACGTTCCTTCAAAAGAATGGCGCCAAGACCGGACTCATAACCACGCGGGGATTTCGCGACGTCTATGAAATCGGCCGTCACAGCCGCACAGACCTTTACAACCTGTTCTTCCGAAAGCCTGTGCCCCTAGTGCCACGGCGGAGACGGTTGGAAGTCAACGAGCGTCTGGACTATGTCGGTAAGGTACTCCAACCCTTGGAGATCCAGACCTTACAACGAGCCTGCCAGACCTTGGTGGATGAGCACAAAGTTGAGGCTTTGGCCATCTGCTTTCTCCATTCCTACGTCAACTCGGATCACGAAGAGACTGCTGCTCGATGGGTTCGGAAGAACTATCCCGCGTTGCCGGTGTCGGTGTCTTCGGAATTGGTTAAGGAATGGCGCGAATATGAGAGGACAAGCACAACCGTCATCAACGCCTACATCTTGCCCGTCGTAAAGAATTACATCGAGAAACTCACCGCCGCCCTGAAGAAAAGGAAGTTCGCGCACGACCTTTTTGTGAACCGCTCCAGCGGCGGTGTGATGAGTGCGGAACGGGCCAGCCAGCGTCCCGTATACACGATCATGTCAGGCCCTGCAGGGGGAACTGTTGCTGCGGCCCACATTGGCAAACAGCACAATTACGACCAAGTCGTTGCCATCGATGCCGGAGGCACCAGTTTTGACGTAAGCCTCGTTATTGATGGAAAACCTCAGGTTACCTCAGAGGCAAAGCTCGATGGCCACCCCATCATGGTTCCGGTCATCAATATCCACTCCATCGGTGCCGGGGGTGGCAGCATTGCCTCGGTTGACGAAGGCGGAGCCTTGACCGTAGGACCACGGAGTGCGGGAGCTACTCCCGGACCGATCTGCTACGGAAAAGGCGGCACGGAACCTACGGTGACCGACGCGCACCTCGTTTGTGGTGCGCTGGACCCGGACTATTTCCTCGGCGGCGAGATGCAGCTGGAAGTGGAGCCGGCGCGCCAAGCTATCCAAGAGAAGATTGCCGACAAGCTCAACATCTCTCTGCTGGAGGCAGCCGCAGGGATTCTCAAAGTCACAAACACCCGAATGGCGACCGCCATCCGGGAGATGACCATTCAGAAAGGCTTCGATCCCCGCGAATTCGTACTTATTGGCTTCGGCGGCGCTGGTCCCATGCACGCAAACGCCCTGGGAGACGAACTGGAGGTTGCCAAGATCATTATCCCGGTTGCCTCCGGTGCCCTCTCGGCTCTGGGCATCCTGCTCTCGGATGTCCGTTTCGATTCTGCCTTCACAAAGGTGTCCCCCCTGTTGCAGGCGGATGTGTCTGAAATCAAGTCCATCTATCAATCATTGGAAAAGGAAGCCTCTGGTTCGCTAAACCGAGAGGGGTTCGCAGGCGACGACGTGTGGTTCGTTCGCGAACTGGATATGCGCTACGTGGGACAAGAGTACACGGTTCGAGTGCCCATGGAAGCCTACGACCACAAAGTCATCAAGAGGCGGTTTGATGAGATCCATGAGATGACCTACGCGCACTCGGCACCTGATGAGCCTGCCGAGATCGTCAGCTACCGGCTGTCGGCCTATGGTCGCATCCCCAAACCGCGTTTGGAAACCATCCAACAAGGAGACAGTGAGCCCATCGCAGCGGCCCAACGGGGCAAGCGGAATGTGTATTTCGGCGACTTGAACAAACACCTGCCAACAATCATTTACGAAAGAGAGCGTTTGCTGGCAGCGAATCGTCTCCCAGGACCGGCCGTCGTGGAGGAAAAGGCCTGCACAGCTGTGATTCTGCCCGGTTACGTCGGCGTAGTTGACGACTATGGAAACATCGGCATCGAAAAAAACCGCTCAGGTGGTTGAGCCAGTGACTCAGACCGATCCGATCACGGTGGAAGTGATGCGGCACCTGTTCGTCTCGGCCACCGAAGAGATGAAGATTAATTTGGCGCGCACGGCTTACAACCCGGTGGTGTTTGAGATGCAGGATTTTGCCGTTGGCCTCTTCGATCCTGAAGCCCGCATGATCGCTCAAGCGCCGGGCCTACCGGTTTTCTTGGGTACATTGGGCGAAAACGTTCGGGTGGTTGCTGAAGACATTGGCAAGGAAAACCTAAAGCCCGGGGATTTGTTCCTGATCAACGATCCCTACGCCATTGGAACCCATCTGGCCGACGTGACCTCAGTGGCGCCCGTGTTTTTCGAGGGTGAACTGGTTGGCTTCAGCGCGGTCAAGATGCATTGGCTCGATATCGGCGGCAAGGATCCCGGCAGCTGGTCCGACACGGAGAACATTTTTCAGGAAGGGTTGCGACTCCGATCCATCAAGCTCTTTGATGCCGGCCAGCCGGTCGAGCCCATCTTTCAGATTATCCGATACAACGTACGCCTGAGTGATGCCGCCTTGGGTGACCTCCGGGCTCAAATTGCCGCTTGTCGAACCGGAGAAAAGCGCTTCATCCACATTCTAGAGAAGTACGGACGGGCAACCGTGGAGGCAGCCGTCCGGCGGATTTTCCTGCACTCAGAAAAGCTGGCGGCACGAGCCGTGGCGGCCATCCCCGACGGGGTCTACGAGGCTGTGGGCTTCATGGACAACGACGGTCTACGGCTCGACCAAGAAAACCTTCCCATCCAGGTGAAAGTTGTTGTCCGCGGATCGGAGATGGAGGTCGATCTCAGCGGAAGCTCGCCCGAGAATCTGGGTCCAGTAAATTGCGGGCGGGCAGCCACGGTTTCGGCCGTACGCATGGCTTTCAAGTGCGTCACCACCCCCTGGCTTTCCGCCAATGAGGGTAACTTCAAACCTCTGAAAATCACTATCCCCCCTCGAACAATGTTCAGTGCAGAGTACCCAGCTCCAACCTGCCAGTGGGCACTGCACCTGATTACCCTGATCGACACAATCCTCAAGGCCCTGATTCAGGCCCTTCCAGAAGAGGTTCCCGCCGGCCACTACAGCGACTTCGGGGTGTTCATTATCTACGGGCGTGATCCCCGCCAGCAGTACGACTTCATCCACACCGATTCTTCTAGTGGCGGTTGGGGCGGTCGCCCCACCAGCGACGGAGAAAATACGTTGATCTGCCTGGTGGATGGTGATAGTAAGAATATTCCGGTGGAGATCATCGAGTACCACTATCCCCTGCGAATCGAGAGGTTCTCCCTGCTGGAGGGGAGCGGAGGAGCTGGGAGGTTCCGTGGCGGGCTTGGGCACCTTCGTGACTATCGAGTCCTTACCGACGGCGTAAGAGTAGTGATCGGCGTTGACCGTCATAACGACAAGCCCTGGGGCGCCTTCGGGGGGAAGGTAGGCCATTCCAACGATGTGATTCTGAACCCCGGCCCCGCCCAGCAGCAGATTCGCAAGGTATCGGATTTCCCTGTCCCCACCGGCAGTTTGATCAGCCTGCAATCGGGCGGGGGCGGAGGATACGGCGACCCTTGGGAGCGCGACCCCGAACACGTGCGGGATGATGTGCTCGATGAGTACATCAACCTTGAGCAGGCAGGGGAGCAATACGGCGTCGTCATCAGAAACGGTGAAGTGGATATAGCGGAGACACGGAAGCTGCGCCAACAACAACAAGTGTGAGTTGGAGGGAAAGATGATTGTTGATGCCCATGTGCACCTGGGACCGGGCCTGAAGAATCATGCCAGCGCCTGCCTCTTTGATGCCTACACCGCCGACCAACTAGTTGCGGCCATGGACAACGCCGGCGTGAACGTCGCCATTGTGTTTGCGCCACTGTGGCAAGGCGGTGAATTTCACGACCCTGACTACGAGAAGGGCAACGAAGCGATTTACCACGCCCAGAAGCAGTACCCCGATCGCATCATTGGCTACGCTCGAGTGGATCCCAATCTCATCGAGCAATCACAGCGCGAGTTGAAGAAATGCATTCACGACTACAAATTCCAAGGAATCATGATGCACCCGGAGTGGGAGTCCTTTCTGGCCAACGACTTGAATCTCTTGGGACCAATCTTCAAAGTTGCCGAGAAACATGGCCTGCCAATCACCTTCCATACAGGCTACTACCCTACTTGCCAGCCGTTGCTCTTTCTTCCCCTGGCAGACGCTTTCCCCCAGGTTCAGATCACGCTTAAACACCTCGGCTATCACTACATTCGCGACGCCATCACGGTGGCGAGACTCACCAAGAATGTTTTTCTGGAAACGGCTGGCAACACGACCTCCAATGAGATTCGGGCTTCGATCAAGGAAGCAGGGGCGGAGAAGGTCGTCTTTGGTTCTGACACTCCCTATATCAGCCCTGAGATCGTTATCCAGAAAATTCAACTGCTAGAGGACGTGTCAGATCGAGAAAAAGAACAGGTCCTCGGGAACAACATGGCGCGTCTCCATGAGCTGAGTTGATGCGCAAGGGGGAGGATTCATGATTATCGACAGTCACGTGCATTTCGGTCCTGGCCTGCAACATTTCTCAGATCCCATGGGGCCCCTGTTTTCGGTGCGCACTACCGACGATCTACTCCGTGTTCTCGACGGAGCAGGAATCGAGATGGCTGTAATTTTCGCCCCACGCTGGTTCGGGGGAGAGTTTTTTGATCCCAACTACGAGCAGGCCAACCGGGCAATCGCAGACGCCGTAAAGGCTCATCCCAACCGACTCATTGGGTACGGTCGCGTCAACCCGAATTGGGCTGATAAGGCCTTGGCGGAGCTCAAACGGTGTTTGGAAGCTTATGGCCTGCGCGGCATCAAGCTCCATCCGGAGTGGGAGTCCTTCTTCCCCACGAATAAGAAGCTCGTCTACCCCATCATTGAGCTGGCTGCGGAGCACAAAGTTCCAGTTTTGTTCCACACAGGCTACTACCCCTCTGAGCCGGCTCTGCTAATCGAGCTAGCTCGGGATTTTCCCCAGGTCCCCATCATCATGGGACACATGGGTGGCCGGCTAACGAGTGACGCCATCATTGCGGCCCAGAAGGCACCGAATCTGATCCTAGAAACATCGGGCAACATCTACTACCTCGCCGACACGATTAAGGCTCTGGGCGCGGAGCGTTTCATCTTCGGAACCAACTGCCCGTTCGAGTACTCCAAGTTGCAGCTGGAGAAGATCCAGAAAACTCCGGGAATTGCAGACCGTGACAAAACGCTGATCTTGGGCGAGAATTCCGCCAAGCTTCACGGCATCCAGATTTTGGCTTCGCAAGAAAAGCAATCCAGGAAGTAGGGGAGCACAGTTTTTTGTAAGTTCGAACTAGGAGGAGGCGTCATGACTAGGAAAGAAGAACGTCTACGCAGAATAGGAACAATCTTGCTTGCTTTGGCGGCCACGATTGGCCTTGTCGTTGTACCGTCGGGGGCTCAGACGACAGGAACGATTCTCGGCGTGGTCACCGATCCGGGCGGGGCCGCCTTGCCGGGGGTCAAAATCACCGTCAGGAACCCAGACACGGGATTAATGCGTGTCACTGAGAGCAACAACATCGGAGAGTATGTAGTGTCACTGCTTCCGCCCAGCGTGTATGACATCGAAGCTGAAGCCTCTGGCTTTGAACGCTACATCAACCGTGGTGTGCGGTTGCTGGTAAACCAGACTGCTCGCGTGGAAATCCACCTGGTCGTTGGCGCCCTGGAGCAGACCGTAGAAGTTAGGGCCGAAGTAGTGGGCGTTGACCTCACAACCGCCACGATTTCTGAAGTCATTACACGTGAAGAAATCAATGCTCTCCCGCTCAACGGAAGAAACTTCCTGCAGCTGGCTACTTTGGTGGCCGGGTCCGTTCCGGGAATACAGCTTACAGAGAATTTTACTCCGACCACGCAAGGAAGCAGTCTGAGCCTTCCTCAGATCAATGGAATGCGCAGCCAGGCAAACAACGTCTTGCTCGACGGTGTCGATAACAACGAGTTGTACCTGGGGCAGGCAGGGGCGATTCCCTCGCCTGATAGCATCCAGGAGTTCAGTATCCAGACCAACCTGTACGGGGCCGAGTTTGGCCGCGGCGCCGGCGGGATTGTCAACGTGGTGACTAAATCGGGGACGAATAGCTTTCACGGCAGCCTGTATGAGTATCTTCGCAACGATGTGTTCGATGCCCGTAACTTTTTCTCGCCGGAGACACCTCCGCTGAAACGGAACCAATTCGGGGGCTCAATTGGCGGCCCGATTGCTCTGGAACGCACGCATTTCTTTGCCAGCTACGAAGGAACGCGTACACGGGAGGGGATTACCAAGGCAGCTTCTGTTCCTACAATTCTCGAAAAGAGTGGCGACTTTAGTCAGTCCGCCGTTCAGCCTGACGACCCCAGCACGGGTTCGCCGTTTTCCGGTGGCGTTATTCCACCGGATCGAATTGACCCGGTGGCAGCGGGCCTGGTGCAGTTTTATCCGGACCCAAACATCGGCACGAATCTGTCCAGCAATTCACCGATCGCGCCGACCGATCTCGACCAATTCATGCTTCGGATTGATCAGAAGATCGGCGACAACGACCATCTCTTCGGCCGCTACCTCATCCAAGACGGAAGCGCGATCCTCCCCTTCACAACCGCCTTTCTAGGCCCCATAAACGTGCCGACCTTTCCTATTGCCAACGATTGGCGGTTCCACACCCTGGTTCTGAGCGAGGTTCATGTATTCTCTCCTACAACAGTCAATGAGGTTCGCTTTGGCTTGAACCGGGCGGTGTTGGATGGTCTAATCTCTGCCAATCCACGCAATGCGCAGGATTTTGGCTTTACCTTTCCCTCAACCACACCTATTGATGTTCCACAGATCGCTGTGGTTGGCTTCAGCGCGTTTGGTTACACGGACATGGGGCCCGGTGAAAAGGCAACGAACGTGTTCCAGTTCATGGATGTCTTCTCTCACACACGCGGGCGCCACACCATTAAAGCAGGTGTAGACGTCCGTCGTCATCAAATGAACAGCCGGATCGCTTCCGCCTACAACGGAGCCTACCTGTTTGCCGGGGCTCTGAGCGGAAACGCCTTTGCCGATTTTCTGCTCGGCCTTCCCTTGTTCTTCGTGCAAGGAGGAGGCAACAATGAAATCGCCTTTCGCTCGACTGCTTTCAACTTTTTCGCTCAGGACCAGATTTCCCTTTCCCGCAACCTAAAGCTTACTCTGGGTTTGCGTTATGAGTACTTCAACTGGCCCCATGACACGGGGGATCGCATCTCGGCCTTCCGCCCCGGCCAGCAGTCTACTGTGCGGCCGGCCGCTCCCACGGGTCTGGTCTACCCGGGCGACGCAGGAATTCCTCGGTCCACTGTGGATGACGACAACAACAACTTTGCTCCGCGTCTCGCCCTGGCCTGGGATCCGACTGGTTCAGGAAAAACCAGTGTGCGTGCTGGGTATGGAATCTTTTACGACATGGTCCCCTGGCACAATTTCTCGCAGCTTTCGGTCGCGCCTCCCTTTTCTTTCTTCCCGTTCCTGTTTCTCCCTCCGGAGTTTGCTGACCCGGGTCAAGGGACGCTCCCGTTTCAGCCAGGGCTGACAGAGATTCCTTTCTCGCAGATCCCCACACCCTTCCAGTACAACATCCTGGACCCAGACATCAAGACGTCCTATGCGCAGCAGTACAACCTCAGCATTCAGCATGAGTTTTTCCCGAACTGGCTTGCTCAGGCAGCCTACGTGGGAACAAAAGGGGTCAACCTGATCAGCACGGTAAACCTCAATCAGGCGGTCCTCGGCCCGGGCAGTGTCAGCAGTCGGCGGCCCTTCTCGTCCGACTTCGCCGGCATTCTCGCGCAATCTACCCAGTTCGACTCCTCCTACAACTCTCTCCAGCTCACCCTGGACAAGCGGCCCAGCCATGGCTTGGGATTCTTGGCTTCCTACACCTATTCGAAGAGCATCGACACTCTCTCCACACCACAAGCATTTCGCAACTCAGTGGGGCAGCCGACGCAGCCGATGGATAGCACCAATATTCCACTCGACCGCGGTCGCTCCGCCTTTGATGCTACTCACCGGTTCGTTCTCAGCTACCTCTATGAATTCCCCAACTTCGACAGCGGAAGTACCTTTGCTCGCAAGCTGCTTTCCGGCTGGGCCTTGAATGGGATTCTCGCACTCCAGACGGGATTGCCGTTTACTGTGTTGGATCCGGCCGATCCTACCGTGACCGGCGAGACCAACGACCGTCCCGATCTAGTGGGAGATCCGACCTCAGGAAGCAGCACGGTCGAGCGTTGGTTCAACACAGGCGCCTTCCAAGCGCTGCCCAACCCATCGAGCCGCTTTGGAACCGCCGGGCGCAATATAGTGGAGGGCCCTAGCCTGAAAAACTGGGACTTCTCCATCGTCAAAAGGACAAGTATTACGGAAACTGTCAACGTGGAGTTTCGCACCGAGTTCTTCAACTTGTTCAACCATCCAAACTTCCGCAATCCAGACGGGAATATCACTTCGCCTAACTTCGGTCGGATTACGGAAACCCTCCCAGGTAACGAGAGGCAAGTGCAGTTCGTACTGAGGCTCGATTTCTAGGCAGCAGAGACGACACGGTCCCGCCGGGGGACGACTGAGCAGGGGAGGACAGAATGAGCACAGTAGTAGTGTCTGGATTGAGAGAGTACAAACTCTATATTGGTGGAAAATTTGTCGATGCCGTCTCAGGCAAGACCTTTACCAGCACGAATCCGGCAACCGGCGCCACCTTGGCCGAGGTTGCCGAAGCGGACAAAGAAGACATAGACCAAGCTGTCAGGGCTGCTCGCAAGGCTTTTGACGCCTGGCGCAAGACCCCCGGGGTCGAGCGCGGACGCCTGCTGCGACGGCTGGGTGAGAAAATTCTCAGTCGAGCCGATGAGTTAGCCCAACTAGAAACCCAAGACTGCGGCAAGCCCGTCCGCGAAACGGGCGGGGCCGACATCCCTTTTTCGGCTAGCACCCTTGAGTATTGGGCCAGTCTGGCGGACAAGATCGGTGGGCAAGTCGTTCCCGTTGAGGGAGAGTTTCTCAACTACACAGTTCGCGAGCCCATGGGTGTGGTCGGATTGATCATCCCCTGGAACTACCCTTTGCTCATGGCAGTGTGGAAGCTTGCGCCGGCTCTTGCATGCGGTAACACGACAGTCTTAAAACCAGCCGAACAGACACCGGTTACCGCCATGGAGCTGGCCAGCCTCTGCGCGGAGGTGGGGATTCCTGACGGGGTCATCAACATTGTTCCTGGCTATGGACCAACCGCCGGCGCCGCCCTAGCCGCCCACCCGGACGTGGACAAAGTTGCTTTCACCGGCGAATGGCTCACCGCCCAACACATTGTGAAGGCCTCTGCGGGCAACCTAAAGAGATTGTCCTTCGAGCTTGGGGGTAAGTCCCCCATGATTGTCTTTCCCGATGCTGATCTGGGACAGGCTGTTCGTAACGGCCTTTTTGGGATCTACTACTGCCAAGGGGAGAACTGCGATGCAACCTCAAGGATTCTCCTGCAAAAGAACTTGGCGGAGGAATTCGTTGGCCGATTTGTCGAGCGAGCCAAGGGAATCGTGCTCGGAGATCCCCTCAAGCAAGAAACCGAGATGGGAGCGATCATCTCAGCCGAGCAGCTGGACAGAATAAGAAAGTACGTAGATCTGGGCGGGCAGGAGAACGCTGAGCTGCTCTGTGGAGGACAGGCGCCCCAACTGCCCGGTCTTGAAAAGGGATGGTTTTTCGAGCCTACAGCGTTCGGCCGCGTTGACAACAAGATGCGGATCGCGCAGGAAGAGATTTTTGGGCCCGTCGTGTCCTTCTTGACCTTCGACAGTGAGGAAGAGGCTATCCGGCTGGCCAACGATGTGATGTATGGGCTAACTGCCTCGGTGTGGACACGCGACATCAAACGTGCCCATCGCGTAGCCTCAGAATTGCGCGCAGGTACAGTGCAAGTAAATACTTGCCTGCAGATTAGCCCCGCGTCTCCTTTTGGCGGCTACAAGATGAGCGGTTACGGTCGAGAAGGAAGCCACCACACAATTGATCTCTACACTGAAATCAAATCCATCTGGATAGACCTGAGCAAGGAGGAATTCGACTGGTACGGTACTCCCTCATAGCTGAAGGTGCTGTAGGACCCAGCCTCCATAAAGCGAAGAGTGTGTGCTGTTCGGTGGTGCATGAAGCCTGAGTTTCATCCCAATGAGTCTGACTAGACGGGACTTCCTGGAATCCAGCTTGATAGCCCTCGCCGGTCTGGGCTTACTTCCTGGCTTGGGACAGACGGACACAGGGGCCCGCGCCCACCTCAAGAAATGGGCAGTGAAAGCTGCCCGGCTGATCGACGGGACCGGCAATGCTCCCATCGAGAGCCCGACCCTGGTCATCCAGGGAGATCGAATCGCCGCAGTTGGGCCAGCATCTCGGTTTCAGCTCGACTCATCCGTGGAGATCATTGACCTCGGCAAGGAGACACTTCTTCCTGGGCTGATTGATACCCACAACCATCCTACCCTCAAGCCGATTGGAGCCGGCACAAACGCCTCCAGCTATCTCTCTCAGTTCTATGATTCTCTGCCCCGGCTGACGGCCCGGGCCATTCGCAATCTGCGAATTGATTTGCTCGGCGGGGTGACAACCGCACGGGTGGTTGGTGAGCTAAATTTCTTAGACGTCTCGCTCGCCGCCGAGATAGAGGCCGGAACCATCCCCGGGCCACGACTCCTGCCCAGCGGCCCGCGCTTAGCTCCCACCGGTGGGCATGTTTGGATTCCCGAGTGGTCCGTCGACGGACCCGACAATCTTCGGACAGCCATCCGGGACTACGTTTCTCGTGGAGCCCGGCTCATCAAAATTGGTCTCCTAGACGAGACGGCAGAAACAACCTCCTACTCGGCGGACGAACTTCACGCGATTGTCGGCGAAGCTCATGGATTAGGCGTGCCTGTGACCGCGCACTGCACAGGCCGCTGGGGCTCCTCCATTCGGCTCAGCTTGGCCGCCGATGTGGACGTCATTGAACACGTCACCCCGCTGAATGAGCAAATCATCGAAGAATTCCTCAAGAGCGGAGCGGGAATGAGTCTCACACCATTTGTCTACGGAATGGCCTGGCCACAGCCGGTGGAGTACTGGCAATTCCAGGACTCTGTAGCCCGTTCGGCAAAGGAGTGGATGGATTACAACGCCCAAAAGAGCCAGGCGCACTTGGAGAAACATCCCGAACTCATGACGGAAGACCAGTTGTTCGGCAAGGAGGTGTTTCCTGCCCTGGAGCCCTGGATGGAGAGCGTGAAACAAGCCTGGCAAGCCGGGGTGCCCTTGGCTGTTGGCTCGGATGCTCCTCACGGAGTGCTTCCTCTGAATGTGGAGTTTCTTGTCAGATGCGGTATCTCCCCGCTGGGTGCGATTACTGCGGCGACGGGCGTAGCAGCCAAGATAAGCAGGCTGGAGAAGGTGACCGGAACGTTGTCTCCAGGTATGCAGGCGGACTTTATCTCGGTACGGGGGAACCCACTTGAAGATATCCGAGCCTTGAGGAACATCGATCTTGTTGTCCGTAGCGGGGTCCCCTTCCGGGCAATGTCCTTCGTGTAGTCGGCAGACCAGGCGGAAACAAAATGGAAGAACTACACTTTGACAAGGTGCGGGGTATGGAACGATGAAGCGTGTAGCCCTCCTCATTCTCTTGATCTGGGCTGTCCCCTTAGCCGGATACGACAATCCACAATCTCATCTCGACCCGGTTTCAACTTTCTCGATTGTCGCTATCGATCCTGAGACAGGCGATCTGGGCCTGGCCGTGGCTTCACGCTATTTTGCTGTTGGTTCGGTAGTCCCTTGGGCAGAAGCTGAAGTGGGAATCGTGGCGACGCAGGCAAATGTAAATATCGCCTACGGTCAGCGTGCCCTCCTACTCCTTAAGCAGGGCCTTACGGCAGACCAGGTCTTGGATCGGCTTCTTGAAGAGGATCGACATGAGGGGAAAGACGGACGACAGGTAGCCATTGTGGATGGTCAAGGGAATGTCGTCACTTTCACCGGGCCAGGGGCATTGACTTGGGCGGGCCACAATCAAGGGTCAACCTGGTCGGCGCAGGGAAACATCCTGGTGGGCCCTGAAGTAGTCGAGGCGATGGGACGTGCTTTTGAAGCGACGCGGGGCGAACTGGCTGAAAGGCTCTACGCCGCGCTCAAGGCAGGCGACACAGCGGCTGGAGGAGATTCCCGAGGCCGCCAGTCGGCTTCACTGTTGGTGGTGGGGAAGGGCCGGGGTCGTAATCTGAATAATGATCGGTATGTTGACATCCGCGTGGATGATCACCCTCGACCCATGGAAGAGTTGCGGCGTCTGCTCGATCTGAACCTGGCCTATCACTACCAATATGAGGCCTACCGTGTCTTGAGAACAGAGCAGGTGGCAGAAGCAAAGCAAATCCTAGACCGGTCGTCAAGCTATTGCATAAGTTCCGACACGCACCTGCGACAGGGATTCCTGTCCTACCTAGCTGGCGAAAGAAGCACAGCCCGAAAAGAATTCCTAAAGGCGAAGGACGACCCAGAATTTGGGACGCTCTGGGAAAACTTAATTAGGGTGCGGCCCGCCTTCCGGATTGTTCAGCAAGACGCGGAGTTGCTAAAGGAACTGGGCAGGTTGCCCCAAGTCCATTAGGCAGGAGATGGCCTGCAAGACCGAGCTACCTTCGAGGGGAGGACAAGAATATGTCGAGCCAGGCAGCAGATGTTGTTCGAGAGTTGATCAAACAATGGAACCAGCATGATAGCAAAGCTGCGGTCCGTGTATTGGCGGAAAAACTGGAATACTGGGATGTAACCCAGCCCAAACCGTTCCAGCAGAGGTCGGAAGTGGAGACGTTCTTTAACTCGTTCTTTACAGCTTTCCCCAACCTCAGCTTCGACATCCTGAACATCTTTGCAAGCGGCGACAAAGTGACCTGTGAATGGAGGATGCGCGGTACACAGGAGAAGGAAATCGATGGAATCAGCGCCATCGGGAAGTCAATCGACCTTAGGGGTGTCAGTGTTTGCCAAATCCAAAAAGGGAAGATTGTCCGACAGGTTGACTACTGGGATAGTGGGACCATGATGCGGCAGTTGGGGCTGTCCGGCTAGCAGCCACGCTTGGCTGTCAGAGGTAAGCGTCCAGCCGAAAGGTCTTTGCAAAGGGAAGATGAACGCAGTCGATCCCATCACGGTGGAAGTAATCCGTAATTATCTCTATTCCACCACGGGAGAAATGCGGCGCACTCTGATGCGCGCGGCTTACAATCCCATCATTTACGAAATCAAGGACTTTGCGCTCGGTCTATATGACCGGCAGATACGGCTCATCGCTCAGGATATGGGGATTCCACTTTTCCTGGGCAGCCTGGGACAGCCATCATCAATCCTTCCCACAGTCTGGCCGAAAGCTATCCCTGCGAGCTGCTTGGGTCTGGGGAAGAATCGCCTGTGCTCAACTTCAATGATGAGATGACGGTGAACCAGATGATTGATCTTGTCGCGTTTCTGCAGTCGCGTTACGAGATTCTGCTCCCGCAAGAGGAAATGCTGCGCGCCATTCAGGACTAGCCAGAGGATGCTTGGCCGGGATTTGCTAGCGCTTGCACCAGGCCAGCTGCAATCCTTAGTGGTTAGCGTAGTTCAATCCCCGCAACACGTTCACGCATCCGCACCAGTGCCAAGATTGAGTCAATTGTCGGTGTTGGAACCCCCACGAGCCGGCCCATCTCAGACACCGTTCCCACCAGAGCATCCAACTCCAAGGGGCGGCCCTTTTCGAGGTCCTGCAGCATGGATGTTTTATGAGCACCGACATCGGCCGCCCAGTTGATACGCGTCTCCACGTCCACGGAGAACTCTACGCCTAGCTTGATCGCTACTTCCATCGCCTCCAACATCATCTTGCGGATGACTGCTCGCACAGGCTCGTAACTGCACATTTGATCCAGGCGAGCCAGGGTAAGAAGGCTAACCGGGTTAAAGGAGAGGTTCCCCAAGAGTTTGAGCCAAATGTCATCGCGAATCCTGCCGCGCACAGGAGCCTTGAGCCCGGCAGCCGTGAAGACCTTACTGAGCGCCGCCACCCGCTCTGATTTGGACCCATCCGGCTCGCCTAGCATGAAGCGTTTGCCACTTAGATGCCGTACGACACCAGGCTCAACGGTTTCACAGGAAGGATAAACCACACAGCCGATGGCCCGCTCGGGCCCCAAGGTTTTCCAGATGAGACCGTCAGGGTCCGCATGCTCCAAGTGGTAATTTTCCCAGGGACCGCTCAGCCGGTAGAAGTACCACCAAAGAATACCGTTCTGGGCTGTCACGACTGCCGTGTGCGGGCTGAGCAAAGGCGCCATTTGCTGAACGATGGCCGCCACGGAATGCGCCTTCAGCGTCAGGATGACATAATCCTGAGGCCCGAGAGCCGAAGGGTCGTCGGTGCAGTCCACGTGGGCGACTTTCTTCTCTTCGTTAACAAGAAGCGTGAGGCCGTTCTTGCGCATAGCCTCCAAGTGCGGGCCCCGTGCAATCAAGGAAACATCAAAGCCCGCCTGGGCTAATTCCACTCCCAGGTAACCGCCGATGGCACCAGCTCCGTAGATGCATATCTTCATTGCTGCTGTTGTGTTATGCGAGGCCGATCCTCTTGGCCAAGCCGATGCGCTGGAGCTTTCCCGTCGGCCCTTTCGGGATCTCATCCAGAAAAACGATTCTGCGAGGAACTTTGAAGTCAGCGAGTCTTTCCTTGGCGTAGTCTCGAAGCTCTTTCTCGCTGACAGGGCTACTCTTGAGAAGAACAACCGCTGCCGCCACGTCCTCGCCCAGCTTGTCGTGCGGCAGCGCGAAGGTCACGGCCTGAGCCACAGCAGGATGTCCGAGGAGAACCTCGTCAATCTCCTGAGGAGAAATCTTCTCGCCGCCTCGATTGATGATTTCTTTTAGCCGACCGGTCAGGTGAAGATAGCCGTCGGCGTCGAGGAAACCTTGGTCGCCGGTTCGGAACCAGCCGTTGGCGAAGGCGGCCTCGTTCGCCTGCGGATTGTCTTGGTAGCCATGGGTAACGTTGGTTCCCTTGATCACCACCTCGCCAACGCCGCCCGTCTCGAGCAGTTGCCCACCGCCGCCCATGACGGCGATCTGCGTGCCCGCCGCAAGGCCAACCGTTCCGGGCTTCCGCTCTCGCGGTGGGAGGGGGTTACTGGCGATTTGGTGCGCGGCCTCAGTCATGCCATAGGCTTCAATTACCGGGACGTCGAAAGTTTCTTCGAGGGCCTTCATTACTTGGGGCGGCAAGGGGGCGGAGGAAGAACGAACCAGTCGCAGCCGGCCCGCTCCGATGATCTTGCGGTTGCTCGCCGCACGGCTCAATATCGCTTGGTGCATAGTCGGCACTGCCGTATACCAGGTGGGGTTGGCTTCCTGCATCCATGAAAAGAACCTCAGCGCGTTAAAACCCGGAGAGCAGAACACTGACCCTCCCGACCCAAGCGGGCTGAGTACAGCAGCCACAAGTCCATGAATGTGGAACAACGGCATGATACTAAGACAGCAATCATTAGGTGTTAGACAGAGGCTGGCCGCCACATTAGCGGCAGACGAACAAACATTCCGGTTCGATAGAGCAACCATCTTTGGCCGCGAGGTGGTTCCAGAAGTATGAAGCACCAGAGCAATGTCCTCGCTACCAGCCATACCGCCGCGGTTTGTTCGCCGGGAAGGGAGTGCGCCCATGAGTGAAAACAGCCCAGCTGCCTCGGAATTCGGGTGCAGTTCGGCGATAGGAATGCCCAGGTTGTTGGCCACCGCTCGCGCAGGCGTATCCAAGCCTTCTTGAGCAACGAGAAGACGGGCGCCAAGGTCGTGCAGGTAAAACCCGAACTCCTCCCGACGGTAAGCCGGATTCAGGGGTGCAACAGCGGCAGCGGCTCCAATGGCAACGAACGCAGAAGCCATCTCCGGCCCGGTGGGCAATACAATCCCCACCGGATCATTTCTTCCTATCCCCAATCGGTTCAGTTCGCGAAGGGTTTCGGCAAGGTGGCGGCGCAGGCGGGAATAGGTCAACGGTTTTCGGCCCGGCGCTGCAATAGCTACAGCATCTTCTTCCCCTTGTTCAAGCAACTGCCCTATCGTTCTTACGACTATCATTAATGTCTTGAAACCTGCCTCAACTCTCCCTGTAAGGACTTGGCTGGAACGAACCTTACCCTACTTCGCTAGCCATCGGCAAACATATAACGGGAGAGGCTTACCAATTTTGCGAGGGACGTGGACCAAAGATCACCTTGGAGGATGTGTATGATACTGGATGACCGAGCGGGTGTTGGCTCGGGTCTCCGGCGGATCCAGCTAGGCAGTTGGCGGGCTGAAAGGCCAGCCGCGCCAACAAGCGCTTTGAATTCCTTGCGCCAGTATTCCCTTTAGCCAGCACAGAAGCCTGAAAGAATCGCTAGAAAGGCTATCCGACGATAGGTCGCCACAGAAACACCCGCTGCGTCGATGCGTCCATAACATGACCTAACGTTACGTTACGAATGTAATGTTCGCTTTCCCGATGACTACCTGCGGATGACCCAATTCGGCTGTGTTTCGAATTGCTGCGGAGAGCCTTCTAGCACGTCCAGAAAGCAGATAAAACCTGTTACTACCCTGAAGGCGCCTTAGCCGCGCCGAAAGGAAAGGGTTTTGGAACCCAGCGAAACAGCCTACCCCGGGAAGTTCAGGCAGCCGGGACCTTTCATTTCTAAATTCCAACTTTGTACATGACATACTCATTAAATCCCGTTGTTACTTTTATGTAGTCGCTGAGCATCTGATTGAGGTCTTCATCGCCAGTATCGACTAGCAAAGGTCTCCCACCTAAGGAGGCCAGTTTTTCTTTGCTCGCGACAACAATAATATTTTTCTTGCCGACTTTTCTTATGACTTTGACACTTAACTGTTGATTGCCGCGGCCAAAGATATATCCCTGGCCTCCAATGACGGTTATTACGATCTTTGCTTTCTTTTGGCCAATCAAATTAACCAGTTCACTCTCATTCACATCATTGGCGACTAATCGCTTATTCCATACTGCATCCACGCCCAGCAATGTGTTTTGGAGGTCCAGATCTTCCATGATAACTCGGGTGGTTGTGCCGGGTCCAAAAATATACAAGCAATCCTCCTCCATATTACCGGTAACCTCTGCCGCGATCCCCTGCAGGGATTGTTTTTCGGTTTGAATGCTGCCGGACTTGACGCTCTGCACAAAACGCCTTTCTTCCGGGACAAGCAAATATCCGTACAGCTTGGCTGTGACTCTGCCTTCGCGGAAAGCGTCCTCATCGATGTCCATGACTTCTGCGTCACGTATCTTCAACAACTTGCCACTGAGGAACATTACGGCGACCTCTCCGGCGTGTGTAGGAGTCACGGCGTACACGGCGGAATGGATCTTCACCCCAGTTGGTATCCCTAGCACCGGGATTCTCTGCCCAACTGCGTTGTAGATATCCCTGGCTGTCCCATCCCCACCGGCGAAAAGGATCAGGTCCACACCCAATTTCTTCATCTCTTGGGCCGCCGTTTGAGTATTTTCCGGAGTTGTTTCACCGCTCGTGATCGATCCGATGACGATAGGTGAAAAGCCGCATTCCTGGGCTTCGTCTTTCCCCATCTCGTTGGGGTAGGTAATGACTTCTATCTTGTCTTTAATCCGTGCGATTACTTTGAGAGTTTCCACCGCTCTGCAGGGAGATTCCGGCCGAGCACCCAGCTCTCTTGCCTTGTGAAGAATATCTGTCCCGTCGCTGCCCTTAAGACCGACCCTGCCTCCGATCCCCGCAACAGGGTTGACTATTAGACCTAGTTTTTTCACCTGGCAATACCACGTTTCAAAAACGATAAAACCCGCCTTGCGCACGGATCCCCCCGCCGGGCGGTTGAAGACGGGTTTCTCAGAATTCGCCTTTCGACTCGCTTCGCGTAACGCAGCCCTAACGCAGCCCTTTCTTCTTCAGGTATTTCCTCCAGGTTACAACAATTCTCTCGGGCTCGTCGATGCTGGGCTCCGGAACCTTGTGAACGACTTGATTATAGGGCGCGTTCTTAACGAATTCTGGGTTTTCATATGCTTCTTTGGATATCTGACGCAGCACGGCTACATACTCATCAATGTCATCCTTGGAATAGGACTCACAAGGCTCCAGGGTGAACGGTTCCGGGACGATCCAAGGATGATGGCTCGTCCAATAGTGCTGAAGGCCATAGTCCGCCATTCTGCGCAGGACATCCTCAGTGCCCACTCCGGTATCTTGATAAAGTTTCTCCCAGCTATATCGCACCTGCTCCAGTCTGCGCTTGCCTTCGGCGTACCGTACTATCACCCCAGGGATTTCTCTCAATTTCTTTTCCAGGTAGTTGTTATTGAGAACAGAGCACTCGGCCACTTCTCGTAGTCCGTCTGATCCATGTTGCATGATCCACGCATAGGCTCTTACGAATGCCGGACAGGTACCAAGAAACGACCTGACCTTACCGAGGCTTTCAGGGGCATCGTAGTCCAGAAAGTACATCTGGCCATCAAATTCCACGCGAGGGATGGGCAGGAATTTGCCTAATTTCTCTGTACAGCCGACAGCGCCAACGGACCCTCCCATGCAACCATGAGGAATGGAGAAAGTCTTGTGGAGGTTGAAGTGGCATAAATCGAACTCAGCCTCTCTGGCTCTGGCAATCCCCAGCGTGCCGTTGGCATTGGCCTGATCGTAATAACAGAGAGCGCCGACGTCATGGGCGGCTTTCACATACTCATGAATCCTGGGATTGTAAATGCCCGTATCTTCAGGATTGGTGATGAAGATCCCAGCGGTTTGTCCAGAGAGCGCGGCCTTAAAGCCCTCCAGGTCAGGATAGCCGTTTTCATCCGGCATCAGGGTTATTATCTTGTAGCCGGCGGTATTGGGTGCCGCTGCGTCGCAGGGATGGGAGAACATGGTAGTAATCACCTCTGTTCTCTTCTTATCGCCTCTGGAGGCATGGTAAGCCCTGATGACCGATGCGCCCGTGTACGCACCCTGCGCTCCGCCAGAAGGCTGGAGGGAGAAATGATCCATACCGGAAATCTCTTTCAAGAACTGCGTAAGTTTGTAAATGATTTCCAGCAGTCCCTGCATCGTATCCGGAGGCTGAAGAGGATGAATTTCTGTCAGGCCGGGGTGCCGGGCGGCCATGTGCTCTTGCACCTTAGGGCTGTACTTCATCGTACAGGTTCCCTGGCTGATATCGATGGTGACATCCGTACCCATGGTTTCCTGTGACAAGTGCATGAAGTGTCTCAATACCCGCATCTGGTTGATCTCGGGCAGCTTGGGCGGTTCTTTGCGGCGTAGATTCGCCGAGATAGCCGACACACCGTCACCCACCTCTCGCTTTACGGCGTCTTCCACCTGGCGAACCAAGATACCTCTTTCTCCAGGTACGCTCATCTCAAAGATTATTTGTTCGTCCCACTTAGCCTGGTGAAATTTCCGCAGCAGCGTATCTTTATTTCTACCCATTCTAAATGATCTCCTCCAGCGCGCGAATTAGCTGGTGTATGTCTTGTTGTGTCTTGGTCTCGGTTACGCAGTAAAGAGCATTCTGTCCCAATTCTGGGAATTCTTTCGACAGGTCTTTACCCCCGAAGATCTTTTTTCCCAGAAGAGACCTGTTAATTTCTGAAACGGTTTTGCCGGTCTTATCGAAGTTGACGACAAACTCCTTGAAAAAGGGAGAATTCAGCGCCAGCTTAACCCCTTTGATCTGGGAAAGTTCTTTGGCGGCATACTGGGACATCTGCAGGATGGTCTGCCCCGTCTCCTCCATGCCTCTGGGCCCCATCAAAGTTAGGTATACGGCAGCCGTGATGGCCCACAAGCCGGTGCTCGTTCCCGTAAACTCGTTGCCCTTCTCCCGGGAACCATACGAGGTTCTCTCGAACAAAACTTCGCCGAAACCATATTCTCCTTCCTCAATGGTTTCCGTTATTCCGAATATCAAGTCCTTGAATTGGGAAATGTACTTCATGTCGTCGCCTGTAGCGATAAACCCTCCCTGTCCACCACCAGCCTGCATGTACATTCCCAACGGTTGAAAATCTCCACAGGTAATTGTCGCGCCATATTGTGCCGGAGGAGTGATAACACCTAGGGAAATGGGGTCCACATAAACGATGAAGTCTGCGCCATTTTCGCGGGCTATCTTACCTATTTCCTCCCCCTGGCTTTCCAAAAATCCAAGGTAGGATGGGTTCTCGATAAATACTGCGGTGGTCTTGGAGGAAACTTTCTTATTCAACTCGTCGAGGTCGAGCAGTCCGGTTTTCCGATCAAACCCCACTTCGACGATAGAGATGTGGGGCTTACAGTAGTTTTGTAGCACCAAGCGGATATTAGGGTTTATAGTCCTGGGAACCAGTACTTCACGGCGGCCATTGATACGGGAGGCCATGCGAATCGAAGTCGCAGCAGCCTGTGCACCGTCGTAAAGAGGGCAGCTCAACACATCCATATCCAGTAATTCGGCCATTAAGCTACAATATTCGAAGAAAGCCTGCCACTTCCCATGATCGGCATACGATTCACCGACGTAGGCAGTTAAGAACTCACCGCGACCATTCATCTCATCGCATACGGCGGGAACAAAGTGCTGTGCACAGCCTGCTCCAAGGAAATTTAGGTAGTCCACACAGTTTTGATTCTTATTCAGCAGACCCGCGAGGTGCCTTTTTAAGGAATACTCATCCGGTATTGGCTCTGGCAGATTCATTTTACCCTTGAACTTCAAGCGTTCCGGGATCTCCGCATAAAGATCCATGATGTCGCCGGCGCCTACCTCTCTTAACATTTGTGCTTTCACCTCGGGTACCGAGTTCGGAATGTATGGAAAGACTCTTTTGGATTTGCTCATTCTTATCTCCCCAATTATCCAGTTTCTTACAACCAATAGCCGAAGTGGCCGCCGTTTTTATGGTATCGGCTGTGCGCCTTCAGCACATTTGAGACAAACTAACCTGCTGAGCGAAACTACAGTTCACTTTCCAGTTCACCCAGTGGTTGGCCCAGATTGTACCGGAACCGCCGGTAAATCGTCACCTGTTTTTGCTCCTCCCTTCGTTTGTGGATTTCCTCCCACTCCCGGGAAGAACAAGAAGACAAGTTTCGAGACCGGTTACAGCGTCCGTTGTGGGGAACTGTTTAGGCAATAATTTGTCCCGTCGCCACCGCCACCAGCTTTTCTGTGGGGGCGTCGGACGGGAAGTTCATGCGGCGGAGGAGGGAGTGGAAGCGGGGAATTGGAGCGGCACTCAGACTCTTCGCTTGAGTTGGTATCCTTAGCCCTATTTCTCCTCGATGAAATCTCGGATGTAGGAGTTGACGAGTACAGACTGTTCGTGAATAACCCAGTGAGAACCTTCTGGGATGCGCTTCACGGTTAAATTCCGTACGAACTGATCCAAACCCTCAAGGTTGCCGGTGAGTAGATACCGATCTTTCTCCCCCCAGATCACGAGCGTTGGCACCTTTATCTTTAGTTCCGCAAGGCCACCCGACAACTCACTCTTTTCCTGAGTCTTCTCACCCAAGGGCGGGCCTAGGCCAGCAGCCCGGTAGTAATTCAAGCCGCCGGTGAGTGCGCCGGGCTGTGACCATGCCCCAACATACAACTTGCGGTCTTCCTCCGTGAAATAGCCCTGTTTCAACCCTTCACCCAGTACCGAATCAACGAGCGCAGCGTAATTGTTCGCCGACAAGAACTGCTCAGCTTCGGCGCTTTGGAACATCACCATGTACTGGCTGGCCTGTTGTTGGGCCGGGTTCTCTCGCAACTCCCGCTCAAATACAGCCGGGTGTGGCGCGTTGATGATGATCAGCTTCTCGACAGAACGAGGGTAGCGCGCAGCCAAGTTCCACCCGATCACACCGCCCCAGTCATGCCCCACGAGAAAGACTTTTCTCTGGCCCAAGTGCTCCATGAGCGCGTGTAGGTCCTCGACCATGTACTCCACCCGATACTGCTCCACAGCGGCGGGTTTGGAGGACAGGTTGTAGCCCCGCAGGTCCAGGGCCACGGCCTGATAGTCTCGCCCGAACTCTGTCATTTGCTTCTTCCACCCGTACCAGAACTCAGGAAAACCGTGGACGAACAGGATCAACTTGCCCTCGCCTGCACTGACGTAGTGCAGCCGGATTCCGTTGACATCGGCGTAGGAGTCTGTGAGCGTCATCCGCAATACCGAACCGTCTGCCTGAAATGGCGAAAAATATTACTGTGGAGTCGCGAGGTAATACGCTGAACAGACACCTATCACCCCGCCGCCAATCACAACAACATCTTCATCTTCTCGTCTCATGAGAGTGGGCTATGAAAAACAATACTGGGATTGTGTCGGCTCAGAACAGCAGCACTCTGTTTCCCTGCTGCTCGAACTTTGTCTAGGCGCATGTGGGCTATTTTGAGGTCCCACTGGCTACAGATTTCCCTTGAGGCAGATCGCTCGACCACGAATCGACAAAGACCCTCCACTTGCCGTCCTTCTCAAGCCGCCAAACGTTCAATGTTTTGCCGCGGTCTTCTTGCACACTGCCATTAGCTTGTTTGACCCGCACAATCCAGCGGTTCATTTGCATCGCGAGGTTTCCTGAGCGCTCAACCCGATAGACAGTCGAAACAAGCTCCACCCAGTCGCGCCCGGTCAAGAGTTCCTGCCAGTAGTCACAAGTTGCTTCGATACCTTCAATGGTTTCCTCGTTGGGGGGGAACAAGACCGCATCGGAGGAGTACAATTCCGGACAAAGCTCAGCAATCCTTTCGGCGTTCTTTTCGTTGAAGTATTTGACGTATTCGTCAATGAGCTCTTGGAAGTGAGTTACCAACTCCTCATCATTCTCCCCCGCCTGAGCCTGCAGGGCAGGGAAGCAGATCGCTACCAGCAGTAAACACAAAGCTATGCGCTTCATTGAAACCACCTCCTCTGCTCAAGCTTGGAGATTGAACTTGGCTTGGCTCAGAACATCAACGCCGGTGGGTGTCACAGCAACATCTCTCTATAACAGAAATGATCTTATTCGCCGAAAGTTTCCCGTGTCAAGTATCGTCAGGTGAAGCGGATATCTCGCTTGTAGATAGAGGTGGACGATGTGGCTAGTCGAGTTGTTTTACCTTGACAATGTAGAACTGTCGTGCTACGAAGACAGCGAATTGTTGCTTCGGTAAACGAGTCAGGTGCCGGGGGCGACGCTGGGGGGCAGACTCGATGGACCTTGAGGAATAGTCTTCCGCCGTGGATTTTCTGCTCCGAGTCCCCATTTCACACTAGGAAGTATGACGGACTACCAAAGATGAGGTAACCAATGCTACAAACTACAGCTGGAAAGAGACCTTCAAACCTGTGCAGCATCTCGCCAATCTCTTCAGCTAGAGTTGGCCACGAGCTTTTCTACTTTGCACTCATCCTGGTCTTATCAGCCTTCCCGGCGTTCGCGGGCGAGACGACGGGCACCATGTTCCCATCGCCGAATGGAAATCTGACATCTAGCGCACCTGGGCCGACCCCTAGGGAGTTTCGCACCTACGTGGTAGGAAACTACGAGCCGATGAAAGTTTTTGATGGTTACCTCTTCAAACTCATTTCAAAGAGAAGAAGTACGAGGTTCAGCTAACAATGACACTTCGCTTGAATCCCCGGGTGACGCAACCAACTGCAGACAAACTGATCTCTTACGATCAACTCTTGAAGTTGATTGACTCGTGGTCTCAATCACCTCAGGTGTCCGTTTCGGTCGCGGGCGAGGCCCATTCGGGTAGAAAAATCTTCCTCATCGCTGTCAGTCGTCCAGAGAACCTCGACCAGGCAGCTGGGTTTCAGAGGAAGACCAAAGCAGCATGGAAGTCGCTGGTTGTCTATTCAAGCTTGAAGAACCCCAAAGTTGGAAAGTCGGATGTCGAGGCCTTGGCAGCGACCACAAAGCCGGCTTTGCTCGTTCATTGTGGATCTTTTGGCTTTGAGGCCTCCCACACAGAAGCTGCCTGCCAGCTGATTGACCATTTACTGACGAGCAGTGATGACGAAGTGTCGGATATTTTGGATAAGTCTGTCGTGCTGGTGATGCCAATGGTCAATCCAGATTCTCGAGAATTGGCCCTGAACCAGTGGTCGGAGTATCCCTTGGCTCCGGGATGGCAAGGCTTAGGCAATTCTTATGGTTTTTTGATGAATCGTGACTTTTATTCTCTGGTTCAGCCAGAACCACAAGCCGTGCACCGCGTCATGGACGACTGGCGTCCGTTAATGGCTCTCGACACTCATGAGGATATGGCGTTTCTGGCTGCACGTCGAGATGAGGGCTGTTGGGTGCCACCTTTCCGGAATCCCCGGCACAAGAATCTCGATCCTACAATCGTGGGTCTTGTGGACGAATTTTCTGGAGCTATCGCCGAGCGGTGGAGGAAGGAAGGGTTCAAGGTTTGGCATGATCCGAAAGGATCGTTCATCAGTTTTCTTGTACTTGACGGCCGGTGCGACCTGCATTTCGATCTGCACGGGATACCCTGTTTGTTCACCGAGAGTGCCCGAACTCCCGGAGGACAAACCTGGGAGGACCGGAATCGTCAAAAGGTATTGGCAGCTCTTGCCTTCATCCACAAAGCAGCCAGTGAGCACTCTCGTGTTCTGAAAACAGAGTTTGACTATTGGGCCAAGCAGGTTCGGCTCGGTAACAGCCTGCCTCCCAAGGCTTTCATCATCCCGCGCTCTCCGACTCGCGTGCGTGACCTGCAAACGACGAAGCGGTTGGTTTCTCTCCTGCTGGAACATGGAATTCAACTCTATTCAACGGATACGCCGTTTCCTGCCTACGTCGTCCCCATGGGTCAACCGGACCGGGCGCTCATTTCAGCCATGTTGCAAGCGGATCCGTGGAATCTGCTGTCGCTGCCCCCTGCCATGGGGGTCGAATGTAGGAGCCTAGAATCTTTGCGCAAGACAGAACGGGCCAAATTCCTCAACGCTCCCCTCCATCCCGTTAGGGATGTGCGAGCTTTCATCGTGCGTGTGGGGGAAAAACCACAGCGGAACCCGGTCTGCTTTCTTTCAAACTGTGAATCAAGTGTGCCGCTGGTAAACAAGGCCTTGCTCTCGGGGGCAAGCGTCAGATGGCTTCTGCGACCAGCTAAACTGGATTCCCATAGACTAGCGGCCGGGACGTTTTGCATTGAAGATACGAGCGGCGAGATTCAACGGGATGCCATACGCAACGACGTGCCTTTCTTTGGCAAAGACCGCTTTCCATCCGGCAAGTTTGCCAGGCTCGAGTTGCCGAAAATCGCTGTTTACACCGGGCAGGGGGCGGATGAAAAGCATCTACCGTTCACGGGGGAGACACTCTGGGCGCTGGATTGTCTCGGCTTTCCCTATACCGAATTGACCGAAGAAGATATTCATTCAGGTCTCTCGAAGCATTTCGAGGTCCTGATCTTGGCATCCGGCTCAGCGCCGGAGATGCTGGAAGGGTGGGACACACAGGTTCAAAACTACCAACCTCCATGGGAGGTCCCGGGCAAACCGCTCGGGCTCGGCAAGAAAGGAATTTTGCGGATTGCCCAGTTTGTGGAAAGGGGAGGGCGCTACATTGGCATTGGTTCCGGCGGTGGCTCGCTAGCTTGCAAAGAGCTCGGAGGGCTTGCCGACGTTAGTATCGTTGACCAGGGTCTCGGCCAGGGTCGGATCTATTTAAGAATCGAGGATAGGCGCAGTCCAATCCTCTTTGGCTACAACGGGTATCGCGACCAAACAGGTAGGGTTCATCCGAAACGAATCCCCGCCTTTTATTATTGTGACCTGCTGTGGCCCCGCATGGACAATTTTTCGGGCCCCGTATTCAAGGCTGGCCGTAAGGCGAAGGTTCTTGCCACGTTTGACGATGTGGACCATGAGGAGTGGACTGAGCACATGGAACGGCCACCATTAGCCCTGACCAAGAACCATCCGGCCATTCTTATCCAACGTCGTGGCAAAGGAAGCGTAGTATTGCTTGGAGTCAGCTTGGGCTTTCGCGGCCAGTGGATCAGCGACTACAGGCTGCTTTCAAATTCAATCTACTCCTGGAAGATTCGCTGAATGGTCCCCAACCGAACCATCTAGTGTGACCTCGTTCCCTTAGTTAGGTGGAGATGCGCACTCTTGTTGTCAGGGACGTGACCGTCACGATGGCCGATGGTGTGCACCTGTGCGCAGATGTATACGGCCCCTCTGGTGGGATCAAATCTCCGGTGATAGTAGAACGGATCCCCTACTCAAAAAGCACAGACCGTTTTGTTGTCCGCGCTCGCTATTTTGCCGAACAGGGCTACGTTTATGTCCTTCAAGATGTTCGCGGCTGTGGACAATCGGAGGGAGTCTTCTACCCTTTTTTCAACGAGTCTGCCGACGGCTACCAAACGCTCACTTGGGCCGCCAATCAGAGCTTCTCCAATGGCTTGGTGGGAACCATCGGCGCTTCCTATGCAGCATGGACTCAGTGGCTCTGCGCCGACATGGGCCATCCCAATCTTATCACAATGATACCTGAGGCATCGCCATCGGACTTTTTCCGACAACTGCCCTATCAGAATGGAGTCCTTGCTCTCCCTTTGTTGAGCTGGCTTGTCGAACTCGACAAAAAGCTGAATCAGTCGGCCGACAAAATCGATTGGGAGAAACTATTGATGGTTCGGCCGCTCAACAAAATGGACCGTCTTTGTGGCGGACGGATTCAAGCCTGGCAGGATTGGCTCAAGCACGACCGGCTGGATGGTTATTGGAGAAGAATAGCTTTCAATCAAAAGATGGGAAGAGTGAAGCTGCCTGTCTTTCATGTTTCCGGCTGGTATGATGACACCCTAATCGGATCACTTCACAATTATGGAGCCATGTGTGGTTACAGGCGTGCTCGAGTTGGCCGGCGCCTACAGAAACTGTTGATTGGACCATGGCCCCACCGAGTGAACACAACCAGCAGGTTCGGTTCAATTGATTTCGGTGAGCAAGGAATCATTGATCTTTTCGGTCTCGAGCGGGCTTGGTTTGACTATTGGCTGAAGGGTTCCCCGACGGCCATTGACCGCGAAGCGCCAGTGCGTTTTTACATCATGGAAGCCAATGAGTGGCGGGAGGCATCGAGGTGGCCGCCGCCTGAAATGCGGGCTCTCAAGCTCTACCTTCATAGTGATGGCAACGCCAATACCAGGTTTGGCGATGGCAGGCTCGACAAGCGTCCTCCCCGAGGACAGTCGCCGGACGAGTATTCCTACGATCCCACCGATCCTGTCCCATTCTTGATGGCACCGGGATGGCAGCAGTTGGGGGGCCCGGATGACTACAGCTCGGTGGAGAAGAGGAACGATGTCTTGGTCTACTCGACCGATCCTATAGAGAAAGAAATCATCCTTGCGGGTCCGATCGAAGTAATCCTCTATGCCGCTTCTTCGGCCAGGGATACAGACTTTACGGCGAAACTACTGGATGCCCGTCCCGATGGCTACGTTTTGCGGCTGAACGATGGCGTTGTTCGAGCTGGTTTTCGCAACTCGCTTGCCAGACCTATCGCCATCATTCCCAACCGAATCTACGAGTACAGGATCAACTGCTGGGCCACTAGCTATCTGTTTCGCAAAGGTCATAGAATAAGACTGGAAATTTCAAGCAGTGCGTTTCCAAAGTTTGAGCCGAACCTGAATACGGGAGAGCGAATTGGGAGCGCCAAGCGCGCACTTGTGGCTCGGCAAAGAATCTATCACGATGCCGAGCATCCCTCCCATGTCAAGCTACCCGTCTTGGTTGGCTAGTTGCTGACCACTGGTGTCAGAAGGCGAGGCGGGCGGGGGAGCGGCTTCGTTTCATCGGGGGACGCCACCCCCAAATGTCTTCCTGCGCCCGCTCCTTGGGCGCCGGGGTACTTACTCTGGGGCCGTAGTGGCGATGCACATTTGTCCCTTGACAATACTCGGCTGTTGTGAAATTATAACGGTTCGTGTCGTTCGGATACGACGGTCCCTATCAGGTGTATTCTTAATGTATCATCAAACTATTGAGTCAGAACGGAGGTAACTTCGATGACTGCCAAAGAATTCTTTAAAAAACTGAAGCGAGACATACAACCCATTCATCAGGAGATGCTGAACTTGCGCCTGATACAGGAGACGTACCAAGGGAAGCTTCCCCGCGAAGTGCTAAAAGGGTATGGCCGGGAGCGTTACCTTCTCGTCGTCCCGCAGATAAAGCAGTTGGCCGCGGCCGTTGCCAATTCTCCAGATCCGTTTATGGAGGAGATAACAGTTGAGCATCTGAATGGGGAGCTAAATCACGACAAGCTCTGCCGCACCTTTGCGAAATGGGCCGGTAACACGGATGAAGAGCTTGATGAGGCTAGGCCGATATTCCCTACGCATGCAGCGATTTCCTTTTTCACTGCGTTGTCTGAACATGGGAGACCTGAGGAGCCAGCCGGAGCGTATTATGCCGGTGAGGGGTTCATCCCGAAGAAGTTCCAACTGATCGTGGACGGGCTGAGCAAACACTACGGAGCTCCGGAAGAGGCCCAGAAATTCTTCAAAGTTCACATCGAGGAAGATGTGAAGCACGCAGAAGAGGCTGGTAGTGCCGTCATGGAGAAGTACTGTGAGACCAAAGAAGCTCAGGAGCGGGCTGAGTACATTGCCATGATGAACCTGAAATACTACAGATTCTTCCTCGCGGGCGTGTACGACCACTACGCCGGTCGTTAGCAGACGAGAGAAAGAGCTGGGCGTCCGCAAAAAAGCTGAAGGGAAGTGCGAACGCTGCCGACGTCGAGCCTAGAAGGGTAAGGCCTTTTTCCAGCGACCGATGCCACTACCGTACGTATCGCCTTGCCTGGTGAGAGCTTTACCTTTCCGAAACAGCTGCTTTGACCCGTAGCGCTGTTCCAAATCACTTCCAAGCGCAATTGTGAGCCGATGACCCTAGACCGGAGGGCCGGCCGGGCAAGGTCACCGCAAATCAGCTGACGGTCAAAGGGCCCCTCATTTCGCGGGCTTCCAACATCTTCCCGCTGCCCCAGCTTACAGCAAACGTTACCACCGTGCTGATTAGGAAATACCATGTAAAGGGGACAGGGGTGAAGAATTTCAGGGATAGCGTCGTGGCCAAACCAGCCGCCATACCGAGTATGCCTGCCGTTTCGCTGCGTATTGAAGTCCACATGCCAAGCAAGAAAACCCCGAGCAGGCTGCCATAGGTGATGGCAATGACCTCCAACCCCGCTTCGGCAACGCTGCCCCAATTGCGCGCTAGCATCGCGATTCCCACCAATAAAGCGCCCCAAAGCACGGTGAAGCTGCGCGATAAGCGAAGCTGGCGCTCCCGGTCGAGTCGATTCGCGCCAGGATAGAAGTCAATCACGGTTGCCGACGCCATCGAATTCAGCGAGGAACTCGTGGTGGACATGGCAGCGCCAAGCATGCCAGCTATCACCAGCCCCGCTAGACCGGTGGGAAGGTGATGGATCACAAAGAACGGGTAGACTTGGTCGGAGAGGCTGAACTGAGTGGCTGGTGGATGTTGTTCAAAAAACACGTACAGTGCAGAACCCAGGAGGAGAAAGAAAAAATACTGGAACGTAAATAACAGAGCCGCCCCTAGTACTGCCGCGCGGCTCTGCGCCATGTTGCGTGCGGCGAGCAAGCGCTGGACCAACATCTGGTCGGTGCCCTGGCTAGCGAGGGTTTGAAAGATGCCGCAGAACATGCCAGCCCAGAACGTATAAGGCTTGAGTAGGTCAAAACTGAAATCCAGCATCCGGAGTTTGGGACCCGCCGCCCCGATCATTCCTCCCAATCCACCAGGGGTATCGGCGAGAATGTAATAGAAAGCCAATCCCGCACCGACCATGTAGAGCAGGAATTGTGTCACATCGGTCCAAATGACAGCGCGTACACCTCCCGCGGCGGTGTAGATCAGCGTAAGGAGAACGAGGAGGACAAGAGCAGGGAGTATGTCCGTCTTAAGAACCAATGAAACCACTATGGCGGCAGCGAAGATGCGTACTCCTTCTGCGAGTCCACGGGTCACGAGAAAGAGACCGCTGGTGGCTCGCCGAAGCCGTGGACCAAACCGGCTCCCGATAAACTGATACGCAGTAATGTACTCACCGGCGTAGTACTTTGGAATAAAAATAAAGACGGCAAGAATGCGGCCCACTAAGTTGCCGAGGATAATCTGGAAATACAGCATATTGGTCGCGTAGACCAGCCCAGGCATCCCAACCACGGTGAGTATGCTGGTTTCGGTAGCGACAATTGAAAATGTGATGGCCCACCAAGGAATGGTACGGCCACCCAGGAAGTAGTCGTTCAGTGTCCGCTGGTGCTTCCGGAAACGAAGTCCGAAGAAGATGATGGCAAACAAATAAATAAGAACAATCCCGTAGTCGAGCTTGCCAAATGTCATTCGATCGGGTCTCCCGCTGTCTCAGCTTTTCACAATAGGCTGAGGGTTCTTCCTCACGGTTTTTGACTTGAGATGTTGCTCTCGTCCAACAAAGTAGCGGGATCGTGCACAATACCATTCTTGATCACCAGGTAAATATTCTTCGTCCCGGTTATGTCTTTAAGAGGATCGCCATTCAAGATAACCAGGTCGGCGATCCTACCGGCAGAAATAGTACCTAGGCTTGCTTCCTTCCGCAGGGTCTTGGCGGCATTGAGTGTCGCGGTCTGTAGCGCCTCTAGTGGAGTTAAACCAGCTTCAACCAGCAATTCCAACTCCCGATGAAGGCTGAACCCGGGGACTACAAAAGGATTGGGTGTATCAGAACCCGCTACGACAACACCACCGGCTTTTGCGAATGCTCGAACAAATTCCATTCTCGCATCTTGCTGCTCTAGCGCGCGATTGAACTCTTTCGGGCCCCACGGTTTCGTTCCAAAAATCTCGAAATAGTTCTCGGCTATCCACAAATGTCTCAATTCTTCCGAGAAATGAACGTACTTTAAATTGGGATTTGCTTTCCGCTTCTGATCGTTGAAGTGGGCGATGTTGTCGTAGACTCCCAGCGTGGGGTCTATTGTGACATTACGATCTACCAGCAACTGGATGAGCGAACGGAGGCGTTCTGGGCTGACGAATTCCCAGGGTTGGACCGGCCAATTTTCACCGGTGGGTGAGTGGTGCTTGTCTTGAATGGCAGCCGCTCGTTCCTCCGCGGCCTCAGTGAGGGACGCTTCTGCGATACCGCTGGCATGCTCGATCTCATCAATTCCGTACAGAGCTGCTTGGCGGGCGTCTACGTGGCCCAGATGGCCGGTCACCGGAAGACCATGCCGGTGCGCCTCCGCAATAAGAGCTAGCATTGCGGGGCGAGGAAGATTGATATAAGCCTTCAGACAGTCAACGCCCTTCTCGACCAGTGCGCTGGCGATCTTGCGAGCCCCGGCTTCGTCATCAGCCTTGGCGATGTGGCTGCTGTACATCTCCCAAATCGAATCAGTCCCATCGACCACCGGCCCACAGGCGATAATGCGAGGCGCCGCAATATGGGGAGACGCATTGATTCGGTCTCTTTCTTTAGTAATCCAATCGGGATCGTTTCCCGTATCCTTGATGGTAGTTACTCCATTGGCCAGAAAGAGCTTTCCCATCCATTGTTCGTAGTGAACGTGCATATCGATCAGACCGGGAATGACAAACTTGCCTTGTGCGTCGATGACGCGCGCACCAGCAAGCGACACTGCGCGAGATCCTCGCTTGCCCGAGTAGGTTATGATCCCATTGTCGATGAGTATCAAGGAATCCGGAACCGCTGGTGCTCCGGTACCGTCAATCAGCGTTCCCCCCACAACGGCGATGCGGTTAGCTCCTTGAACAAACCCTCCCGCAGAAGCCCACAACAACAACAAGATCGCCCATACGCAAGGAGCACACAGTGGTTGCCTCAGAGCAGAAAGCTGGGGCCTACTGTTTGCTTTTTCCTGTGTTGTGACTCTCATGGACTCCTCTTCGCAGGTGCCTCTAGCTGACGCTCAGGATCACACTGGCTGCCCATCTCTGGGCATTCTACTACCTGTTCCTGGAAACGCTCGGCCCATCAGCGAAAAATTCGGACTCCTGGTTTTGCCCCTGAGTTACACCGGAGTCTGAGTGCCGCCGGCCTCGGACAAAAACGTTGCGACGAGATTTTCAAAGCAGCGACGGTGGGACAATAAGGAAGAACACCTTGGCTTTGTTAAGAACTTCTAAGTACGGCGAAGTATGTAGCCCGCTCGCCGGCAAACAATTAACCTCACAGCTTTCTTGACCCGCATAGCCTCGTTTGGCCGTCCCGCCGAACTCCCAGCCTAGAAATTCACTTTTATCCCGAACTGGATCTCTCTTTCGTTGCCCGGAACGGTTGAAGTGATACTTCCAAAAACAGGCGACGCGATGTTATTGGCCGGCAAGTCAAAATTGGGGTGGTTAAACGCATTGTAGAATTCAGCTCGGAACTCAACGTTCGCTCTTTCGCCGATGGGTGTCCTCTTTATCAGTCCCAAATCCCAGTTCTGGAAGGAGGGACCCTCCACGATATTTCGCCCCGCATTCCCACGGGTGGCCGCGCAGGCAGTCAACGGAACAAAGGCGCTGGTGTTGAACCATTCACTCAGGGCCCGAGGGCCGCTGTTGGGATCGCCAACCAGATCCGTTCGGTCAATAGCAAAGTCGAACGCTGAGCACGACGAGCCCGCCGTGTCATAGACGCTAAACGGAAAGCCTGTCTGCGCGGACATTATGCCGGTCACCGCCCATCCCCCCAACACCTTTTCTGCCACTCCGCCTTGACCCTTGAAAGCCGGGATTTCCCAAAGCCAGTTCACGACAAAACGTTGGCGCACGTCGAAGAGAGCCCGGCCCTTCTCCAGGCCCAGGTCCTCGTAGGTACTCACCAGAGAGGCGGTTTGATTCAGCACGGCGCGGAAAGGCCCGGGCACGCTGAAGGTGTCTAACACCTTCGAGAAGGTGTAAGCAACGCCCAGGCTGAGCCCATGAGAAAACGGCCTCCTGAAACCTAGCTGAAGGCCGTGGTAGCTTGAGTTGAATTCAGTGGAGAGTTGAAGAAGAATGCTGTAGTCCGGGAAAGGACGCCGAGACTGGGCGTTGCCCGAGGTTGAGAACGGGAGCCCTGTCACAGGGTCAACCCCCGGAATATGTATCGGCCTATTTTGATATTCTTCGCTCCAGGAAGATTTCGCCCCGTCGTTCCTACATAGGCCAGCTTGAATCAGGAAATCCGCCGGAAGTTGACGCTCAATGGTCAGATTCCACTGTTGTGCGTAGGGAACGCGCCAGTTCGGTTCCACAAACGTCAATTGATAAGGAGTAGATAAATGGGGCCAGTGTACTGCCCGGGAGTGACGACGGGGTTGGAGGCAAAAGGATCAGCCAATGTGCCTGGTGCCACCTGCCCTACATAGAAAGACAGAAATGGGGGTGCCACAACGCTTTGGTGCATGATGAAAAACGACGAGGTGTCGAAAAATATTCCATAGCCTCCACGCAGGCTGGTGCTAGCATCTCCAAATATGTCCCAGGCAAAACCAAACCGTGGAGCAAAGTTCTTCTTCCGGAGTTCTACGGTGGTATCGGTGACCCCCGGATCTCCGAAAAACAGTTGGCCCTCGTTAGCGGCCGGGAACACAGTCGATTGCACCCCAGGCCGGAAAGTGGCCCGCCGACTCCTAAGCTCCTTGTAGGGCGTTCTCAGCTCATACCTGAGGCCGAAATTGAGGGTGAGTCGCGGGGTAACGCGAAAGTCATCTTGGATATACAGTTGCGTCCAAAAACTGCGCCAATCCCGATCCGCGCTGCCGGCGCCCTGTAGAATGAGAAAGTGGAGATCGTCAATCAGCAGGTCTGCGATCGCATTGCCCGTGCTTCCCGCCTGAAGTACAATAGAGTACCGCCAAATGCTTGGGGGGAGAATATGCTGTGCCGGATTCGCTGGACCTGCGCACCAAATTTCAAGCTGTGATTCCCTCTCAAATAGACGATGTCATCCCCAAGTTGAAAGGTGTTTTCCGCCCGGTCAGTAGGGCCGCTGGTGGAATATCCAGCGGCAGTTATTCCTGAAACGACTATCTGAGGCAATGCAAGCTCCTCCGCAACACCTACGGGAAACTGAAATCCCAAATCTCTGATGGTGACTGCGGGGTCAGCAGCAAAAAAGGCTTGGCCAGCATATCTATGGTAGGAGAGCCGCACGGTATTGATCAAGGACGGTGAAAAAACATAGGTGTCTGCCAAAGTCACATTTTGGAATCTGAATGTATCCAGAGCGCTAAAGTCGGGCAAATTGATGATGCCGCCAAAATTGCCCGACACCCGCGGTGTCTGGCTCTCGCCGTCCACAAACCCGTATCGGCCCATGAATGTGTGCTTGTCGGAGATAGTATGATCCACCCGGATCAGGAAATTGTCGCGATCGTTCGGACTTTGCCCCTGGAAATTGTGGATCGGGGCCCCACCGGGGTCATTCGGAAGCGGGTAATGGCTGATGATGTTTTGGCCGATGGGGGCGATGGTAACGATGTCGCCGGGGAAAGGGGAACCAGTACTGGGATCGATCGGTTGAACGGCCGATTGAGAGAAATCTCCGCTTTGCTCTAACGCTGTCGGTACGGTGGCAGCCAAGGGAACCCCCCGCGACTCCCGGAATCCCTCGTAGGAGCCGAAGAGAAAAGTTTTGTCGTTCTGGATAGGCCCTCCCAGGCTGAAGCCGAACTGATTGCGCCTCAGCGGAGACACCTCCGACGCAAAGAAATTCCGCGCGTCGAGCTTGTCATTCCGCAAGAACTCATACACGGTGCCATGGACTTCATTGCTGCCCGATTGGGTGACTACCGAGATAATCGAACCTCCTCCTCGGCCATATTCCGCCGAATACGAATTGGTCAGGATGCGAAATTCTTGCAGGGCGTCGGGGGGCGGCAAGAAGCCTGCTTCGCCTAAAAAGGCCTCATTGTTGTTGGCTCCATCCAGGAGATAGTTGTTGGACTGGCCACGCAAGCCGTTTACTTGGGGTGAGTTGGCAGACCCTCCCGGTGTTGGCGCAGTGTTGTTGGTACTCAGCTGCAACCCAGGAGTTGCGCCCGGTTGTAGAACGGCAAGCTGCAAAAAATTCCTGCCATTCAAAGGCAAGTCAACAATCCGGCGTTTGTCCACCGTCACGCCCAGAGTGGCCACCCTTGTCTCGATTTTCACCGTAGAGGCCAAAACCTCGACCACTTCCGTCCGCGAGCCCACTTGGAGAGTAATGTCTACTCGGACGTTCTCTGCCACATCAATCACAACATTCCCTCGAGTGCCGCGCTTGAATCCCTCCTTCTCAGCACTAACCGAATACGTGCCCACTGGCAAGCGCGGGACAATATAGTAGCCTGCGTCCCCGGTGGTCACTTCACGGGAAAACCCGGTGGCGGGTGCAGTGATTGTGATGAGGGCTCCTGGCACCACAGCACCCGATGGATCCCTTACGTGTCCGACTATGGTGCCCGTCGTCTGCGCTTGTGCCAGCGGAGCCAACACCGCGCAGCAAAGGAAGGCCACCAAAAGGATGACCAGACTCGCCTTTTTCATCTTCATCGTCGTCCCCCTTGAACTAGTCACGTTTATGGGCTCCAACCGCCACTGGTTGGAACCAAATGTCTTGTCCGGGTGGAAAACCCCCCTCTGATCTTGCAGTAAGCACCTCTGTCATTTCAACACAACAACTGTCTGTGTATGTAGCTCGATGAGTGTCTTTTGTCAAGGCCAAAATGCCTACTTGTAGCTGCAAAGTGAGAATGTCCTATTTGCGCAAAGTAGGAATGTCCTCTTTCATCAGGGCCAGGAGGGACGATGAGAGAGGAGCGAATCGAATTGAGCCAACGGGAGCAGGATCGGTTGAAGGTACTCCACCAAGTCGAGCAGGGCTATCTGACCCAGGTGGAAGCGGGCCGGCGGGTGCAGGTGAGCGTACGCCACCTGCGGCGTCTGCTGAGACGGGTGCGGGCGGAGGGGGACAGGGGCGTAGTGCATCGGCTGCGGGGGCGGCCCTCGAACCGGAAGATTCCAGCGGCCCTCCAGGGGCGCATCCTGGCCCAGGTGCGGCGGCGCTACGCCGACTTTGGGCCCACGCTGGCCAGCGAGCACCTGGCGCGAGATGGGTGGCAGGTCAGCCGGGAGACGCTGCGGCAGTGGATGACCGCCGCCGGGCTGTGGCGGTCGCGCCGGCAGCGGAGGCCGGCGGTGCACGTCTGGCGAGAGCGGCGGGCCGCCTTCGGCGAGTTGGTGATGATGGACAGCTCGCCCTATCGCTGGTTGGAGCGGCGCGGACCTCCCGTGCAGTTGATCGCGCTGATCGACGACGCTACCAGCCGGGTCTGGGGCCGCTTCGCCGCCCAGGACTCGACCGAGGAAAACCTGCGCACCCTGGCAGGCTGGCTCCGGCGCTGGGGACGGCCGCGGGCACTCTATACCGACAAAAGCAGCCTGTTCCGCACCACCCGCTCGGCCCGGCTCGACGAGCAGCTCGGCGGTCAGCCGGCCCGCACCCAGATCGGGCGGGCCCTGCAGGAGTTGGGGATCGAGTGGATTCCCGCCCACAGCCCCCAGGCCAAGGGGCGCATCGAGAGACTATTCGGCACCTTGCAGGACCGCCTGGTCAAGGAGATGCGCCTGGCCGGGGTGCACACGGTGGAGCAGGCCAACCGCTTCCTGGCAGCAGTCTTCCTGCCTTTCTGGGAGCAGCGCTTCACCGTCGCTCCGCGCCAGCCGCACGATGCCCACCGCCCGCTGGGAGGCACCCAGCGGCTGGAGTCAATCCTGAGCGTGCGCGAACCGCGCCGGGTGGCAGGCGACTACACCGTGCGCTGGCAGGGCCAGCGCTGGGCGATCCCGCGCGCCCAGGTGCGAGCGGGGTTGCGGGGGGCGCGGGTGGAGGTCGAACGGCGGCTCGACGGCAGCCGCTGGGTCCGCTTCCGCGGCTCTTATCTCAGCCTGCGGCCCTGCCCGAGCCCGCCGCCCGCGCCCGCAACCCCCTTCGGCCTACGGCCTACGGGGCTTGCGGGCCCAAGGAAAGGCAAACGAAAGTACATTCCCCCTCCCGATCACCCTTGGAGGAGGACATTTCTATCTGGCAAAAAACCGGACATTTCTACTTTGCGTTGACAGACCAAAATGCCTACTTTGCCCGACCCAGCGAAGAGCCTGAAGCCGGTCAATAACGGAACAGGTGTCGCCCGACCGCGAGAGTATGCTCCTTCCTTGATCTTTTGCGGATTGTCAAATATCATTCACAGTTCTTGTTCGGAGGAGACAGAGGGAATGAAATTTCAAATAAACGAGAGTTCCCGCTACCCCGGTCATGAGCAGATCAAGGAGCAAATACGGATCGCGATTTCGCTCGGCCATATCGGACCAGGGTATGCTCTGCCGTCAATTCGCGATTTGGAGAGGGATTTGGAGGTGGGTCGAACCGTCGTACACCGCGCATACCGCGAGTTGCAGCAAAGTGGGATTTTGACCTTGCAGCCACGCAAGGGGGTAGTGGTCTCCCGGAAGATTGTTTTGCCCACGAGCAACCACCAGGCACGCCGCTGTGAGCTCTTGGCCAACAGGGTTGTGCGTGAGGCTAAAAGGATTGGCGTGCTCGGGAGTTCGTTTGCTGAATTCCTTTACCACCGGGTACAGATCCGCGAGCAACGTAGGCCTCCCATCGCCTTCGTTATGAGTATCAAGACTGAGGCCCTTGAGTGCGCTGAGCAGATTGGTCGCGCGTGGGGAACAAACGTGGCTGCGGTTTCGCTCGACGAATTCAAGAGGTTGAAACGATCGGAAATTTCTTTTCGCTGGGTTCTCATGCCTTTTTACGAATACGAATGGGTCGCGCGGATGGCGAAAAGACTCAAAGTGGAAGTCGCTCCAATTGTGCTCAAATTCAGTGCAGCATTCATTGCAGAGCTAGCCTTGGCGCTCAAAGCACGTAAGGCACTGATCATTCTTGCAGATGAAGATTTTGAACGTCATGGTCAACAATTGATCGGCGAGCTGATAAGCAGAATCGAGCCGGATCGAGCGCAGCGGCTCGTGACCCGTCCCCTTTCGGAGGTTAAGAACATCGAGGCCGCCGCAAGGTCGGGAAAATATTCGCGGGTTTATATCGGGGATCGGCTCTGGGATTCACTCGACCCAAGAATTAAAGAGCTGCCCAAACTTGGACACCCACGGGTCGAGATTGACAACAACTCTCTTCAGCAGGCCAAGGTAAAATTGGGCCTGCTCGTCTAGACACGGTTATGTCTACCAACAACACCCGATCCGAATACTGTTGCTTGGATCACACAAGCGGATGGTCAGCGGGGCTGAGGCAAAATGAGAATTAACGAATACAAGCCGGATACGGATAGTTCTCGACGACTCGTTGAAGGGAACATCAAGCGCTTGAATAGGCTGATGGAGCGAGATGGTGTTGACGCACTTTTTGTCATCACAGTTGATAACTGGCGCTACCTGACCGGACTGCCTGTTCATCACAGCATTTCCTACGCCACTGTCAACGCAGCAATTTTGCCCAAAGGTTCTCCCTTACCAGTTCTTATGCCACTTGACTTCTTCGCGAGTCGCATCCGAGTTGCGGCACCTTGGTACTCCATCATCAAAGAGCTACCTTTCCCTGGTACCCCAGAAGCTTTACAACCTACCGGAAGCGATCAGTGGGGAAAACTCATTGCGGAGGCTTTTGTTGAGCTCGGCATAGCTAACCGGGTCTTGGCAATCGATCCCGGGACACCGTGGGTAATTCAACAGCGAATTCGTGAGTGCCTGCCCGAAGCAACCCTTCGAGATGCCTCTAAACTTTTAGCTGAAGCTAGGCTGATCAAGAATGACGACGAAGTGGAAGCCATTCGGAAGGCGTGCAGGATCGCTGACATCGCGATTGAGACTGCCCTGTCCGGCCTTCAGGCAAACACGCCCGAGTATGAGTTGGCCGCCGTGGTGGAATCCGTTTTCCGCCGCAACGGGGCGGAATTCCCCAGCATGATGCCGTGCATCTTCTCTGGGGATCATCCTTTACTTGGCTATATTTGTTCATCCGATAGAAAAGTGCAATCCGGAGAGCTGGTGAGAATCGATATTGGGTGTGCAGTGGACGGATACTGTTCTTGTATCGCGCGAACTGGATTTGCAGGTCAGCCTAGTTCAGAGCTAATGGAGACTTACGAACTTCTTCGAGAAGCTCTTCGTGCAGGGATTGATGCGGTCCGTCCCGGCGTCACGAACGTTCAAGTGCATCAAACAATGCACCAAGTCCTGCACAAAGGATCCAGCGGCAAGTACGGACTGGATTGGTACGGTGGTCACGGCATCGGGCTTGGCCTCCATGAACAGCCAATGATTGGTTCCGCTGGCACAGTCACGCAGATCGTGTTACAACCCGGAATGGTATTTGCTCTGGAACCGTCTGTCTTGTTGCCTGGCAAAGGCTGGCTGGGACTGGAAGACAATCTAGTCGTGCGACCCGGAGGAGCAGAAGTCCTAAGTTTTGCCAAGTACGAGTTGTAAAAGACCCAAAGAATCTATCTATGCGCTGCAAAGAAAAAGGCATGGTTGACAATCTGTGTTTGATCTCCAAGCGACGTTCTCACAGAGCAGTCTGCGATGGGTCACGATCCAGAGATAACCCTGATCCGCGTTGGAATGCGTCCTGGAGAATGCGTGAAGAAGCCAGCCACACGCCCTAGCTTGCCAGGCGCCGAAATTTTGCTGCAGATTGCATACTCGGCAGTCGACTCCCATGAGACGGGAAGATGTTGTTGTGATTGGCGGCGGGGTGATAGGTGTCTGTTCAACGTATTACCTCGCGACACAGGGCCGAGACGTCACGCTCATTGAGAAGAGCGATGTCTGTGCAGGCTGTTCTTACGGGAACGCAGGGCTCATTGTCCCTAGCCACTCCATTCCACTTGCGGTTCCTGGCGTATTGACGAAGGCGCTCAAGTGGATGCTTGATGAGCAGAGTTCCCTCTACATCAGACTTCGTTTCGATCTCGAACTCTCTCGTGGCTCTGGAAATTCGGTAGTGCCTGCAGGGAAAGGCAGGTGCGGAAGGCTATGCCGATGCTCCGTGACCTGAGCCGTGCCAGCCTCGAACTGTTTCAGCAGCTGGCTGCCATCCAAGGGCTAGACTTCGGCTTTCGACAAAACGGTTTGCTGATGCTTTTCAGGACCCGCCCTGGCTATGAGGAAGGCCTCAAAGAGGCGGGGTCGCTCCGGGAGATTGGCACCGAATCAAACGTGCTGAGCACGGCGGATGTTCGCCGGCTGGAGCCCGCCGTTTTGCCCAGCGTAATCGGTGGGGTTTATTTCCCCCAGGATGCTCACCTCAATCCCGCCGATTTTGTTCGGGGTTTGGCTCACGAGGCCGAGGAATTAGGTGTCCACATATGTAGATCGACGGAGGTTTTGAAATTAGAAACTTCGGCTCAAAGGATTTCCACTGTCAAGACGACCCGGGGTGATTTTTGGCCTGATCAGGTGGTACTGGCAGGTCCTCAACGTGATCTCTTGTCCGTTGATGGTCCGGCACAGAAGTGTCTGCACGGTTGGGGAGACAACACTTGCAGGAACCACAGAGGTCTTTTATGCACATTTTTTCTGACGATCAGGTGAGGAAGCTATTGGTGCCAAGAAAAGTGAGGGCGGCCATCGAAGAGTCGTTCGGACGCGACTATCGTTCCACCGCTCAGATGCCCACTCGTATGCATCTCGACATCCCGTCTACCGGTGTGCTGCTAACCATGCCCTGCTACGACAGCGGACTCCCGGGCCTGGGGATCAAACTGGTCACCGTTCGAGAAGGGGCAGTGCGGAGCAACAATCGCATAGAAGCGACTTATCTTTTGCTTGACCCCGAAACGGGCAAGGTCCTGGCACTACTAGCTGCCAACCACCTTACGGACTTACGAACCGCCGCTACCTCTGCAGTGGCTACCAGGCACTTGGCACGTATGGAAGCCAAGACCTTAGGGATTTTTGGAACGGGCCGACAAGCGCGAGCACACATCAACGTACTGCCAGAAGTGCGGGATTTTCAGAGAGTGCTAGTTTGCGGTTCCCACCGGGCACACAGCAAAGAATTTGCTCGCCGAATCGCGGCAGAAAAGGACCTAGAGGTTGAGGCGGTGGAGGCGCGCAGATGCGTTGTGGAGTCCGACGTTATTTGTACTTGCACGACATCGAAAGAGCCCCTTTTTGAGGGGCGGTGGCTGCGTCCAGGGACGCACCTCAACTTGGTGGGGGCTTTTCGACCCACCACACGGGAAGTGGACAACGAGACCATTCGGCGGGCTCGGGTGGTAGTGGATACCTACGAAGGCGCACTGGCCGAGGCAGGCGATCTGCTCATCCCTTTGAGGCAAGGTATCATCAACCGCCAGCATCTTGTGGCCGACCTACACGAGATCGTTAGTGGAAAGAAGCCAGGACGCAAGTCCCCAGAGGAGATTACAGTTTTTGAAAGCCTGGGTTGTGCACTGGAAGACCTCGTCACTGCAAAGTTGGTCTATGAGGAGGCTCTCCGCCAAAGTGGTTGGGAGGGGTCACAGAGGTGACCGGGTGTTTGTTGGTCGAAGCTTGATAAAGACCAATGGAGTACGTTCACCCTTGCTAGGAACAGTCCTTCCCCGACGTCGCCAACACACACGATGTCAGGGTCGTCATCCCAACAAAGAATGATTGGTTCGACGGGCTGGTATGCTCTGGAGAATGAATCCCTCGTACTGGTTCAGGAAAGGACTTCCTTGTAAACTCTCACAAAGTTTCGTCCTAAGACTTGTCTGATTTCTTGGTCTGTGTAACCTCGGGCGGACAATCCTTCAGTAATCTTGGGGAGCCCGCTTACATCTTCTACGCCGTCTACATATTTCGCCAGTTCAATAGGCGACCCGTGTAGCATGAGCCATTCTTCGAGAACATCCATGTAGTAGTCAGCGAAATCCGGCCCCAAGCCCACGTGCTCGATGCCAACTAGGTCGGCGATATAATCCACATGATCGAGGAATCGATCTAGAGTTGCTTTCCCCATGTCCGCGTCAACCATGAAGCAGAGGAAATTGAGCCCGATGACACCTTTACATCGGGCAATTGCCTTGATTTGGTTGTCAGTCAGGTTACGGAAGTGATCGCAGAGTTTCCGAGCATTTGAGTGAGATACGATGACAGGCTTGTCCGTGAGTTCCAGTACCTCAAAAAAGCCCGGCTCCCCGAGGTGGACGAGATCTACAATCATATCGAGCTTGTTGATCTTCTTGATCAACTGCTTTCCAAGCTTGCTCAAGCCCCCCGCTGGAGTCTCTCCGCACCCGTCTGCCAGAAAGTTTCTTTCATTGTGTGTCAGGATGAGCGAGCGCAGTCCCAGACGGTAGTAGTTTCGCAGCAGGGAGAAATCATCGGCGATGGCAGCCCCTCCTTCCAAAGCCAAGATTAGCCCAATTCTGCCCTTTGGCTCGAAGTTGTCTAGATCCTTTCCGTGGAGAATCAGCCCTAGATGAGCCGGGGATTCCTCCAGCTCATTATGGACACAATCAAGAACTCGGAACACGTTGCGTGGATCGCGGAAATCTATCCCATCTAGAACGAAGTCGCCACCCACGGTGAGAACCTCTACATTTACTCCGCCGGCTTGCAACTTGGGCAAGTGCTGGTTCTCAATCACAAGGTTCTTGCCTCTGAGCCGTTCCCGGAGTACCTGCAGAGCATAGTCAGAGTGAGCATCTACCACGGTGGCGTCACGATGGAGTTGGGCGAGTCTCCTGCTGTGGGTCGTTTTGCCCCGCCGGGCCTGTGAGCGGGACAAACTCGTTCGTCGCCTTTTGTCTTGACGCTTGGCCATGCTAGTCCTCCCTGATACAGGATAGTAGGAGATGATTGATACCGCTAGAATATAGCTGAACTCGGTAGGTTCGTGAGTTGTTTCGGCAGATCGGCGGTTAGAGCCAAAACGATTAGCTCTTATCATTTCGTCGGCACCATCCGCTCTCTGATGTCTGCGAACTCCGACAAGTATGGATCGGCAGTCGCCTACTAGTCATGCCTGTGCGTCTTCAGCACATTTGAGACAAGCTGACGCCTTCAGGGAAGCGACAGTTCGCTGCCCGAGCGGAATGAGACGGGCGAGTTGTTCATAGAGCAAATACTAGTTGAAGCGCTGCAAGACGCCCCGGAGTGTGCTGGTATCCGACTTACCGTGAATCCCGAGTTAGCCTTGACACCAAAAAACGGACATGTGTAGAATGCACTTTCTGGGCTATTCCCCATAACAGAATTTCAAGCGAGGAGACCACCATGTCACTACGCATCAATGACGAAGCACCAGACTTTGTCGCCGAAACCACGCAAGGGACCATCAAATTTCACGAATGGATCGGCAACGGCTGGGCCATCTTGTTTTCCCACCCGAAAGACTTTACTCCGGTGTGCACTACCGAACTCGGTTATATGGCCGGGCTGCAACCCGAATTCGAAAAGCGCAACTGCAAGATCATCGGGCTGAGCGTGGACCCGACGAGCAGCCACAGCAAGTGGGCGGTGGATATCGAAGAGACGCAGGGCCACAAGGTGAAGTATCCGATGATCAGCGACCCGGAGCTGAAGATCGCCAAGCTCTATGGCATGTTGCCCGGAGAAGCCGGGGAAACCTGTGCGGGCCGCACCGCGGCGGACAATGCCACCGTGCGCACGGTTTTCGTGGTCGGTCCGGACAAGAAGATCAAACTGATGCTCAGCTACCCGATGAGCAGCGGCCGCAATTTCGATGAGGTGCTGCGCGTCCTCGATTCGATGCAACTCACGGCCAAGCATCAAGTCGCCACACCGGTGAACTGGAAGCGGGGCGATGACGTTATCATCCTGCCCTCGGTGTCGGACGCAGACGCGAAACAGAAATACCCCGGTGGCTGGAAGTCGCCCAGACCTTATCTCCGGATCGTCCCCCCGCCGAAGTAAGTCGGTATTGACGCCGGGAGGAGGTCGCCCATCCCGTGCTCTGAGGATGGGTGTGCTTCTTGCTGAGGCCTCTCTGCACGCGAACCGTCGGCAGGGTGCGGACGGGCTGTCTTTTCAAAAACCTCGCCCACCACACGCCGGATGGCGGGTCCATTTGGATCCGTAACGCCGTCCTCGAAAACTGACCTACCTGCACTTTTCGCTTGGCGCGTGATGGTGAATTCGGATATAGGAAGTGTAAACTCGTGGCCCATTGCTACCGTCCAGTTTGTGCGAATCCACCCCCTTCCTTCCCCACCTCCGCTCATGCTAAAGTCACTACTTCAAAGGAACCGACGCCATGCATTGCACTGAGAAACAGCTTCTCGCCCTGGAACCAAATTTCTTACTGTCCAATTTACTGTCCATTTTCGAGTCGCACCATGGGGTACGAGGGAGAATAGCAAGACGTAATAGACAGCACGAATACCGCATAAATACAGCATTTTCTTGCAAGTACCTGATTTCATTCGGAGCGGGAGTAGTTCAGCGGTAGAACGCCAGCTTCCCAAGCTGGATGTCGCGGGTTCGATCCCCGTCTCCCGCTCCACCATAAAAGCTAAGGAAAATAAGCATTGTTGAATGTGATTGGTTTTTGTCGGTGCGGGTTCCTTGTCAGAGGTGGGCAGAAATAGGAATTTTTAGGCCTATCAGGACACAACTGGAGCACAATCAAAAACGGGAATGTAAAGATGACAACTACACCTTTACATTCCTCTCAAAAAAAGTGCGGGCCGAAGCCCGCCCTCGTTTCTTCCTCTTCTCTTGGCCAGAAGCACATATGCAAGGGGTCAGTGGCCCCTCATAAGACACCTCCTGGTTTCTTTCCGTTACGAATCTCGACTTGTTTGACGAACTTGTCCTCGGCGGCCGCGCGCGCCATTGTCAACGCCTGCACCACGGTCAGCAGGGTCACGTACTCACCGGTCAGCTTACCTAGCAGTGCCAGCGTAGTCCCGAGCGTCAGCACCGCCCAAGCCATCGTCATTGTTCGGCCGCCGCAGAATCGGTAGAGCCCCTTCATGGCTGCACCGTCGGGCGGAGGGCGGCGACATCGGCCGGGGTGGGAACCGGCAAGCTCTTGTCGTTGCACTTCCAAAGGAACAGGCACTTGGCCGCGCGCTTCTTGCGTGGGAGGGCGTTGTAGGCCTGGACGTAGTACCGCTCCAGCTTGACCGTGTACTCCACAAAGGCGTCCACCTTGTCGGCCGTGGCCTGGGCCCGATCGGTGACGGCCTGCACCTGCTCGCCCAACGCCTTGATCTCACCCTCCAGGCCGCCCACCTTTTCCTGCAGCGCCTGAGCCTGTTGCTGGCAGAGAGGCCAGTCGGTGGTGCAGCGCGCCAGGTAGCGGAGCTCGTCGGGATAGAAGCCGGGGCTGGGGTCCTCCGGCCGGCGGATCCCGATGGCGCGCCAGATATGCGGCGTCAGCAGGTTGTCGGGCAGAGAGTCAATCCGGGCGTGCGCGGCCGTGCGCTCGGTTTGGATATTCGCCAGCCGCTCGGTTGCGCGGTCCACCAGCCGCATGGCATCCTCGAACCGCTTGACCGCTTCCGCCTCCCGCAATCGAGCCGCTGCTTCCCGCTCTGAGGATTCGGCCAATAGCTCGTTAAGCTGGGCGCGGTCTTGCTTCCTCTGCACATCTGCCTTCTCTGTCACGTCGGCTCGCACCTTCTGCTCGCGGGCGTTTCCGCCGGCGACGTAGATGCGCCAGACCGCAATAGCCAGCACCAAGGCGATGCCGGTACCGACCATGAGGCGTCGACCAAAACGAGTAGCGAAAAAAGGTGCAAACGGAATCATGATGTCACCTTTTCCCAGGCAGCAGAAGCGACCGCTCGGAGACAATCCCAACCAGCAAAGAGCAGGTGGTCGCCCCAAAATAGACCGGCGCGCCACGGGGACCGGAAACCTGCCAGTGCCCGCGCGGTGGGATGGCCTTGGGGTAGATCATCGAGGCCTGCCCGACGGGCCAGTTTCCCCAAGCCTCTTTGTCCTCCAAGCGGATACTGCCGAACAGGAACTCTGGCGGGCGACGGCGTCGTCGATCCACTCCATGCGTTTTCGCACGGCGGGGATTTCCTCGACCAATTTCCAGACCAGCAGGAAGGCGGCGCCGCCCAGGGCGTGCAGCGGCATGTTCCAACTCAACCATTCATTCATCGCGTCACCTCGTCATGCGGGGGTTGCAAGTTTCATGGTTTTCCTCCCTGTCCGCCTAGGGCGGACTACATGCGTTGCAAACCCAGCTCGCTCACGATGCGGTCCCAAGGAAATCCTGGGTGCACGTCGGTCTTGTCCGCCCGGACGTGCGCGTGGGCGATGATGCCTTGCCGTAGGCGGTGCTTCACATCAAAGCGAGGTGCGCGGCCGGTCTGGACACTGCGCGGAACTACTGGCGGTATCGGGAAACCGGCGAGCAGCAGATTGAGCAGCTTGATCATCGCCGTGATTTGGGCCGGGGTGTAGGCCGCGAAGTAGCGGTAGCCGCGCCAAATACGGCCCAGGTCAAAGACCTTGCCACGATAGCGTGTGCGCTCGCTCACGCGGTCGAAGCAGTAGAGCTTGCCGCCGCGCTCAGTCAACGCGCCCTCGTTCGCAAGCTCGTATCCGATTGAGCGCCGCTCGTCCGCGCGGCGACTGTAGCCCAGGTGGTAGGCCCATTGGTCGGTGGCAAAAACCTGGTGGATGGTTCCGTTTCTCGCGCCCAGGAAGGCAGTACCGATTGGCTTTGGGTCCGTCAACCACCAATCGAAGGTCGAGCGGGCGGACCCGCCGGTGGTGCCGTGAAGCACGATCAGATTCTTCTTCGTGCGCTCGTTCTTGTATTCCGGCGCCGGCAGCTTCAAGCTATTGTCCAACTTCATTTTTTCTCCTTGGTCGCTTCTAGTGCCTGCTTGGCGTAAAATTTGGCGCTCATCGCCGCATCACGTGTTTCTTGCAGAAGGTTTTTGACATCGACAAAGTGAGTGCGAAGCTCCCCGGCGCTCATGTTTGAGTTACCGGGATTTCGTGAATTGTTGTTCCTTCGCTTAGTGGCGGACTCGAACGTGCGCGAGAAGATGTACTTCAGCAACTCCAGCGCAACCCAGGCGATTGCGGCGATCAGGACGGGCAGCAAGCTCTCTTGGGTCATACGATTGTTCCCTCACCTTCTCTAATTCGGTTTTCCTTCCTCTTGTGGCGACCGCTGCGCTGCCTCCGCAGCCAGTTTTCAGCGCCCCTCTTCTTTCTTCAAAGCCAACAGGTCGTTGGCGCGGCGCTGGAGAGCAGCCCTGCACTTGGCGTACTCATCGTTGGTGGCGTCGCAGCCGCCCGTGGCGTAAAAGCAGTCCAGGCAGTAGTAGCGGAAACGCCCCGCCGGTTCATTCACGACGTGGACGACCTCGTTGAAGCCGTCCGGATGTTGAAGAATGAGGGCCTGCTGCGCGACGATTATCGGCTTGTTCGTGGGGTCGAGTAGCTTCCTGCACCCACCGTCGCAGCGGTAGACGTTCACCTGCGCGTTGACGCCATCAATCTTAACGATTCGTTTTTCTCTCATATCTCCCTCTCACTTAGACGACCGTCCCCGGCGGCAATGTCCTTCCTTCGATGTCGGGAACCTTCTGGAGCTTTCTAAAGATCTTCTCAATCAGGGACACCGCGCTGAAGTCCGCCGTGTTGATGGCCTGTGCGAAGGCGAGCGCCTGGGCATCCTCGTAGAGGAACGACAGGTGGTAGTCGTCGTTCTGGTCAGCCAGCATGATGGACATCAGGCCCTTTCCCCCGGCGGTGCGAGACTTCTGAAAGTTGAAGCTGAAGGCCACCACCCGCAGGTCGGTGATCATAGTCTTCTGGCCGAAGTCTCCGACCGGCTCAGGGGTCGTAAGTACGTATTTTTTATCCATTATCCTAACTCCACAACTTCCAACTCTCGATTCGTGGTAACCGCAATCCACGTATTGCTTAATAAAGACTTCCACTGTACCTTGTAGGTATGGGACCCCGCTGACGGCGCTAGATCGATGTGTGTCAGCGCCGCGTGATAATAATAATACCTGGCCGCCACGGTGAACTTGGCTATGATCCCTACCTGAGAGCTGCCTCGCAAGATTCGCAGCTCCAGCTCCCGCTGGGCGCCGCTGTTGTGCTGAAACGTTCCGTGGAAAACAACGAGCACGTCGTTTCCCTTTGTGGTAAGGGTTTTCGTCATGTCGGTAAGGTCAACAAACGAGCTGCTGGTCGTCGAGGGGCCGGACGTGACCCCGTCAGCGCGCTCCACGTTCTTCAACTTTAGGTTGCCGCTTGAGTCCACGGCGTCGTCTCGTGCGGTACTAGACGCCCAGATACGGTCAACCGTTTCGGTCTTAAGTTTAGCGATGGCAACGATGCCGCCCGCGATAGAGGCCTCTTCCACCTTGTCCGTCTTCACGACGCCCGTCGTGGCCGTCAACCCGGACACCGCCCGGTCGTGGGCGTCGCCGAGCTGGGTGACGGTCTGGAGCGTGGTGCCGGTGCCGAGTTTGTTCAGCGCGTCGAGCGCGCTGAAGCCACGCGTGCCGCCAGTTCGCTCGTTGAGCGTTACTCGCGCAAAGGTCGCCCCGTCAGCGTCGATCCTATCGGCGGTGAGCAAATTTCCAATGTCGCTTAGACCTGCCAGGATCGCGTCGAGAAAGATGCCGCCGCCTGGGATGCGAGGAATATCAATCGCGGAGATCGGAAAGAACGTCACGTTGAACTGGTCAAAGTAGGCCGTCGTGACGACTGTGATCGTTATCACCGAAGACTCGACCCGCGCGAAGAACGTGCCCGCCGGGGCGTGGGCCACCAGCCGAGAGAGCGCGTACGTCGAGGACGTAACCACGTTTCCCGTGGTCGTAGAAATCTCCACCTTGCTCGCGTCGAGCCAGCTAATTCTCACCGCTGGCGAGCCGTCCCCCGCCGTGCGCTTGACGAAGCAGCTCACCCGCAAGATGTCGTTGGGCGAGATCGGAATGGTGACCGAATTTCGCAATGCGGCGTTCGTCGAGCCGACGAACTTTCCAACCCAGTTGCCGTCATAAGCGTTGGCCGGATCATTCTCAATCGTAAAGCCCGTCCCCTTCGTCCAGTCCCGGTCGCCCGAACCGAAGCTCGGATTCTTTAGAAGAATCTGTCCGCCGCCAAGAATCAGATCATTGTCAATCTCACCATCATTGCCGGGCAGAGGGCCTCCAGAAGCGCCTTCGTCGCTGTCGGAAATCCCAGCACGGCTGCGCAAGCCGACCGTCAAGACGCGCAGAGTGCCGTCGGTGGTGGTGGTCTGTGCCCCGCCCTGCTCAAAGCGTAGCTGCTGATTGACTACCGCCCCGGTGTCTTGCCGCACAAAGGCGCGTAGGGTGAGGAGGGAACCGTTCTGGCTGGGTGCGCCGGTATCGTCCCGGACGTACAGGTAGAAAAGCTCTGCGCGGGCGTAGGCGTACCCGTCGGCGCCGGTCGGGAGGGCTACGGTGCTTCCGTGCGCCTGGCTGGTCACGAAGAACTCCGGGCGCAGGGAAGCAAACTTGGCGTTCTGGTTGAGTGCCGGAGCGTCCGTATCGTCCAGCTTCTTGCCGGCGGAAAACTCGCTCTCGGCAATGTCTGTGAAGCTGACGGTGCCGCTCACGGTCAAACCGGATCGGAAGCAGTACGCCAACACGTGAATCTTGCCGTCGGTTGTCACCTGGTCGGTGGAGGCGCCCAGGCGGTAGGTGACTTCCGTCGAAACCACGCCGGTGGTCGCATTCACCGACGCTTTGAGCCGGCTGATGGTCTTTCCATCTGAGGGTGTGGTGCTTCCCGAGGCCGCGGGCGACCAGCGCCAGGAAAACATGAAGCTGATTTCCGTGTAGGCGTAGGTGTAGCCGTCAAGCGGGCTCACGGGCAGGGGTACAGTCTGCCCGTTGGTGAATTCGCCCAGGTCGAAAACTTCAGCCTGCACCACGGACCGCTTAGCGTTGCGGCTCATTCCCTGGGCACGGGATTCCTTCCACACGCTGTCGAGGTCAAACTCGGTATCGGCTTGGTCAAGCCAGGCTGGCGCGGCCGTCATCGAGAGGATGCCCTTGCCGCGAATGGCAATCGTCTCGACATTCAGCTTGCCATCTTCGGTTGCCTCAGTAGCCCCACCCTGAACGTGATAGACGGTTTTGATGTGGACCAGGCCGGGATTGGTGTCGCCTATCTGCTCAATGCGGGTGTCGAAAAATAGAATCGTTCCGCCAGCGCTGGTCTTTCCATCTTCTGGGTTGGCTGAGATTCTGTAGCTCCACTGGTAGAGCAGCTCGTCGCGGCTGTACTTGTAACCGTCCACCGGAGAAACCGGCAGCGGCACCGTCTCGCCCTCGACGTGGGTGGTGTAGAAAAACTCAGGGCGGACGGTGCCAAACTTTGTGTTCCCGAGAATGGCGGCCACATGATGGCCGAGGGAAAACTTGTTCTGCGCTAGGGCGGCGTCCGGCAGGTCAGAGAAGCCGGGAATTTTGATGAGAGTGAAAGCCATCGGTTAACCCAGAACATGCCCCTCGGTTGAATCTGACTGCTGCCCGGTGCCGGCCGCAGAGACGAACATGTAGTCGAGCCGGTCCTGCGCCGAGGCGGTGGGCCATTCGTTGACCGTATTGGGCGCGATCTTGGCGACACCGCCGGCAACCCCGACTCCCCCGGATGCGGCCTTGACACCCTCCGCGTCAATCAGGGTCAGGCGCACCCGGCCGCGCTTGTAGTCGCGCGTGAGCGCCAAGACCTCAAAGAGCCGGTCGGTGACGCCCAGAGAGCCAGCCTGCCGATCGGGGATGAGGGGATGAGTGACTTTGACAAAATCTCCCTCCTCCAGCAGGACTGCATCCCACATGGCGTCTGCCTGGATGCGGAGATTTTTGTCACCGTAGCGGTTGAAGATGGCCGGGGCCACGAAAGAAGAAATGATGGCGGCTTGCAGGTTGGAGCGCATGCCTTTGGAGTCGATGCCGTGCGTCCCCACCATGCCGTACTTGGTTATTGACGATTGCAACTGCTCCACGTTTTCCGACTTGCCTTGGTCGAAGCGATGCTTGACCGCATTGATGAGCTCCGCCTGCTCGGGCGTTGGCAGCACGATCAGGTTTTGGTCGGTGAAGGTGAAGGATGAGGTCACAGTGCCAGGGAGCGGGAAGAAGAAGCGCACGGTGAATTTTCCCAGATTGTTGATGCGGCTGTAGCCGCCCAACGGCATCATGATTTCCCGCTCGATGAACTGCTTGCCCTCTGTGGAGCTGGTTAGCACAAAGCGAAACTCCACTCCGGCGAACACGTCATCGCGGTAGGCGTCTATGGTGGTGGAATCCACCTCCGCCGCCGGCAGGCCAATCTCCGTCAGCAGAATGTCTTTCAAGATGTTCAACGGATGACCTTGAATGGTGCGCGGATTGTTGCTGCTGATGGGCTGGGTGGTATCGTCACCCACGGTGTAGATTGGCTTTTTGGTTTTCCGGTGGGTGTCTTTGCAAACGATGGCATAGGCAGTGTTCTTTTGAATCGACTCCACACGGTCAACCTTGCCGGTGAACAGGGCCACGTAGTCGCCGACCGCCATGCCGGGAAACCCATGCTTGAGCACAACGTCGGCGCCCTCGAACTGGAAGCTGGTAAAGTCTGCGGTGATGGCGTTGCCGGCATCCACCACCTCAGCCACAAGGTCGCCGAGAGAACTGCTGCCGCGCAGATCGTTGACGGAAACACGGTGGGGCCGAATTTGGGCAATCCAGGGATCAACTCCAACCCCTTCATTCAGATTGGTCAGTGTTCGGGCATAGCTGTTGATCTCGAGGCGATAGACCGGCTGCTTGACCAGCTTGGCATTCTCGGTGTTGAAGGCTGCGCTGGCAGAGATCACGGTATCTTCTTCCGGGCAAGAATCGTGAACTTGTAGATGGCTTTCTGGGTGGGCAGATTATGAGACCAGGTGGGGTTCCAATCTGTGTCGGTCAAAATGAAAATTCCAAACGGGCTACCGTCATTGGCATCCTTGAAGTAGTCCCAGGGCGTACCCTTCAAGGCCTCATCAAAGAAGGACCCCCAGGCCGTCAAGATGGCCTCGCTGCCGGCGGCGACGGTGGGGACGAATCCAATCTCCAGGCGCAAAAGGTTTTCAATCCGCTCCAGCATGGATTGCTGCACGCCGGCAGTGGAGATGCTGTCGGTGCGCTCGGCACGCTTGCGCTGCGGGCTGAACCGGAGCGGCTGCCAGGGAAACAAGATGGTGGTGCCGCCGCCGCTGGGATAGACGATTTTAGGCGCTGCCATTTTCTCTCCAGCCTTTTCCGCGAATGATCCAGCTAATGTTGCTCTGCGGCACGTTGAACTCTTGCGCCAATTGGACTTGTGTCACAGTTTTTGCGGCATATGGGCGTCGAATCTCTTTAACCTGAATCGCGGTTAACTTTGCATGATGATGACATTCTCCTTTCGGCATCCTTCCCTTCTCAGCAGCGTCACGGTGGTTTTCCGCATTTGTTCCGACAAACAAATGGGCTGGATTAACGCAGGATGGAACATCACATCGGTGACAGACTGATAATCCTTGCCTGATCGGTCCTACAAACAACCGGTAGGCGACCCGGTGAGCTCGTCGGGTTCTTCGAGTTCCATCTGTGGCACTGCCTACATGAAAAAAGCCGTATCCACTGGGAAATTTCCCTCCGCTCCAAAGCCAGCAGGTTTCGGTTTTTTCTACTTTTGCTAAAAACCGAGTTTTGACATCTTGCGTTTTTGGACTCATCAATTCATTCCACGCTATTCAGCGTATGTCGTCTGCTATCAGGAACGCATCGTTGAACTGCACTCGGCGGCTGATTTTTTCAATCACCTCATCGAGTCTGTCCCCCGAAATCAGCCCCTCGATGTGGAAATGGTTGACGGTTTGCGGCTGGCCACTTCCGCCTGCGGGTTCAAACTCCTCCGCCGCCCGCAAGGCCGTCTGCGCGCCCCGAAAAACGTCATTGGGAAGAATCTCGCCGGCCACGTCGGGCACGAACAGCTCCGGGCCGCGCTCGCCCACCAGCACTGGTTCCCCCACCAAGGCCCTACCGCCTGCTTGCAATCCTTCTACTGGGCCGCCCTTGGAGAATCCCGGGATCCCGAAAAATCCCAATGCTTTGAGGATCAGCGATTTGATGATCATCTTGGCGAGCTCTTTGATGATACCCTGCAAAATCTTGGTCAGGTTCTTGCCGCCGCTGATGGCGTCGTCGAACGTGCGCTCGAATCCCGACTCCACCAGCTTCCCTGCGTCTTTCAGCTCAATGAGTTTTGGTGCGAGAGGTTCTAGGCTGTTCCCCGCACCTTGGCCAGCGATTCCAAGCTCATCAAGGCCCACGCTGGCTAGGCCGAGAATTCTCGCTAGGGAATCCATCTCCTCCTTAAGCATGACGACAGGCGCGTTCAGTTCTTCGATTTTGGTCTTGCTGGTGGTGACCTTTTCCTCGAAATCTTTGAAAATCTCTAGTGTGTTTTTCAGGGAGATCGCCAATTTGGTATCAGCAGCAGTGGCACCTTCCAAAGCGAACTGTCTTCGCAACAAAGACAGCTCGCTCAAGTTGAAGGTTTCAATCTCCTCTTGCAGCTTGTCTATGATTTTCTGCACTCCGTTTGTGAAGGTAGAAAGACCGCCGCCTGTACCGCCTCCTCCGGCGGTTTCAGCCGCCTCGCCCACTTTTTTTAACCCCTCAGACAACGTGACAAGTTGAATGGCACCCTGCTCGGCAATTTTCTCCATCTCAATTCGAGCTTGCTCGAGAACACCCGTAACTCCCGCCAGCGTTCCGGTGAATGGTGCCCTCAGCAATTCCAGGAACGCTTGGACTGGCGTCCCTAAACCGATAAACGCGATTTGCGCTGTGGTGTTGGCAGCACTGGCAAAAATAGCGATTTCCTTGAAAGCTGATGCGATCCCTTCTGCGAGTTTCTTCGCGCCCGCGCCTTTTTTGGCGAAATCAACCGCAGACTCTGTCAGAAGCCCGAGCTGTGGGAGGAGTTCGGCGGCGACAGTGATTGCCACTCCGGTCAGGGCGCCCTGGAGTTTGTCCAGGTTGTCGTTGAACTGTTCCGCTGCGAGAGCAGTTTCCGTGTCCATGATCAGGCCCAGGTCGGCGGCTTCCTCTTTCATCTTGCGGATGCCTTCCGCGCCCTGGTTCAGGAAGGGAATGAGAGAGACGCCCTGGTTGCTGAAGATGTCGGTCGCCAGCGCCGCCTTGAGCGTCCCATCTTCCATCACTGAGAAAGCGTCTGACACTTCGAGCAAGAGCTGTTCCGTCCCTTTCAGCTTGCCATCGTTGCCCCGCAGGGTGATGCCGAGCTTGTCAAAAGCCTGGCGATAGCTCAGGACGCCGCGGTCGCCCTCTTTGGCGCGCCGCGCCAGGTTCACCATGCGAGCCGAGAGATTTTCCAAATCCACGCCGGATTGGCCGGCAGCAAAGCTCAGCCCGGAGAGTGATTCGACTGCGATGCCGGTCTTTTGCGAGAGTTTGGAGAGGTTGTCGGCAGAGTCGATGGACTTCTTCACCATCACCGCCAGCCCGGCGGCGGCAGCCGCGCCCATCGCTGCAAAGGCGACGCCGATCTTCTTCAGGTTGGCGGTGACACTCTGGGAGAACTTTCGGGTTTTGCGCTTGGACTTGTCGAGGCCGGCTTCAAATGAAGCCGTGCGGGCGAGCAGGTCAACGAAAAGGCGACCGACGCGGGCCATGTTACTTGCTGGTGCCTCCTAGCCGCTGATGAAGCTGTTGGATGATGGCGAAGTTTTCTTCCGGCGTTTTAGCTTGGATGGGCATGGGGCTGAGCATGAAGCGCCGCCAGGAGTAGCGTTGCTCTCCTTTGACTCGGCTACGGTTGGCGATCACGGAGCAGAGAAGCGCGAACCGCATGTCCATCTTTCGCTCGGCCTGCAGTTTCCGCTCTTGCAGGGCATGGAATTGTCGCGGGGTCAGCCGCCAGACTTCCTCGGCGCTCAGCCCTAGGTCGTATCGGGCGAACGCTCCAAAGTCGTCCCATTTTTTGGCTGTGACGGCTGACCCGGAGCGGGGTTGTGCATAACCTCCAGCGACTCTACAATCTTGGTCAGCAGCTCGGACACCTTGGTTCGCACCATTGTCAGGTCTGAGAACTGCATCATGCGGCCAACGTCGTAGAGGGTCAGTTCAGGTTCTTCCGCGACCAGGCAGGCCCAAAGCAGCAGTCGTTGCTTGGCTGGTGTCATGGCATCAAAAAATTTTTCGGTGTAGAATTTTGTTCCGACCTGCTGCTCCATGGCGCAGATGGCGTTGTAGTCGAAAATCAGGGTGTGTTCTTTTCCACCCAGTGTGATTTTGATGCCTTGCTCTTGTCCATTTGCTTTCATCTTTTCTCCTTGCCTGCCTACCGCAGGCAGGCTTTCGCTCGACCGGGGGCGACGGCTTCAGGTAACCGCCGCCTGAATCCCCCGGTCAAGCTTTCTCAGCGTTGGGGCATTCCTCTTGTTCGCCCGAAGCGAACAAACTCGCCTACGTCAGCGTGGGCTTGCCGGTGACCTTCAAACTGAAGGCATAGGTCATCTTGTCATCGATCGGATAGCTCGCCTCAAACTGGGTAACGTAGGCCGCGAACGACCACTTCTTCGAGCCGCCTTTGAGCGGGACGAGCAGCTCAAAATTCCGCAGGGTGCCGTTCTGGTGGTCGGTGAGGAGATTGGTCTGGGTGGTGTCCATGATCAGGTTGCCTTCGCCGCTGACTTCACCACCGTCTGCAAGCGAAGGAAGGAATTCCCGGTAGCCGTCGGGGGATTCGTGATTGGTCGCGTCCACGGTTTCCCGGGTCAGCGGGGGGCCAGCCAGGCTGATGTTCTCCAAGATGGTGGTGAAAGTCTCGGGGCCGACGCCGTCGCCCGCCTTGAGCAGGGTGCCAAATCCAGTTGCTGCTTGTGTCGCCATCGTCTCTTACCTCCTCGGTAGCTAAACTTCCGGCATCTTCAACACCGCAAACTTGAGGTTTGCGTTGCCGGGATTGAGGTGAAATTTCCGGTCGGACTGAATCCAGCCAGTTAGCGCCCCCAGCCAAAAGGCTGCATATTCGCCAGCTCCGAGTGAGTAGGCCGTGATGTCTGCACTGCGCTTGAAGGGGTCGGCTGCGCTGACCAGCGTGAACGTTTGCGCTCCCACATCATCGTTCCGTACCAGCAGAAGCTCTTTGCCGGTAGCGGCGATCTCGTTGTTGTTGGTCGCATCTCCGGCTTCCCAGGTGATGTCCAGGGCTTCAGCGGCTACGCTGCCGGGATAAGGGCCTTTCGGCGTTTGGATCGTCAAAGGTGTTCTTGCCATGTCTGCAAACCTCCTTTAGAGTTCGCTGTACCAAACCTCCATATCGAGAGCGACGCGGGCCAGATCACGGGGGTCGTTCTCTCGGTCGTGGCTTTCGTTGCGAATGAACATTCCATCGATTTGATCTGCGCCGACCAAGCCTTTGAAGCCGGAGAGGGCATCCCGCACCGTGTTGGCGACCAGCTTGGCGCCGCGTCCAGTCGTGTCCCAGCAGGTGACCTCAAAGTTCAAATTCTCCAGGCCACTGGGCCCATCATGGGTGTAGTCCCGCGCACCGGAGAAGCGGCTGAAGCTGATGGCCGGCATCTGCTCGTCTTGTTTCAATCGGAGGGCGCGGACGCGCGTACCCACCAGCCCGCTCACGCCGGGGTCGCCGGTCAACTTGGTGTAGATGGCATCTTCGATCATGCCTTCCCTCGACTGCCTAACCGCTTGGCCTCGCGCTCGATGCCTTTCCGCGTCCGCTGCTGCACCACTGCAAGGGCTGGTCTGGAAGCCGCCGCAAAACTGAGCTGCAAAAAGCGCTGCGGCTTGACTCCGCCAGCGGTGCCAAACTCGACCAGGTGAGCGTGCGGGGCTTTGCGCACGTTGGGTCCCACTACAAACAACGCCGCGATTTTGCTCTTCGGGCGAAGTCGAATCTTTTTGACCCGAAGGCTGGATTTCAACAATCCGGGCTGGCGGGTGCCGCCCCCACGTAGTCTCACAGGGCCAGGGCTCACCGGGACTCGCCTCTCGACCTCTTTCAAAACCACCTTGGCCCCGGCCCGCAGGGCGCCCTGTAAGACCTTCTGGGCCACTAGGCCGGGCAGCAATTTCAACCGACGCTCAAGCTCGCCCAGCCCTGGGAGCTCAGTCTGCTGTCGCCGAGTGAATGACCCGCGCCCTGCGGCCATCAGCTCACCACCTCGCGGCAGAGAAGCTCGAGCTGGAAGTTACGCTCTGCGACGTTGATCACACTCAGAATTCCGAGCACTCGAGTTCCGAACAGAATTCGCATCTTGGGCTTTACGCCGTCCTGGTATCTCATCTGGACCCGATCGGTCACTGTGGCTTCCCTCTGTTGCGCCTTCACCAGCTCCTCCCCGCGCAGAGGCTGCACCCGAGCTGAAACCTGGGCAAAGGTGGTCCATCCACCCGTGACCTCGCCCCACTGGTTCTCCGGGTCGCTGGTTTGCTGGATGGTGACCCGGTGGCGCAAAAGTCCCGCACGCATCTAAACCTCGACAATCCGGTAAGGCCACAACAAGGCCTCGTAGCCCATCGGGATTTTCTGCAGGGCGGCTACGATGGAAAGCTCGCGGTTCTCGTAGAGGTGGCCTTCGAGCAGATTCATGGCGGCTTTGATTTGCTCGGGGACCTTGGCGCGGAAGTCGCCGTACCCCGCTTTGAAGCGAATGGTGACGGCGTTCAGGGTGCGCCGAGTGTCGGGCCACACCTCGTCCACCGCTGGGGCGATCCGACCGACGATGCTCTTGCTGTCCGCCACGTACTTGCTGCCGTCGAGCAGTTGAGAGTTACCGTCAACGTCCAGGTAGTTGACCGAAGTCACGGATTGCAGGGGCGGCACGGGCACGTTCAGGATGCCAGTGGCGCCGGGGAAGCAGTCCAGAAACCAATCCCACTCCTGGGTGATAAAAGCGCGTCCAGTGAAATACTCTGCATTCACGCGCGCTACCGTGATGAACGAACTGATCAAAGCGTCGTCGTTGGCGGTGTCCACGCGCAGGTGGTCTTTGGCTTCCTTGAGCGTTACGGGCTCGAAAGCCGGAGCTGTGACCAAAGAGAAACCCATCTGCTACTTGGCCTCCTGCCGGCGGGCGTAAAACTCATCCTCTTCGGCGGTGTTGGGCCCGGTGCCGCTGCCCTTGAACCGCCAGGCATGGCGACCGACTTTTGCGATCGGCCAGTCCACGCGATACTTGCCGGTCGCGTCTTTGACGAGGTTCGCCCCCACCGTGTAGGTGGTGGTTGCACCATCGGGCTCTAGCATGATGAACGTCACCGTGGCGGGATCCGCTTCAATCCCAACCGTGTCTTTGAACGTGACCGAGAGCCGCCGCAAGTCGCCGACGGCAAACTGCGCGGTGTCGCCGTTGTCGATCAGTTTTGAAGTTGTTAGAGCGCCCCATGCCAGCAAGTTGCCGGACGGTGCCCCAAGAGCCGGTAGCCTGAGCAAAGGCGAACGCAACCGCATTTTCCAACGCGCCGGCAGCGTCCGTGCTCCAGTTGGTCTTGTTGTTGGTGACCGCGACGCGCGCATAGCCATTGCCCGAGGGTTCGGTGAAATTGCCGCCAGCAGCGGTGGGCGTGGTGGTGGAGAGGGCGATGTACACCGTGCCGGGGGCGGTGTAGGCGGCCGCGCCGAACACATGGTCGAGCAGTTCGAGCCCGAGGAACTCGGAAAATGACATGCCGGCCACAAAGAGAAGCGTGCTCCAAAACAGAATGCTTTCCATTTTCCCTTCCTCTCTGCTGCGCCTCTTATTTGGCTTTGGGCGTCCGCTTCGGCTTAGGCTTGCCGGTCGGTGGTGCGGCTGCTCCTGCTTGCGATGAGGCAGCCGCTTTCGAGTCCTGGACGTATTCGGCAGAGCCGACCCCGACCAAACCCTTAGCTTCCTCAACCGGAACGTCATAGACCTGGTCCGGCAGGCGTTTGCCGCGCGGGCCGATCTGCAAGGTCTTCATCCGAATCTGAGTTGTGGCGCTCATGCTTGGTTTCTCCTTGCCCCCGCTGAGCGGGGGCTTCCCGGCCTATTCCATGCAGGCACGGGCTGTGCTCAAATCCTTTCTGGGGCCGTCAGCGTGTGGGCCAGCGCGGGGGAATGCGGGGGCATTTGCACGCGAGACGACGGCCCCAGAGTCAGCAGCGGAAATTTAGGCCGTGCCCTCCGGCGGGCTGGAGAAGATTTCCGAGCCAGCCACGTCCGAGCCCTGCACGATCGGCTGCTTGCGGTTCTTGTACAGAATCGCAAGCACGGCTTCGTCGCTTTCGTTGCCGCCGCCGGTGGTCTTGTCCACGACCACGCGAACGTAGCGTTCCAACGGCCGGAAGATGTCGATGGAAAAAATCTTGTTGCCGTCGGTGGCGGCTGGTGACTGGAGGGTGCCGGCCAGGTCAGCGGCATCGGAAAGGTCGCTCTGCTGGCCTTGCTGGGCCTTGATGACCGGGGCGACAGTGCCGATGGCACCAAACTTGAACAGGAACAGCACGCCGTCATAGCCCAGCATGTCGATGGTGGCTCCGTTGCGGTCGGTTGTGGCCGCCGTTCCGAGAATGTCGAGTACGCTTCGGACTTCGATTCCCTCAAGCAGGTTTCCAGGATTCATTGCACTCTCCTCTTTCCCGTTTCTTTGCTGCCCGCCCGAGGCGGGCTGGCCGGGGGCCGTTGGCCGACCCCAGGCAGGCCTGCCTACCGCAGGCAGGAGTTTCGGTTCAGGTCAGCCGGCTTAGCCCAGGATGCCGCGCACGAACGCTTCTTCCTGGGCAGGAGCGCCGTCAACTTCAGCCCGGCCGATGAAGGCGGTTTCATTGCTCTTGGCGAACAGCTCATCCAGCCGCTGGATTTGGAGGTCCAACGCATCCGCGATCCAGTAGGTGCTCCAATCGCCCAGGATGATGACGTAGTTGGTGGCGGTGAAGGTGTTGGGGCTGAACTCACTCACCTGGATCGGAATGTCAAACAACAGACTGGGCTCGCCTGCTTTCAATCCGGGCTGGAAAATGTACTGGTTGGTGGTGTCTTTGATTTTCCGCAGACGCTTCATGCCGTCGCGGTGGATGGTCCACTCAGCGTTGGGCCAGTAGGCGGCCTTGAGGGCGTACTTCATGTCGAGCAGCCCGTCGGCGGCACCGATCTCGCTGTTGTTCCAGTTGGTGGCCGTTCCGACCGTGATGTCCCGAGCGGTGGAGATGCCGTCGGCGCTGGGTGTGTACGCGCCCAGCGGCTGTCCGGTGCCGTTTCCCGTCAGGAAGGCCTTCTCCTGAGAGACGGCGAACTTGTAGGCCAAGCGCTCACGCACAAACTGCTCGATGGAAATGACAGCTTTGCGGATGAGCTTATTAGAGACTTTGGTGAACTTGGTCAGCTCGTGGGGACGCAACTCGCGATTGCCAAATTTGACACCGGTGTCCTCGGCTGCAAGGGTGAGTTCGCTGGTCCACTCGGCATCGGAGACGTCGGTGTCCAGCCTGGGCTGTCCCAAGCTATCGGCACTGATGACCCTCACTTTGCGGGCCTTCTGGCGGATGAACACCGCATCGTCAACGTTCTTGATGAGTTCGGCGATGAATTGCTGCGGCGCTTGCAGATAGCCGCCGGCGGTGGCGACGTCAGCTTGGAGCGTGCGCATCTCTGGGCTGGAGGGCAAATCCCTCTGCCCCGCGCTGAGCCAGGCGTTGAACGTAGCGCGGTATTCGGGAGTGGCGAACCTTCCCTCCCCTGCCCCTGCGCCGAAGAGGGAGCGGACTTCCTCACTGATCTCCGCGCGCGTCTCGCCTTCGCCTTGGCCGGGGGCGCCCGCGTTGGGGTCGGGCCGACCGGCGGCTGCGCCGGCGCGTTGCTCGAGCATGGCATCTCGCTTTTGCTGCTTAGTTTCCAGCTCGATGAACTCGTCCAGCTCGTCAATGCGTTTGTCCCGCGTGTCGTAGCCAGCTCGTTCTTCCGCCGGGAGAGTGGCGTGGTTTTCCTTCTGGGCTTTATCGAGAATTGCCCGGCATTCTTGGGTCAGTCGGGCCCGCTCCTCGATGGCTTCTTGCAGCGTCAATCGTTTCATCGTCGTTGCCTCCATGCCGGCCGGTCAGGCAGGCAAAAAAATAGCGGTCACGCGCCTTTGCGGCACGCAACCGCGTGCAATCTCGAAAAACATGCCGTCCGAGCTTCTAGGCCCGCGACGGCGGGTTCAAACTCGTTTGCGGCATCTTCGGATTCGCTACGGCGAACCCGGGTGCAATCTCGAAAAACATGCCGTCCGAGCTTCTAGGCCCGCGACGGCGGGTTCAAACTCGTTTGCGGCATCTCCGGATTCGCTACGGCGAACCCGGCTACTGTCTTTCGCACCCCCTTGGTAGGAAACTTGTCAGAACTTGTCAAGCACTTTTTTCAGTTCGGCGATTTTTTTCTTTCAGCTCGAGCTGGCGGCGCAAAATCTCCACGCCTGCACCCTCCGCTGCCGGATCAGCCGGCAGAAGCTCTCCCAGAAAGGCGATGCTGCTCCGCAGCAGGGCCACATCTTCGGGTTGGAGCGGCAGCTTGTGGTAAGACCGCACCAGGACCCGCTCCAGGCCGTCATAGTCCAGCCCGACTTGATCACCCATAAGTGACCGCAGGGCAGCCGAGGTGCCTTGATAGACAGGGAAAGCCGTGAGCGAGATTTCGATCAGTTCAACGTCAATCAGTTCGCGCACTGTGACACCATCTTCAAGGTGGAAATCGTCACTACGGACCTCCATCCGGATGCTCATTCCGTCGATGTCGCCCCGCCGCACACTTTCGGTGACTTCCTGGCCGAGAGGGCTGTTGGGAACGTGAATTTCCGTATGCAGGCCGCGATCATCTTCATTCAGCCGCAGGGTGCCGGGGCGGGTGTTGCCCAGGACTTTCTCGGGTTTGTGCTGCAAGAGGGCGACGATGCTGGAGCGTTCCTTGAGGGTGCGAGTGAAAGAACCAGGCCGGATGCGCTCCCGAAACCCGAACAGGCCAGGTGCTACGGCGCCTTCAGGGGAGAGCTCATTGAACACAGCCGCATAGCCGACGATCTTGGGCTGGCCGCCGTCGTGGGCGCGCAATAGGCAAGTCTGCAAATCCAAAAACCGTGTCTCGTTGTGCTTCATGGGATTGCTCCTTCTGCCTGCCCGTCCGGCAAGCTGGTTTGGTTGTGCTCAGTCTGAGCCGGGATCGAAAAACCCATCTGCTGGTAGGCGGTGCGAATGGCGATTTCCGCCACGGCCGCGCCGCGCCGGTCGGCAAAATCAAGGGACCGTTGGCGCTGCCAGTCAGTTATTTGCGATTCAATCTCCGCCGCTAGGGTGGGAGGGTTGTCGGAATAGTCAGCGCCAATCTCAAAATCCTGGTGGGACCGGTCGGACCATTGGCGTCCTGCCTCCGCACAATAGTCAGCTAGCTCGCGCTCCAAGAGCGCCGGGTCAAGCTGCTGGTCGTGTTCCGACCCGATAGCCTGGTGGACCGCACTGGCGAGGGCGTTGAGGGCGGGTGCGATGGCGCGAGTGACAAAGCCAGCATGGTCGGTGGAGCGGTAAAAGTCATGCGCCCAGATGCGAAAGTCCTTGATGGTGCCGCCCTGCAACAGCTTGCGGGCAGCGCGCGTGACCGCATTGGCCTCTTTCTTGAAGATGCGTTGGGCGGTGTCGATCAAAAGAGCGCGGTGAGACGCGACCAGGGCCATAGCAATTTTTGGCGAGACAAAGGTCTGCGCGCGCGCGCCGTTGGCTTGGCCGTTTCCTTCCCCGCTGCCTTTCGGTGGTCGAGTTGGCTGACCGCTGAGGGCGCTGATGGGTTGGGCGTTGAGCGGAATCAAGTGAATGTCGCCACCGGTGAAAGGGTTGCGGTCCTCCAGCTCTCGGGCCTCGTTGGGAGTCATCCAGCCAGTCAGAATGCCGGATTGGTAGCCTTTGGTGCGCATCTCGTAGTTGCCGCGCAGCTTGCCCTCGACTACCAGCTTTGTGAAGAAGCGCCCACGTTCCTGATCGGCCAGCAACTTCCAATTGGCCGCCTGCTCCAGCCGAATGATCCAAGACATGAGGGTGTCAGTGATGTGTTCGATGTTGGATTCTTCGATGTTAGCCCGAACGGAGGAATCCTTGAGGATTTGAATCTTGTTGGGTTTTACCCGGAACCAGCGCGCAACATCTTCCGCAGCGAATTGTCCCAATTCGAGAAACTGCACATCTTGGGGCGAGAGGCTGAGCTTTTCGATATCGAAGCCGTAAGGCAGCATGGCCGCCTTGTGGGCTTGTTCTGGCCCTTGCAAAATCTTGTTCCAGGATTCCAACACCTTATCGCGGGCGTCTTTGTGCATGTGGCCCTTGGGCATCAGCACTATGTCGGGGCGGGCGCTGTTGCCGAAGAAGCGGGCACCGTACTCCTCCCGCGCGGCCGCCAGTCCGAAGGCGCGGCGGGCATTCTCCAGAATTGAAATCCCCCAAAGGCCATTGCCCATGCCCTTGACGTGAAAGACGTCACGAAAAGACAAAGCAACCTGCTGTTTGGTGATTCGATGTTCGGTCCAATAGAAAAGCGCGCCAGTTTTCAGGTTGCGGTCAAGCCTGGTTTTTCTTGTCTCCAGCGGCCAGAGCGCCACTGGCCGGCCAGCTCCGTTGCGCTCAATCTCCGCCAAACCGTTGCCGAGCAGGAGAACGTCCTTCATCAAATTCTGGCGAAATTCAAAGCTCGTCATCTCGTCGTTGGGACGGTCATGCAGCAATCGGTGTAGGGGCTGGTTGACTGCACGCCGCCTTACTCGGGCGTCAGCCAAGTCCATCTCCATCAGCACCCAGGGCAGAGCTGCCACATCGTCGGAAATGACCTGCACGCAGGCGTGCACCGCCGAAATCTGCATGGCGGTGTGCTCGTTGATGATCATGCCGGCGGATGTGGTGCTCATGCCGCCGCCGACCCAATGCACCAACCATTCGGGCGGATTGGACAGTTGAGAGCGTTTCTGGAGAGAGAGTTCCCAGGGAATGCCGGGAATTTTCACGGAGGGATACTTTCTCTTGTACTTGTCAGAGCAAGTCAAGCATTTTTTTCGGGTCAGAGGAGAATGACTTCTGGCTCTGCCGGTTCGGCCTGCAGCATGCAGCGGCCATAGGCCATCACAAGGGAAACCATGCCGTCAATGCGGTCCTGGCTGTGCTCTTTGTCGGGCTTGAGATTTTCCGCCGCATCTCGCTTTACGGCCAGATTGGAAGCCATCCAGCGCAAAACCGGATGCCCGCCGTGGCGGAGCTGGTGTTTGAGCACCAAAGGCAGAAGCCCTTTGGTGGGCGCGCTCATGGACCTCATGCCTTGCCCGAAGGGGACAACGAGAAAGCCGTCGCCTGTGAGCTGAGTCATTAGCTGGGCTGCTTGCCAGCGGTCGACTGCAAGCTCGACGATGTGGTAGAGCTCGGCATCTCCGTTGATGCGACGGCGGATCCAGTCTTGGTCGATCACGTTGCCTTCCGTGGCTTCGATCAAACCCTGCTTGGCCCAGATCGGATAGGGCACGCGATCGCGCTGCGCCCGGAGCGCCATGTTCTCCTCCGGCACCCAAAAGCGACACAAGATGTCATACCGCGGGCGCTTCTCTGTGGGCGGGAAAAGCATGAGCCAGGCGGAAATGTCGGTGGTGCTGGAAAGATCGAGGCCGGCAAAACAGGGCTCGCCTTTCAATTCCTCGATCGGCACAGGTTGGTTGCATTTATCCCACTCGTGCATGGGAATGTAGCGCACCGCCTGCTCGGTCCAGATGTTCAGGTGCCAATTCTTGAAGGTGTTCTCGATTGCTGGGCTGGTGCGCGCGCGCTGGCATTCCTGGCGCATGTACTCCCACTTTATGGTCACACCCAAATTGGGATTGGCCTTCTTCCAGGTTTTCTTGTCCGTCCAGTCGTCCTCGGGGTCGGAGGCAAAAATGATGGCAAGGAAAGCGTCGTCCGGGATGATTCCGTCGCGGACCTTGAGGGCGTGTTCATGCACTTGGTAGCAAACTGAGTTCCGATCAAAACCCGCTGTGGTGACGATCATGAGCAAGGGTTGGCGCCGGGCGGCGCCAGAAGTTCTGAAAATGTTGTAGAGTTTGTCGTTGGGCTGGGCATGAAACTCGTCAAAGGCGACTAAGTGGGGATTGAAGCCGTGCTTGGTAGCAGCATCTGAGCTGAACAATTTGTAGACTGCACCGGTTTTGGGGATGAACATGCTGCGGGCAAAGGAATCCGTGCGGTGCCGCAGCTTGGGGCTGTTGCGGGTCATTTCTTGTGCCGTGTTGAAGACAATGTTGGCTTGTCCTACATCGCCAGCCACTGAATAGATTTCCGCGCTCGGTTCGTTGTCGCAATGCAAGACGTAGAGCACGACCCCCGCCATGAAAGTGGACTTCCCGTTTTTCTTGGGGATTTCGATGTAGATGATTCGATACCGCCGAGGCCACCGATGGCGAGGAAGGCCGGGAACGCGGCGCTTCCAGCCGAAAATCTGTCGGAGAGTGTCAGCTTCCCATTCAGCTAGATGGAAAGGTTGCCAGCCCGAGTCTGATGTGACTACTGTGAGGTATCGGGGAAAGAAAGCTACGGCGCGTTCAGCGGCCCGCTGGTCGTACCAAAAGCGTTCTTCAGTTTTTCCACTTTTCTTCGGGATCCGCTTGCGCCGCCGCCGCCGGACCGAAGTATTCCCGGTCGAACTCATCCTCGTCATCCCTGTTGGGCGAAAGCTCTAGCCGCGCCCGCGCCGCTGGAGTAAGTCCAAACTCTCCGGCAAAATTCTGCATCAGCTTCAGGTATTTTTGAGCGATCGAGACCTGGGGCCACTGCTGCATGTACTTGATCGGGCCTTTTGGGTGCTCGATGGTTGGCTCTCCACGGACGGCAAACACAAACCCGTTCTGATTCAACCATTCAGTTGCCTCTTTCCACTTGGCGTAGGCGTCGCAGTAGCCCGCCAGGGCGTCCCCGTCCACCAGGGTGAGCAGGCCGAGACGCATCAGGATGGGAACTGTGCGCTCCCAACAGGTTTTGGCATCGTCAGTTAGCCAGTTGGGACACTGCGGCCTGCCCTTAGGAGGTTTGAGCTCCCGGTTGTTGATGGGTTGCTTGCCTGGATTTCCTTGTTTGAGGCGAATTGAGGTCGGCTTCTTTGGTGGTCCGCGCCGTCCCACGGGGAACGCTGGGGAGCCAATGCGAAATCCGCGCTGGTTCCCTTTCAGGAAATTGGTTGGATGGCCTCTTGACCGTCCGGCCCGCCTGCCGTTCGGGCAGGAGAGCGGGCAGGAGGGTACTCTTTCCATTCCCTTCCGTCAAGTTGGGTGCCCATCTCCGTGCGTGCGGCGGCGGATTGTTTGAAGAAGAAGGCAACTCCTTGGGCTTTGCAGAGTCCGAGAATTTCTCGGGCCCATTGGTGGGGCATGGGTCGGAAGCCCGATCCACTCTCGCCTCCGACGATCACCCAATCAATGCCGGTCAGATTCAGTCCGACCAGCCGCGCAAGCAAAGGTTCAGCGGAAATGAACCTGACGTGCGCCGGGATTTTCCGAAGTTCGTCAACTCGCCAGAGATAGTCGGGATTCTCAACGCTCACGCCTAGCCACACGTTCGGCCAGGGCTTTTCCCAGGGCGCCCAAGGCAGGAGACGATTTTCTTCCGGCTGCATGATGCGTTCCGGGCGCTTGGTGAGAATCTGAAAAATAAGATTGGGGCATCGTTCGATGATGTTCCAAGCCTCTGCCCGCCATTGGTCGGCGTCGGGGTGAAAGAAATCCGACCAGGAGCAGGTAAATACGTTTTCCGTCTTGCCTGCCGCTTCTGCATTGCGCTGCCAGCGTGCAGGTTCCCGCCAGGTGGTGGTTTTGATGACCCGTTCGGGGTTCCACATCTCAAGGTTTCCGGTTTGGCGGGCCCGCTTCTCCTGAGCAGTGAACATGTAGCAGTGCTTGCATCCGGGGCTGATCTTGGTGCAGCCGCGCCAGGGATTCCAAGTGTGTTGCGTCCAACTGATGGCAGTTTGCTCAGCCATGATTGCCCCCCTGCACCTCCAGTCTAAACCTAGGGGCCAGCTTTGTCAACGCATTTCAGGGTGTGGTGAACCGGCCAACGCCTGCCGCGCCAGGGGTGAATCGGATGGGATCATCTCTCGGCTCTTGCAATTGATACAGCCCTGGTAAGTCGCCAGCCGACTCGGTTCGCTTCTCCTGTAGCAGCAGATCGGCATGGTTTCGATCAATCTCTGCTGTCGTCATACCGCAATTCTACAAACACACTTCGCCCCTCGCTCACTTTTCCCTTGATACTGTGGACACTAAGTAGTAAGATTGCCTCATAAATCAGGAGGCGACAATGGCTTGTAGGGCACCGGGAAAACATTTCAGGAAGGGGCTCTCCACCAGGCAATTCTTTAATCTGTTCCCCGATGATGCGACGGCGGAGCAGTGGTTCATCGCCCAGCGCTGGCCGCATGGCATCGCCTGCCCCGAGTGCGGATCGCTGAACGTGCTGGTTGGTGCCAAGCATCCGTCACAGCCCTACCGTTGCCGCGACTGCCGCAAGAAGTTCAGCACCAAGATCGGGACCCCGATGGAAGGCTCTAACATCGGATACCGCGATTGGCTCCATGCGATCTACCTCATTGCAACCAACCTCAAGAGCGTGTCCAGCATGAAGCTCCACCGGGAGCTGGATATCAGCCAGCGTTCCGCCTGGCACCTGGCGCACCGCATCCGCAAGGGGATGGGTATTGAGGAGACCGGCCAGTTTGCCGGACCGGTAGAGGCGGATGAGACCTACTTCGGCGGAAAGCGACGCAACATGCCGAAGTCGAAGCGGGCCGGGATGGAAGGGCGCGGGCCGTCTGGCAAAACCGCAGTGGTTGGCGTCAAGGACCGCGCCAGCAACAAGGTTCGGGCGCAAGTGGTTGACAGGACCGACGGAGAAACGCTCCAGGGATTTGTGCTTGACAGCATCGAGTCGGGTGCGAAAGTATACACAGACGAGGCCCGCGCATACGATGCACTGCCGAACCGGGAAGCAGTCGCACACTCCCTCCTTGAGTATGTCCGAGGGCCAATTCACACAAACGGCGTAGAGTCCTTTTGGTCGATGCTCAAGAGGGCGCACATGGGAACCTTCCATAGGCTGAGCCCCCGCCATCTCCACCGCTACGTGGGCGAGTTTGTCTCCCGTCACAACCTGAGCGAGTTGGACACCCTCAAGCAGATGGGAGCCATTGTGCGGCTCATGGATGGCCATCGGCTGCGGTACAAGGACCTGGTGAGTTAGGGGTATGCACTTCTCAGGCTACAAGCCCCTGAGTAGCGTATGGTCCGGGAAGGACTCCGCACTCATCGAAGCAATGCTTGAGTTCTACTCCGTGATACCGCCGGACCCGATTCTGGACGCAACCTACAATGCCGGCAGGTTTTGGGCTGGCTCAACTCGCAGTGTTGTGTCCATGGATATCGACCCCCGATACAAGCCGGATATCATTGCCGACAATCGAGAAATGCCTGGGGTGGAATCGGATTTGTTTTCCGTGGTTGTCTACGACCCGCCGCACGTTGGACCGCAGGGCAGGGACAAAAGCAAGAAGCGGTTTGATGTTGACTTCGGGGCGACGGTCGCCTGTGGCAAGCAACACAACTGGAATCTCAGCTACCTGTACCCACCGTTTCTATTGCAGGCCAAGCGGGTTCTGAAACAGGACGGCCTTCTGCTTGCGAAGATCACCGACATGGTGAATAACCATCGCTCGCGCTGGGCTCATTGCGACTTCATGCGGATGGCAGGCGAGACTGGATTCGTTGTGTGTGACCTGATCGTTAAGGTTCGGAATGGCCCGATGACTTCTACAAAGTGGAAGACCGCCCATCACGCCCGAAAACGCCATTGCTTTTGGATCGTGTGTCGGAACGGAAAACGCTGTGACCGGCCCATCATCGCGTCGTAGGTGGGAACATCGCATCCCAGAGGCTCACCCTATTTGTTCCCGGACGGCCCTTCCCTGGCACCTTGCTCCCGAATCCACTATCGTTCCATTCAGGGATGTAGTGAGCCATGAGCGCGAACTCGGCGGCAAACACCCACCACTCGCTGATGAAGGTCAGGTAGCGGCATTCCATATCCGCGCGGGTGATGTTCTGGCGGCTGTCGATCTTGGTTATATGCTCAGAGAATCGGCTACGCAGGGTTCTCCGGCTCTGGGTGGTTCCTTTGGATGCCTTGCCGATATAGACCAAATCGCCCTTGTAGTAGAGGGCGTAGATGCCGCTTGCCTGCGGCCCGACACCCTTGGTGAGGGAGAGTATTGGGCTTGATTCGAGCTTTTCTACGACCTGAGATCGGATGCCTCGGTCAAGGTCAAAATCGAAGTGGTGCGGGTCGTTACCGTCAGGCATGACCGGTCATTGTACCAGACAAGGATGCGACCATGAACCGCAAGCCAGCCACACCCCAGAGCCTCGAAGTGGTCCGAGCCAGCTACCAGCCGACCCAGGCCCAGATGAAAGAGGAGTTCGAGGTTCCCGTCCGTGGGGTAACCGCCTATGAGCGGATGGTCGCCCTTACCCGCGCCATGGTGCGGCCCGTCAAGCTCCGCAGGATCGACAAGCCCCGGAAGCGGAGGTGACGGGCTTGGCCACTATTCGATGTAATACCCATTTTTTGCTCATGTTTCCCTCCCCTTCCTTATTGTGCTCTGCCCTTAAACCCTAGCGAAAGTTGAGTGGATTGGCAAATCAAACCGTAGTAGGTGACGTTGCGCAGTACGATCCGATAACCCTTGGCAACTCGCGCCGTTGGTATGTGGCGGAGCAGGATATAACGGTCGGCAAAGACCGCCAGCTCGCGCTTCATCGGAACCGGCCAATCTTTCGGGATGCCCATCAGCTCGCGCGCATACTTGCTGACGTTGGCGCCGCCGGCGCCGCTGACTGCGCCGTGGGTCAGGAAGAACACCGTCTTTTGCTCGATGCGTGGAAACAGTTCTCCCCAGGACAGCCAGGGTTCGCCGTAGGTGTCCACGTCCACCACGTTGTAGCGGCTCATATCAAACGCCTGGAGGAAGCTGGCCGTCACCTTGGCCTTCAGGGTTCCCGGCATACGGGGCATATTGTCCACCGGCGTGTAGCCGTGAACACGCATGCGCTTGCTTACTTCCTGCCAGATCAAGCCTTCCCCTGCATAGAGGTCTAGCACCTGGAGGTCGCCCAACTTGGCCTCGTGGAGCACCTGCCGGCGGAGTTCAACCTTCAGCTGCAGCGATTTGTTGTCGGTCTTAGGCATTCATCTGTTCCGCTATTTCTTTTTCGGACGGCCGCCCAGCTTGCCCCAGCGGCGGTAGTCTCTACGGCTATATTTCTTCTGCCGGGCCTTCTGACCTTTTCTACCGAGGCGGCGAAAGTCGGCCTGTTGTCGCAGGCATGCGATGGCAGAGTCCAGTGCCTCCTCACGTTCCGGAATCAGCAGCTCTAGTCGGCCAAGCCTTCCTTTGATTTCAGAGAGCCACTCGACGGTGCGTTTTTCAGTCATGGCATCAGGTGCCGATACGGTTCTTGGTGGTCAGCTTGCACCAAGGAGAGCTTTTTCCCCAGCTCTAAAACGGGCATCATCGCGCATCCCCTTGATCCCCTCCTCAAAATCCTGACCGCATCCACCGCAAACTTTCATGCCGACCTCCTTTTCTGTCATCCCGAGCGTAGTCGAGGGACCTGCGTGTTCTTCTTGTTCCTACCTACCTGCCTGCCCGCCGACCCGTCCTCCGTAGCCCGAAGGGCGTAGGAGGAAGCCTTGGCGTAGGCGGGGACTTTTTGGGTTTGAAGCCGACAGCGGGTGTTGACGCAGACCAACCCTTCCGAAACCCCCTCGGATTCGCGTTGTAACGCGTCCTGGTGGGTGGTCAGCGATTCTGCGCTGGTAGGAGTGGATTTCCGTGGCATCGTTCGTTACCAGGAGCCTGAGACCTGTCAAATGGGTCCTGGCAAGCTCCTGAGCAGGGAAACCGGAGAAGTCCAGCCAGCGCCAGCGTGAAAGGAACCGATCCTCTAGGTATTTCGTCGAGTTGGCCGTGAAGATGAACATAGTTTGCGGCGGGAAAGCGGTCGCATCCAGCTTGGAGAGGAAGGCTTGCTGAGCCGCCAGCGGTTGCGGAAACTCCAGCCTCATTGTCATCGCATTCCCCTTAACTACGTCCTAGTTGTAAAGATAGGGGGTAGGTTTGTAAAGTCAATTCGTACAAACCTAGACCCTAGCATACAGGGGGGGGTTATCTAATCTCGGGTGCTTTGCACCACGATTTCCGCCTCTTTTTCGAGCGCCGCGATGTGTTCTCGGACAGAACCATAGGCGTTGATGGGGATTCCGGTAAGAATCCAGATCAGCTTTGGCGGCGGGCGTAGGTCAAGTTCTTCAATTTCGCCCTTTCTGACGTCGGCGATCATGTCCTCAATTTCTCGCCGGTCAAAGCCGGTCAGGCCCAGGTCAACTTTGTCGATTCCTTCCAACTCCGCCAGGACCTCGCGGAGCATGGGCATGCTCCAATCGCCTTTGATTCGGTTAAGAGCTAGATTCAGCGCTTTGGCCCGTGCGTCGCTGATGTCTTGAAAAACAACCGGGACTTTCCGGAGTCCTTCTGCAATGGCGGCGCGTAGGCGCTGGTGTCCACCGATGATCTGATTCCCATCGGTGCGGACTACGATCGGTTCAACGAAGCCGTACTCTCGTATGGAGCGACGGAGTTTGTTGAACTCGGTGGGTTTGATTTTGCGGGGGTTGTACTTAGAAGGGTTGAGAGTTCGAGGTTCGACGTAGATAATTTCTAGGTGGTCCGCGGGCTTGTCTTTTTTTCGTTTCGCCATTTCTAAACACCCCCCCCCTCACGAAACCCTCGACCGCGTGTAAGCCATTGGCACAACGGTCTAGGAGAGTATTCCATACAAACACACCCCCTATACCCCCACATTGGAAGAGAAGCCTTGTTCGTGGGCGGTTCTGCGATTGTGACATCGCTCGCATAGTCCGCGCAGATTCTCCAGCTCGTCGGGGCCTCCGTCGCTTCTCCGTATGATGTGGTCTGCATGAGTAGATGGTTCTTGATGGCAGGAAGTACAAATCGGATCTCGAGCTAGGACTTGTTTGCGAAGTGTTTCGCGCCAGTTGTAGTCGTAGCCTCTGCGTGCTGCGGTTGGTCGGGTAGCATCGTAGGCTTTGCGGTGTTCTTTGGTGTGAACATCGCAGAAGCGTTGCCGCGTCAGGAGTGGACAACCTGAGTGTGCGCAGGGTTTTTTCAATGCCCAGGGCATGGTGTTTTTCTCGGTCGGTTTCCTTCCACAGAAGAGTTTTTCCACAGGTTGCACAAGGGCATGCTGCCTTCTTGGCTCCTCTTATAGGACGGTTATACTAGGACGGTTCGGGCGAACATGGGTTCGCCCCCGAAGATTTTTCGCCCCCAGGCTAAGTCGTACTATTCTAATGAGTTATTTTCCTGTGGAAAAGGTCGCTTCGCCCCCGAAGATTTTTCGCCCCCGAAAAATAGTGCTTTTTCCACAGGGTTATTCACAGCGGCGAAATAGAAATCACTGGCTCACTTGCTTCAGGCAGTAGCGGTTGGTGCCATGGGGGCCGGCGCCCCACTGAACCTCCAGCTCTCCAATCTGACACAGTCGCTTCAGCGCGTGCTGCACCTGCCGTGTCGAGAGCCGGGCTTCCCGCGCTATCGTCCGTACTGAAGGCCAAGCGTTGTTGCCCCGGCTGTCGGCATGGTTTGCGATCGCAATCAGCACGCAGCGGTCGCCGAGCCGCGCCTGCGAATTCTCCAGCACCCAACTGATGGCCTGCACGCTCACGATGTCAGGATTCTCTTGGCGATCCAGTGCTCGAGATAGGTGGTGGGCAATGCGGCTCTGAGGTCTGTTTCCATCTTTTGCGCCTCTCGACTATCAGAACCATGCCAGCTATAAATTATGCGAAGATAAACCGCTAACGCTTCCATCTGCATGCGCTTCACGATGTTTTCCCTGATTGCTTTGGTGTATTCCGCGAGGAGCCTTAAGAACTCTTCACTCTTGCGTGCGTCATCACTGACGCATTCCAAAAATAAGTTGACTCGGTTCGTACCCAAAACTTGCTGGCTCATTTCTTCTCCTTGTCATGCTGGTTTAGTGCCGTGGTGGGCCTTCTGTAGGTGGACCTGGAAGCCTTTCTCGGCCCGCGCCCGCGTGTCCCAGGTCTGCTCGAAGCACCGGCCGGCGGGGTTGCGGTTGTCCTCGTAGATGCGCTCCCAGCCGCAGTCAGGGCAGCGCACCAGCACCTGGCCATTCTCCATCTCATGGATCGCCTGTGCCATTTTCTTTTTCTCCCCTCAGCGGCGGCGGCGCGGGTCGTGGCGCGGGTGCCGGTGCAGGCTGCCTGCTTCTTTCCGTCGCGTGCGTCGCTCCTCCCGGCAGGTGGGGCAGTGCCGAGGTTCCTTGTAGCCGCGCTCGGCGTAGTACCGCTGCTCCTCGATCGTGAAGGCGAACTCCTTTTGGCAAGTAACGCAGTGCAGAAAGCGATGTTCGTAGGCTTTCTCCTGGCCAGGCTGAGGTAGCTTCCCCTCGAAGATGGGCTTAGAGGACGCTGCCGCGGTCATGCTTGGCTTTCCTTCTGGCAAGCGTGCGGCGCCCCGGTCGCATAACCGCCCACCTGAGCCTGCCCTGCTTCCACCAGGTCGCCCGCGCAGGGCCGGCAGTAGAGGTGCCCGTCTGTGGCGGCATTCACAAGGCCCTCCCGGCCACAGCGGCAACAGTCGTAGAATCCCTCGATCGGGATCGCCCGGATCAGCACCGGCCGCTGCGCACTCGCGTCCGGCAGATCGCGCTTGAACTTTGGCTGTTGCGCCTGTGCTGCCGCGTCTGAGGTTGCTATCGCTTTGCTTTTCTTGCTTTTCATGGCCGCCTCCCTTTGTGGAGCTTGGTGTGTTCGCTCTGACTCACGATTTGCAAATTTTCAATCCGATTGTCGAGCCGATTGCCATTGCGGTGATGCACTATTTCGCTCCTGCTCAATCGGCGGCCCAGAAGTTTCTCCATTACCAGCCGGTGTTCGGATATCTGCCGGTCGGTGAATGTGAACCTCCGGTAACCTAAGCAAATGTTTCCTTCTCCATTCGGGGCTCGGGACATCGTGAGTTTCCCGGTTCGGTGTTTTCTTCGGTAATGGATGTTGCAAAGTTTCCGCGCAATTTTAGGGCGAAAACAATCTCTTACCGCACAGGCGGTGAACCCCAAAAAGCCCACGTTCCGACGAACCTGCATGTAGTGTTTTTGGCAAAGTCCGCGGCCATAGTGTTGTCTTTCACAGCCTTTTACCGAGCAACTCTTTGTCCTCCCTTTTCCTGTCATCGTGTGTTTACGGTGAACCGCCTTCGATCAACCGGCGTACTCTTTTCATCTCATGGCCGACGTGCCAGTGCTTGCCCCAGCGGCAGCGGTAGGTGTGCACGTCCTCTCCTTTTTGGCGTAAATCTCGCACATCGAAAAGTGCCAACTCGCGCCAGGCATAAGCCCGCTTGCGCTGGCAACTTTTCCGCCGAATTCGCCGTTTGCTGCTCACGCCACGACCACAAGGGGCTGACAACAGCTTGTGCAGATGCCGATTCCGCGGGCGCGGTCCACCACCGCCCAGCCGCAAGGCTCGTGCCCTTCACAGGCCCGGTTGTCGGTGCAGCCGCACCGGATGCAAGTCGCCCCAGCTGCATCGTTGCGGATCTGCACGGGGGCCATCAGCTTGCCGCACTTTTCACAGGTGAAATTCCCCCGCCGCTCACTGCTCACCGTGACCCGCCCGCAGCACAGCGCCAGAATGATCTCGGGTCCGGGACTGCTGTACAGCCAGCGGTCAATCGTGTAGCCGGTATGCCCCAGCAACGCCGCCAGCTGCTCAAGCTGCGTGTTCATTTCCCTGCCCTCTTTTTCTTCACTGTTTTTGCAGACCTGTGCACTTTGGCCTTTAAGTCGCACAGCAATCCTCGGCATGGTCAATGGCTGCGACGATCTTGATTGGAAGGCCGCGCGCGGCAATGGCCCAGCCGCCAGCCCCTCCGCAAATATCGATGGCCAGCAGATGCGAAGCCTGCTTGTGCAGACAAGTATCTCTTCCAAGCTGGCGTTGTGAAATCGTGCTCATATGAAAAAGACCTTTTGCTTGCACTTCTTCCAACCCGATTCCCCTTGATAGCCGACGCGCCCGCTGCCATCGCCCAACGCCCGCCGCCGATAGCGGAAAAAGTAGCGCGCCCCGCAGCGGCAGACGGCCTTCTGCCGCCCGTCCTTTTTCAAATCCACCTTGTTGAGCCGATGGCAGAAGCCGCAGGGAACGTTGGTCTTGTCGCCGTCACTGCTGCCGTTCATCACCAGCACTATCCCCAGCACCGGCGCCGGTTCCTCGTTGACGGTCGCCGTGCCTTCCCGCTTTTCCTTCCAGGCTGCTAGACAGCATTTGGCGCAGCAGAACCTTTGGCCTTTCCGCCTGAGCGGGAAGGTTTTTCCGCAGCGGGCATAAGCGCAGATCACAGGCTCTCCAATGCCCGTTTGCTGGCCTTGTGTGGCCTTCTCTTGTTCTGATATTCCCCGTCCGCCGTTGGGATTCGGCTCAACCATCGATTGCCGCTCCTACGGGATTCGTTGCTTCTGCGTTTTTCTGCCAGAATTTATGCCTGCATTTGTTTGAACAGAATTTTTGGCTAGGGCGATTCTTCGGAAAGGGTTGCTTGCAATTCTTGCAATTGACCATCTTCCGAAGAATCCTTTTCTCCATGCGATCAAGAGAATTCGAGTACTCATAAACTTTCAATCTCAAAATGTCTTTCAGATGATTCTTGGCTTCCTCCAACAAACCACGCAGCCAATTCAGCAAACAGATCGCCGAGCAGAACCACTCGTAGCGGAAATTGATTCCTTTGTTTCCTTCCTCAAAGTCCCGAGCGCATTCACCACAAACTTTCATGCCGACCTTCTTTCTTGTCATCCCGAGCGAAGTCGAGGGACCTGCTTATATTTGGCGCTCCTGCGCGTTTGGCACTTTTTCGGTTTCAGGGCGAAAAAGCCGGCTTCCACTTCATCGTCGCCAAAGTCAAGCCCGAACAATTCCAGCCAACTCATGGGAAGCTCCTGAGCAGGGAAAGCAGAATCACGCCCAAGCCGGTTGCCGCTACGAACCCCAGCCAGAACCAAAGCTCTGCCCGCCGTACCGCTCGCCGCAGACAAACGCAGGCGCTCACGACGGTGACGCCGGGTTGTGGTGACTCCAGAAACATGCAGCCGGTGCCGTGGCAGTGCTGGCAGCCTGGATCGGGCGGTGCGCTCAGTAGCTCTCGCACGATTGCGCGCATCACGGCTCCGTTTCCGGCAGGCGCCGCTGGGTGGGATAAGTCCGCAGGATCAATTCCGTTCCCAACACTGCCGAAAGCCAGATAGCAAGGTCGCGGTCAAAGTCGGTTCGGGTTTGAAACAGCAGTTGGATTTTGTCCTCCGGGTTGCCGGTGCCTTTGTGCTCGATCTTCTTCAGCTTGAAATCAAAAATCGCCACACTTACCAGTTTCAGGCTCGGACCCTTCTGCTTCGGCGTCAGGCGAAACTCCATCGTCTGCTCTGGAATTTCCAGGTCCAGGTCGGCACGCTGCAAGCAGCCAGGCCGATCCATTAATTCGTAGGCCTCTATCAGAGAGTCTGGCAGGTGGAGCTCGCGCAGCCGGTTGCGATTCAGGTAAAGCCGGAATTCCAGCACCGCCGTCCGGCTGCCTTCGGCATTCACTCCAATCTTTCCGTGCGCCAGCCGCACGCCTACGTCCTGGTCATTCAAGAAGGGCTGAATCTTGGCTGGCTTCTTCCGGTCGAGGATCACGAGAGTGTTGCAGTCACCGACCGGACAGGCCAGCGCGTCTCCCAGGCCTTCCGGGGCTTGTACCTCGACCAGCTTTTCCTTCGGGTGTTTCGGGCAGAATTCCGGGGCTTTGCTTTTCATCACTTCCTCTTCTTTGACTCCGGCCTGCCTGCCGCGGCAGGCCTTCCTGCTCGAATCAGGTAGCTCAGCAGCCCGGCCACCAGCAGCAACCAGGCCAGCAGTCCCAGGCGAGCCGCCGGCGGCATCCAACTGTCCGCCGAGGCAGAAATCCAGTCGGGCCTGCCTGCGCAGGCTGGCGGCAACGGCACCGAAAGCCAAAAGGTCATGTGGTCACGCCTTGCTGGTTCAACTGCTTCTCCACGTCGTCAATCAGGTCAATCAACTCGCGCAGCGTGATGTACTCGAGTCCTTCCACCTGCCCTAAAACCGTCGCTTCGTGCTGGAGATGCTTCACCAGCATCGCCGCTACGCGCGGGTCCAGCTCAATCTTTACCTTCTTGGCTTCCTCGGCTTTCTCGCTCATCGGTTCTCTCCTTGGCCTGCCTGCGCCTGCCTACCGCAGGTAGGGTAGGCAGAACCGAATGGCTGCTGCTGCCGTTGGGGGGGTTCCACACGGGAGTTTCCCGTTAGCGAAGGAGGGGCTTCGCGTTTGGTTTGAGCAGCAGCAGCCAAACTCGCTTGCCGTCGGTAGTGCGCAGCGTGTAGAAGGGCTTGTCCTCCGTAGCGTGAAGCGCGTAGGAGAATCATCGCACCACCGCCTGCGGTATCTCGATGGCAACGTGGCGCTGTACAAATTCGCACAGAATCCACTCGCGTTCCGGCGTCCGCGCCCAAACGTAATTTTCTTCCTGACAGAGGTAGTGGGGCAGAAACCCGTAGCGGGTTGGCAGCCGTTTCAGAGTTGCATCGCAGGTCGGACAAGTAACGTGCTCTGTTGCCATAAGGCGCTTCTTCAGGTTTGCGAAACAAGTTCAGGTTGTGGTTTGCCTGCAAGCTTTTGGGTGCGGTCGGTTTGCAGGTATTTGGGCCGCATGGCCCGGCGATCTAGAATTCGCTGAATCGCGTGCTCGGGCACCAGGATCACGCGCCCACGATGCCGCCGGGGTGGCACCCAGCCATCCAACTCCAGCCAGCGCAGCATCGTCCGCCGGCTGCCGGCGCCGCACAGCCGCGCTGCTTCTCTGATTCGGTAGTGCCGCTCGATCCCCACGCTTTACTTCTCCGCCCCAGGCGGATGCGCCTCGGGCGCACCTACTCCCCTTCCGTCTCGCTTCGCTTCCTGCCGCTCCAGCTCCCGCCGCGCTAGGTCCCGGAACCACTCGCTCAGCTTTTTATGCTTTTTCCGCGCCAGCGAGTTGAATTGGCGTCGCTCTTGCGGGTGCAACCGGATGTTCACCTGTGCTCTCTTGATAGACATATGGTAGCGAAAAGATATTGAGTTGCTAGGGCATTGTCAAGGATTATATTTCTTGCCTTTTCCTAGCTTTACGCCTAGCATTTGCTAGACGTGGAAAACGATAGGATACAATTCAACATTCGCTGGTCACGCGAGAGGAAGATGGCTTGGGATGATTTAGCAAAAGGGTTTCGTAAAACACCCTCTCATCTCATACGTTTGCTTGGCGAGGAATTCCTGGCCTGTCACCTTAGCGACCAGAAATTGAGGGCGCTCGGTATGACGGAATACATCGGAGTCGGGCATCGAGGATTGCTTGTCCAGGCCCTCGAGCAAGCCCGGCGGCGTGTTTATCCCGAGGTCGGGCGTGCCGCTCAGATCAAGAAAGAAGGCTTGAAGCGACCGCCAAAGCGTGCCGGAGCGAAGCGCAAATGGGCAAGCTGATCGAGTTTGATTTCGTCCGCAAGCGCAGGCCCAAAAGACCCAGCGGCGATCTCGATTGCACTCTCCGCCAGGAAGACTTGGAAGAAATTGTCCAGTGTAAGCGCCAGGCCCACCAAGCCCTTATGAGCCTGCGCCAGAAACAGGACTACGTCATCTGGCACCTGCTCAATGGAACTCCGGTTGAGCCCGGCCCGCGCAGCGCCCGGTTGCTTACTGTAACCCGAGAGCCCAAGGAAATCCGGGCCGCTATCTTCTATCGCTTGATGGTGCAGTAGATTGAAGGAGGTCGATTATGTTTTGGAAAACCAGGATCGCAACCTATCTGTTTTTCACCATCGGGGCCTTGCTCTGTATCCCTTCCTCGAGCGCCCAACAACCCAACTCATGGCATGGGCTGACGCTTGGTGAATCTACAATCGAGGAAGCCATTGCAATCTTGGGGACACCCAAGAAGGTCAAGGAAAATCAGAAGCTGAGCACACCGATTTCAGCCTGGATCGACAAATCAGTCCGTTACACAAAAATATACTTTCGCCAAGTACCAGGTTTTAAGCAGGTCATTCTGTTTTTTTCCGAAGATCGTTTGACTGTTATTCAACTTCATTTCCGCCAAAAGCTAAATCCGAGCACTTTGTCGGATGCCTATGGAATCCAGTTTGTGCCGAAAGTGTCTGGAATCGATGTAGCATTCAACCCTGAAGATTATGAAAGAAATCAGGGTCAGGTCTATCCAACAAATTACCCTGATCGCTATCACCTCATCGGTATTTCAGAAGAAGCTTATGTGGTCGGTCAAGTGACCAATAGGAGTGTCGGTGCATTTTTCAAAGATGTCTTCAAGGTTCCTGATGACTCTACCTCTTTCCCAGGGAAAGTTGAAGCGCTCCAGTTAGTTTCGACTTTCCTACGAGATCGGCAAGGGGTGAGTGTGCTGGAATGATCACCATCTACCGGCGCGGCAGAATTTGGTGGGCGCGGGGCTCCGTGCTGGGCCGCAAGATCAAGCGGCGATCGCTCGATACTCAGGACCGCAATGTAGCCGCCCAGCGCCGGGCCCGGCTGGAGCTCGAACTGGAAGCCGGCGTCCAACACATCTCCTGGAAAGATTTTGAAAAAGCCTTCCTAGCCTGGATCCACGGACACCTTAAGACATCCAGCCTTCGCAAGTACGAATTTGTCCTGCACCGCTTCGGTCAATTTCTGCGCGCCCACTCGGTCGATCAAGTGGCCTTCATCTCACCCCTGATCATTTCCAACTACATCGGCGACCGCTTGCGCGATCGTCATCCCCATCGCAGCAATACCCTCAGTGCGGAGACGATCAAATCTGATCTGCGCATCTTGCGACGCGTGTTTTCCTATGCTCTCGATTGCCACTACTTGGCCGAAAACCCCGTGCGCGTCCCCCGGCTCAACACCGAAGGCGGCAAGACCTTGCCATTCAGCCTCGAGGAGCTGGAGCGGATCGTCCACGAGCGCCTGGTCCAGCAGCGGCCTGAGCTCCTGGCTCTGGTGATGATGTTCCTTTACACCGGCCTACGGCTCTCCGATGTGGTAAGTCTGCCGAAGAAGGCGCTCGATTTTGGCACCGACCAGCTCGTCCTCCGCACCCAGAAACGCGGCCGCCTGGTGTCGTTGTCTTTGCACCCCTCGCTGCGCTCGGCTTTAACCGAACACCTGGAACGGCAGACCGAGATTCAACGCGCCAACCCGCTCGTATTCACGACCCGCGCCGGCAAGCCGCTGCGCAACGTGGATGGGTTATTGCGCCGGGTTTTTCGCCGCGCCGGCATCGAAGCCGGTCACGCGCACCGCTTCCGCGATACCTTTGCCGTCCGGCTGCTGGAAAAGGGCGCAAGTCTCTATGATGTGGCCAAGTTGCTCGGCATCACCGTCCCCGTGGCTGAGAAGCATTATGCGCCCTACGTGCAGGAGTTGCAGGCTCGCGCGCGGCGCCTGATCCACCAACTCGATCCTATCCAAGCGGAGAACATAACTCGCGCAATTCGTTAAACGGAAGAAATAGCCGTCGAGGCGGGAATGCCTTATTATGGATGCTCTCTGCACATTAGCTGTATAGGCTTGTCCAGGCGGCCAATAGGGTATCTGTGTCCGCAGACATACTGGGCTCTGACTGTGTACAACTAGAGCACATCCTGCGCGTAGCCGATTGATTCTCTTTGGCTCTCCGGAAACGCCAGCTTCCCAAGCTGGATGTCGCGGGTTCGATCCCCGTCTCCCGCTCCAATTCCAGTGACCAGTGGCTAGGAGCGGAACTGGCGGAGGATGGAGTTGTATTTTCCGTGGGCGCGGAGGAGCAGGTCCACCACTTCGCGGATGGCGCCCTGGGCGCCGCGGGCGCGGGTGACGTAGTGGGCGCGTTTCTTGGCCTCCGGGCGCGCGTTGGCCACCGCCACCGCCAAGCCCACGCGGACCAGCAGCGGCAGGTCGGTTACGTCGTCACCGACAAAGCAAACCTGGTCATCCTTCAAGCCGGCCTCAGCCAAGATGCGCTGGTAGGCGGGCAGTTTTTCAAAAACGTCCTGCTCGACGAAATCCATCTTGAGCTCACGGGCGCGATAGGCGACGGCGGCCGAGGCGCGGCCGGTGATGATGCCGGTGCGCAGGCCGGCGCGTTGCAGCAGGCGCAGGCCGGCGCCGTCCTGGGAGTTGAAGGTTTTGATCTCGCGCGCGCTTCCGTCAGGCTCGGAGAGCAGGGAGATGCTGCCGTCGGTCAGGACGCCGTCCACGTCGGTGAGCAGCAGCTTGATCTTGCGGGCGCGGCGGAGGATTGCTGTTCGGGATTTCGGCATACGGGCGGCACGTTACAGGGCGGGCCGCCATTCGTCAATCATCAACCGGACTGGCGGCGGAGCTCCCAGATGCGGGCCAGGTGGTGGTCGTCGTGCTCGGCGACGAAGTAGAGCAGGTCAACCAAACGCATGGGAGTCTTCAGCCGTGGATGCAGCGCGGTACGGGCAAAGAGGGGGGCCGGGAAACTCTCCAAGCGCTCTATCGTATCCGCGCGGGCGCGGCGAAAAACCGCCAGTATCTCCGCCAACGGCCGCTGGTTGTAGCAAGCTTCGAAGGTCTTGCGGTTGGTGAGGTCGGCGGGAGCCAAGGTTTCCGCGCCGGTGCGGTAGTCATCCAGGCGCGCGAGCCAGAGCGCTTCCAGGTCGAGCAGGTGACCGGCGTTTTCCTGGATGGACCACTTGCCACCGAGCTGGCGGACCAGCTGCTCCGTGGCGAGGTCGCGCACCAACTCTTCCAGTCGTGCCGGCGCGCCCCGCAGGCGCATGCACAGGTTAGGATAGAGCTCAACCGGGAACTTGAACCTGCGCTCAAACCAAACCGTGAGCTCGGTCATGCGGCTCTCGACCCGCGCCTGAATTGCTTCAGGATGCCATCAATCTGCTTCAGGTGATTGAGGTCGTGGCCGGCGTAGAGGCGAACCGTGTGGGCGATGCTTTCCCGGCCGCGTTCCGCGTGCAATCCGTAGTTGCTCCACTTCTTCTTTGGAACGGATTGAAGCAAGGCGAGATTATTTTCCCGCAGAGCGCCAAACGCCTCGATGGTCCTGCGCACGTCCCGCTTCCCGTAGCCGCCGCTCTTCGCCCATTTGTCCTGATCGATGGCTTGAATGGGCGTGCGGTTGGCGCTCAGCATCATGCGGATGCGGTAGCCGATGACCAACTCAACGTCAGCGAGGTGAGCGACGATCTCTCCAATCGACCATTTGCCCGGCGCGGGACGCGCTTGAGGCGCGCCAACCACCTGGGAGTTACGCGCAGGATTGCGAGTGGCTTCCGGTTCCCTACGTAGCTGACTATGCGTTTGCTGTACTGCCGCGGTGTTTCGCGCATGGTTCCACCCCCTCTTGACTCCCTCATTTGGATACACGGACGAGGGCGGTGGATAGTGCCAATTTGGCTTGACAGAAGCCACAGAGGCACCAGTTTCTAGCTCCTAGCTTCCAGCCTCCAGTCTCTAGAACAGTTGGGTAGTCCAGAGGTCGTGGACGTGGATGACGCCTTGCAGGCGGCGCTGGCTGTCCACCACCAGGATGGAGGTGATCTTGCGCTCCTCCATCAGGCGCAGGGCGGCGCCGGCCAGCTCATCGCCGGGAACGGTGGTGGGATTTTTGGTCATGCAGTCGGCGGCGGTCAGTTCCAGGATTCCCTTTTTGCGCTTCTGCATCAGGCGGCGCAGGTCGCCGTCGGTGATGACGCCGGCCAGGCGGCCTGCCCCGCTTCCGGCCGGGTGAGAATCCTCAACCACGGCGGTCAGGCCCAGGCCCTTGCGGCTCATCTCGTAGATCACGTCCGGCATCTTCGTGCCGGGGCTGACGCAGGGGAGCTGGTCGCCGGTGTGCATCAGGTCTTCCACCTTTTGCAGCTTCTTGCCCAGGCGGCCGCCGGGGTGGAGCAGGGCGAAGTCTTCTTCCTTGAAGCCGCGGCGCTCCAGCAGCGCGACGGCCAGCGCGTCGCCCATCGCCAGCATGGCGGTGGTGGAGGCGGTGGGGGCGAGGTTGAGCGAACAGGCTTCGCGCTCGACCCGGATGTCGAGCACAGCGTCGGCGGCTTGCGCGAGAGTGGATTTGCCGTTGCCGGTAAGCGCGATGACGGGAATGCCCAGGCGCTTGGCGGCGGGCAGCAGTTGGTTGATCTCCTCGGTCTCGCCGCTGTAGCTGAGCGCCAGCAGCAGGTCGCCGCGGACGATCATGCCCAGGTCGCCGTGGGCGGCCTCGGCCGGGTGGAGGAAAAACGACGGCGTGCCGGTGGAGGCGAAGGTGGCGGCAATCTTCTGCCCAATCAGGCCGGACTTGCCCATGCCGGTCACCACCACGCGCCCCGGCGCGGCGAAGACCAGCTCCACCGCTTCCTCAAAGGTCTTGTCCAGGCGTTGGAGCAGACCTTCCAGCGCTTCCAGCTCGGTCTGCAACACTCGCCGCGCAATCTTGAGGCTCATGGCTGCAACACTAAACTTTCCCTGATTGCCCGTCAATGTTTCAAGTGCAAGTGCATTCAGATGAGTTCATCACCTACCTTCCAAGAGACCGCATACCGCAGACGCCCACTTGATGCAGTCGTAAGCTGTCCTTCGAAGCGCAGGTCTCGTTCCGTGGACATCACCCATTACTCTTCGGAGTGTTTGAAGAGCTTGAGCGGCGTGGTTTGTAGCTCTTCTCATGTCTTCCACAACAGTAGCAGCGTCCGCGGGCGCAATGCCCAGTTCTTCGAACTCCTGCCGCATTTCCTCGAACACATGCAAATTCTGCAAAGCAGTGTTCACTTTGGCCTGGAAGGCGACCTGTCCCGGATTTCCGAACCCGTGCCTCTCGTAAATCGACTGTGTAGCCAAGTCAACTGCACCGCAAGCCGATGTGATAGCTCCACTTTCGTCTCCGCTTACAAGTCTGCTCATTGCACGCGCCTGTTCGGCACCGGACGAAGGAGGAATGTAGGCTGCTTCGCGAGAATCAAACAAGCCAACCGGGACGAAGGTTCCATCGATGAACTCGAAGCCGTGCCTCAGGAGAAGCTGCCGAATACGTTCAGCCCGTTCTGCATCTCCCTGCATTAATCTCTCAGCTAGGATAGAAATGGCTGTTAGTTGTGCATCGCGAGCCATTTCACCAAAGAGGCGGTCTACGGCTAGCATTACTTCTGCTCAACTGCCCGCGCCACCCCTCGCTTCTGATTCTGCTGGAATGCGTGTCACGTCGAAACCTGCAGCGGCCACTGTGTTTCGGATATTTTGGACCGATAGGTTGTTAAGTTCTGACCTCAAAGCAGCATAAACGCGATTGACGTCAACGTCAGGTAGTGTTACTTGGTTTGAACTCATCGCTCCTAGTCCTCCAAAAGATCTTGCGGCCCCACACAGCCTTAGTCTCGCGCGGCGCGGGCGAGGGCGAGGAGTTTTTGGAGCAGGGGTTTGAGCTGGGCGAGGGGGAGCTGGTTGGAGGCGTCCGACAGCGCGGCGGGGGGATTGTCGTGGACTTCGAGGAAGAGGCCGTCCACGCCCGCGGCGACGGCGGCGCGCGCCAACGGCTCGATGAACTCCGGCTGGCCGCCCGATTGCTTCCCTTCTCCGCCCGGGAGTTGCAGCGAGTGGGTGGCGTCGAAGACCACCGGGTAGCCGAAGCCGCGCATAATTGGAAACGAGCGCATGTCCACCACCAGGTTGTTGTAGCCGAAGCTGGTGCCGCGCTCGGTGAGCAGAATCTTTTCGTTGCCGGTGGAAGCGACCTTCTCCACTGCGGTCTTCATCTCGGCGGGCGAGAGGAACTGGCCCTTCTTGATGTTCACCACCCGGCCCGACTTGCCCGCCGCCAGCAGCAGGTCGGTCTGCCGGCAGAGGAAGGCGGGGATTTGCAGCACGTCGGCGACTTCGGCCGCCGCCGCGACCTGCGCGGGCTCGTGCACGTCAGTGAGAATGGGCAGGCGGAGATTGTCCTTGATGCGGCGAAGAATTTTCAATCCCTCGGCCACGCCCGGGCCGCGATAGGAGTTGATGGAGGTGCGGTTGGCTTTGTCGTAGCTGCTCTTGAAGATGTAGGGCAACTTCAATTCGGCACAAACCGCAGCGATGCGCTCGGCCATCGAGCGGGCGTGGGCCTCCGATTCAATCACGCAGGGACCGGCAATCAGAAACAGGCCGTTCGTCCCGCCGAGCTTCAACGAGCCGACGGGAATCTCGCGTGTGGTGTTGGACGACATAGCCGGCGGCTATTATGGCCGCGTCTTCGCTCGGCAGGCAATCCCTATTGATTGCGGGTAGTGTCTTGATTTGAGCGATTCGGAACTCGGCCCAAATCACACCGAGCCCTGCGGCCCCCGCCTGCCTACCGCAGGCAGGCCGCAGGGATTTTCGCTTCCCCCAGGCAGGGGCCTGGGGGCTCGGTGTGAAATTAAGACACTACCTGATTGCGGGTGCCGAGCCTGCCTGCGGTAGGCAGGTCTGCCCTACTATCTTTAAGGGGTTTCTTCTTCCTGATTTTAGTGGCGCAGGCATTCCTGCCTGCGCAGACCAGCGCAAGTTCCTAAGCTTCCTTCTGCGCCACTTCGGGTCGGGGGCTTTCCGCTTGGTCGCGGGCGGCGGTACGGTTGCGGTAGGCGGCTTGGATGAAGGCCTTGAAGAGCGGGTGGGGCGCGAAGGGCTTGGACTTAAATTCGGGGTGGAACTGGCAGCCCAGGAACCACGGGTGGTCGGCAAGCCCCTCGGCTCCGCTCGGGACAGGCCCCTCGGCGGGACTCCCCTCGACTCCATTCGGGGCAGGCGGGACAAGCTCGACGATTTCAACGTAGGTGCCGTCGGGGGTGGCGCCCGTCAGGCGCAGGCCGTGGGCCACGAGCGTCTCTTCGTACTCGCGGTTGAACTCGTAGCGATGGCGGTGGCGCTCGGAGATTTCCAACTCGCCGAATGCCTTGTGTGCCCAGGAGTCTTTTTCCAATTTGCAGGGCCACGCGCCCAGGCGCATGGTGCCGCCCAGCTCGTCCACGCCCAACAACTCGCGCAGCTTGTAGATGACGCGGTGGGGGGTGCCGGGGTTGAACTCGGTGGAGTCGGCGTCGCCCAGGCCGCAGGCGTTGCGGGCGAACTCGATCACCGCGCACTGCATCCCCAGGCAGATGCCCAGGAAAGGAACCCGGCGCTCGCGAGCGTAGCGGATGGCGTTCAGCATGCCGGCGATGCCACGCTTGCCGAAGCCGCCCGGCACCAGGATGCCGTCCAGGTCTTGCAACTGCGCTTCCCAGTTCTCGCCCTCGACGCCTTCCGATTCGATCCAGGCAACTTCGGTGCGCAGGTTGTGCGCCAGGCCGCCGTGGACCAGCGCCTCGTTCAGGCTCTTGTAGGAGTCGGTGAGCTGGACGTACTTGCCCACCACGCCGATGCGAACCGTGTCGGCGGGGTTCCGGATGCGGTGCAGGAGCTCGTGCCAGGGCCGCAGGTCAGCCGGGCCGACCGACAGGTCGAGCCGCCGGAGAATCTGCTCGTCCAGCTTTTCCTCCGCCAGCGCCAGCGGAACTTGGTAGATAGTGTCAACGTCGCGGGCGGTGATGACCGCCTCTTCGGCCACGCTGCAGAACATGGCGATCTTGCTTTTGACCTCGTGGGTCAGCGGCCGCTCGGTGCGGCAGAGCAAAATGTCGGGCTGGATGCCGATGCTGCGCAGCTCCTTGACGCTGTGCTGGGTAGGCTTGGTCTTCAGCTCGCCGGCCGTGCCGATGAAAGGCACCAGCGTGACGTGGACAAAGAGCGTGTTCTTCCAGCCCAGCTCCAGCCGCAGCTGCCGGATCGACTCCAGGAAGGGCAGCGACTCGATGTCGCCCACCGTGCCGCCGATTTCAGCGATCACGACGTCCACCTCAGCAGCCACCTTGCGCATCGTCGCCTTGATCTCGTTGGTGACGTGCGGGACCACCTGCACGGTCTTGCCCAAGTAGTCGCCCCGGCGCTCCTTGGCGATGATGGACTCGTAGATGCGCCCGGCGGTCCAGTTGTGGTCGCGGGTCAGGCGCGCGTGGGTGAAGCGCTCGTAGTGGCCCAGGTCGAGGTCGGTTTCCGCGCCGTCGTCGGTGACGAACACCTCGCCGTGCTGGTAGGGCGACATGGTGCCCGGGTCAACGTTCAAATAAGGATCGAACTTTTGCAGAGTGACTCTGAGGCCGCGACTTTCGAGGAGGGCTCCGATGGAGGAGGCCGAAATCCCTTTACCGAGCGAGGAAACTACACCGCCGGTGACAAAGATATACTTGGTCCCCATTCAGTTTCTGCGACACCTCTGCTTTTTGGGAGTATCTGTCGGTCAAGCGTGCCTGTTGCACGACCCATTATCGCCGCAACCCGCCCGCTTGTCAAACCAGCTTTCTGCCACCGCCCGGCCTCACCCCGCCGCTCATAAGCATCAAGGTCTGATCCCGGATTTCCGATTTGGCTGTGGTACCGTATCGCCAGGACCAGTCGCTGCGCCTTGAGTTTTGGGGCTCCGACGTAAGGAACCACACTACGGAGGGTGACACCCGGTGGGTGAATTACAACACGAGCCATTCCAGTTCGCGTTCAACGGCTTCTTGAAAGTCGCGTTCCAGGGATCGCGCGTCACTTCTGACGCTGGCCTCATTCTGGTGCGCGAGTTGGATGAACGTCTGGGGCTGGAGACACTCATCGCCGAGCACCTGAGCGATTCCCGACAGGGGATGAACACCCAGTTCAGCGTGGTGGATCTCCTGCGGCAGTCGGTCTACAGTCGCCTCGCGGGCTACGAAGATCTCAACGACGCGGGGCGCGTGTCGGCAGACCCAACATTTCGTCTCATCGGGTCGCCAAAGCGCTGGGACCGGGGTGCGGCGCTGACATCGACGCTGCATTGGTTCGAGACAGAGCTGCTGACCCACGAGGAGAATCTCGTCGGGTTGAGGGCCGTGAACCGGGAGGTGCTTGCACAGGCCGAGATGGCGACGCGCGCCGACCGGATCGTGCTCGACATGGATTCGAGCGAGAGCCCGGTGCATGGGGCGCAGGAAGGGAGCGCCTATAACGGGCACTTCGAGTCCGTCTGCTACCACCCGCTGTTTCTGTTCACCGAGCATGGGGACTGCCTCGCCGCCACGCTGCGGCCAGGCAACGTGCATAGCGCCGACGACTGGGACGACCTGCTCGTACCGGAGATTGACCGGCAGCAGGTGGAGGGCAAGCGCGTAGCGTTCCGCGCAGACGCCGCGTTCGCGAAGCCCGAGATCTACGACGCGCTCGAGCAGCGCGACGTGGACTATGCCATTCGCATGCCGGCGAACAAGAGCTTGGAGCTGGAAATCGAAGACATCCTCTTTCGTCCGCCGGGACGGCCGAGCTGCAAGCCCTTGGTGCGCTACCAGAGTTTCCGCTATCAGGCCAAGAGCTGGACCACGCCCAGACGGATCGTCGCCAAGGTGGAGCACCACCAAGGTGAGCTGTTCCCTCGCGTCGGCTTCATCGTGACCAACATGGCCCTCCCGAGCCGCTCGGTCGTGCGGTTTTACAACAAGCGCGGTACGGCGGAGCAATGGATCAAGGAAGGCAAGCAGGCCACCCACTGGACGCGGCTGTCGTGCCATCGTTTCCGGGCGAACGAGGTGCGCCTGCAACTGAGCGTCCTGGCCTACAATCTGGGCAACTTGTGGCGCAGACTGGTCCTTCCGCTGCGGGTCAAGCGCTGGTCGCTCACGAGTCTCCAGCAGCGACTGGTGAAAACTGGGGGCCGGCTGGTGAAGCATGCGCGGTACTACTGGCTTCTGCTGGCGGAAGGGCATCTCACGCGGCGGCTGTTCGGCGACATGCTGCGGAGGATCTGGGCGCTACCCGTGCCGGCAGGCTGACGCGCGGCCTGAAGTGCAACGAAGCCCGCCCGGCGATGACACGGGGCACACGTGTGGAGCGGTGTCTGAGAAATGCCCGAAAAGCAGGGGTTCCAGTCGGTCGCACGTCGGCGCGGGCTCAGATGAAGGCCTTTGAAGCTGAGCGATTGTGCGACGATCGAAGTTTTTGTGCGATCGGCGGCGATCGGGTGTATAAACGTGCCATCAGGGGCAGGCAAAACGGAAATCCCGGCTGATATGAAGTCCGGAAGTGGTGCCTGCCTGCCGCAGGCAGGCTCTGCACCCGCCAAGAAAGGGCCCGGCCGCTCGCCGGACACCACGTGTTGGAGTATAATCCTTGCCAATGGTTTCACCTGCCCCTCCTCGCAAGCCACGCAAACGCCCCCGCGCCGCCAAAGCCTTAGACACAGCTACAGCTCAGTTTGGAGAAGGTGCGGAGTCTACCCCGCCAACGGCGGGGCCGCCTGCCACTTCCACTGAGGAGACCCACCAAAAACTGCTCCGCGGCGAGCCCGTCCGCTTTGATGCGGAGAAGCAGACGGAAAAGCAGCGGGAGGTTCCCGCCGAGTGGGTTGCTGAAGCTCTCCGTGAGGGCCACCGGGTCGAACTCAAGGACGCTGTCCTGACGGGTCGGCTCGACTTGCAAAGCGCTCATGTCGAGCAAGAGTTTCTTCTTCTTGGCGGCGAGGTCCGCGGCCCGGTCAACGCCATCTACGCGCGCTTCGGCAGCTGGGTTGTGTTCCATGCTGTTCGCTTCCAGGGCTTCGCACACTTCAGGGGCGCCCGCTTTGCTGCTGAACTCAATTGTTCCGGCACGTATTTCGTCGGGGGCGTCACCTTTCAGGATTCCATCATAGAAGGCAGTCTCATTGCTATTGGCGCACAGTTCGGCTCCTCAAAAGAAGACGCCACCAGTCTTAATGGCTGCGAAATCCGCTGCGACGCAACTTTTGTTTTGGCAGTCTTCCACGGCCCCGCTCAATTCCTCGACTTGACCGTCGGCAAGCAGGCTAACTTTAGCGGGGCGCGCTTTGAGCATGGAGCGGTATTTGACCAGGCGGAGATCGGTGGCGGTTTTTTCTTTACCCCGGAGGGAGAGCAGCGGACGGAGTTCGGCGGCGATGTGAGGTTCTCCGGAGTCAAAGTGGGCGGGCAAGCGAACTTTGGGATGGTACAGTTTAAGCAAGAGGTCTCTTTCCAGAGTGCAACCGTGGAAGGGGAAGCTGGCTTCGTTGGGGTGGAATTCCAAAAGGCGGCCTCATTCCAGAGGGCGGAATTCAAGGCCGGTCTGTACTTTTCTCAACCTCAAAGTTCGCCAGCCACCTTTGGCGGCGAGGCACAGTTCCACGGGGTCAAGGTGGGCGGGCAAGCGAACTTTAGCGGGGCACGGTTTGAGCAAGGCGTGGCGTTTGAGGGGGCGGAGATCGGCGGCGATTTTTTCTTTCGCCCGCAGGGGGAGCAGCGGGTGGAGTTTGGCGGCGAGGCCAGGTTCCTCGGAGTCAAGGTGGGCGGGAAAGCGGACTTCAGCGGGGCGCGGTTTGACCAAGAAGTGGCGTTTGAGGGGGCAGAGATCGGCGGCGATTTTTTCTTTCGCCCGCAGGGGGAGCACCGGGTGCAGTTTGGCGGCGAGGCCAGGTTCCTCGGGGTCAAGGTGGGCGGGCAAGCGAATTTTGATGAAGCGCGGTTTGCGAAACCAGCGTTTTTTGAAGCGGCGCTGTTTTCCGGGTCTCCCTTCTTCCGGGAGGCGGAATTTTCTGCGCCGGTTTCGTTCGTAGCTGCACGCTTCCAGCTTGCCGCCGAGTTTCAGGGCGCGCACTTCCAGGGTCCAGCCAACTTCGACTATGCGCGCTTCGAGCAGGAGGCCCACTTCGCCGGTGCCAAGTTCAGTGACCAACTCGAACTACGCGACGCCCGCATGACCACTTTGAGTTTTCAGGAGGGCGGAATGACCGCCCACTTTGATAAGAAGTCCAAAGTGGACCTGCTGGGCTGCACCTACGACCGCCTGGAGATAGACGGTTGGCGCAAATTGATGGACCGCCAGAGCGGGTTTAACCCCCGCCCCTGGAGTCATCTGGAAAAAGTCCTGCGCGCCGCCGGCCAGGACCGCCAAGCCGACGACGTTTACCTGCAGCGCCGCCGGGTTGAACACAAGCAAAAGTGGCAGCGGGGCGAGTTCGGCCCCTGGCTCCTAGACAGCATTCATGCGCTGGTTGCCAACTACGGCATCCGGCCCTATCAGCTCCTCTACACTCCCATCCTCATACTGTTGCTTGGCACTGCTCTCTTCTTCCATCCAGACGCCACGCATCGTAAGTTTTCTGGTCAAACTCCGTCCGACCCACAGCAGCTCACACGTACTGTACCGGGCGCCACGGGTGAGTTCACTGCCGTTGATGCTGTACGCCTGAGTGTTCGCTATTTCCTTCCGGTGGAGGTTCCCCTGGCAACCCGGTGGGAAGCCTCTAACAAGCAATACGGCCCGCTGAGGTTCTCCGACTACGCTACAGGAATGAAGCTAGCGGGTTGGATTCTAGTCCCGCTGGGGATCGCGGCTCTGACTGGCCTGCTCCGCCGCGTGGCCCCCTAGCGACGCAGGAGGAAGGAAACAAGAAAAGAAATGTGCGGCACAATGCGGGTGCGGAGCACCTCTTCCGAACTTGCCTGTAGTGTACGCTGGTCGCTGGTCAAGGTCGCAGGACTGCTCCCCGCTTCCTAGCACGGATTGAAGGTCATTCTCCTAGCCCGACAGGAGCTTGGCGTACACCGCCGGGTCGACGTTGCCGCCGCTGATGACGCAGCAGACCGCCCGCTCGCGGAAGCGCTTCGGGTCGGTCAGTAACGCGCCCAGGGGCAGCGCACCGGTGGGCTCGGCCTTCAAGTTGGCGAGCGAGAACAGCAGCCGCACCGCCTCGGCGATCTTCTCTTCCGGCACCTCCACCACCCCTGCCAACCCCGCCCGCAGCACGGCCCAGTTGTGCTGGCCGATGCTGAGCGTCCGCGCGCCGTCGGCGATGGTCTGCGACTCGGCGTCATTCCGCACGATGCGCCCCGCCCGCAGCGAGCGCGCCGCGTCGTTGGCCAGCAGCGGCTCAGCCGCGTACACCGGCGTATCCTTCCCCGCCGCGCGCAGCCCGGTGATGATGCCGGAACTCAGCCCGCCCCCGCCCACCGGCGCAACCACGGCATCAAAGGACAGCCCGCAAGCGGCCAACTCCGCCCCTAGGCTGGCGTTGCCCTCGATCACCAGCGGGTCGTCGAAGGCGCTGGCGATGTAGGCCTCGGGATGCTCCCGCGCCAGTTCCCGCACGCGCTCCTCGCGGCTCTTCACCCGCACGTCGGTCAGCTCCACCTGCCCGCCGTACTCCCGCACGGCGTCCACCTTGACCTGCGCCGAAGTGTGCGGCATCACTACCGTCAGCCGCTTCCCCAGCAGCCCGCAGGCGTAGGCCATCGCCTGCCCGAAGTTGCCGGAGGAGGCGGTGATGATCTCCCGCTCACGGACCTGCGAGGCCACGTTGTAAGCGGCGCGAAACTTGAAGCTGCCGGTGTGCTGGAAAGTCTCGCTGGCGAGCGTGAGCCGCACCCCCAATTGCCTGCTCAGCCGCGGCGCTTCGATCAGCGTGGTCGGCCGCACCATTTCCCGCAGCGGACGCGGCGCGCCACTAGCCACCGGATTCCCCCTGCGCCCGCAGCAGCGCGGCTTCCGCCTCCGCCAAGTCTTCGGGCGTATCCACGCCGATGGGGTCGTAGCCGGTCTCGACCACCTTGATGGGAATCCCGTGTTCGAGGATGCGCAACTGCTCCAGCCGCTCCTCCTGCTCGCGCGCCGTGGGCGCCAGCCGGGGAAAGCGCAGCAGGAACGCGCGAGTATAGACGTAGAGGCCGGGGTGCTTGAAGTAGGCCACCTGCTTCAAATCCACCTGCTGCTCCGGCCCCATCGACGGGTCAGGCCGGCGGGAGAAATTCACCGCAAACCCCTCCGCATTTGTGACAACTTTAACCACGTGTGCACTCAAGAGCGCCTCCCGATTGCCGATGCGTGTCTTGAGGGTGGAGACTTGCAAGCTAGGGTCGGTGAAGAAAGGCTCAATCGCCTGCGCAATCGCCCGGGGGTCCAGCAACGGCTCGTCCCCTTGAATATTGACGACCAAATCGCACTCGACCGAATCAAATACTTCGGCCAGTCGGTCGGTGCCGGAAGCGTGGTCGGGGCGGGTAAGGCGCGCCCGGCCGCCGAAGGCCTCGACGGCGGCGACGATGCGAGCATCGTCCGTGGCCACAATCACTTGGCTGACCAGCGGGCAGGCGGTCGCCCGGCGATAAACATGCTCGATCATCGGCCGGCCGCACAGCGGTGCTAACGGCTTGCCGGGAAAGCGCGTCGAACCATAGCGGGCCGGTACGCCGGCGATGATGCACAGCGAGGCAGGCGACTTCGCGGGCACGGGAGCGATAGTCTAGCACGCGCCCACCCTTTTTGCTAGAATGGCCCTGGCGGCGGACAAACAGAGGACAACATGAGGCGGCGCTTCCAACGCCTGCTCGGAGGGAGATTCGTACTAATCCCGCTTCTCTTGGTGCCTCTATCCCTGGGCAGCCAGGACGGGCCCAACTCCCGCTTGCTGGGTGGGCGGGATCCCCGCCTGCGGGTGGATGTTGATCTGGTTTTAGTCAGTGTGACAGTGACCGACCCCTACAATCGCCTGGTGACCGGCCTGGGCAAGGAGCATTTCGAACTCCTCGAAGACAAAAGGTTCCAGGAAATCCTCCACTTCTCCAGCGAAGACGTGCCCCTCTCGCTGGGCATCGTCTTCGACCTCAGCGGCAGCATGAAACGCGCCGGCAAGCTCAAGCGCGCCTCGCAGGCGGCGGTGGAATTCCTCAAGACCGCCAACCCCCAAGATGAGTTCTTCATCGTGGCCTTCTCCGACGCCCCGAAAATCGTGACCGATTTCACCAGCTCGATCCAAGACATCCAGAACAGCCTGCTCACCGCCCAGGCGGACGGCCGCACCGCTTTGCTGGACGCGCTCTACCTCTCCCTCAACACCATGCGCGAGGCCAACAACCCCAAGAACGCCATCCTGGTGATCTCCGACGGGGGGGACAACCACAGCCGCTACACCCCCCGCAACATCAAAGCGGCCGTGCGCGAAAGCGACGTCCAGGTGTACGCCATCGGCATTTTCGACCCCATCTCCGGCCGGGAAGCCCCTGAACTCGTGTGGGGACCCTCCCTGCTGAAAGAGATTGCAGAAATGACCGGCGGGCGCCTGTTTGCGATTGAACTGTACAACCTCAGCGATCTCCCCGACGTGGCAGCCAAAATCAGCATCGAGCTACGCAACCAATATGTGATCGGCTACCGTCCAACCAATGTGAGGCGGGATGGGAGCTGGAGGAAGATCCAGGTGAAGATCAATGCCCCCAAAGGGCTGCCGCCACTGAATGTCTTTACTCGATCAGGTTACTATGCGCCCAGCCAATAACGGCTCTTTGTTTTTCTCCCCGGGAAAGTGGGCCCTCGCGCTGACCGTGGGCCTGCTGGCCGTGGGCCTGCTCGCCGGCGCCCAACAGCCGCGACGCCGCAACGGCGAATTCACCCTGGTGCGCGATGTTGACCTGGTCGTCCTGCACACCACCGTCGTGGACCGCGGGGGACGCTTGGTGACCGACCTGGAAGCCCAGAACTTCGCCATCTTCGAAAACGATATCAAGCAGAAGCTCTCCGTCTTCCGCCGCGAGGATGTGCCGGTCACGGTCGGATTGGTCCTCGACAACAGCGCTTCCATGACCGAAAAAAGAGAGGAAATGAGGGCCGGAGCGCTGGCCTTCGTGGAGCTGGCCAACCCCCGCGACGAGTTCTTTGTCGTCAACTTCAACTCCGATTACTACCTGGATTTGGAGAGCGGGGACTTCACCAACGACATGGACGTCTTGCAGGCCGCGCTCCACAAAACCAAGACCCGCGGCGGCACAGCCTTTTACGACGCGGTGCGCGCCTCCCTCAAGCACATCCACCGCGGCTCGCGCCAGAAGAAAATCCTGCTGGTCATCACCGACGGCGTCGATCACCTCAGCTACTCCACCTACGAAGCTATGCTGCTCGACGCCCAGCAATCCGAAACCGCCCTCTACCTGGTCGGCCTGCCCTGCACCGAGGAAAAGCGCGACTGCCGCCGCGCCCGGCGCATCCTGCGCAAGCTGGCCGACGTCACCGGCGGCATGGCCTACTTCCCCATCTCGCTCGACCAAGTGCAGACCCTCTGCCGGCAGATCGCCCACGACATTCGCAACCAGTACATTCTCGCCTACTACCCCACCAACCGCACTCAGGACGGCAGCTTCCGCCGCGTGCGCGTCAAGGTGGACGCCCCCAAGCGCTACAAAAAAGTCGTCGCCCGCCACCGCCCCGGCTACTACGCCTCCTCCGACCGAGACGGCGCCCACTAACCGACGGACTACCCGTCAGAACATGGCTTTACCTGTCCTGAGCGAAGTCGAAGGAGCCATGCCGAATCAATGCGAGAAAAATAGAGGGCTTTAGCCTGCCTGCAGTAGGCAGGTGAAGGATCCCAACTGCGAGATTCTTCGGCCGTACGGACTCAGAATGACAACCCTAGAGTCGAGCTCCCCAGCCCCTGCCGGGGGGAAACCTAATCTTATCTCCAGGCATAAGCGCCCGTGAGCCAGCAGCCTATTTCTGATTGGTCAATTCAGGAAGGAAGCTGGTGCCGAAGCCCACGCGCACGCCGAAGTTCTCCGCAATCGTCTGCCCGATGTCGGCCAGCGAGCGCCGCGTGCCCAGGTTGATCCCGCCCTCTAAGCGCGGCGAGTAGGCCAGCACCGGCACGTACTCGCGCGAGTGGTCGGTGGAAGGCGTGGCCGGGTCGCAGCCGTGGTCGGCGGTCACGGTCAACAGGTCGTCGGGGCCGAGCTTCGCCAACATCTGCCCGATGCCGGCGTCGGCCTCCTCTAGCGCCTGCGCGTAACCCTCGACGTTGTTGCGATGCCCGTAGAGCATGTCGAAATCCACCAGGTTGATGAACAGCAGCCCCGCGCGGTGCGCCTCCAGCGCTGCCAGCGTCTTGGCGATGCCGTCGGCGTTGCTCTTGGTCTTGACGTAGTCCGCCAAACCCTGTCCGCAGTAGATGTCGTGAATTTTGCCGATGCCGAAGGTGAACACGCCCGCCTCTTGCAGCCGCGCCATCAGCAGCGGCTCGGGCGGATCGATGGCGTAGTCGTGGCGCCGAACCGTGCGCGTAAAGCTGCCCGGCTGCCCCTCGAACGGCCGCGCAATCACCCGCCCCACCTGATGCGGCGGCGTCAACAGTTCGCGCGCCGTCTGGCACATGCGGTAGAGCTCTTCCACCGAGATAATCTCTTCGTGCGCGGCAATCTGGAAGACGCTGTCGGCGGAGGTGTACACAATCGGCGAGCCGGTCTTCATGTGCTCCGCGCCCAGCTCCTTGATGATCTCCGTCCCGCTCGCTGCCTTGTTGCCCAGCGCCTTGCGGCCCACCGCCCGCTCGAACTTTTCCATCACCTCGGGCGGAAAACCGTTGGGATAGGTCGGAAAGGGTTCCTTCATGTGCAGGCCCGCCATCTCCCAGTGGCCGGTGGTGGTGTCCTTGCCGGGGGAGGCCAGCGCCGCCTTGCCGTAGGCGGCAGCAGGATGCTCAGCAGGCGTCAGGTGCTCGAGCGGCTTGATGTTGGCCAGCCCCAGCTTGACCAGGTGCGGCAGCTTCAGCGGGCGCGAGGCCGCCACGTGGCCCAGCGTATCGCGCCCGGCGTCGCCGAAGGCCGCCGCATCCGGCATCTCGCCGATGCCCACGCTGTCCAGCACCAACAGCACCACCCGCTTGAACGGCATGCGCTTCTCTGCTTGCCTTGGCATGGAAACTTTTCGTTTCTAATGTAGCACGAATCCCCTCCGTGCTGAGCCTTGCCACCTCGGATTCCGGTGATGGGAGTCCGGTGGCTGCCTCCGCCTCGCTAGCATCCACCGCACCGCTTGTAACCAATTCACTTGACATTGGGCGCTCCTGGCTGCTATGCGTTTGCGTAAGGTGGGGGGTAAAAGTCAACACTTGGTGGGAATCTTTCATCTGTTAACAGCGGGGACTCGTCTCTGAACATGCTTGCCTTCCTGGCACAGACTTTTCCTTCGCGCCTCTGCTGGTTGCTCCAGCAGTAGAAAAAATGTGAAAGGAGAACAAGAAGATGAACGGCAGGATTGTCCTTCTGACGTTAGTTTGCCTGATCAGTCTCGGCTTGTTAGTTGAGTTTCCAGTTACGCTCAGTCCGATGAGGCGGCCATACTGAGCAAAGAAGTTCAGGATCATGTCCGGGCAATTGAGAAATGGGAAAACAAAGCGTGGGTTCTGGTGTTTCTCACCATTGTCGTTGGCATCCTGGGTGTCGTCACTGGCTTCCTGCAACGGTCTAGCAAGAAGTGGTGCAGGACGGCCACTGTGATTGCCGGAGCACTGATCAGTTGCATTACACTAGCGAACAACGCTGTTTTCGAAGTCGATCATCGCACCTACCTGACCAGAGCACAGCAAGCGCGCGCGCGCGTCCGCGAAATTGAGCGGTTCTCGGCCCGAGAAATCAACCTGAACAGCGAGGAAGACCGAAAATCCTTGCGCCAAGAAATTGACTCAAGACTGAACAGGCTCTCGGACCTGCGGGAAAACATCTACCATCAACACGCCTCGATTCTTCTGCTTCCGAGCGTCTATGCCCACTCGGTAGAAGAACAGCTACCCGCGTGGATCACGAAACCGCCCAGCGACAGAAGCAACCTCCATTTCGTTGGTGTAGGCGAGGGCCGTACTCTCAGAGAAGCCAAGGAGTCCTCCCACCGGAATGCGACTTCACAAGCTGTGAATTATTTGACCTTCCATCTTGCCAGCGAACAACAAGCCGGTCCCGAATCCATGGATACAGAAGCTCCTTCACGGTACCTGGTCGAGTCTGTCCAAGTTGAAGACACACATTTCAACTATGATCAGAGCAGCGGGTCCTATCGCTACTACACGTTAATCAAACTCAACCGACGAGTGGCCGATACCAATCTCAAACTCTTCGCCCTTCAGCAGAAGGTAGCGGTCCCGTTGGAATTCAGCCAGGAACTAACCGAGCACAAGATTTTCCAGCGGCGCATCAAACCACTAGACGAATTGAAAAAAGAAGTGGCTGTGTTTGTGGGGGATGTACACAACAAGCGGCCAACGGATGTGGTGGTGTTCAAGACCAGTGGATTAAATGAGGAGATAGACGAGAATAATCGAATCACCTACAAAAAACTAAAAAATATGCTGGCGCAAGATTCCATTCTCCTGGATCAACCGGTTTCTGATGGTGAGGTAGTGCAGTTCAACCTGGCAGGCCGGAAGTTTTCAGTCCAAGTAAGATACCATTGGTTTTGGTTTAGACGAGACTACGCTGAGGTGAAGGTCTTTCGCAACTAGCTGCTTCTGAGCTGCTTGATCCTACTCCTGCTCCCACTGGAGCCTGAACGACCACTAAGCCAGCGTCTCGTGGAAACAAGAATTATTCCATCCCGAAGAACGCCCCGAAGAAGCGGTAGAGCCACCACAGGTCGGCCTTGGAGGAGAGACTCCAGGTCGAATGCATCGAGACCAGCGGCGCGCCCACGTCCACCACGTCCATGCCGTCGTCGCTCAGGTAGCGCCCCAGCGTTCCGCCGCCGGCGATGTCCGCCCTACTGACTGAACCGACTCAAACACTACACCCTCTTTGGTGGCGCAGACATTCCTGTCTGCGGAAGAGTACTCAGCACGGCACGCTTACTTCGGAACCCCAATTAGGCTGCCGGGGGGCGGCGGCGAGGGCCGCAAGCGCTCGGTGGCGGCACCGATGCGGTTGAAGAAGCGCCGGATGTCGCGCTCGGCCAGTTGCCGCAGGGCTTCGCCCATGGGGTTGGGGTGCTCTTGGTCTTTGAGGTCATCCAGCAGGCCGTCCAGCGCCCACGCGGCGGCCGCCCGCACCTCCACCGTCGCCTCCTTGTCGGCGGCCAACTCCAGCAGCCGATCCAGCACCGCCCGCTCCGCCACCCGCACCAGCGCGGCTTGCTTGGGGTCGTCGGACCACCGCTGCCCCCAGGTGGCGTCAACTAACTCCTCCATCACCTCGGTCAGCGCCGGGCCCTCCCCGCCGCGCGCCCGGAAAGCCACCAGCCGCGCCGCCCGCTCACGGTTCAGCACACCTTCGACAATCATCGTGGCAAGCGTGCGCGCCGCGCCCAACTGGTCAAACGCCGGCCAGGTCTTCGAGCCGAACTCCTCCCCGGTGGTGGCGCGCCCGTAGCCGTAGGGCTTGGGCACCAGCTTCACCAAGAGCGAATTCGGCAGCGCCAGCGCCTCCGGCTTCAGTGCCTCCAGCAACAACTGCAACGCCTCCCGCTGCCGGGCGGGCTCAACCAACCGCGTGGCCTGCTGCCCATCGCCCTTGACCGCATAGACGTACTCCATCCCGCCAATCAGTTTCACCGCCGCTTCCAGCGCAAAGCGATGGTGGAAATAGACCGGCGCCAGGCGCTCCTCCAGCAACCCCAGCGGTTCTCCCTCCGCCACCGCCCGTTCGCCGAACTGCTCCAGCAGCGCCTTCCGCACCGCCAGCGCGTTGCGGAGGTCGGCCAGCGGGTCGGCGCGGTTGTCCCAGAGCTGCGCGCGCGCGTCCGACCCCGAAGCCGGGCGCGCGTCGCGGTCGGTCAGGAACAGCAGCCCGCCGCGCAGCGCCTGCTTCACCATGCGCTCCAGCCGCGCGTCCTCTTCCTGGGGAGCAAAGACCGAATAGGCGTAGCGGATGGCGAAGCGGTCGTAGTCGCCCGTTCCGGGCCGGTAGGCCTCGGACAGGTCCACGCGCCCGCCCACCAACCGCACCAGCGGTGCCGGGTAGTCCATCACCGATGCCCGCCCGTAGGTGCTGGCAGCGAAGTTGTGCGCCAAGCCGAGCGTGTGGCCGGTTTCGTGCGCCGCCAACTGCCGGATGCGCGCCAGTACGAACTCCTCCGGCGAGGTGGCCGGGTCGAGCTCCGCCACCCAGGCCGGCAGGCCCCACGCCCCGGCGTAACACTGGTTCCACGCCTGCGCGCTCCCCGCCCCGCGCGCCAAGCCCGACCAGAGGTTGTAGTCGGTGCGCATGCGGTGCGAGTCCATGAACACTACCGCCTTCAAAATTTCGCCCGTGCGCGGGTCGGTGATTGAACTCCCCCAGGACCACCCGCGGTTGGCCCGGTGGCCCCACTGGATAATGGAGTAGCGCACGTCCATGGGGTCGGCGTCGGGCGGCAGGTCGCGCACCTGGAAGGCGTTGGCGAAGCCGGCCGCTTCAAACACGCGGCTCCACCACGACGCTCCCTCCCGCACCGCGCTGCGGATGGGCTCCGGCATGGCCGGGTCGAGGTGGTAGACGATGGGCTGGACCGGCGGGCTCACGCGCGCCGCCGGGTCGGCCTTCTCCAGCCGCCAGCGCACAATCTGCCGTTGCTGCAAGCGCCCGCTGAGCGGTTGCGCGTAGTCATGGAAAATTAGGGGACGAACGCCCACGCGCGGGTCGAACCGTCGCGCCCGGGCGGGCGCCTCCGGCAACGCGACAAAGGAGTGGTGGACGCGCAGGGTTAAGGCTGTGCCGTCGGGCGACACTTGCCGCACCAGCGGACCGGGCTTCTCGCTGCTGAAGGTGAGCAACGCCTCCACTTCCGTGTTGCGCGGAAAGGCTTTGGTGCGCGGCAGGTAGATGGCGCTGCGGTCGGCGCTGTCCAGGCGGAACTCACCCTGGCCCGCTTGCTTGAGCTGCGCTCGGATGCCCAGCGCATCGCGCAGGAAAAACTGGGTGGCGTCCACCAGCACGCGCCCGTCTTCTTCGGCTTCGACCTTCCAGCCGCGCAGCACCGAGGTGGGGAATTGGTCTTCCACTCCGCGCTGCAAAGCAGCACTGTCGGTCTGCGCCCGGTAGCGGGTATTGGTCCGCACCAACAGGACGCGCGGGCCCACGCGCTCAAAGCGTACCAGCGCGGTGCGGGTCGAGCCCCGGTCGAGCCCGAGCGGATTCGAGCCCACGCCGGTGGCCAGCGAGGTCAGGTAGAGAAACTCTTCGCCCCAGCGCCCGACCTCCAGCAACAGCTTCCCTTCCCGGGCGTCCCAGCAAATCGGCAAAAAGCCCGGCTGGCAGTCGAGCCCTCGCACCCGTTGGGCGATGGTCTGGGGGGCAGACGTGGCAGCGTTCTCTGCGTTCTCTGCCTTCGCCTCGCCCGGCGCGGCCAGCGCCGCGCTTGCACACCACAGCACCGCCAGGAAAAACCGCACTCCCGGAGTTCTCCTCATCGCATCCTCCACCAAATTGAAATTCCACAGGAAGGAAAACCTCGCCGCCGGCCTTCTCTCAACTCTCCCCCACAGCAGCAGCGCCGCCAGCGTCGCTGCCACCCCCGCTTAGAGTTGAAAGACCTCTTTCGCCCATTTTACCGAGCTGACGTAGAGGTCGGGGCCGTCGTCCTCGTTCAGCTTGAGTTTGGCGGCCGACGCGGAAAAAGCCTCCCAATCGCCCCGCTCATAGGCCAGCACCGATTCATAAACATCCCGCAAGCGGTTCTTTCCCTGCAACAGGGCACTCTTGATGTCCTCGGAAATCGGAATCTCCGCCAGAATACTGGCCATTGGCCGGTCCAGGATGGCATCCATCCGGGAAAACATTCCCATCAAAAATAGGTCGGCTTCTCGATTTTTCATCCCCACTTTGCCGCCGATCGACTCGCAAAACTTGGCTCGGATGAGGGCGCTGACCACTAATTCCGCCGGCTTGTCCTCGCCCATGCCGGCGGTGGCAATCAGCGAGACCCACCGCTTGACCTCCCGCAGGCCCAGGTAAGTCAGCGCATGCCGGATGGACTTGATTTCGCTCCGCAAACCGAAGAAGGCCGAATTGAGATAGCGCAACAACTTGTACGTCAGAGAAGCTTCCTGCTTGATCACACCTTCAATTTTTCCCAAATCGACGTTGGACTGGTTGACCGCTTCCACAATGCGCAGGTAATTGAGCTTGAAGGCGGGGACGTCCTTGCCGGGGATGATCTGCGGCATGCTGAAAAATGCTCCCTGAAAATACTTGTAGCCTTGCTTCACCGCCTGCTCGAACTCTTCCCGCGTCTCCACTTTCTCCGCCAGCATCTTGATGCCCTTGGGCGAGAACCAGTCCACCAAACCCTTTCTCTCGTCGGGCGAAGGGGTGGCCAGGAAATCAACTTTAATGATGTCTGCTAGATCGGTGAGAGGTTTGATCTTGTTAGTATAAACAAAATCATCCAGCGCAATCATGTAGCCCGCTTTCTTCAGTTCTTGACAGGCGGCAATGACCTCCGCGTCCGGCTCCACTCCCTCCAAAATCTCCACCACCGCCTGCTCCCGCGGCAGCATAGCGACGTACCCCTTGATCAAGGTTTCCCGGGTCGAATTGAGAAAAGCCCTCTTTCCTCCCGTCAGGGAATCCATATCGAACAAAAGGAAGCTGTCCGCAATCACACTCGACGCTGCTTGGTCGATGTTGTCGTGATGGAAAAAATTTTCCAGCCCGGAGCGAAACAGCAGCTCGTAGGCAAAGACGCTTTGCTTGACGTCGAAGATCGGTTGCCTGGCTACGAACTTATCCATGCCCAGCTTCCTTGTTGGCGTAAGATGGCGGTTTGACAGCCCTGCGGTCGCATTCTTCCCTTACCCTGTAGTCGGCCCGCCCCCGGCGCTCGAAGGAAATAAGGATAGGGATGTTCGTCCAGCCCGTCAACGTGCAGTAAGCCCGCGGCCCCGACCAGTCAAGACCCACTCTACCACATGGGCTCCCGCCCTCTCCCTGAATCTTCCCGCTCCTGTTTCCCGCCACCCAGGCCGGAGTCCACCCGCATCCATATTGGCAGGAACAGCAGTTGACGGCTCGACGCCCCCCAACCTAGCATGGCCCGATCCCATTTGGATGGTTGCGGGGAAGTCGAATGGCTCGACCCAAAACCTGGCTGTCGTGGAGCACCGGAAAAGACAGCGCCTGGGCCCTGCACCAAGTGCGGGAGCAGGGCGAAATCGAAGTGGTCGCGCTGCTCACCACCCTAACCACCACCTACGGCCGCGTCGCCATGCACGCGGTGCGCGAAAGCCTGCTCGACGCCCAGGCGGAAGCCGTCGGCCTGCCGCTGGTCAAAGTTCCCATCCCGGCGCCGTGCTCGAACGCAATCTACGAGCAGGCGATGGCCGAGGCGATGCAGCAGGCGCGCGCCCAGGGCGTGACCCGCGTGGTCTTCGGTGACCTCTTCCTGGAAGACGTCCGCCGCTATCGGGAAGAGAAGCTCGCCGCCTGCGGCATGACTGCGCTGTTTCCCCTCTGGGGCTTGGACACCCGCGCGCTGGCAACGGAAATGGTCGCCGCCGGCCTCCGCGCCTGCCTCACCTGCCTGGACCCCAAGCAACTCGACCCCGAATTCGCTGGTAGCACCTTCGATGCCAGCCTGTTGGCCGACCTGCCTCCCGGCGTCGATCCCTGCGGCGAAAACGGTGAGTTCCATACCTTCGCCTTCGCCGGGCCTATGTTCCGCGCCCCCATCCCGGTACAAACCGGCGAGGTGGTCGAGCGCGAGGGCTTCTTCTTCGCCGACCTCCTCCCCGCCGGTGGTGTCCTAGTTTCACATCGAGCCCCCAGGTCCCTGCCTGGGGAGAAGCAAAAAGCCCTGCGGCGGGGGCCGCAGGGCTCGGTGTGATTTGGGGCCATGTTCGGAATCGCTCGAATTAAGACACTACCTACTACCCACCCGGGACCGTGCCCCCTGCCCTCGGCCCAGTGCTATAATTATTGGTTTACTATACTGGCGATGAGAGCGCCTGTGGGACTGTGTCCCTGCTGAGCGCCTCCCCAACACCTTCATGGCCGCAAAAAGAGCAGTCCCCCAGCCGCGCCGCGCGAAGAACGCCCGGCGCAAAACCCGCTCGGCAGCGCGCCTCGAAACCCGGAGAACAGCAACCAAGGCGGTGCCGACCCAAACCCGCAGCCCGGCAGCCTCGCCCGACGCCATCCGCATCCGGGGCGCCCGCGTCCACAACCTGAAAAACATCCATCTGGAAATCTTCCACAACGCCATCACGGTCATCACCGGCGTGTCGGGCTCCGGCAAGTCCTCCCTGGCCTTCGACACCATCTACGCCGAAGGACAGCGGCGCTACGTCGAGTCACTCTCCGCCTACGCCCGGCAGTTCCTAGAGCGCATCGAAAAGCCGGACGTGGACGAAATCGAAGGCATCGCCCCAGCCATCGCTATCAAGCAGAAGAACACCAGCCGCAACCCGCGCTCCACCGTCGCCACCGCTACCGAAATCTATGACCACCTCCGGTTGCTGTTCGCCCGCGTCGGGGACACCTACTGCCTAACATGCGGAACCCGGGTGGAAAAGGACACGGTGGACCAAGTGGCCGCACGAATCCTCTCCCGGCCCCACGGCAGCCGCTTCTACGTTCTGTTTCGCCTCCCGTCGCCGGCCGCCGCCAGCAAGCAACAGAAACGGCAGAGCCCCTCGGAACGATCCCTCGGGACAAGCCCGGCCCAGGCCGGCGCGCTCAAAAATACGCTGGCCGACCTGCGCAAGCGCGGCTTCGGCCGCCTCTACCAGGACGGGCAGGTGTTCGAGTTTTCCACTCCCGAGTCGCTGCTGGATGTGGACTTCCATCGCCCGGTCTTTGTGCTGGTGGACCGCCTGGCCGTCAGCCCCGAAGTCAGGTCGCGTCTGGTGGACGCGCTGGAAATCTGCTACCGCGAGGGTCACGGCGAACTCCTGGTGGAATGGGCGGACGCGCAGCAGGACAAGCAGTGGCGCTTCAGCGAGCGCTTCGAATGCCGGCGCTGCGGCACCGCCTACGCGGAGCCGGAGCCGCGCCTGTTCAGCTTCAACAGTCCCTATGGCGCCTGCCCGCGCTGCCAGGGCTTCGGCAACACCATTGACTTCGACCTCAACCGCGTCATCCCCGACCGCTCCAAGCCCCTGGCCGACGGCGCCGTCCAACCCTGGACCAAGCCCCGCTACCGCCACCTGCTGGGCGAGCTGCGCCGCTTCTGCCGCCGGGAAGGCATCCCCACCACCCACTCCTGGAGCCAGCTCAAGGCCGCCGAGCGCAAAAAAATCCTGGCAGGCGACCAGGACTTTCCCGGCATCAAGGGCTTCTTCGCCTGGCTGGAGCGCAAGAAGTACAAGCTGCACGTGCGCGTCTTCCTCAGCCGCTATCGCGGCTACGCCACCTGCCCCGAATGCGACGGGGCGCGCCTGCGCAAAGAGGCGCGGGCGGTCCGCGTGGCCGGGCACGGCATTACTGAAGTGGTCGCTCTGAGCATCACCGAAGCCCGGCGCTTCTTCGACCAGCTCGAACTGAACCCGGCGCAAGCGACCATCGCCGAAAAAATCCTGGAGGAAATCCGCCACCGGCTGCGCTTCCTGGACGAGGTCGGCTTGAGCTACCTCACGCTCGATCGCCTCACCTCCACCCTGGCCGGCGGGGAAGCGCAGCGGATTCAACTGGCCACCTCCATCGGCTCGCGGCTGGTGGGCGCGCTCTATGTGCTGGACGAGCCTTCCATCGGCCTCCACGCCCGCGACACCCACCGCCTGATTGAAATCCTGAAAAGCCTGCGCGACCTGGGCAACACCGTGCTGGTGGTAGAGCATGACCCTGAGATCATTCGGGCGGCCGACCGCTTGGTTGACCTCGGCCCGGGCGCCGGCGAGCGCGGCGGCCAGGTCGTCTTCGCCGGCACGCAGGCCGAGGTGACGCAAAGCACCGGCTCCCTCACGGGCCGCTACCTGGCCGGCGAGGTGCGCGTGCCCATCCCCGCCACCCGCCGCCGGCCCAACCGCGACTGGCTGCGCTTCCACGGTTGCAGCGCTTACAACTTGAAAGACATTGATGTAGAGATTCCGCTCGGGCTGACGGTGGCGGTCACGGGCGTATCCGGCTCCGGCAAGACGTCTCTGGTGCACGAAGTCATTGACAAAACGCTGGCAGCCCGCCGCAACGGTAGCAAGCACGCCACCGTGAACTGTGCGGCGGTGCAAGGGGCGGAGCGGATTCAGGACGTGGTGCTGGTGGACCAGTCCCCCATCGGACGCACCCCACGCTCCAACCCGGTCACCTACATGAAGGCGTTTGACGCCATCCGGGCGGTCTTCGCCGCCACTCCGGAAGCCAAGAAGCGCGGCTACACCGCCGGGCACTTCAGCTTCAACATCCCCGGCGGCCGCTGCGAAACCTGCCAGGGCGACGGCACCGTCACGGTCGAGATGCAGTTCCTGGCCGACGTCGAGCTGGTGTGCGAGGAGTGCAAGGGCAAGCGCTACAAGAGCGGCGTGCTGGAGGTGAACTACCGGGGCAAAAACATCCACCAGGTGCTGCAGCTCACCGTGCGCGAGGCGTTGGCCTTCTTCGCCGCCGCCCGCAAAGTGGTGATGCGGCTGAAAGTCCTGGACGAAGTCGGACTGGGCTACCTCCGCCTGGGCCAATCCGCCACTACGCTTTCCGGCGGCGAAGCCCAGCGCGTGAAGCTGGCCGCGCACCTGGCCCGGGAAACCGGCGCCTCCGAAGAAACTGCCCCGCGCACGCTCTACATTTTTGACGAGCCGACAACCGGACTGCACTTTGACGACATCCAAAAGCTGTTGGGGACATTTCGCAAGCTGATTGACGCGGGCGCAACCGTGCTGATCATCGAACACAATCTCGACGTCATCAAGACCGCCGACTGGATCATTGACCTGGGTCCGGAAGGCGGCGAAGCCGGAGGACAGGTGGTGGTGGCTGGCACGCCCGAGCGAGTGGCCAAGGCGGCGGGCTCCCACACCGGCCAATTCCTGGCTCGGGTGCTGAAGAACCATCGGGCCGGAGGGAGGTCAACCGGTTCGACTCGATGAAATCCGCGCCTCGAAAACGACCTGGGAGCCTGCTGCTGGCCGGCTGGGCCCTGTTGCCCCCGCTACTCCTGCCGGCGCCGGGCCACGCCCAAACCTCCCGCGAAGATTCCAAGCAGCGCGCCGCCCAGCAGGAGGCGCGCTCCCTCCGCGCAACTCTGGCCGCGGCCCAGGAAGCGATGGAGCGGGAAGAGTACAACTTAGCGACAACCCAGTTGGAAAACCTTCTCTTCCGGCACCCCGGCCACCGGGAGGCGCTCCTCAACCTGGCCTACTGCTACTCTCGCATGGAGCGCACCGCTGACGCCATCGACCTCTACCGGCAAACCCTGGAGCTGGAACCGAAACTCCTGCCGGCCCGACTCAACCTGGGGCTGCTGCTGGCCCAGGAAGAAAAGTTTTCCGAAGCGGCAGCGGAACTCAAGCGCGCGCTCGAACTCGAACCAGACCACTACCAGGCGCGCTTCTACTACGCCCTCACGCTCGAACGCTTCGGCGACAAGGAAGAGGCTCTCAAGCAATACCTGCAGGCGGCGCAGCTTGATGCGAGCGCGGTCGAGCCTCGACGGGCCGCCTTGTGGATACTGGTAGAGAAAAAAGATTGGACGCAAGCGGAAGAACTGCTTACCGCGCTCCGGCGGCTCGAACCCGCCAACCACGATTGGTTGCTGACGCGCGCCGAGGTGCTGACCAACCAGAACAAGAGCGAAGAAGCTCTGGCCGTCTACGAGAGGTACTTCCAGGCCGCCGATCCCTCCGGGGCTCCGTCAACCCTGGGAGAGCTTCACATGCGCGCGGGCTCACTCTATCGCGAGCTGGGCAAGCAGGAGGATGCCCTGCGGCACTTTGCCGCGGCAGTGGAAACCGGCGGAGAGTCCTACGAGCTGGCGAGCGTCACCGCGCAGGCTCGCATCCTGGCGTCGCTCAAGCACTACTCCGATGCCCTGCCTCACTACCGGCGCGCGGTCGAACTCCGGCTCGAGGACGCCGAGCTCCGCGCCGGGCTGGGCCACGCGCTGCTGCAAAATCGCGACTACCGCGAAGCCGCCCGCGAACTGCTTCGGGCGCTCGAGCTCGACCCCAAACGGGTGGAAACCTACAACCACCTTGCCTCCGCCTTCCACCTGAGCGAGAAACCCCAAGGCGCGGTTGAAGTCCTGGCGCAACGTGCACGGCTGGCGCCCGAAACCCCCGGCACGCTCTTCCTGCGGGCGGTGAGCCACGACCAACTGGGCCAGTGCGTAGCGGCGATGGAGTACTACCAGAAATTCCTCGACACCAAGCCCGACGGGCAATCAAACCAGTTCTTCCAAGCCACCGGCCGCCTGCGCACGCTGAAAAAAACCTGCCGCGAACAACGCCGCCGGGTAAAATGAAGAAGTCGAGGGAGTGAGGGGAAAGGGGGATCGGTGTCGCGTGCCTTGCTGGTGCTGGCGCTGTTGCTGGGGACGAACCTGGCCGCCGATGAGCTGGGCGATCTGTGCCGAAAGTTGGCGCAGGAAGTCAACCCCGCCAACCGGGCCAAGCTCACGGTGAAGCTGGGCGAGCGGCTGCTGCGGCAGGCACGGAAACTCTACGCGGAGGGAGCCTACACCGACGGCGACCTGACGTTGGAGAGCTACCGGAGCGCCCTCCGCACCGCCGTCACCGACTTGCGCCAGTCCGGCCGCCGCGCCCGCCGGAAGCCAAAAGGCTTCAAGGCCCTGGAAATCCACCTCCGCAAGAACCACCGCAAGGTGGAGGATATGGCGCGGGGGCTCCCCCTCGGCGCGCGCGACGCAGCGGAAGCCACCGTGCAAGAGATGGAATCCCTACAGAGAGAACTCCTGCGAGCCCTGATGGGGGTCGAGCAGAAAAAGAAGGAGGAGAAACAATGAAAGCCGGGAGGAAGTCCGTCCTGGCGGTGGGCGCGCTGCTGCTGGCAGCCACGCCGGGGCCGGTCAGCGCCCAACAGACCGACTACTTGACGCGGGATGAAGTCACCGAAGTGCGGGAGGCGCATGAACCCGTCAAACGGGTCAGCCTCTTCCTCAACTACGCCGACCTGCGCCTGGCCGCAGTCGAAAAGATTCTGGAAGCGGCCTCCGGCGGCAAGCCGCCGCGCGGGGACGACTTGCAGGACGCCATGAACAACTACATCCGGGCGATTGACGATGCCGCCGCCAACTTGGAAATCTTCCTCGAACGCGGCGGGGTGGACCTGCGCAAGCTCCGCAAGCCGCTGCGGGAGATCGGGACGAACCTTCTGGCCCGGCTCAAAAGCACCCGGCCCCCGTTTGAGGGGGCGCGCACGGACTTGCGCTGGGACATGGAGGACGCGCTGGAAACCACCCAGGACCTGCTCACGCTGGAAAAACAAATTCCCGACAAGCCCATTCCCCCCAAGATTCCCACCGTGGCCGGGGCGGCGGGCGAGAAAGAAAAAGCTCGCGTACCCGGACAGCCGACCCTGAAGCGAAAGAAGGAGAAGCCGCCGCAGGAGTAAAGCCGCCAGCGCCTGGGACGCCGAGCCCGCCCAAGGGATGGACCTGCAAGACAAAGTCAGCCAATTGCCCACCCAGGCCGGGGTGTACCTGTTCAAGGACGCCCAGGAAAAAGTGATCTACGTGGGCAAGGCCAAGTCGTTGCGGGCGCGCGTGCGCTCCTACTTTGCCGACGGCAAGTGGCTGGACGCCAAGACCGGCACGCTGGTGCGGGAAGTGGCCGATGTCACCAGCATCGTGGTGGACAATGAAAAAGAAGCGCTGGCGCTGGAAAACAATTTAATCAAGCGGCACCAGCCGCGCTTCAACGTGCTGCTGCGCGACGGCAAAACCTATCCTTACATCAAGTTCACCGCCGGCGAGACCTACCCGCGCATCTACGTCACCCGCCGGCTGAAGAAAGACGGCTCACTCTACTTCGGCCCCTACTTCCCCGCCCGCCTCGCCTACCGCATTGCCGAGCTGGTGCACCGCTGCTTCAAGGTGCCGTCCTGCCGGGTGGACCTGACCCGCAAGCACCCCCGGCCCTGCCTGCAGTACTACATCAAGCGCTGCCACGGCCCCTGTGTGGAGGGGCTGGTCACCGACCAGCGCTACGCCGAGGCAGCGCGGGATGTGCGCCTGTTCCTCGACGGCAAGCATGGCGACCTGCTCGCCAGCCTCCACCAGCGCATGGAAACAGCCTCGGAAGCGGAGCGGTTCGAGGAAGCCGCCGTCTATCGCGACCTGCTGCGCACGATGGAGGAAGTGGCGGAAAAGCAAAAACTGGCGGCGGCCTCCGGCCTGGATACCGACATCGTGGGCTACCACTACCAAGCGCCGCTGCTGGCGGTCAACCTCTTCCACGTGCGCAACGGCCGGGTGGTGGACCGGCGGGAGTTCTTCTGGGAAGAGATTGAGGAGTTCCACCCGCAAGAGTTTCTGGGAGCACTGCTGAAGCAGGCCTACCTGGACGCCGCCTACATCCCCCACGCCGTGCACGTGCCGGCCGACTTCGAAGACCGCGCGCTGCTGGAAGAGCTGCTGAGCGAGCGCAAGGGCCGGCGGGTGGAAATCGCCCTGCCGCAGCGCGGCCCCAAGCGGGCCCTGCTCGACCTGGTAGGGAAGAACGCCGAGCACAGTTTCATCCAACGCTTCCGCGTGCTGCGTCCCAACTCCCAGGCCATCAGCCAGGCGCTGGAAAGCGCGCTCAATTTGCAGGTAGCGCCCAAGCGCATCGAAAGCTTCGACGTCTCGCACCTGCAGGGGGCGGAAACCGTCGCTTCCCTGGTGGTGTGGGAGAAGGGCCGGATGAAGAAGTCCGACTACCGCAAGTTCATCATCCGCAGCGCGCCCGCCGGCGATGACTTCGCCGCCCTGCGCGAGGCGGTGGGGCGGCGCTATCGCCGGCTGCAAAACGAGAAAAGGCCGTTGCCGGATTTGATCCTGATTGACGGCGGCCTGGGACAGTTGCACGCCGCCGCCGCCGCCCTGGAGGAGCTGGGCATCATCAACCAACCGCTGGCGTCCATCGCAAAAAAAGAGGAGATCATCTACGTCCACGGCCAGGAGGACGAGCCGGTGGTGCTGGAGCGCCACTCGCCCGTGCTGCACCTGGTGCAGCAGGTGCGCAACGAAACCCACCGCTTCGCCGTCACCTTCCACCGCCAACGCCGCGCCCGGCGCGACCTGCGCTCAGAGCTGGTCGAAATTCCTGGCGTAGGAGAAAAAACCGCGCAGAAGTTGCTGGCGCGTTTCGGCAGCCTGGAACGCATCCGGCGACTGAGCGCGGAACAGCTAGCCAGCGCGGTGCCGCGCCGGCAAGCGGAGCGGATCGTCGCCGGCCTGCGCGCCCCCACACGCAACTAAGCAGCGCCTGCCGCCACGGGTAGTGGGTCCGTTTAAGTAAGAATGAGAAGCTCACGCCGAGCCCCGTGGCCTGTCCTGAGCAGAGTCGAAGGGCACCTGCCACGGGGAGCTTGTGCCGTTTTTCCGCCCGGCGGCAGGTGCCGCCGGGCTCAGCGGAAAATTAACATCGCGAAACAGACCCAGTACGCCGCCACGGAAAGGGTTGTCAGAGAAGGCGTCTTGTGCGAGAGTTTGGGAGCAAATGGGTACACAGAGGGCGCAGAGAACCCCGGTGCCAGAACCCTACGCGGAAAAACGCCGCAGTCCCCGCATCATGTGGCGCATTCCCTTCGTCGTAACTTGGACGCCGCAGGCGCCGGTGACGGTGCGCGAACAAGGCGAGACGGAAGTGGTCAACGCGCACGGCGCCTTAATCAAACTTTCCACCCCTGTGCGGCTGGGTCAGAAACTCAAGATTCTGCGCCCGGGAAGCCCGCTGATGCAGGTCGCTCACGTGGTGAGCAACCTGGGAGAAGACGCGGAGGGAAGGGTCAGCCTGGGCGTGGAGCTGGACCACCCCAACTCGGACTTCTGGGTGGAGCTGGCGCGCTGAAGCACCTCAGCGAAAAAAAGCGCAGCCGATTCGCTGCAAACCCTGGGCCAGCCGCTGCGCATACACCCGCCGAATCCTGAGTTCCGCCGTCGGCATGATGGGCACGTGCAAGCGGGCGTGGAAGGTTTCGGGCAACTCAAACGCCTCGTCCAACAGGAAACTGAAACCCCCGAAGCTCATGTCCAATACCCGCACCACCTTGGTGCCGGCGTTGCTCCGCAGCACCGCATAGGCGCCGCTGCCTTCCAGTGAAATGCGCTCATAGCGGCGCTGGTTCCGCGCCTCGCTGACGACGGGAGTGGCCAGGGGGACGGGTTCGCCCGTCACCCGGAGAGCGGGCGGGGGAGGAACCACCACCGGCTCCCGTCCCAAGTCCACCTCAACCTGTGGCTGGGCGGGAATCTGTGGCTCGGCAGGAACCCGACGCGCGCTTTTCTTGTGAGCGTAAAGCTGGCGATCGGCTACCTCGTACAGAGTCGCCGCGCTCTCCCCGTCGTCGGGGAAGGACGTGACTCCGTAGTCGAGACCCAGCCCCGGGTTGGGGGCCAACGCCTGGGCATAGAGCTCGAACTTCTCGGTAATGCGTTGCGCCAGCGCAAAGGCGCTGCTTTTCTCTGACTGGGGAAGCAGGAGGGCGAACTCATCGCCTCCAATGCGGCAGGGATAGTCGGAGCCGCGGATGGTCTCAACGAACGCGCGGGCCAGGCTGCGGAGGACTTCGTCGCCGACGGCGTGGCCGTAGGTGTCGTTGGCTTGCTTGAAGTTGCGCAGGTCGAACAGCAGCAAGGCCAGCGGATAAGCGTAGCGGCGGGACCGGTTCAGCTCCTTGGTCAAATACTCGTCGAAGAGGCGGCGGTTGTAGAGCCCGGTGAGCGGGTCGGTGGCGGCGTTGCGGCGGAGTTGCTTGAGCTCCCCGTGATCCAGCAGGATGGATTTTTGGAGCAGTTGGGCGGCGTCAAAGTAATCTGTCGCGGCGGTCTTCAAACTGACCGGACGGCCGAGGCGCTCGGCCATCTCGCTGCGGCGGCGCAAAACCTCGCTCCAGTGGGTCAGACTCTCGGTTTCAGAGACGTCCACACCGGCGAGACGCTTGAGGAGCTTTTGTAGGAAAGTACCTCGGAGGGCGGGTTCGAGTTGGGCAAGGGTGTCCTCGAGCAGTTCGAGAACGTAATCGGAGCCCTCTTCCCCTGCGAAGGGACGGGGACCCTTGGAGGCTTGACTCTCTCCCTCCGACCCGGGCATCCCCTTGGAAAAACCAGGCCGGGGAGTGAAGGGCTGCTCTTTAATACCTTCCCCCCTGCCCTCCGCTAAAGCAGATAGTACTTGACCAGGGAACAAAGTGTCAACCACCGAATAGCAGCCTGTAGCTGCAAAGTGAGAATGTCCTATTTGCGCAAAGTAGGAATGTCCTCTTTCATCAGGGCCAGGAGGAACGATGAGAGAGGAGCGAATCGAATTGAGCCAACGGGAGCAGGATCGGTTGAAGGTACTCCACCAAGTCGAGCAGGGCTATCTGACCCAGGTGGAAGCGGGCCGGCGGGTGCAGGTGAGCGTACGCCACCTGCGGCGTCTGCTGAGACGGGTGCGGGCGGAGGGGGACAGGGGCGTAGTGCATCGGCTGCGGGGGCGGCCCTCGAACCGGAAGATTCCAGCGGCCCTCCAGGGGCGCATCCTGGCCCAGGTGCGGCGGCGCTACGCCGACTTTGGGCCCACGCTGGCCAGCGAGCACCTGGCGCGAGATGGGTGGCAGGTCAGCCGGGAGACGCTGCGGCAGTGGATGACCGCCGCCGGGCTGTGGCGGTCGCGCCGGCAGCGGAGGCCGGCGGTGCACGTCTGGCGAGAGCGGCGGGCCGCCTTCGGCGAGTTGGTGATGATGGACAGCTCGCCCTATCGCTGGTTGGAGCGGCGCGGACCTCCCGTGCAGTTGATCGCGCTGATCGACGACGCTACCAGCCGGGTCTGGGGCCGCTTCGCCGCCCAGGACTCGACCGAGGAAAACCTGCGCACCCTGGCAGGCTGGCTCCGGCGCTGGGGACGGCCGCGGGCACTCTATACCGACAAAAGCAGCCTGTTCCGCACCACCCGCTCGGCCCGGCTCGACGAGCAGCTCGGCGGTCAGCCGGCCCGCACCCAGATCGGGCGGGCCCTGCAGGAGTTGGGGATCGAGTGGATTCCCGCCCACAGCCCCCAGGCCAAGGGGCGCATCGAGAGACTATTCGGCACCTTGCAGGACCGCCTGGTCAAGGAGATGCGCCTGGCCGGGGTGCACACGGTGGAGCAGGCCAACCGCTTCCTGGCAGCAGTCTTCCTGCCTTTCTGGGAGCAGCGCTTCACCGTCGCTCCGCGCCAGCCGCACGATGCCCACCGCCCGCTGGGAGGCACCCAGCGGCTGGAGTCAATCCTGAGCGTGCGCGAACCGCGCCGGGTGGCAGGCGACTACACCGTGCGCTGGCAGGGCCAGCGCTGGGCGATCCCGCGCGCCCAGGTGCGAGCGGGGTTGCGGGGGGCGCGGGTGGAGGTCGAACGGCGGCTCGACGGCAGCCGCTGGGTCCGCTTCCGCGGCTCTTATCTCAGCCTGCGGCCCTGCCCGAGCCCGCCGCCCGCGCCCGCAACCCCCTTCGGCCTACGGCCTACGGGGCTTGCGGGCCCAAGGAAAGGCAAACGAAAGTACATTCCCCCTCCCGATCACCCTTGGAGGAGGACATTTCTATCTGGCAAAAAACCGGACATTTCTACTTTGCGTTGACACCACCGAATAGCAGCCTCCAGAACCGTTCGGGAGCGGTGTTCCGGCCTGCCGGCTGGCAAAGACCCAACCAAGTCAACCGGGCGCATGTAGCCCCCGAAGGGCCTGAGGTAGTGGATCCTCTTGAAAATGGGAAGCACGCGCCGAGCCCCGTGGCCTGTCTTGCCTGTCCCGAGCGTAGCCGAGGGAAGCGGAGGGAAGGGCACCTGCCACGGTGCGTTTGTGCCGCTTTTCTGCCCGGCGGCCTGCCTGCGGTAGGCAGGCCGGTGCCCCGCGGGGAAACACGGGACAGGCCGCCGGGCTCAGCGGAAAATCAACATCGTGAAACTAACCCACTCGCGGGCCTGAGGTTTCCTTGTAAAAGGAAGTTGCAAGTGCTAGACTCCGCACAGGTGAGGTGAAACATGGCATCAGACGGCGGATCCAGGTTCTCTTATTTCCTGGCAGGCATAGGCATCGGTTCCATCCTGGCGTTGTTGTTCGCGCCGCGCTCCGGCGAGGAGACGCGGGAATTCCTTCGCGAACGGACGCAGGACGGACGCGACTACATGAAAAAACAAGGGCGCGTAGTCCGGGAGCGGGCCGAGGAGTATGCAGAAAAGGGAAAAGACGTGGCGGGGCGGCAGCGCGAGTCGCTGGAAGCCGCCCTGGAAGCCGGCAAACGCGCCTACCAGGACGAAAAGCGAAAGATGTAGCCAAACGTAAGCGGAAACGGAGCCAACGGTGGAAGCCCAAATGACTTGGTTCGTTGCGCTCACAGCCCTGGCGGTGCTCTTGCAAGCCGGTGTGCTGCTGGCCATTTTCCTGACCCTGCGACGGATGAACGAGACTACCCGCGGGTTGCAACGCCGGATGGAGGAGCAGGTCAGCCCCATCCTGGACAACGTGGATGAAATCACCACCACGGTGCGGGACAGCAGCCGGTCGGTGCTGGAAGACCTTTCGGGGCTCAGCCGCGACGCCCGCCGCCAGGTGCAAAAGTTCGACGCACTGACCGATGAGCTGGCCGACCGCGTGCGCTTGCAAATCATTCGCCTCGACCAACTCCTCTCGCAAGCGCTCAGCAACCTGGAGAGAGCCGGCACGGCGGTGCGGGAAAACGTCGTCGGCCCGGTGCGCGAGGCCACGGCCGTCATCCAGGGCGTGAGAGCTGCCATCGACTTCCTGGCCGCCCGGCGCGAGCGCCATCGTGGCCGGCAGCAGTCTGACGAAGAACTTTTCATCTAAGCTGGGCGAAGCCAGCTCCGAGCAGGCCCCGAGACCGGGGCCTTTTCTTTTCGGATCATGAAGAAAGCAGCGGTGGTAGTGTTTGCGCGTTTGCCCCGGCGCGGCCGGGTGAAAACCCGGCTCATCCCGGCGCTGGGTGCCACCGCCGCCCTGCATCTGCACGAAGCCTGCCTCCAAAGTACAGCACGTCTCGTCGCCGGGCTGCCGGCTGGGATTGAAAAAAGGATTTACTTCACCGGCACGCAACCGGCTGCGACGCGGGAAGCACGGCGACTGCGCTTCCCTTCGGTCTTGACCGTGCGCACGCAGCGCGGACGCACTCTGGGCCGGCGGCTGCGGCGCGCCTTGACCGAACTCCTGGCCCAGGGGCACAAGTGCGTGGTGTTTCTCGGCTCCGACAGCCCCACCGTGCCCCGGGCGCGGATTCTGCAAGCCCTCCGAGTGCTGCGCCGGGCCGAGGTGGTGATCGGTCCGGCACGCGACGGGGGCTACTACCTGATCGGAGCGCGCAAGGTGTTGCCGGAAATGTTTGACGGCATCGCTTGGGGCACGTCCCGCACCTTTGCGCAGACCCGAGCCCGGCTGCGGCGCGCCCGCCGCAAGCTGGCGCTGCTGCAACCGTGGTACGACGTGGACCGCCCGTCCGACCTGGCGCGACTCCGCGCCGCCGTTGGGCGCAGTCGCGCTCCCCACCTCAAACCCCTGCGGGCGTGGCTCCGCTCCCAGACTGGCAAAAACACCTGAGTTACCCGCAGGAAAAATAAGAAGCGCAATGATTCCGGCAGATTTCCTCTCTAGTCTTTGCGGCGGGAGATCGTGATTCTTTCTGCGAGCCATTTCCAACTGGCGGCTACCTGCACTACTAGGCAGAAAAGGCAGTAGGCGGTGAAGAGCACCGCGGTGTAGCCTTTGAACTTCGGACCCAACATCAGGCCGATAGCAAAAGTAGAAGCCATAGCAGCCAGCAACACTGCTGCTTGGACTAGATGGTCAAAAGGGCGTGCCCAGATGAACTTCAGGTAGTCGATCCAATTCTGGTGATTGTCGATCACCTCCAGTTTCAGTTCTGCCTCTGCTCCGGCATTCTTCCACGCCTCTGTCAATAGCTGAGCGGCTGGTCGCACCGCGCGCAGCGAACCAATCAAACCCATAAGCAAAATGGTCGATAGCCCGGGGGTGATGCCGAGCAAGCTCCTGTAGGAAAATGGCACGCCGAAAAAGCTCGCAGAATAGTTTGCTGGCGCTCCCCAGTAGGGTATCCACACGAACCCGAGCAAAACCATGAGCAATACGAGGTAGTGCTTTTGGGCACGTCGGACGGCCTGCCAACGCCCGAAGTAGAAATCAATCAGTTTCTCTTTCTTGTCCATTACCTTAGCCTCTCTTCAAAGTGAAGTTGCGCGAGCCTCGATCAACGTAGCGAACAGAAAACGACCAACGCCTGCGTGGAAGCTGCTAGCGCCAGGCCAAATAGAGATCCTTGCTCTGCCTGCGAAAACCGATCTCAACCCGGATTTCCGATTTGGCTGTGGTACCGTATCGCCAGGACCAGTCGCTGCGCCTTGAGTTTTGGGGCTCCGACGTAAGGAACCACACTACGGAGGGTGACACCCGGTGGGTGAATTACAACACGAGCCATTCCAGTTCGCGTTCAACGGCTTCTTGAAAGTCGCGTTCCAGGGATCGCGCGTCACTTCTGACGCTGGCCTCATTCTGGTGCGCGAGTTGGATGAACGTCTGGGGCTGGAGACACTCATCGCCGAGCACCTGAGCGATTCCCGACAGGGGATGAACACCCAGTTCAGCGTGGTGGATCTCCTGCGGCAGTCGGTCTACAGTCGCCTCGCGGGCTACGAAGATCTCAACGACGCGGGGCGCGTGTCGGCAGACCCAACATTTCGTCTCATCGGGTCGCCAAAGCGCTGGGACCGGGGTGCGGCGCTGACATCGACGCTGCATTGGTTCGAGACAGAGCTGCTGACCCACGAGGAGAATCTCGTCGGGTTGAGGGCCGTGAACCGGGAGGTGCTTGCACAGGCCGAGATGGCGACGCGCGCCGACCGGATCGTGCTCGACATGGATTCGAGCGAGAGCCCGGTGCATGGGGCGCAGGAAGGGAGCGCCTATAACGGGCACTTCGAGTCCGTCTGCTACCACCCGCTGTTTCTGTTCACCGAGCATGGGGACTGCCTCGCCGCCACGCTGCGGCCAGGCAACGTGCATAGCGCCGACGACTGGGACGACCTGCTCGTACCGGAGATTGACCGGCAGCAGGTGGAGGGCAAGCGCGTAGCGTTCCGCGCAGACGCCGCGTTCGCGAAGCCCGAGATCTACGACGCGCTCGAGCAGCGCGACGTGGACTATGCCATTCGCATGCCGGCGAACAAGAGCTTGGAGCTGGAAATCGAAGACATCCTCTTTCGTCCGCCGGGACGGCCGAGCTGCAAGCCCTTGGTGCGCTACCAGAGTTTCCGCTATCAGGCCAAGAGCTGGACCACGCCCAGACGGATCGTCGCCAAGGTGGAGCACCACCAAGGTGAGCTGTTCCCTCGCGTCGGCTTCATCGTGACCAACATGGCCCTCCCGAGCCGCTCGGTCGTGCGGTTTTACAACAAGCGCGGTACGGCGGAGCAATGGATCAAGGAAGGCAAGCAGGCCACCCACTGGACGCGGCTGTCGTGCCATCGTTTCCGGGCGAACGAGGTGCGCCTGCAACTGAGCGTCCTGGCCTACAATCTGGGCAACTTGTGGCGCAGACTGGTCCTTCCGCTGCGGGTCAAGCGCTGGTCGCTCACGAGTCTCCAGCAGCGACTGGTGAAAACTGGGGGCCGGCTGGTGAAGCATGCGCGGTACTACTGGCTTCTGCTGGCGGAAGGGCATCTCACGCGGCGGCTGTTCGGCGACATGCTGCGGAGGATCTGGGCGCTACCCGTGCCGGCAGGCTGACGCGCGGCCTGAAGTGCAACGAAGCCCGCCCGGCGATGACACGGGGCACACGTGTGGAGCGGTGTCTGAGAAATGCCCGAAAAGCAGGGGTTCCAGTCGGTCGCACGTCGGCGCGGGCTCAGATGAAGGCCTTTGAAGCTGAGCGATTGTGCGACGATCGAAGTTTTTGTGCGATCGGCGGCGATCGGGTGTATAAACGTGCCATCAGGGGCAGGCAAAACGGAAATCCCGGTTACCATCCCCGCCAGTTGTCGTCAGGCGTCAGCCCGCCTAGGCGGGCAGGCCCTGGCGGGGGGAGGGCAGCCCTCCTTCGGGCTTTGCCCTACGGAGGGCGGGCCCGAATCGGGTCATTTGGAGGTTGTGCTCCAGGTGGTTCCGGCGCGCGAACGCCGGGATTGCTCTCCTCCTCTCAACTGCTGCCATAATTTAGCTTTTATCTTTGCGATAAATTTGGTTTTGGTGATGGCAGCCTGTTCGTGCTGCTGCCTGAGCAGATTGATCTCTGCCAGCAGCGCCGCGATCATAGCTTTCAAGACGCGCACAAGTTCGCCCTGGAGCAGTTCATCTTCCGTCGTTCGATGGTCAAAGCGGCTCATGCGGCCTCCACCAGAACTGGATTCGACCAATGAAGGGCGTCCGCCATCTGGATCTCAAAGACCTGGGGCACGTCGGAGGTTAGAATAATTTGAGGGTCTGCAACCGTGACGGTGCGAAGCAGTCCTAGGCCGAAGGAAACCGTGGCGTCGGCTACCAAGCCCACGAAGTCCAGCGTGGCTTCGTCAACCCCATCGGCGGTAATGGCAGTCTTATTCGGAGTAATCACGACTGTCGCTTTCTGAACCAAGGCGCCCGCCTGTATCCGCCAGCGTGCTTGCTCGGTGACAACTGAATGAGTTATAGGAACCACAATGGCTCCCTCAGTGGCCGGCTGCGCGGGGAAGACGCTTACATGGGCGTCGTTGCTTACTTGGTGAACGGAGAGGAGCTCTTTCGTCGCCAAATCGTATATGACTACGCCTTTCGCCATCTTACCTCTTGATGTTGAACCCAAACAGTTTCCTGCCGCTAACCTGGACAGAACCAGCACCAGTTACCCGCTGGGCAGTCAGTACATAGGTTTGTGTCCCAGAAGGTGAAGAATCTTTAGCGATAAAAGACACTGGTGGACGAAGACCAGTTTGCCCAAACTCAGCCGTTTGAATCAACTGGGTTCCGGTCAGGCTGTCCTTTCTGATACGCATCCGCAGGGTACTACCGCTGGCTATGCCGTAGTCGAAACTTGTCCAGATGGCACAAAAACCGCCATCCGTGACTACGTTCACGGTTTGAACCACTACCTCTGCGGTGACGGTTACGGCTCCGTCTGTGCTGGCAAAATCCTCGGCGGTGGTCGCATCTGCGTTGATTGAATCTGTTATTGCTTTGTCGGTCTTGACGATGCCCGCTCAAGTGTTCTCTCTCCGTCCTGGACAAATTCCCCCTCGATTTGTTTTGTTTGGTCGTACCCCTCATCGGGTGCAACCACGTGAACCTGAATGGAGTGCTTTCCCGCAGAAAGGTCGACCGCGCTCGAAAAACTGCCTTGCACATTCTGAAAAAGTCCCAATCGCCTTCTAGCCACGCCGATGAGCTTTGTTGTGTAGACGACCTCATCATCTACCGACACAAACAGATCAGCGGCATGAAAGTTGTGTTCGGACGTAATGTGCAGCATAGCAGTTCCAGCCGGACCAGCACTCCGCAACGCAAGCAATGCGAGAAATATGACCACAACGGCAATTCCAACCTGGGCCTCGCGCGGGAGGCGTTTGGCGAACTCCGCGGCACGTCCCCATCCAGTTGCAAGGTCGGCTTTACCGGGAAGGGGAAGGCGCTTGGCATACTCTAGAATGCGTCTCCCCGCCCTGAGAGGGACACCAACCCCTGCGGGCACTACCGGAACGGACTCTAGCGGCCTCTGAATTACAGTTCTCTCGACCTCTGATTCACTCCTGGAGAGACTCCCGGTTCGAGACCGAGGTGTGCGTCCCTGGCGTATTTCATCGAGGTCTTCGGCAAACTCCTTTCCCCGCTGGTAACGGCGGGCAGGGTCCTTAGCCAAAACCCGTGCGACTACGTAGTCGAAATCAGTCCGTAACGAGGGATTGAGGCGACTAACGGGCACAGGGTCCGTGTAGGCAATTTTGAACGTTACGGACGTGGTTGTATCGCCCGGAAAGGGTTTCTCGCCTGTCAGCAGCCAATAGAGGATGACACCGAGTGAGAACAAATCAGAGCGCCCGTCCACAGACCCTCCGCTCAACTGCTCGGGAGACATATAGGCCCGGATTTCCGATTTGGCTGTGGTACCGTATCGCCAGGACCAGTCGCTGCGCCTTGAGTTTTGGGGCTCCGACGTAAGGAACCACACTACGGAGGGTGACACCCGGTGGGTGAATTACAACACGAGCCATTCCAGTTCGCGTTCAACGGCTTCTTGAAAGTCGCGTTCCAGGGATCGCGCGTCACTTCTGACGCTGGCCTCATTCTGGTGCGCGAGTTGGATGAACGTCTGGGGCTGGAGACACTCATCGCCGAGCACCTGAGCGATTCCCGACAGGGGATGAACACCCAGTTCAGCGTGGTGGATCTCCTGCGGCAGTCGGTCTACAGTCGCCTCGCGGGCTACGAAGATCTCAACGACGCGGGGCGCGTGTCGGCAGACCCAACATTTCGTCTCATCGGGTCGCCAAAGCGCTGGGACCGGGGTGCGGCGCTGACATCGACGCTGCATTGGTTCGAGACAGAGCTGCTGACCCACGAGGAGAATCTCGTCGGGTTGAGGGCCGTGAACCGGGAGGTGCTTGCACAGGCCGAGATGGCGACGCGCGCCGACCGGATCGTGCTCGACATGGATTCGAGCGAGAGCCCGGTGCATGGGGCGCAGGAAGGGAGCGCCTATAACGGGCACTTCGAGTCCGTCTGCTACCACCCGCTGTTTCTGTTCACCGAGCATGGGGACTGCCTCGCCGCCACGCTGCGGCCAGGCAACGTGCATAGCGCCGACGACTGGGACGACCTGCTCGTACCGGAGATTGACCGGCAGCAGGTGGAGGGCAAGCGCGTAGCGTTCCGCGCAGACGCCGCGTTCGCGAAGCCCGAGATCTACGACGCGCTCGAGCAGCGCGACGTGGACTATGCCATTCGCATGCCGGCGAACAAGAGCTTGGAGCTGGAAATCGAAGACATCCTCTTTCGTCCGCCGGGACGGCCGAGCTGCAAGCCCTTGGTGCGCTACCAGAGTTTCCGCTATCAGGCCAAGAGCTGGACCACGCCCAGACGGATCGTCGCCAAGGTGGAGCACCACCAAGGTGAGCTGTTCCCTCGCGTCGGCTTCATCGTGACCAACATGGCCCTCCCGAGCCGCTCGGTCGTGCGGTTTTACAACAAGCGCGGTACGGCGGAGCAATGGATCAAGGAAGGCAAGCAGGCCACCCACTGGACGCGGCTGTCGTGCCATCGTTTCCGGGCGAACGAGGTGCGCCTGCAACTGAGCGTCCTGGCCTACAATCTGGGCAACTTGTGGCGCAGACTGGTCCTTCCGCTGCGGGTTAAGCGCTGGTCGCTCACGAGTCTCCAGCAGCGACTGGTGAAAACTGGGGGCCGGCTGGTGAAGCATGCGCGGTACTACTGGCTTCTGCTGGCGGAAGGGCATCTCACGCGGCGGCTGTTCGGCGACATGCTGCGGAGGATCTGGGCGCTACCCGTGCCGGCAGGCTGACGCGCGGCCTGAAGTGCAACGAAGCCCGCCCGGCGATGACACGGGGCACACGTGTGGAGCGGTGTCTGAGAAATGCCCGAAAAGCAGGGGTTCCAGTCGGTCGCACGTCGGCGCGGGCTCAGATGAAGGCCTTTGAAGCTGAGCGATTGTGCGACGATCGAAGTTTTTGTGCGATCGGCGGCGATCGGGTGTATAAACGTGCCATCAGGGGCAGGCAAAACGGAAATCCCGGATAGGAGGGCGTACCCAGCATCTGGCCCGGCATCGCAAACTGGGTAAGCGCCAGTTTGGCGATGCCAAAGTCGGTGATTTTGGCCCGACCCTCCGGGGTGACGATGATATTGGCCGGTTTAATATCGCGGTGGACAATTCCTTGGGCGTGAGCATAGTCGAGTGCTTCGGCTATCTGCTTCACGAGATCGAGTGTTGTTTCCTGCGGCAGCCGTTCTTCGGAGCCTTTGGCCAGGTTTCTCCAATGTCTGGCCCGAGATGTGCTCCATCACGATGTAAGGTGCCTGAGTCGTCTCCTCTTCTCCCACATCGTGAATCGTGACAATGCCCGGATGGGTCAGTCTTCCGGCAGCCTGCGCCTCGCGGAAAAACCGCTCCCGATATTCTTGCTCTTCTTCTGGACTAATACCGAGGAGAGCGATTGTCTTAATGGCGACGATCCGATCAATCGTGGGATCGCGAGCTTGAAAGACGGTGCCCATGGCTCCGCGACCAAGCTCAGATTGGACCTCGTAGCGCCCCAGTCGCTCCATATGCCTAGCGGGAAGACTACAACAGCTTCTCGTCTGTGACCGTGAACATCAGCGTGGTCGCGCCGATCCGAAACTCTCCTAAGTGTTCCAGTTCACACGTCTCAATCTTTCGGTCATCAACAAAAGTCCCATTCACGCTGCCCAAGTCTACCAGCAAGGCGATGGACCCGCGCACCTCCAGCGCGCAGTGTTTGCGCGATACTTCAGGGTCATTCACCAAAATATCCGCTTCGGATCGGCCCAATACGACGCGGGGTTTGGTCACATGAAAGATTTTCCCCTTCAGTGGCCCCTGTGTCACCGACAGCGCTACCACCTTGCCCTCCGGCAGCCTGCTGCCTGCCTTGCTCTTCATGGTGACTTCTGGTTTGCCCGCAGCCACGGCGGCCGGCGCACCGGCGGCTGGTCCTGCGGAAGCCTCGACAGTAAACATGGTCTGGCATTTTTTACACCGGACGCGCACTTGAGCTTGGCCACCGAGCTGCTTTTCCTCCAGACGGTATCTAGCTTGGCATTGCGGGCACTGGATAACCATTGTCGCCGGGTTGTCCTCCCATTGGCAGTTCCTCTTTCAAAATGAGCTAATGCTACCACAGACTTGAGTACGGCGAGACCTAGGCGGGGGAATTGCCAGAAACATGGAGCGGGCCAGGCCTGCTGACATTCTCCTCGCTGAGGTGCAAGTCTTGGCGACGCAGGTTCAAGGCTCTCTGCTGGGCTTGGGCAAGTGCTAATGGGCTAGATCAAAAATCCCCTCCGGTTGGAGGGAATTCTCCAGGTCAGCGGGTCTGCTCTATTTTGCTTGTAGATACCTGCCGGACGCCCAGCCTTGCGTCTCAGGAGTAAGCTGAATCCGGTACCACCTAATTCTGTATCTCAAGGACGGCGAACTCATGGCCGGGAGTGATTTGACCAATGATTGTTCCTTCAAGCGACGGTAGGGTACGTACATTGAGAGTGGGAATACCAGGTTGCAGCACCACGGCCGTGCCCACGGCAACCCCTTCCTGTGTCTCACTAGAACGGTATGCAGCGGGTTCCGGGGAGCCGACTTGCTGGGACCGGCTTCGGTGCGAGGCGACCTGCTCGGACTGGTTTCGGGGCGAGGCTTTTTGCAGCACGCTGACCAAGCGGCCGGCGGACGCTGGCACAGGCACGCCTCCGCCCAGCACAATCGTCCGGGCTGCGATCTGGCGCCCGTAGACTCTCTTGTTCGCATTCTTGTCCTGGCGCAGGGTGGAGCCTTCCAGAGAAATGCCGGCAAAAAGGCCGCGCGAACGAGAGTAGCTGAGGATTTCAGCGCGCATATAGGCGTCGGTGCCGGCCATGGCGGCGCGGCCCTTGGGGCCGGCCGCGACCGCCGCGTCCGCCCCCAGCTTGACCTTGCTCTTGAGGATTGAATTGGCGCCCTTGGGATTCACCACCAGCAAAACAAAATCGGTGGCCTGCCCGCCCAGTTGAAAGCCGATGTTGCCACCTTCCAGGCGGAACATGGCCGGCGCGCCCCAGGGCCCGGTGAAGTCCTTTCCGCTGCGGCAGACCATCGCTCCCCGGCCGTAGCTGCCGCCGATGCCGATGGCAAACTTCTTCACCGAGGGGAAGACCACCACGCACTCGGCCTTGTCCAGCAGATCCGTTGGGATGCCATCGGGGATGTTCAGGATTTCCTCCAGCACGGTGGCGCAATTCGCCAGCCGCTGTTCCGCTTTGCCGTCAGCGAACAGCAGCGACGTTGCCAGCAGCACAACCAGACTTGAATACAGAACGGATCTCATTCGCGCACCTCGTACCTCACACTTCTTGCTTAGAGTGCCGCCGAACCCCAGAGGTTGTCAACCCGAACCGACCGCCACGGCGCGAGCCGTGCCAGTTTAGGTCAACCAGCCGCCGCCCAGCAGCAGGTCGGGGCCGGGGGAATCCGCGGGCGCATAGAAAATCGCCGCCTGGCCGGGCGTGAGGGCGCGCTGCGGCTGGTCGAACACGACGCGCATCATGGCGACCTCGTTCTCATCAGCGGGAGAAAGCGTGGCAGCGGCGGGCTCGTGCTTGTTACGGATTTTCACCCGGCAGCGGATGGGCTCAGCGGGCGCAGCGATGGAAACCCAGTTGACGTCGCGCACGCTGGCCTCGCGGCGCAGGAGATCCGCGTCGTCACCGACAATGACTCGGTTGTTCTCGCGGTCGAGCGCCAGCACGTAGAGGGGCTTGCCGGCGGCGATGCCCAGTCCCCGCCGCTGGCCGACGGTAAACTGGTGCAAGCCGTTGTGCTCGCCCAGCACCTTCCCGTCCGTCGTCACCAACTCGCCCTTCTGCGGCGGCAGGCCGCTGCCCTGCTCGGCCAGATAAGACTCAATAAAACCGATGTAGTTCCCGCTGGGGACAAAGCAAATCTCCTGGCTTTCGGGCTTGTCGGCCACCGGGAGCTGCTTGCGGCGCGCCAGCGCGCGCACCTGCTGCTTGGTCAGCTCGCCCAGTGGAAACTCGGTGCGGGCCAACTGCTCCTGGGTCAGACCGAAAAGGAAGTAGGACTGGTCCTTGCCGGCGTCGCGCGCGCGCCGCAGTTGGTAGCGCCCGGTCTGCTCGTCGCGACCCACGCGGCAGTAGTGGCCGGTGGCCAGCCGCTGGGCGCCGATTTGCTGCGCCGTCGCCAGCAGGTGGTCAAACTTGATGTAGTTGTTGCACAAGGTACAGGGGATGGGGGTCTCGCCGGCCAAATAGCTCTGGACGAAGGGCCGCACCACGTCGGCCTCAAAACGCTGCTCGAAGTTGACCACGTAGAAAGGGAAGCCGAGGAAGTCGGCCACGCGGCGGGCGTCGTAGGCATCGTCGAGCGAGCAGCAGCGGCCGGAGTGGACAATCGGCAACTCTCCCGCCGCTCCGCCATTCGAGGGCTGCAAGCGCCGCTGGTCCCAGAGCTGCATGGTCAGGCCGACCACCGCGCCCGGCTGGCGCTCCTGCAGCAACGCCGCGGCCGCCGAGGAGTCCACCCCTCCGCTCATGGCAATCACAATCGGCTTGTGTCCGTTCCCGCTCATCTCACAGCGGCTTCACAATCTCGCGGATTTGCCTGGTGTGGCGCGCCTCGTGGTACCCGATGAATTTGAGCCAAGTGTTCCCGTTGAAACTACCCATGAATGGATGCGGCCGGCGCCAGCGCCGCAAGTCACGCTCCCGGTTCGCTTCCACGAATGCCAACGTCCGCTCGCGCACGGTACGAAACCGTTCCAGCATGGCGTCTCTCTCCCCCACCAGTCGGGCGTCCAGAGGAATCGACGTCTTTGTCTTGACCAGACGCAGCGTCGTTAGCGCGAGCGGAACGTGCAGCCGCTTCCAGAACGGCACCGGCTTGGGCTCGGTTTGCACCCACTTGGTCGCGCCGCTCACGATCGCGGTCTCAACCATGGTCAGGTGCGCGACCACTTCCGCCACCGACCAGCCTCCCTTCGGCGGCCGCTTCTGCCAGTGCTCAGCCGGAACGCGCTCCACCACCGCCAGCAGTCCGGCGCGGGACCGGTTGAGCTTCTCAACAATCGCCTCCATGTCCCTCATCGCTCGTGTGGCTGAAAACGCAGACTCGAACTCATCGCGCGCCGGCGCCGACGGGTTTCTCGTAGAGCGGGGAGAGTGCGCGCAGGTGCTCGACCGCGCCGGGCAGCATCTCAGCGATGTAATCAATCTCCTCGCGCGTAGTCTGGCGACCGAGGGAAAAACGCAGGCTGGCGCGGGCGCGCTCGGCCGGCAGTCCAATCGCCGACAGCACGTGCGAAGGCTCGACTGCACCTGCCGAGCAAGCCGCTCCGGTCGAACAGGCGATGCCCTTCAGGTCAAGGGCGATGACCAGCGCCTCGCCCTCCACAAAGTCGAAGTAGATATTGGTGGTGTTGGGCGTGCGCGGCGCACCGCCGCCGTTTGCGCTCGCGTGCGGCACGCGCCCCAGGATGCTTCGCTCCAACTGGTCGCGCAGCTTCGCCAAACGCTCACCCTCCTCTTCCAAGTGCTGGCGGGCCAACTCGGCCGCGGCACCGAAGCCGACGATGCCCGCGACGTTTTCGGTGCCGGGGCGCCGGTCGCGCTCGTGGTGGCCGCCGAAGAAGAGCGGCTTCAGGCGCAGGCCGCGACGGACGTAGAGCGCGCCCGTCCCCTTGGGGCCGTAGAGCTTGTGCGCGGAGAGCGAGAGCAAATCCATCCCCAGCGCCTTCACGTCCAGCGGCAGCTTGCCGACCGACTGCACGGCGTCGGTGTGGAAAGCAATCTTCCGCTCGCGGGCCATGCGGGCGATTTCAGCGATGGGCTGCACGGTGCCTAGCTCGTTGTTGGCGTGCATGACGGTGATGAGCACCGTTTCGGGCGTGAGGGCGCGGCAGATGTCCTCCGGGTTGACCACACCCTCTGCGTTCACGCCCACGTAGGTCACGCGCACGCCTTCGGCTTCCAGCGCCTGGCAAGTGTTGAGCACGGCGTGGTGCTCAATGGTGGTGGTGACGACGTGCGGTTGCGAGCGCCCGACGGCCCCCACCACCCCGCGCAGGGCAAGGTTGTCGGCCTCGGTGCCGCCGCTGGTGAAGACCACTTCCTTCTCGCGCGCGCCGATTAGGGCGGCCACCTGCCGGCGGGCCTGCTCCACCGCCGCGCGGGCGCGCTGCCCCCAACTATGGATGGAACTGGCGTTCCCGTAGGCTTCGGTCAGGAACGGCATCATTGCCTGCACCACTTCCGGCGCCAGCGGGGTGGTGGCGTTGTGGTCGATATAGACGCGACGCAGAGGCACGGTTAGAAACCCTCTTCTATCAGGATAGCCCGGCATTCGAGGGCTGTCAATTTCGTGGGCCGCTTGCCCGCTAGGCTCGCGCAAGCGGGTGGGCTTTTGCTATCGGCTCGCCGCCACGATTCCCACGAGTTTGGCCCCGCCTTTGCCTATAAGAGAGAGGATGAGACTGGGCAGGTAGGATTCAGGAACCGCGGCGGATTGCCTCCTCCGAGGGCGATGCAGTGTGTCGAAGCGCAAATCCCTTGTTCCTCAAGCCACTTACGGGCACTCAGCTTGGTGTAGACAAGAACCACGGCTCCTTGCCGGGCCTTGAATTAGAGCGGCGCCCCACTGACCAATTCCCCAAGCCGGTTTCATTTCGGGAGGATTGAGCCAAAATCAGGAACATAGACCTGCCACCAGGACGGTTCGTTTTTTGCTGGGGGGCGTTGGCCGGAGGGGATTCCTCACCGGGGTAAGTCAACTGACACTGACGCCGCCACGGAAGGCGGAACTGAACGTGTCGAATAAAAAGCGCAAGCAGCAGGAAACGCTGTTGCGAGCGAAAAAACGCATGGCAGGCGGCGTCCGCGCCCTGCTCACCTACACGCAGACTGAGAAACCGCCCTACCTCGAAAGACAGACACCATGATTGCCAAACAGAAACCCCTGCCCGGCGCCTTCTTGAGCAACTAGTGGAGTCGAGCGCGATGGCCCAACCCCCGCAGGGAAAACAAGCGTCGAAGCGACGCTCCCTGCGCGTCCTCTTTGTCGAAGACGATCCTGACGACGTGAAACTCTGCCAGCAAGAGTTGAAAAAAGCCGGGTTCGAGGTCACCGAAGACGTGGTCCAGACCCCGGAGGAGTTTGCCGTGCTGGTGGGCGCCAAACCCTACGACGTTGTCCTGGCCGACTACAATTTGCCCCAGTGGACAGGCATGGACGCGCTGAAGCTCTTGCAGCAGGAGAAACTCGACATCCCCTTCATCCTGGTGACCGGCATGCTGGGAGAAGAAGCAGCGGTGGAGTGCATCAAGAAGGGCGCCTCCGACTACATCCTCAAGGACCGTGTCGCTCGTCTGCCGGTGGCGGTCCGGCGAGCCCTGGAAGAAAAAACGCTGCGCGACGACCGCGTCCGGGCTGAGGAAGCGCTGCGAACTGCACTGACCAAGTTCCAAAACCTCCTGGAAGCGGCGCCCGACGCCATCGTGGGGGTGGACTCCACCGGCCGTATCGTGCTCACCAACGCCCAGACCGAGAAGCTGTTCGGGTACACCCGCGAGGAACTGCTGGGACGGTCGGTCGAGGTTCTGCTGCCCGAGCGGTACCGTGAAATGCATTTGGGGCACCGCGCCGGCTACTTCTTGCAGCCCCGCACGCGGCCCATGGGTGCGGGCCTCGATCTCTACGGCCGGCGGAAGGACGGGAGCGAGTTCCCGGTGGAAATCACTCTCAGCCCGGTGGAAACCAACGAGGGCATCCTGGTCACCAGCATCATTCGCGACATCACCGAGCGCAAACGGGCCGAGGAGGCGCTGCGCAAGAGCGAAGAGCGCTTCCGGCGCATTTTTTACGACTCACAAGTGGGACTGACGGTAACAACCGGTGACGGCAAGTTTCTGCAAGCGAACCAAGTCTTCCTGGATATGCTGGGATACACAGAAGAAGAACTGCTCGGGACACCTGTGTCCAAGCTTGTTCACCCCAATGACTGGCAGGACCATCTGCCTGTGGCCGAACAGGTGCTCAAGGGGGAGCTGGATTTCCTCCAAGCCGAAGGACGTTATCTCCACAAGCAGGGGCACGAAATTTGGTGCTTGACCAGTGTTTCCATCATCCGCGAAAGCACAGGGAAAATTTTGTTTAGCCTGGGGCAGTATATAGACTTCACTGAGCGACGAAAACTCGAGGAGCAGTTCCGGCAGGCGCAGAAGATGGAAGCGGTGGGGCGGCTGGCGGGGGGCGTGGCCCACGACTTCAATAACCTCCTGATGGTCATGCGGGGCTACACCGAGCTCCTCCTGGGCCGCCTGGGTGCCAACGACCCCCTGCGCCGCAACGTTGAGGAAATCCAGAAGGCCGCCGACCGCGCCACCTCCCTCACCCAGCAACTGCTGGCCTTCAGCCGCAAGCAGGTCATGCAACCCAAGGTCTTCGACCTCAACGCGGTCGTGTCTGATACCGAAAGGATGCTGCGTCGGCTGATCGGTGAGGACATCGAGTTGGCCACCATCCTGGGCCCCGAGCTGGGCCGAGTGAAAGCCGACCCGGGCCAGATCGAGCAGGTCATCCTCAACCTGGCCGTCAACGCCCGCGACGCCATGCCCCAGGGCGGCCAACTGGTGCTTGAGACCGCCAACGTGGAGTTGACCCAGGCCTTCGCCCGCCAGCATCCAGAGGCCGTGCCCGGCCCCTACGTGCTGCTGGCCGTGAGCGATACCGGGGTGGGCATGGACGCCGAAACCCAGGCCCGCATCTTCGAGCCTTTCTTCACCACCAAGGAGAAAGGCAAGGGTACCGGGCTAGGACTATCCACCGTCTATGGAATCATCAAGCAGAGCGGCGGCTACATCTGGGTGTACAGCGAGGCGGGCCAGGGCACCACCTTCGAGATCTACCTGCCGCAGGTCGAGGAGGCCGTGAAAGCAGCCCAGGAGGACATTGCCCTCTCCGAACCGCCGGCGGGCTCTGAGACCGTCTTGCTGGTAGAAGACGAAGAGTCGGTGCGCAAGCTGGCGCTCCGGTTCCTGCAAAGCACCGGCTACACTGTCTTGGAAGCGGAGGGGCCGGTCGAAGCCCTCCAACTCTCCCAACAGCACCAGGGCCCCATCCACCTGATGGTGACCGACGTGGTGATGCCTAAGATGAGCGGCCAGAACTTGGCCCGCTCCTTGGCTCCTCAACGCCCTGAGATGCGAGTGATCTACATCTCAGGCTACACCGACAATTTCGCCGGACGCGATGGCGTCGTGGGCGAGAACACAATCTTCCTGCAAAAGCCTTTCTCGTTGGGGGAGTTGGCGCACAAAGTCCGCGAGACTCTGGAGGGAGTGAAAAGGCCTTCCTAACTGAAGCCAACGCGCACCTCCACCGCCCAGCGTAGCGGACAGCTCAACCGAGTGTGCTCACCGCTCGACCCGCCCGTGTTTCCGGCTCCTTCTGAAGTACCCCACCGACGATCGCCGATGGCCCGCCGCCAAGCGATGCGGTAGAATCCCAACCTGCCATCGGCGAAGAAGGAGCTGCTCATGTACCAGGCGGAGTTGCTGCGGGGTCAAACCATTCTGATTACCGGAGGGGGAACGGGCCTGGGGCGCTCGATGGCGCTGCGCTTCGCGGAACTGAAAGCCAACCTTTTCCTCACCGCTCGTCGGGAAGAGCCGCTGCGAGATACAGCCGAGGAGATTCGCCGGCGCGGGGGCGCGGCGGGCTGGGCCACCTGCGACGTGCGCGACTTCGCGACCGTGGATGCCATGGTCGAAAAAGCGCAGAAAGAATTCGGCCGCGTGGATGTGCTGGTGAACAACGCCGCCGGCAATTTCATTTCCCCCACCGAGCGGCTCTCGCCCAACGGGTTTGCCGCGGTGGTGGGCATCGTGCTCGCAGGCAGCTTCCACTGCACGCTGGCGCTGGGCCGCCGCTGGATCGAGAACAAGCAGCCGGGCACCATCTTGAACATCGTCACCACCTATGCCTGGACGGGCTCGGCCTTCGTGGTGCCCTCGGCCTGCGCCAAGGCCGGTGTGCTGGCGCTGACGCGCTCGCTGGCAGCGGAGTGGGGGCGCCACCAAATTCGGCTTAACGCCATCGCGCCGGGGCCATTCCCCACCGAGGGTGCCTGGTCGCGCTTGATCCCCTCGAAAGACTACGAAGAGCACCACCGCAGTCGGATTCCGCTGGGGCGCTTCGGCCGCCATGAAGAACTGGCCGACTTGGCGGTCTATCTGGTCAGCCCGCAGTCGGGCTACGTCACCGGCGAATGCGTCACCATCGACGGCGGCCAGTGGCTGCGCCAGGGCGGCCAATTCAGCGATTTGCTGGAGCTGCCGGCAGAAGTCTGGGAGGAAATGGAAAGGGCGCGCCGGACAGCGAAACGCTGAAGCTCGGCGCCCAACGAAAGCTTAACGAGCCCCGCGTGTTCCTTGACAGAACGGGGGGCTTCGCGTAGCTTGCCTGCGCGGCCCGAAAAAACGCGCGGTAGCCTGCGGCAACCATGTCACGCCCAATCATCACCCTGCTGACCGACTTCGGCACCTCCGACTACTACGTCGGCGCCCTGAAGGGCGTCATCCTGGGAATCAACCCCAAAGCGGAAATCGTTGACATCAGCCACAACGTCCTGGCCTATGACATCCTGGACGCGGCCTTCACCCTGGCGCAGGCCTGGTCCACCTTTCCGGCCCGCACCGTCCACCTGGTGGTGGTTGACCCCGGCGTGGGCTCGCAGCGGCGGCCCATCCTGGTGAGCGGCGACCGGCACTACTTCCTGGCGCCCGACAACGGCGTGCTCAGCTTTGTCTACCCGCGCCTGGAAACCCTGACCGCCTATCACATCACCAGCGAGCACTACTTCCGCCAGCCGGTCAGCCAGACCTTCCACGGGCGCGACATTTTTGCCGCCTGCGCCGCCCACGTCTCCAAGGGGGTGGAGGTCGAGAAGTTCGGCGAGCCCATCGAAGACTACCTCAAGCTGACCATCCCGCAGCCCAAGAAGCTCAATGAAAAGGCGTGGAAGGGACTGGTGCTGAAGGTGGACCGCTTCGGCAACCTGATTACCAACTTTTCGGCCACCGACTGCCCGGCCCTGTTTGCCGAGCCCACCCCCACCTTCCAACTCCGGGTGGGAAGCCAGGAAGTGTCCAAGCTGGCCCGCACTTATGCCGAAGGCGCCAAGGGCGAAATCTTCGCCCTGCTGGGCAGCTCCGGGTATTTGGAAGTAGCGGCCAACCGAGGCGGCGTGGCCAAATTGCTTGCTGTCAACCGCGGCGCCGAAGTCAGCCTCCAACTCAGCTAATCCACCGAGCTGCAACCAGCGGGGTGTCCCGCAAACTGCGCGGGATCTCCGCTTCGCTCCGACAAGGGCCCCGCCCTACCCACCGACAAGTCAAAGCAAAACAAATAAGCCGTTCAGCCCACGGGCCTGCTTACCGCAGGCAGGCTCAGCACCCCCTGTCAGGGCACGACTTTAGTCGTGCCGAAACAAGAAACCCCAAAATTGGGCTTTAGCCCCTGAGGCAAATGGCCCCAGTGGCTAAAGCCATCTTCTCTAATTGCCACAAGTAGCGGCACGCTTAAAAGCGTGCCCTGACGAAAAGGATCTGACACGAGGTGACAAAACCAACGTCCAACTCAGCTAGTTACCCCGGCAGGTTCCCCCGGCTGAACGCCGGCGTCAATGCGCTCGATCTTGACGCGGGCGACGCGGCGGCCGTCCATCTCCAGCACAGTGAAGCGCAGCCCGTCGTGGAGGAACGACTCGCCCCCCTGCGGGATGGCGCCCAAGCGGTTCAGGATGAAGCCGGCCAGGGTTTCAAAGCCCGGCCCGGGCGGCAGGTCAATCTGGTGCTGCTGTTCGAGGTCGTGCAAGCTGGTGCGGCCGTCCAGCACCAGTCCGCTGGCGGTCAGCCGGGCGGTGACGGGGGCGGATTCATCTTCGTCCCGCACCTCGCCCACAATCGGCTCCACGATATCGGCCAGGGTCACCAGCCCCTGCACGCTGCCGAACTCGTCCACCACCATCGCCAAGTGCACGCGCTTGCGGCGGAACTCCTCCAGCAACTCCGCCAGCGGTTGGGTTTCGGGAACGAATAAGGCGCTGCGCACAAATCGTCGCAGCTCGAAGGGCGGCACCGCCTCCCCCTGCTCGGCCCGGCGCATGCGCTCTCCCAAGTGGCGAAACAAGTCCTTGGCGTGCACCACCCCGATGACCTGCTCGGGAGAACCCTCGAAGACCGGGTAGCGGCTGCGGCGATGGTTACGGACGGTTTCGAGTGTCTGCTCCAAGGGGGCGCCGGTCGGCAGGCACACCATTTCCGCCCGCGGCACCATGACCTCGCGCACCTGGAGCGTGCTCAGTTCCAACCCCCCCTCCAACATCCGCACCTGCTGCGGCGTCAGCACTCCGTGCTCGCGCACCTGATGCAACAGCAACCGCAACTCCTCGACTGAACGCAGCAGGGCGTGCCCGGCCGTGGCCCGGTAGCCCACCAGGCGCAGGAAGAGGTTGCTGGCGCGGTCGAACAGGCCGATCAGCGGCCGGAAGGCGAGCATGAACACCTGCATCGGGCGCGCGATCACCAGCGCCACTTTCTCCGCCCGTTGCAACGCCATGCTCTTGGGCACCAACTCGCCCAGCACCACATGCAGAGAGGTGATCAGCAGGAAGGCCAAGGTGATGGCGATGGAATGCGCCACCGCCGCCGGCCAGGGAATCCCCACACTGACCAGTAGCGGCTCGAAAAACCGGGCGATGGTGATCTCCCCCAACCAGCCCAGCGCCAGGCTGGCCATGGTGATGCCCAGTTGCACGCCGGAGAGGACCCGGTCCAAGTCTTTCAGCAGCGACTCCACCACTCGCGCCCGGCGGCTGCCGGCCTGCTTCAACTGCTGGATGCGCGTCGGCCGCACCGCCACCAGAGAGAACTCGCAGGCCACGAAAAACCCGTTGGCCGCCACCAGCGCCAGCACGACAAAGATATTGATCAGCGGCATTTTTCGATCTGCATCTGCAACCTATTCTATCACCACCGCCTCCCACCAGAGGGAAGCTCTCGCGCCCCGGCTTGCTCTGCCGACGAACAGGCCCGGGCGCGGAAGTTTCCGGGAACTTTTTCCCGCCCCGCTCGTTTCTATGAGTGAGGTGAACAACAGGAGGCAACCGGGCATGAGAAAAACACTCTTTGCACTACTGGTTCTGGTTTTGGTTTCGAGTGTAGCGCTGGCGCAGACGGCCGAGCGCTGGCTGCACATCCGAGTGGACAACACCAGCGAGAAGGGCAAACAAGTCCGCGTCAATGTGCCGTTGTCGTTGGCGGAGGCAATTCTGCCCACCATCCACGTCAACAAGCTGCGCAACGGCAAAGTGAAGCTGAGCGATGTGCACATCCATGACGTAGACATGCGCGCCTTGTTGGCGGCCGTGCGGAACTCGAGCGACGGCGAGTTCGTGACCGTGGAGAGCACTCGCGAAAGCGTGCGCGTGGCCAAGTCAGAAGGCTACCTGCTGGTGAAAGTGCGCGAGAAGCGCAAGGACGAGGATGTGCACACCGTGGACATCCAAGTCCCTCTCACGGTGATGGAGGCCTTGCTCTCTGGGGGCGAGGACGAGCTCGACATCCTGGCTGCCATCAAAGCCTTGCGCGATCATGGCGACGTCGAACTGGTTCGGGTGACGGACGGAACCGAAACCGTGCGCGTCTGGATCGATTCGCAGAACACTCCCGAGTAGCTCATCCGCTGAAACGCGACAGGCCAGGAGAAGCAAATGCTGCACCGGGAACGAGGGGCCACCGTCCTGACCGCGCTGCTGGTTCTGCTGGGCAGCTCGGTGGTGCTGGCTGGAGCGCTGATCTACCACACCGGGATCATCAGCGTGCACGTGCAGACGAAAGGTCCTGACGGCAAGAACATCCGGGTGATGGTGCCGGCTTTGATCGTGCCCCTGGGGATGCAGTTCATCCCGGACGACAAGCTGCGCCACGCGGCCAGGCAAATCCAGCCCTGGCTGCCGACCATCAAGGCTGCCGGGGCGGAGCTGGACCGGATTCCGGAAGGCACGCTGGTCGAGGTGCTGAGTGAGCGGGAGACGGTTAGCATCGTCAAGCGGGGCAACTCGCTGGTGATTGATGTCAACTCCCGCGACGAAACTGTGCACGTCTCCTTTCCCGTCAAATTGGTGCTTTCTATTGCAAAGGAGTTCGAGTCGGCCGCCCCACCCGCCGAAACGCCGGAGGAGAGCAAACCCTGAACGCGTAGCCGTGGGGAAGGGAGGAACCCAATAGTGTCATCGGCGACACCGCCTGGGCGCGCACACGTTCCGTCGGCACAACCAAAGTATTAGAATCGGGCGAGACCCACCCGGAAGGCAATCAGGAACTGTTTATTTTCAAGCGCGACTCTGAGCACGGTTGGAAGATCTTGCGATATATCTTCACGACGACGAACCCCAGAAGTTGAGGTCGGGAATGCCATCCACCATGCGAGCCTATGTACTCTATAATCCGGGCGGTCCAGACGCGTTGAAGCTCGTTGAGCTGCCGAGGCCGGAGCCGCGCGCTGGATGGGTCTCCATCGCGGTGCGAGCATTTGGGCTCAATCGCTCGGAGTGGTTTACCCGTCGCGGCGATTCGCCCAGCGTCACGTTGCCGCGTGTGTTGGGAATAGAGTGTGTGGGGGAGGTTATCGCCAATCCAGGTGGCGACCTCAAAGAGGGGCAGCGCGTCGCTGCGATGATGGGGGGCATGGGCCGGCAGTTTGATGGCTCGTACGCCGAGTTTACCTGCATACCCCGGGAGAACGTTTTTGCGCTCGAAACCACGCTGAACTGGGCCCAACTCGGCGCCCTACCCGAGATGTTACAGACGACACACGGCTCACTGCATACCGGGCTGGAGATCAAGCGGGCCCAAAACATCCTCATCCGAGGCGGCACCTCCTCAATTGGACTGGCAGCCGCTGCCCTCGCCAAAGCCGCTGGGCTTCGTGTCGCGTCCACTACCCGCAACCCGGATAAGGACGCGCTGCTTCGCAGAGCCGGTGCGGACGATGTTCTGGTCGACCAGGGGGAACTCGCAGCCCAAGCCCAACAGGTGCAACCTGGTGGATTTGACCGTGTATTGGAGCTGGTGGGAACCACCACCTTGCTAGACTCGCTTCAATGCGCGCGCCGGGGCGGCATCGTGTGCATGACGGAAATCCTCGGCGGGAAGTGGGAGCTGGAGACCTTCCGTCCCATGGGGCACATCCCGACCGGCGTGAAGCTCACATCGTATGCCGGAGAGTCAGGCGACATTACAACGTCGCAGCTGCAGGAATACGTCAAGCTTGTTGCCACGGGCGATCTCAAGCTGCAGGTGGGCCCGGTGTTTCGCTTTGAAAAACTCCGCGAAGCGCATGAGCTGATGGACGCAAATCGCGCCAACGGCAAGATCGTGGTTCTGACCCGAGGAGAAGACAACCTGGAGGGTTGAGGCCGGTCTGACGACCCAAGAAAAAGTCGGTCTGATCCACTCCATCAATCGGTCGGTCGGGACCTTCGCACCGGCGATACTGGCGAAAGTGGAGAATGTATCCACCATGTGCACGATCTCGTTACTCACCTTGCCAGCCGGGATCTTACCCGGCCAGCGGATGAGGAACGGGGTTCGTAATCCGCCTTCCAAGTGGGTGAAGTAGGCGCCCCGCCAGGGGCCGCCGGGCGGAAAAGCGGCCCAAGCACCCCGTGGCAGGTGCCTGCCTACCGCAGGCAGGCCACGGGGCTCGGCGTGAGCTTCTCAGTTTCAAAGAGACCCACTGCCGAATTTTTCTCACCATGCCTTGCTGTCCGTTCTCCCCTTCGGTCGTCCAACCTTTTAGACTGAACTTTGAGAAGTGATAAAAAGATTCAGCCGGGCGGGTAACTCTTTCGCCACTCGCGCATCTAAAGTAGTGAAGAGAAGTTCCGAAAGAACGTTTTGGGGAAACATTTTCTTCCCCCGGTTCGTACTAGAGAGTGTAAGCGAAACAGTAATAGATGAGAAATTATTCATCATAGGAAAGAAAGAGCATGGTTCCCCGGCGCGAGAAAAATCTGACCATTGAAGACCTGCGGAACCACCCCGCGGAGACCATCGAGAAGCTGCGCGGGCTGCTGGCCGCCGGGGCGCTGGCACACGCCGACCCCTGCCGCCCAGACTTCTACGAGCTCGAAAACGGCTCCCAAGTCTTCTACATCCACGTCTCCCCCACCAACGGCAAGGTCTTGCTGCTGGCCACCTGGCCCAAGGAGACGGTTCCCCACCTGGCCTCCGCCGCCGGTTAGCGACAAGCTGAACCCGCGTTAAGCCCTTCCCTGGCACAGAACCTTCTATTCCCCCGCCCGGAATTCTTTCTTTTCTGGACTGCGCTCCTGCGTTAGGATGGGCGCGCTGCACCTGCCATGAAGCGCCCTCGCAAACTCGTTCTCACCCTTGGCATCATTCTCCTGCTGGTCGTACTGCTGCCCGGGGGCGCTTTCTACTGGCGCCTGCGCCACGCCCTGCCGGCCTACGACGGTGAGGTCAAGCTGGCCGGCCTGCACCGGCCGGTGCGCATCCTCCGCGACCCGCGCGCTGTCCCGCACATCTACGCGCAAGACCTCGACGACTTGCTCTTCGCCCAGGGCTTCGTCCACGCCCAGGAGCGCCTGTGGCAGATGGATTTCCTCCGGCGCGCCGCGCGCGGGCAACTGGCGGAAATCCTGGGAGCGGCGGCGCTGGAGCTGGACAAGCAGAATCGCCTGCTGGCCCTGGGCTCGGTGGCCGACCGCGCTTTCGAGGCCCTCAACGAGGAAGACCGCGCCCAACTGGAAGCCTACGCTGGCGGCGTCAACGCCTTCATCCACTCCCGCGCTGGCCCGCCGCTGACCTCCGGCCTGCCGGCCGAATTTGCCCTGCTCGGCTACCGGCCCGATCCCTGGCAGCCGGCCGACTCGCTGGCGCTGGTGCTGAACATGTTCAAGACCCTCACCACCGTCTGGCGGTCGGAGCTGGCCCGCGCGCGCGTCCAGGAAATGCTGGACCCAGAGATGGCCAGCGACCTCTTTGTCACCGCCTCCGACCACGACCACCCCATCGCTGTCCCCGTGCGGCGCCCGCCCCGACGGCGACGCGAACGGGTCTTCGTGGCCGGGACGTGCCGGCACTCCCTCGACCAGATTGTTTCCACCACTGCCCTGCCGTTGGGCCTGTGCCGCGAGAACTGCGGGGCCAGCAACAACTGGGTGGTGGCCGGCGCCCATACCGCCTCCGGGGCGGCCCTGCTGGCCAACGACACCCACCTGCCGCACAGCAATCCCGCGGTCTGGTTCCTCAACCACCTGGTCGCGCCCGACCTGGACGTGGCCGGCTTCAGCCTGCCGGGCATTCCCTTGGTCATCATGGGCCACAACCGCGACATCGCCTGGGGCGTCACCAACCTGGAGGCTGACCTGCAAGACCTTTTCATCGAGCAGTTCGACCCCGACGACCCTTCCCGCTACCTCACCCCCAACGGCTGGCAAACCGTCCAGCGCCGGATGGAGCACATCAGCGTTCGCGGCGCCGACGATGTGAACTTTGAAGTTCTGGAAACCCGCCACGGGCCCATCGTCCACCAAGACGGCCCGCTGAAGCTGGCATTGCAATGGACCGCCCGCGACACCACCCAGTTTTCCCTTCCTCTTCTTGCCCTCAGCCAAGCCCGCAACTGGGAGGACTTCCAGGCCGCGCTGGCCGACTGGGGCGCGCCGCCCCAGAACTTTGTCTATGCCGACCGCGCCGGCCACATCGGCTACCACGCCGCCGGCCGCATCCCGCTGCGCCGCACCGGGCGCGGCCACCTTCCCATGCCCGGGCACACCAACCGCTACGACTGGATCGACTACCTGCCCTTCGAAGCCCTGCCGCACACCTTCGATCCGCCGGAAGGAATCCTGGCCACCGCCAACAACCGAACCGTCCCCCGGGGCTACCCCTATCATGTGACCGACCGCTGGATGGCGCCCGCCCGCATCCACCGCATCTACCAAGTCCTGGATGGTGCCGCGGAGGAGGAGCGCAAGCTGACGCCCGACGACCTTCTCCGCCTGCAAGGCGACATCCTCTCCCTGCCCGACCGCTTCCTGGCCCAGCAGCTCCGCGCTGCTGCCGAGGCCGCCTCCGACCATCCGCCCCGCCGCACCGAAGCGCTGGCCATCCTGGCGGAGTGGGACGGCCGGATGCAGGCCGACTCCGCCGCTCCCCTGATTGTCAATGCCACGCGGCGTCGCCTGCTGGAAGAGTTGCTGCGCCCGCACCTGGACGACGATTGGCGCGCCTACTCCTGGCCCATGGCCCCGGTGTTTCTCGAAGACGTGCTGCGCCAACGCCCGCCGCGCTGGCTGCCCGAGCAATACGACAGCTACGACGCGCTGCTGCTGGCTGCGCTTGACGCGGCGGTGGAACGCATCTTCCGCCGGACCCGCACCCCGGCGCTCAACCGCCTGCGCTGGGGCCAGCAAGTGCGGGTGCGCTTTGCCCATCCGGTTTGGGATCGGATTCCTCTACTGCGGAGCTGGTTCTCGGTCGGGGGGGAAACCCAATCGGGCGGGCGCTACACCGTCAAGCAGACCCGTCGCACCGCCGGACCCTCGCAGCGGCTGGTGGTGGACTTCGCAAACTTGGACGCGACCCTGATGAACATCACCGTGGGGCAATCCGGCCACGTCGCCGGCCCGCACTACCAAGACCAGTACCGAGCCTGGCTGGAGGTGCGCAGCTTCCCTGCCCCCTTCACCGAGCTGGCGGTGGAGCGCGCCGCCCGCCATACCCTCCACCTGCTGCCCCGCTGAACTCCGACTTAGCTCGCGCAGTGGGCCGCGCGTCTCCAGGGAAAGCCCTTGCCGATTGGGTGGGGCAGACATTCTTGTCTGCCTTTCCGGCGCCGCGCAGACCGCCGCAGGGCGGGGCAGGCAGGAATGTCTGCGCTACTGTAATTCTATTCTTGCACACCTCAGATAGCGGTGAAGAAGGCGTTCCTCGAAAAAGCGGATGCCCCTGTACGGAGGCCCCCGCTGTCAGGGTGCGAATTCAATCGTTCCGGAAAGCGAATCAACAACGGGGGGTTATTCCCAGAACTCAAGGCTCGGCGGGGTGCAAGACCCCGCCCTACCCGGGCCTGTACTGGACGATTTGGGGAATCTACTCCTGTTCCTGCTGGCCGTACCAGAAGGCCACCCGCCCGATGACGCGGTCCTCCGACCGGAGGGAATGCTTGGGGAAGGCCTCATTGGCCGGCGTCAGAGCCCATTGCTCACCCAGGCGGTCGAGCCACCGGATTGTGATTGACCGGTCAATCTGCGCGACAACTATCTTCCCTTGGAGCTTGCGCGGGTCGCTTACAGCCGCATCCACCGCCACCAGGTAGCCTACCCCAATCAGGGGCGCCATCGAGTTGTCGCCCACTCGCATCAGAGTGGTCGTTTCCGGGTGCGGAACCCAGGAGCGCGGAAACACGAAGAAATCCTCCACGTCGTCTTCCTCGATCAAGCGTGGCCGCCCGGTCGCCGCCGGATCCATCAGCAGCGGCAGCATGACAAAGCCGGACTTGGGCTTGCCGGGGCCGCTGCCCTTGATGCGAGGCCCGGAGACGATGGTGATCTCCGGATAGCGGCCTGCCATGCGCAGGTCCAGCAGCCGCGCCTCGACCTCCAGCGCCGCGGCGAGCAACTCTTCTTCGCTCAGGCCCGCCCGCGCCCACCAGAACCAGCAGTCCGGGTGCCCGGCCAATTTTCCCAGCTTGATGCAACTGGCGGCGTCAGGCTGCTTGCGGCCGGTCTCCCAATGGCTGACGGCTGATACAGTTACACCCAACTCGCTTGCCAAGCTGCTTTGTGACATCCGCCGCTCTTCGCGCAGCTTACGTAACCTGTTAGGCCAGTCCGCTCGCCTATCAAAACTTTTCTCTTGACTACGGTTATGTGCCTTAGTATATGACTTGGGCATATGAGAGCGAAATTTAGCGCCGCTAAATCTCTACGAAACAGTAGCCGCCCGCCGAGCCTAGGTCAACTGCTTCGCTGGAAGCGCCATTGGGGCCTCTACAGTCGGGTGGCGCGCCGCCAGAAGCTTTCCCCCCAACACGTACAAAGAGTTGCCAGCGGCGAGCGGAGATCGCGGCGGGTTGAGCACGCTCTTGCCGAGGAATTGCGAAAACTCGGCACCGCATGGAACCACCGAAGGCTGCATTGAGTGTGACGACTACCCTAGCACTGGGAGGTCTCGGCACCGGCGATTCACATGAAAGTGCACGGACACCAGCCTCATAAGGAAGCTACCAATGAAAAACTTAAAGAGCAAATCCATCCGCGTCGCTGACCTGGATGTAACCATCGAAACCATCCTGAAACGGCAATACGACAGCTCCATTACAGTAACCGTCGCAGGTACATGCGGAAAATCCTCCTACGTTGGCACCACGATGATTCCCCCCAACCCCAAAGCCACCCAGGAACAAGTCGAAAAGGACGTAGATGACTTCTGCGAGAGCATTGCACGCGAAGCTGCCGGGCGGGAAAAAGTCCGACGGTTGGCAGAGAAATTGACCTAGGAACACAGTCGAAAGCAATCCGAGATTCTGTAAGCCATCACCCCTGCCACCCGGTTCTTCGGGCCTGCCTCCCGCCTTACCGCCGATCAATTGTTTGTCTGTCGGAGTTGCGTTAGAATCGCATTTCACAGGAGGGCGCGTGACCAAACCCGTTTTTGAATCCTCGTTGCACCGCCTGGAGCAGATCGTCAAGAAGCTCGAAGCCGGCGACCTGGCCCTGGACGAGGCGCTGAAACTCTTTGAGGAAGGCATCGGCCTTTCGCGGCAGTGCCAGAAGCAGCTCGAAGAGGCGGAAAACAAAGTCGAGGTCCTGCTCAAGAAAGCCGACGGCAAGGTGGCCGCCCGCAAGTTCGCGCCCGAAGGCGACGAAACCACGAAAGCCAAAAAAGACAGCTAGGCTGCGCCCGGAGCCGCCGCCCTGCTGCACTCCTGATGGTTCTAACTACTCGCCTCCAAAAACACCGCGCCCGGCTGGACAAGCGCTTCCAGCGCTTGTTGCCACCGGCGCAGGAAGCGCCGCTGACCCTCCATCGGGCGATGCGCTACTCCGTTCTTGGCGGGGGCAAGCGCATCCGGCCCATCCTCTGCCTGGAAGCGGCCGCCGTCTTCCGCCGCCCGCCGGCCGGAATCGCAGACCTTGCGTGCGCCATCGAGTTCATCCACACCTATTCGCTCATCCACGACGACTTGCCGGCGCTCGACAACGACGACCTCCGCCGCGGCCGCCCCACCTGCCACAAAAAATTCGGCGAAGCCGCCGCCATCCTGGCCGGCGACGCTCTGCTGACGCTGGCCTTTGAAGTCCTGGCCCGGATGCGCCGCCCCGCGCCCAGCCGCCGCGCAGAAATCATCCGCGAACTGGCCGCCGCCGTCGGGACCCGCGGGGGAATGATCGCGGGCCAGATGGCCGACCTGGAGGCGGAAGGCCGGCGAGTCTCAGCCCGCCAACTGGAAGCCATCCACCACGGCAAGACCGGCGCGCTCATCCGCGCCAGCGTCCGCACCGGGGCGCTGTTTGCCGGCGCCGACAGGCCAAGCCTCCAGCGCCTAGGCCGCTTCGGCGCCAAGCTGGGCCTGGCGTTCCAAATCGTGGACGACGTTCTCGATGTGCGCAGCTCCACCCACCGCCTCGGCAAAACTACTCACAAGGACGCGGCCCTCGGCAAGGCGACCTATCCTGCTGTCCACGGGTTGGAAAAATCGCAACGGATGGCGGGCAAACTGGTGCAGGAAGCCTGCGCTGCGCTGAAGCCGTTTGGCCGCCGCGCCGACACCCTGCGAGAAATTGCCCGCTACCTCCTCACCCGCGCCGCCTAGCGTCCTGTAAACATAGAAAGTAACGCGTAAATTCGCTGAAGAGCGGGCGCCCCGCCAATGGCGGGGTAAACTCCGCACCTCTTCCAAACTGTCTTGTTGGGCAAGTCAACTCCGCACCCTCCAGGCATTTTTCTCCTCACGTTCCTCAGATGTCACCTATTTCAGTAATGCAACACTAGCTTGTACAATTCCACCGTGGCGCGCACTCGACTGGACAAGCTGGTGCTGGAACGCGGCCTGGCGCCGACGCGCGAGAAAGCCCAGGCGCTCATCCTGGCCGGGCAGATTCACCTCAACGGCCGGCGCGCGGACAAAGCCGGGATGCCGGTGCCCGCCGACGCTCGAGTCGAACTGGTGGGCGAGGCGCCTCGCTACGTCAGCCGCGGCGGCGTCAAACTGGAGGGAGCGCTGGAAGATTTCAGCCTCGACCCGAGCGGCAAAATCTGTCTCGACATCGGCAGCTCCACCGGCGGCTTCACCGACTGCCTGCTTCAGCACGGGGGGGCGCGCGTCTATGCGGTGGACGTGGGCAAGGGCCAGCTTGACTGGAAGCTCCGGCAAGATGCGCGGGTGGTGGTCCGCGAAGGCATCAACGCCCGCCACCTCAAACCGGAGGACATCGGCGAGCCGGTGGATTGGGTCACGCTCGACGTGGCCTTCATCTCCGTCGCCAAGATTCTTCCCGCTGCTCTGGCCTGTGCCCGGCCCGGCGCCACCTTCCTGGTTTTGGTGAAGCCGCAGTTTGAGCTCAGCCAGAAGCAGGTCGGCAAAGGCGGCATCGTCCGCGACCCGGCCCTGCACCGCCAGGCGGTGGAAAAAGTCTCGCAGGCAGCGGTGGAGGTGGGTCTGGGCGAAATCCAAGTACGTGAGTCGCACCTGCCCGGCGCCGAAGGCAACCGTGAATTTTTTCTCTGCGCCCGTCGGCGCTAGTCGCGTAGTATTATCCGCGCCATGAAGCTCAGCACGGTCGGCATCATCTCCAAGCCCAAGAAGGAAGACGTGGCCGCGGTCGCGCCTGGCCTGCTGGACTGGTTTGCCCAGCGCAACATCAAGACTGTCTGCGACCAGGAGACCGTGGCCTGCCTGGACGGCAAGGACGGTACCGCGCGGGAGCAAATCCCCCCGCAGGCAGACCTGCTGGTGGTGCTGGGCGGCGACGGAACGCTGCTGGCCGCCGCCCGCCTGGTGCAGGAGTACTCCGTCCCCATCCTGGCGGTCAACCTGGGCAGCCTGGGCTTTCTGACCGAGATCACCCTGGACGGCGTCTATGGCGTGCTGGAGGACGTGCTGGCCGACCGCCACCTGCTCGACCGGCGCTCGATGCTCGACGCCCGGGTCGAGCGCAAGGGCCGGGCCATCGCCGGCTACCGCGCCCTGAACGATGTGGTGCTGCACAAAGCGGCGCTGGCTCGCATCGTGGACTTCGACGTCAGCATCGACGGCCGCTTCGTCTCCCGTATCCGCTCCGACGGGCTCATCCTGGCCAGCCCCACCGGCTCCACCGCCTACTCGCTTTCAGCTGGCGGGCCGATTGTTCTGCCGAGCGTGGACTCCATGATCGTCACGCCCATCGCTCCGCACATGCTGACCAACCGACCGTTAGTTATCCCCGGCGGTGCCCGCATCGAAGTGCACCTCCCCGACACCAGCGAACCCGTTTACGTCACCGTGGACGGGCAGGTAGGCGAAGAACTACGCAGCGGCGACTGCGTCTCGGTCCAGAAGTCCGAGCGCGTGATTGAACTGGTGCAGTCGCGCACCCGCGACTACTTCCAGGTGCTCCGCAGCAAGCTGCGCTGGGGGGAACGGTGAGCCGCCGCCCGGGGCTGACCTTTTACATCTTGCTGGCGCTGGCGCTGGGAGCACTGGTGGGCTGGCTCTGGCCCGCCTTCGGGCGCCAGCTTCAGGTGCTGGCCACCATCTTCATCCGCTTGGTGATGATGATTATTGCCCCGCTGATCTTCTCCACCCTGGTGGTAGGGATCGCGGGTTCGGGAAAACTGCGCGAACTGGGCGGGCTGGTCGGGAAGGCGCTCGCCTTCTACCTGCTGCTCACAGTGCTGACCATGGCGCTGGGCTTCGGTATCGGCAATTGGCTCCAACCGGGTCAGGAAATCGTGCCCACAGCCGGGGATACCTCCATTGCTGCGCCGGAAGAATCCTTCTGGGTGCGACTGTTCCCAAAGAGCGTCGTGGACGCGATGGCGCGCGGCGATGTGCTGCAAATCGTCGTCTTCTCCCTTGTCTTTGCCTTGGCGGTCGGCGCTGTGGGGGAGCGCGGGAAGCCTGTGCTCGACTTCTGCCGCTCACTGACCGACGTGATGTTCAAGTTTACCGACTACGTGATGCTGGCGGCGCCGGTGGGCGTGTTCGGCGCGATGGCGGCCATGGTAGGTACGCAGGGCCTGACGGTGGGAGCTAGCTTCCTCCGCCTGACGGTGGCGACCTACCTGGGGTTCGCGCTGATCTTCTTCGGGCTCTACCCCGCCCTCTTGGTTTTCTTCCGCATTCCCGTGCGCGGGTTCTGGCGAGCCATCCGCGAACCGCTCTCGATTGCTTTCGCCACCACCTCCAGCGCCGCCGCCCTTCCGCGGGCGATGGAAAACCTGGAGCGCTTCGGGGTGGCGCGCCGGGTCGTCGCCTTCGTCCTGCCGACCGGCACCTTGAACTTGGCGGGCAGTGGGGTTTTCCTTGGCATCGCAGGACTGTTCGTCCTGCAAGCGTTCCAGATTCCCCTTGCCCCCATGCAACAACTGAGCCTTTTCGGTACCCTTTACGTCGCGAGCAAAGGCATTGCCAACATCCCGCGCGGATCGCTGGTGGCGCTGGCTGCAGGGCTGGGCGGCTTCGGCGTCCCCCCCGAGGTGGTTGGGGCCGCATTCGGATTCCTGCTGGCTATCGACCCCATCCTGGACATGCCCCGTACGGTGGTCAACTCAACCGGTATCTACGTGACCGCGAGCCTCGTGGCCCGCTGGCAGGGCAGCTTCCGCCCGCAGCCTTCGCAAAACTAGAAGCTATCTCACAAACGCCAAAGCCAGCCATTGCGTTTGCAGAGGCATTACCTCAGGGGCTAAAGCCCCTGTTTTACAGCACATCGTACGGCACGGCTGAAGCCGTGCCCTGACGAAACCTCCACACACCGTTCATAAGATGACTTCTGGCGGGATTGCTCGCCGCTCCCGGCCAACCGAAGCCGCGCAGACAAGAATGCCTGCCTGCGGTAGGCAGGTCTGCGCCACCCGAAAATGAGAAAATCAAACAGTAGGCCAGACCTGCCTGCGACAGGTGGGCATTCCTGTCTGGCTGAATCCCTCTGCATTCTCTGTGCACTCTACGGTTCAACCAATCCAACCGAAAGAGGAAAACTCCGCAGACAAGAATGTCTGCGCCACCGGTTTCGCTGCTTGTCGATGGGAAGTAGGGCAGGCATTCCTGTCTGCCGGGAATCGAAAAGACGGAGCTACTCGGTGACTTGCAGGACGACGACGGTGCGGTCGTCGGCGAGCTTGGAGTTGCGGGCGACGTAGCGGTCGGTGGCGCGCAGGAGCCCATCGGCGATGTCGCGGGGGGAGCTGCCCCGGACCAGTCCGGCAATGATCTCTTCCAGGCGACCCAACCCCAATTGGTGCTGCTCCCTGTCCATGGCCTCGTGGATGCCCTCCGAGCAAAAGATGACGACATCACCCGGCTGCAGGTCGAGCTTCTCCTGCTCATAGCGGCTCTCGGGCAGCAAGCCCAGCGGCACGCCCCCCACGGGAATCCGTTCCGCCTTGTCCCCCCGCACCAACCAGGGGTAGGGAAAACCGGCATTGGCCAATGTGAGAGTCCGGCTGGGATTGTCATAGACGGCGAAGACCAGCGCGATGTAGCGGTTGTCGATGCGGGGCTGGCGCAGGTGCTCGTTCACCTGCTCCAGCATCTCAGCAGGTTCGCAGGGGTGCTGCTGCACCACGTGTCCGCGCACGATACCCACTGCCAGCGACCCGTAGAGCGCCGCCGGGGTGGCCTTCCCAGCCACGTCGCCGACAACGATAGCCACGCGCCCTTCGCCGTAGGGGAGGAAGTCGTAGATGTCGCCCCCCAGTTGGCGGGCCGGTTCGTAGGCGAAGGCGATGTCCAGCCCCGGCACGCGCGGCGGGGCGTCGGGCAGCAGGCCTTTCTGAATTTCGCGCGCGGTGGCCAGGTCGCGCTCCAGGCGCTGCTCGTCCCGGCGCACGGCTTCGTAGAGCCGGGCGTTTTCGAGAGCGATGGCGATGTTGGAAGCCAGGGTGGAGAGCATTTGCTCGTGCTGCTCGGTGAAGGCGTTGTACTCGGTGCTTTCCAGGTCCAGCACGCCCACCAAGCGGTCTTTGAAAGCAAGCGGCACCACCAGCTCCGACCGAACCTCTATCTCGTAACCGCAGCGGACGTAGCGCAGGTCCAGGTCGACGTTGGGGATGCGCAGCGGCTGGCGCAGCGCCGCCGCCGCCCCGCAGATGCCGTGGCCGAGGGGGATTCCGCCCTCCTGCTGGATGCGCTCATCATGGCGCAAGATGAAGGTGTGCTCCAGGAGCTGCGACTCCTCGTTCCAAAGCATGACCGAGAACAATTGGTAGTCGATCAGCCGCTTCACCAGTTGCGCCACCCGACCCAGCAGCTCCTCGCGGTCGAGGATGGAGGACAGCTTGCGGCTGACTTCGTGCAACAAGGAGAGCGTGCGCGCCTGCTCGCGCAGGTTTTCGTAGAGGCGCGCGTTTTCAATTGTGTTCGCCAGGCGCCCGGCCAGCAGAGTCAGCAAGCGCTGGTGGTTTTCGGTGAAGTGGTGGCATTGGCGGCTGCCGACGTCCAACACCCCGATGGTGCGGTTTTTGACGGTCAGCGGAATGGCCATCTCGGAGCAGACGTCTTCCGCCGCCTTGATGTAGCGGGAATCCGCCTTGACTTCACCCACCCGCAGCGGCTGGCCGGTTTTCGCCACCGTGCCCACCAGGCCCTGCCCCAAGCCGAAGCGCCAGTGCTGCGCCACATCCTCGGGAAACCCGAGGGTAAAGCGGAAATACAACTCGTGGCCGAGGTCATCCAGCAGCAGGATGCTGAAGTTGTCGTACTCCACCTCCTCTCTGACCCGCTCAGCCACTTTGCGGAGGACGGCGTCCAGCTCCGGGGTCGAGTTCAGGTCTTCGGCCACCCGAACCAGGAAGCCCATCGCAGCCGCTTCATCGGTTTGGCTTTCCGGTGTGCGGACGATTTCTTGTGTGCCGGCCAATTTGTCTCTCAACGCCTTTTCCATGTGTAATTTACCACCTGTTCATTTGATTACATAGGCCGGGCAATGGTTGCGCCGAACAGGCAGAGACCCAGTCACATAGGATACCAAAATCGGGCGCGCTAGTCAGACTGGCAGACCATCCGGGTCAAGGTCTGGAAGTGGTAGCCCATGATGGCCAGGGTAATGGCGGTGTCGAAGGAGTGGCGATAGTGGGTGGCAGCGTCGAAAAAGAACTTCCAGTAGCTGGTGCGTGCATTCCCCAGCACGCCCTGCTTGAGGATCGAGCGGGCCAAAGCAAAGTAGTCCGACCGCACGCGACGCGCGTGGTGCGCCGGGCCGCGCTGGGCCAGGAAGCGCCGCACCCGCTCGTAGTAGGCGTCGGGCTGGTAGATGCGCTGGAGGATGGACTTGAAGCCTTCCAACAGGCGCTGCGGGTTCATCTTGGGAACAAAGTTGAGCCGGCAGTCCATGTTGTCCCCGTGGCCCTCGTCGCGGATGCGGCCTTCCTTCAAGAGCCGCCGATAGAGCTGCGTGCCGGGCAGCGCCATCAGTAGCCCCACCATCGCCAGCGGAATGCCGCTCTCCTGGATGAACTCCACCTGCCGGTCGAAGACGTCTTCAGGGTCGCTGTCAAAGCCCACGATGAACCCCGCCATCACTTCGATCCCGTAGCCCTGGATGTGGCGCACGGAGTCGAGCAGATTGCGATGGGTGTTCTGCAGCTTCTGGGCTTCCTTCAGGCTTTCTTCCATCGGAGTTTCAATGCCCAGAAAGACGCGGATGAAGCCCGCCTCTTTCATCAACCGCAGCAACTCCGAGTCGTCAGCCAGGTTCACCGAAGCCTCGGTGAAGAAAGTGAAGGGGCGCCGGTGCCGGATGTTCCACTCCGCCAACACCGGCAGCAGCTCCTTGACCTTCCTCTTGTTGCCGATGAAGTTGTCGTCCACAATGAAGACTGAACCCCGCAACTTGCGCTGGTAGAGCAGCTCCAACTCCGCCACCACCTGCGCGGGCGACTTGGTGCGCGGCTTGCGCCCGTAAATCTCAATGATGTCGCAGAACTCGCAATTGAAAGGGCAGCCGCGCGAATACTGAATCGCCATGGAGCTGTAGTACCTGGGCTTGATCAGGCTGAGGTCGGGCAACGGAGTCTTGTCCAGGCTGGGCAGCTCGCGCGCCTGGTAAAGCGGCTTGGCCGTTCCCCTTTCCAGGTCGGCTGCCAGCCCGGCAATCAGGTCTTCGGCCTCGCCGATCACAACATGGTTGGCGTGCCGGGGAAGCTCCTCCACGCTGCTGGTCACCGGCCCGCCGATCACCGTCCGCAGGCCGCGGGCGCGGCAGCGCGCCAGGATCGCCAGCAGGTCGCGCTTGTGCACCAGCATCCCGCTCAGCAGGGCCACGTCCGCCCACTTCAGGTCGGCGTCGGTCAGGCGGCGAATATTGGTGTCCACTAAGCGCTTCTTCCAGTGCGTGGGCAGCAGGGGAGCGATGGTCAGCAGGCCCAGGGGTGGGTAGGCGGAGCGCTTGCCCTCAAACGGCAGCGCATGCTTGAAACTCCAGTAGGTAGCGGGCCACTCGGGATAAATCAGCAGAGCATTCATCTAAGTCGCCCCCCGGCCTGACAGCAACCATCTTAGCCGGGATTTCCGTTTTGCCTGCCCCTGATGGCACGTTTATACACCCGATCGCCGCCGATCGCACAAAAACTTCGATCGTCGCACAATCGCTCAGCTTCAAAGGCCTTCATCTGAGCCCGCGCCGACGTGCGACCGACTGGAACCCCTGCTTTTCGGGCATTTCTCAGACACCGCTCCACACGTGTGCCCCGTGTCATCGCCGGGCGGGCTTCGTTGCACTTCAGGCCGCGCGTCAGCCTGCCGGCACGGGTAGCGCCCAGATCCTCCGCAGCATGTCGCCGAACAGCCGCCGCGTGAGATGCCCTTCCGCCAGCAGAAGCCAGTAGTACCGCGCATGCTTCACCAGCCGGCCCCCAGTTTTCACCAGTCGCTGCTGGAGACTCGTGAGCGACCAGCGCTTGACCCGCAGCGGAAGGACCAGTCTGCGCCACAAGTTGCCCAGATTGTAGGCCAGGACGCTCAGTTGCAGGCGCACCTCGTTCGCCCGGAAACGATGGCACGACAGCCGCGTCCAGTGGGTGGCCTGCTTGCCTTCCTTGATCCATTGCTCCGCCGTACCGCGCTTGTTGTAAAACCGCACGACCGAGCGGCTCGGGAGGGCCATGTTGGTCACGATGAAGCCGACGCGAGGGAACAGCTCACCTTGGTGGTGCTCCACCTTGGCGACGATCCGTCTGGGCGTGGTCCAGCTCTTGGCCTGATAGCGGAAACTCTGGTAGCGCACCAAGGGCTTGCAGCTCGGCCGTCCCGGCGGACGAAAGAGGATGTCTTCGATTTCCAGCTCCAAGCTCTTGTTCGCCGGCATGCGAATGGCATAGTCCACGTCGCGCTGCTCGAGCGCGTCGTAGATCTCGGGCTTCGCGAACGCGGCGTCTGCGCGGAACGCTACGCGCTTGCCCTCCACCTGCTGCCGGTCAATCTCCGGTACGAGCAGGTCGTCCCAGTCGTCGGCGCTATGCACGTTGCCTGGCCGCAGCGTGGCGGCGAGGCAGTCCCCATGCTCGGTGAACAGAAACAGCGGGTGGTAGCAGACGGACTCGAAGTGCCCGTTATAGGCGCTCCCTTCCTGCGCCCCATGCACCGGGCTCTCGCTCGAATCCATGTCGAGCACGATCCGGTCGGCGCGCGTCGCCATCTCGGCCTGTGCAAGCACCTCCCGGTTCACGGCCCTCAACCCGACGAGATTCTCCTCGTGGGTCAGCAGCTCTGTCTCGAACCAATGCAGCGTCGATGTCAGCGCCGCACCCCGGTCCCAGCGCTTTGGCGACCCGATGAGACGAAATGTTGGGTCTGCCGACACGCGCCCCGCGTCGTTGAGATCTTCGTAGCCCGCGAGGCGACTGTAGACCGACTGCCGCAGGAGATCCACCACGCTGAACTGGGTGTTCATCCCCTGTCGGGAATCGCTCAGGTGCTCGGCGATGAGTGTCTCCAGCCCCAGACGTTCATCCAACTCGCGCACCAGAATGAGGCCAGCGTCAGAAGTGACGCGCGATCCCTGGAACGCGACTTTCAAGAAGCCGTTGAACGCGAACTGGAATGGCTCGTGTTGTAATTCACCCACCGGGTGTCACCCTCCGTAGTGTGGTTCCTTACGTCGGAGCCCCAAAACTCAAGGCGCAGCGACTGGTCCTGGCGATACGGTACCACAGCCAAATCGGAAATCCGGGCTTAGACCAGGGCGCGCCGGGCTGACAACGCAAAAAGAGCGAGGGGAAAGAAATTTCGGTAGCGTCTTAATTTCACACCGAGCCCCCAGGCCCCTGCCTGGGGGAAGCGAAAATCCCTGCGGCCTGCCTGCGGTAGGCAGGCGGGGGCCGCAGGGCTCGGTGTGATTTGGGCCGAGTTCCGAATCGCTCAAATTAAGACACTACCGAAATTTCGCTTCGACGAGTGCTGCGCGGCGTTGAACGGCAGGGCGAGGCGTTGCCGCAGCACGGGGAAGAATCAATCAGCGAGGAGGCTACTGTGCTCACGTTGCTCACTGGGGATCAGGCGGTTTGAGTGTTGGGTCGAGCCGCTGCGCTTCTGCAAACGCTCGGCGCGCTTCTTTTTTCTTGCCTGCGTCTTGGAGTGCCAGACCCAGGTTGTAATGGAAGGATGGGTCGTCGGGTTTGCGCTGCAGAGCTTTGTTAAAGGCAGCGATGGCCGCGTCGAACTGGCCCTTGCCGGCGAGGGCGAGGCCGAGATTGCTGAGGGCTTCGGGGTCGTCGGGTTTGCGCTGCAGAGCTTTGTTAAAGGCAGCGATGGCCGCGTCGAACTGGCCTTTGCCAACGAGGGCGAGGCCGAGGTTGCTGAGAGCTTCGGGGTCGTCGGGTTTGAGCTGCAGAGCTTTCTTCAGGGCGGCGATGGCGTCGTCGAGCTGGCCTTTGCCAACGAGGACGAGGCCGAGGTTGCTGAGGGCTTCGGGGTCGTCGGGTTTGAGCTGCAGAGCTTTCTTCAGGGCGGCGATGGCATCGTCGAACTGGCCTTTTTTGCCGAGGGCGAGGCCGAGGTTGTTGAGGGCTTCGGGGTTGTCGGGTTTGAGCTGCAGAGCTTTGTGATAGGCAGCGAGGGCCTCGTCGAACTGGCCTTTGTCGGCGAGGGCATTGCCGAGGTTGTTGAGGGCTTGGGGGAAGTCGGGTTTGAGCTGCAGAGCTTTCTTCAGGGCGGCGATGGCATCGTCGAACTGGCCTTTGTCGGCGAGGGCATTGCCGAGGTTGTTGAGGGCCTGGGTGTAGCCGGGCTTGAGCTTCAGAGCTTTATGATAGGCGGCGATAGCCTCGTCGAACTGGCCCTTGTGGCCGAGAGCGACGCCGAGGTTGTAGAACGAAGTGCCTACTTTCGGAAGGGCCATCGTTGCCAAGCGCGCCTGCTGGAGGGCTTCGTCTAGGTTCTGCGCCGCGTCGGCTTTCATTTGCCGCCTAGCAAGAGCGTTGCCGATGGCGAACTCGGTGGCAGGGTGCAGGTCGGTTACGGCTCGCACAGCCATCTCTTGCAATGCTTGGTGTAGTGTAGAGGTATCGCTGCGCTCGGCATGCACTTCCCACGGGCCAACGCCTGATGACCGCCCGACCAGCAGAAGCCCCGATTCGCTCGGAATCATGTCGCCACTGATGACAACCTGCCGCTGGAAGAGACGCCGCAAGAACGAATTAAACACTTCAGGAGAGAAGCCGCCGTATTCTACTGTTACCTGTGCAATCGACGGGAGTTCGAAATGCGTGGCATAGAAGCTCGCCCCTTCCGTTTTCCCTTCCGGGTGCGACTCGCATCTCTCGTTGCAGCTTGAGCAGCTCGTCGCCTAGGCGCGCCGCTATTCCTTCGCCGGGATATTGAGGGGGCGAACTGCCCCAGACGCGGAAGGGTGCGATGGAGATGAAACGTCGCTTCCCCACAACCAGGTATAGCCAATAACAAAGAGCGTAGATGGCAAGCAGAAACAGAACACTCAGGATGGTCTGAATGACGTTCTCTGCTCCCCACAGGGCTTTGAGCAAACCCATCAAGAACTGGGCGAAACTAACCACCAGCGAGAGAACTTTCTCAGCTATACCGGGCGGATACGGATGGAGCATGGCGTTGTCGGTAGGCTAGCAGCGGAGGCCTTGCAGGGCAAGGGGGAGCAGGGAGGGGTAGTGTCTTCGTTTGAGCGATTCCGAACTGGGCGCCAACTCACACCGAGCCCTGCGGCCCCCGCCTGCCTACCGCAGGCAGGCCGCAGGGTTTTTTTGCTCCCCCAGGCAGGGGCCTGGGGGCTCGGTGTGAAATTAAGACACTACCCAGGGAGGAAGTGTGAAAGCGCTCCGGTGCGAACCGCACTCTCCCATTCCACCAGAAGATCAATCGCGAGAAGCTGGCGTTCTCAAGCGGCCTCGGGGGCGAGGACAGCAAAAATACGGTCGAAAGCCGCCACGAACTTTTCCATCTCCTCCGGCAGGCCGAAGGCGACGAAGAATCCCCTCACGCGCTGACTCACCAAGAGGCGAGTTTCTTCGCTGCCCCTGCTTGCCCTGCCTGCCGCAGGCAGGCTCTGCACCCACCACGGGAGTAGGGCAAGCCCATTGCGTTTGCCAAGGCACTACCTCAGGGGCTAAAGCCCCTGATCTACGGCGCTTTCTACGGCACGGCTGAAGCCGTGCCCTGACGAAGGATCCACACAAACCACTGATGAGATGATTTTCTAGTAGCGGGTGGCGGTGGCTGGCGCAGCGGACTCGGTGGGAACGCCGGCGGCCTGTTGCACAATCTTGACGCTGGCGGAAGCGCCGATGCGCGTGGCCCCGGCCTGCACCATCGTCTGCAAATCTTCGTAGGTACGGATGCCGCCCGCAGCTTTCACACCCATGCCCTGGCCCACCACCATCCGCATCAGCTCCACGTCCTGCGCGGTGGCGCCGCCGGGGCCGAAGCCGGTGGAGGTCTTGACGAAGTCCGCGCCCGCCAGCAACGCCAACTGGCAGCCACGAACTTTTTCCTGGTCGGTCAGCACGGCGCATTCGAGGATGACTTTGCAGAGCGCGCCGCCGGCGTGGCTGGCTTCCACCACGCCGCGAATGTCCTGCTCGACCAGATCGTCGTCGCCTGACTTGAGCGCGCCCACGTTGATGACCATGTCAATTTCCTGCGCGCCCAGCTTGACGGCCTGCTCGGTCTCATAAGCCTTCACCTGCGGCAGCGTGGCGCCAAGCGGAAAGCCCACCACGGTGCAGACCTTGACGGCCGTGCCGCGCAGCGAGACGGCGGCCAGCGGCACCCAATAGGGATTGAGGCAGACGCTGGCGAAATCGAATTGCTTGGCTTCCTCGCAGAGCTTGAGGACCTGCTCGCGCGTGGCTTCGGGCTTGAGCAAGGTGTGGTCAATCAGGGCCGCCACCTCAGGCGGAATTTCTGTGACGCCCAGCCCGGCGCTCAACCGCGCCGCGCCCGCCGCCATCACCTGACGAGCCTTGGTGGGGCAGGTCTCCACGCAGCGCTGGTCGCAACCGGGGCAGACGACTTCGTCAATTTCCAGCCCGCGCAGCTCGCACAACTGGCGGTCGCCCAGGTAGCAGAAAATCTGCCGGGTAATCTCCTCGATCAGTTGCTCGAGCTGCTGCTCATTCAGACCGTCATTCATGGCAATAGAACTGCTCGGCATCGCTTAAGCAGTCTGTGTGAAAACGGCATTTTCATGCCCTCAGCAGCTAACAGCTTGTTGAAAAACTGCTGACCGCTGTCATTCCGAGGGTCGGCGGGTTGGGCCGACCCGAGGAATCTGTTTTGTTTTCAGGGACTGCTGATTCAAAAGCAGATTCCTCGCTGCGCTCGGAATGACATCCAGACCACTTTTTCAACAAGCTCCTAAAGCCGTGTTGACAAGGGCTGACCTTACGGCACGGCTCCTCGCAAAAAGTGCGGGGACTCCGCTTCGCTCCGAGAAGCGTGCCCCGCCGAAAACCATTCGTTGTCACACAAACTCTCACGAGCGGGCGGCGCGCTCGATGGCGGTGATTTTATCCACGCGGCGCTGATGGCGTCCACCGGCAAAGTCGGTCTCCAGCCATACGCGAACGATTTCGCGCGCCTGCTCGGGCGTAAGCAGGCGGGCGCCCAGGCTGAGGACATTGGCGTCATTGTGCTCGCGGCTGTTGCGCGCCGTAGCCCTATCATAGCACTGCGCCGCGCGCACGCCCGGAACCTTGTTGGCGGCCATGGCCGAGCCGATGCCGGCGCTGTCAATCACGATGCCGCGCCACGCCGCCCCGCTGGCCACCGCCTGCGCCACCGCACCGGCAAAGTCGGGGTAGTCCACCGAAGCGGTGGAGCCGGTGCCGAGGTCGCGCGCTTCGTAGCCCGACTCCAGCAGGAACCGCTTGAGGAATTCTTTCAGCTCGTAGCCGCCGTGGTCGGCCCCCAGCACCACCGGGCGGTGCCGGCCCGCGCTGGGCGCGTCCACGGATTCTTCGACGCGAATGCGCACGCCGCGCTCGCGGGCGCGCTCGCGGGCCTCGTCGGTGACGATGGCGTCGCGGGGCACCACCACCTCAGCGCCTCGCGCCAGGGGTTCGATGTCAGCCGCGGTCAGGATGCGTCGGGCCATGCTTTAAGTATCGACAGTGGGCAGGACGCAGACGTCGGGCAGGTTGCGGTACAGCTCGGCGTAGTCGAGGCCGTAGCCCACCACGAACTCGTCGGGAATCTTGAAGCCGATGTAGTCCACCGCCACTTCGGTCACGCGACGGTCGGGCTTGTCGAGCAGGACGGCAATCCTGAGCGAACGCGGCCGGCGGGCCTGCAAGAGGCGGTAGAGGTAGTTGAGGGTGAGCCCGGTATCGAGGATGTCTTCAACGATGATAACGTGCAGGCCCTCGATGGAGCGGTCGAGGTCTTTGGTGATGCGGACTTCCCCCGAAGGCAGGCTGCCCTTGCCGTAACTGGAGACGGCGATGAAATCGACCGAGACCGGGATGCGGAGCTCGCGCAGCAGATCGGCGAGAAATATGCAGGCGCCTTTGAGGATGCAGATCAGGTGCACGCTCTCGCCCTTGCAGTCGCGCTCGATCTGCCGGGCGATCGCCCGCACGCGCTTGCGAATCTGCGCCCGGCGCAGCAGCACCTTGAGCTTTTCCGGTTGGCGCTTCTTGGCCACCCTCACCCCCGCACATGCTTGCTGGACGCCGCTCACTTTACCCTGTGCGGCAAGCGCGAGGCAAGAGGCGCGGGGTGTGAAATTTTTTGCGGTGTCGCCACGGTGTCTGCTATCAGCATAGGATGCGGGGGCTTGTGCGGAATGCGTGCGGGTTGTGCGTGCGTGGGAATAGGCATGCCGGCTCACCACCACCGGTACTCCCAAGCCCCCAGTCGGGAGCGGAGTTGGCCGAAGACGCGGCAGGATGTTAGAATGTTTCGATTGGCGAGCCCGTAGCTCAGTCGGTAGAGCATCTGCCTTTTAAGCAGAGGGTCGTGGGTTCGAGCCCCACCGGGCTCACCAGCATCCCAAGGGAGGCTGGGGGAGACGGTCGCGCGTCACGCGCGCGCCGGGAAGAAGGCCATCGGAGAACCGGAGCGGAAAGAAGCAGAAAAGAACATGAAAATGAAACTAGTTTCTGATTGCGAACGAGAGCCTTTTCAGCCAGTTAGGGCAGTCTGGAACTTGCCCTACCCCCCCTCCCCCCGGGCGACGGGAAAAACAGAGCAGGCGCAGGGGAATCAGGTGAAAAAATGAGCGTATTGGGGTGGAATCCGAGCCGATACGGGCTGGAGAAACACGGTCTGGCCGATTGCAAAGTCGCCTACTGGAACCTGCCCGGCCCGCAACTCTACGAGCACATCGTCCGGCGCGAGGAAGGCAGGGTCGCGCATCTGGGGCCGCTGGTGGTGCGCACCGGCGACCACACCGGCCGCTCGCCCAACGACAAGTTTTTGGTGAAAGAGCCTTCGAGCCAAAAAAACGTCTGGTGGGGCGATGTCAACCGTCCCTTTGCGCCAGAGAAGTTCGACGTGCTCTACGCCCGCGTGTGCGCCCACCTGCAAGGCAAAGAGGTTTTCGTGCAGGACTGCTTTGCCGGCGCCGACCCGGCCTATCGCCTCCCCATCCGCGTCATCGCCGAATACGCCTGGCACAGCCTCTTTGCGCGCAACCTGTTCATCCGGCCGGACGGGTCGAAAAGCGCGGAGCACGTGCCGGAGTTCACCGTCCTCTCGGTGCCGGGCTTCCACGCCCAGCCGGAGCGAGACACCACGCGCTCCTCGACGTTCATCCTGGTGCACTTCGGCAAAAAACTGGTGCTGATCGGCGGCACCGAATACGCCGGCGAGATCAAGAAATCGGTCTTTACGATTTTGAACTACCTCTTGCCGCTGCGCTCGGTGTTGTCCATGCACTGCTCGGCCAACCTGGGCGCCGGCGGCGACGTGGCGCTCTTCTTCGGGCTCTCCGGCACCGGCAAGACCACGCTCTCCACCGACCCCGAGCGGCGCATGATCGGCGACGACGAGCACGGCTGGACCGACCGGGGCGTCTTCAACTTCGAGGGCGGGTGCTACGCCAAGGTCATCCGCCTCTCGCCCGAAGGCGAGCCGCAGATTTGGTCCTGCACGCGCAAGTTCGGCACCGTGCTGGAAAACGTCGTGATGGATGCGACCACGCGCCGGCTGGACCTCGACGACGACTCGCTCACCGAGAACACCCGCGCCGCCTACCCCATCACCCACCTGGACAACATCGAGCCCTCCGGCACCGGCGGCCATCCCAAAAACATTTTCATGCTCACCTGTGATGCCTTCGGCGTGCTGCCGCCCCTCGCGCGGCTGAGCCCAGAGCAGGCCGCCTACCACTTCCTGGCCGGCTACACCGCCAAAGTGGCGGGCACCGAGCGCGGCATCACCGAGCCGCAAACCACCTTCAGCGCCTGCTTCGGCGCGCCCTTTATGACGCTCCACCCCGGCGTCTACGCCAAGATGCTGCAAGAGAAAATCGCCCGCCACCAAGTCAAGTGCTGGCTGGTGAACACCGGCTGGACCGGCGGGCCCTACGGCGAAGGCAAGCGCATGAAACTGGCTAACACGCGGGCGATGATCCGCGCGGCCCTGACCGGGCAGCTCGACGACGCGCCCACCGTCACCGACCCCATCTTTGGCTTGCAAATCCCCACTGCCTGCCCGGAGGTTCCGAGCGAAGTCTTGCAGCCGGAAAAAACCTGGAAGAGCCAGGAAGCCTACCGCGCCAAGTCGCTGCAACTGGCCGAGCGCTTCGTGAAAAACGCCGAGGGCTTCGCCTCCGATACGCCCGAGGCCGTGCGCAACGCCGGCCCCAAAGTTCCCATCCCAAAATAGCTTTCGTGAAAACAGGAAGAGATGGCGGAAGCGGCGGACATTCGCGTCGGGCCGGCGGGCTGGTCGTACGACGACTGGGCGGGCATCGTGTATCCGGCCAAGCGGGCGCGCGGCTTCCACCAGGCCAGCTACCTGGCCGACTACTTCGATACCATCGAGCTGAACGTCACTTTCTACCGCCCGGTGCCAGCGGCGACGGCGCAGGCGTGGCTGGAGCGGGTGGCGCACAACCCGCGCTTTGTCTTTACCGCCAAGCTGTGGCAGCCGTTCACGCACGAACGCGAGTTGAGCGCAGCCAACCAGCGCGCCGTCCGACCGGCGATGGAGCTGCTGCGCGACTCGGGCAAGCTGGGCGCGCTACTGGCACAATTTCCCTGGTCGTTCAAGAACTTTCCCGAAAACCGAAAATACTTGGAGAAGCTGATTGAACGCCTCCGCGACTTCCCGCTGGTGGTCGAGGTGCGACACGCTTCTTGGAACAAGCCGGAGTTCTACGCCTGGCTGGCCGAGCGCGGCGTCGGCTTCTGCAACATTGACCAGCCGGTGATCGGCCGCTCGCTCCGGCCCAGCGAGCATGCCACCGCTGCGGTGGGCTACGTCCGCCTGCACGGCCGCAACTACGAGCAGTGGTTTCAGGAGCGCGAAGAAGGCAAAGGCGCAGAGCAGCGCTACAACTATCTTTACTCGCTCCAGGAACTGGAACCCTGGGCCGAGCGGATTCGCCGGGTGGCAGCCGGCGCACGGTCAACTTTCGTCGTCACCAATAACCACTTCCGCGGCAAAGCCGTCACCAATGCCTTGCAACTCCTCCACCTGCTCCGCCGCGCGCCAGTCAAAGTGCCGCCGCCCCTGCTCCAGCTTTACCCGGAAGAGCTAGGCCCCATCGCCTCCCGCGAAGGCACCACACCCTCACTTTTCCGACTAGGTTAGCTCTACTCCCACTCAAGCACTACCTGGCGTCGTTGCGTGAGGGGTTCGTCATATAGGACCTTCCCTCAAATAACATGGGAAGAGTTGGCGTCCCCGGCGGGATTTGAACCGCGCGTCTCCCCAGAAAAGCTGGGGCGTCCTAGGCCATAACTAGACGACGGGGACGTTCCGAAATCTTATCTAAACCGGGCGCGGGGCGGAAGAGGAGAGCGCACTGAACCCAACAGTTTGTCCAATCTATTTTGTTATCACCGTCTCCGCGAAAAAGCGCTGGCGGATGAAGTCGGCGAGGGCTGCGGGACACATCCGGCTGAGGCCCACCGTGAAGACCGGGCGCTGGGTTAATGGCTTCAGCGAAACATCATTCCACTGGGGAGTTGTTGCGTTCGATTCCAGTACGACGTAGGCGTCGGCGCGGTCGAGCATCGTGCGCGCCGAGACTTTGAAGTCCGGCTGCGAAAAGTCGAGCACCGGCAAATAGATCTCCGGCCGCAGGAAATTGAGCACGGTGTTGCTTTCGAGGATGACGTTTTCCGCCCAAGCGATCTCCTCCCGCAGCAGCGGCATGGCCTCGGCCAAGCGGCCTTGTTTGGCGCGCACCCAGAGCGAGCGTGCGGCGCCGGCCACCAGAAAGCGCGAGGTGTCGGTCTGGCCGCTGCGGTCGGTCTCTTCCTCGACCGCGAAGCTGTGCTCGTCCACCGCGCAACCGCACGCCTTGCCGTTCACGGAGCAGATACCGTGGCCGTACTGCGTAATCTTGGCCGCGGTCCAGCGCGCCTGGGGAAAGGCGCGGATGATTTCCACCACCAGTTGCGTCTTGCCGATGTTGCGCGTGTGCCCGCCGACCACCAAGATGCGCGGCATAGTCTATTCCTCGGCGCGAATCACCCCTATTATCTCCCCCCACCTGCCCAAGTCACAACCTGCGGCAACCACCTATTTCACCTTGCGCTCCAGCGCAGCCAGGCGCGCGGCCAGCTCCGGCAGGCGGGCGATGTAAGGATAAGACTTCTTGAACTCGGCCAGCGGGCGCGCCGGCGTGCCCCAGACGGTCTGCTTCTTGCGGATGATCTTGTGGGTGGGGATGCCCGCCCCAGAACAGAGGACGGCGTCGTCTTCGATGCGGACGTGGTCGCCGAAGCCGACTTGCCCACCGATGGTCACACGGTTGCCGATGGCACAACTACCGGAGATGCCGGTCTGGGCGGCGATGACGCAGCCGTGGCCGATGAGTACATTGTGCCCGACGTGGACCAGGTTGTCGAGCTTGGTGCCGCGCCCGATGCGGGTCTTGTCCAGCGCGCCCCGGTCAATGGTGCAGTTGGCGCCGATTTCCACGTCGTCTTCGATCACCACCGTGCCGCGCTGCGGAAACTTTTCCCACCCGGCGTCGGTGGGGACGTATCCGAAGCCGTCGGAACCGATCACCGCGCCGCTGTGCACGCGCACACGCGCCCCCAGGCGGACATTGCGGTACAAGGTGACGCGCGGAAACAAAACGCAGCCCTCGCCCAACTCGACCTCGGCACCCAGGCAGCAGCCGGGCCCGATCTGGCAGTGGGCGCCGATGCGCGCTCCTTCTTCAATCACGGCGTGGGCGCCCACCGCCACATCTTCCCCCAGTGTGGCGCTGGGATGGATGGCGGCGCTGGGGTGGATGCCGGTGACCACGGGCGGCTCCGGCAGCAGCAGCTCGACCGCGCGAGCAAAGACCCGCTTGGGCTGCTGTACGCGGATGAGGGTCTTGCCGGGGGTCGTAACGCCGCTCGTCACCAGCACCGCACCGGCCGCCGAGGCCAACGCCGCCGACAAATGTTTTTCCGACTCCACGTAGATCAAATCTCCTGCGCGAGCGTTCTCCAGACTCGCGACCCCGCGCAGAACGGTGGTTGGGTCGCCCATCACTTCCCCGCCCAAGCGGGCGGCCAGTTCGCCGGCGGTGATTGCCATGGCTCTCTCTCCTTCCGGGTGAACACGAAACTGCTACAAGTGCCCGCCACAGTCCCCGGTAGTGCTCCAATTTCGCACCGAGCCCCCAGGCCCTTCAGGACGAGCCCCTGCCTGGGGGATACTGTCTGTACAGCAGGACACTACCAACCCGCGGGCCAACTTGCGCTCGCTGGGGAGTATAACGTAAGCTTGCCCGCTTGCTGAAAGTCCCGCACTCGCGAAACTAGGCACAACGGTATGACCGCGTCCGAAGGAATCCACCCCAGCGCCATCGTGCACGGCAGCGCCCGCGTGGACCCGACCGCCGTCATCGGTCCCTACTGTGTGGTGGAAGAAGGCGTCGAGATCGGCGCCGGCACGCGGCTGGACGCGCACGTAGTGGCGCACCGCGGCGTGCGCATCGGGCGCGACTGCCACATTCACAGCGGCGTAGTGCTGGGCCACACGCCCATGGTGCGCGACGCAGTGACGAAGGAAAGCTTCGTCGAAATCGGCGACCGCTGCAACTTCTTCCCCAACATCACGGTGGAGCGCGGGCACGGCGAGGGAACAGTGACGCGCATCGGGCCGGACTGCTTCCTCATGACCGAAGTGCACATCGGGCACAACTCGGTGCTGGGGCAACACGTCACGCTGGCCAGCGGGGTAGCGCTGGGCGGTTTTTCGGTGGATGAAGACTACGCCTTCATCGGCAGCGGGGCGGGGCAGCACCAGCACGTGCGCGTGGGCCGGCTGGCGATGGTGGGCGGCAACGTGCGCATCATCCAAGATGTTCCGCCTTTCCTGCTGGTGGCGGAGTTCGACGTGGCGGCCAAGGGGCTGAACCTGGTGGGGCTGAAGCGCGCCGGGCTGTCGCCGGAGAAAATCTCCGCCCTCAAGCGCGCCTACCGGCTGCTCTACCGCTCCAAACTTTCGTTGAAAGCAGCGCTGGCGCGCATCGAGAAAGAAGTGGCGACCGAAGAAGCGCTCTACCTGGTCAACTTCATCCGCCAATCCGAGCGCGGCATCTGCCGGGAATAGTTGATTAGTTAATTGGTTGATTGGGGTAGAGTGACGCCCGCTGCATATCGTCGATCCTCAATCAGGGTAGAGTGAGGGAAGCCCGCGGGGGCGGGTGCGCCAGCGGCGATGGATCCAAAGCCACTGGTCGGGGTAGCGGCGGATGTAGCTCTCAATCACTTTGGTGAAGCGGGCGGTATTCTCCACCACGTCGCGCTCCTGATCGCCGGTGCGGACGAGTTCCAGCGCCGGGTCAAAGCGCAGGCGGTACTTTTTCCGATTCTCGTCCCATAGAACGAAGCCGGGCACCACCGCCGCGTCGGTGCGCAGGGCCAAGCGCGCCAGCCCGGCCGAGGTGCTGGCGGGGACGCCGAAGAAGTCCACAAAGACATTGGAGTCGCCTTCCAGGACGTTCTGATCCATCAGGATGCCGACCACACCGCCACGGCGCAGCTCCTCCAGCACGGCGCGGGCGGCGTTTCGACGGTCGATGGGGCGGTTGCCGGCGGCGCCGCGGTGGCGGTTGACCAGCGCGTCCACCAACGGATTGTCCAGGGGACGATTGACGTAAACCAGGGGATAGCCGTTGACCGAGTGCGAGAAGGAGCTCAGCTCCCACGCCCCCACGTGAGCGGTCAGGTAGAGCACGCCTTTGCCGCGGGCGGCGGCCTGCTGATAGTTCTCTAGCCCGTCGTACTCGATCACCTGCTGGATGGTTTCCGCCGTGTGGCGCGGGAAGCGCGCAAACTCGGCCAGCAGCCAGCCCCACCGGCGAAACGCCTGGCGCAGAATGTGCCGCCGCTCGCGGCGCGAACGGCCAGGGAAAGCCAGCCGCAAGTTGAACGCCCCGATTCGCCGCCAGCGCCCGTGGAGCCAATAGATCGCCAGCGCCAGAGCTGCTCCCACGGCGCGCGCCACCGGCCGCGGCAACCCGCGCAGCAGGGCAAACAACACCACCACGGCGGCATACTCCAAGAGGTGCCGCCGGCGCGACTCGTTCCATCTTGTGGGGGCGGAACGATCCGGCGCTGCTTTGGTTTCCTTTTCGTCCAGCGTCAAGGTTGGCATCTCGACGGCTTACTGCGCTTGCGGCTGGGCCGCCGGCTTGCGGGCAATGACGATCCAGTCCTGCCGGTGGAGAGCAGAAAATCGCTCAGGAGCATGCACGCATACCATGCGCTCAATGTGGAGGTTGTGGTGGCGCAGCAAGCGCACCAGGGATTCCCGCGAAAAGAAAAACGGGTGAGGCGCCTCCCGGAGGAAGGGCACGGCCCGCTCTATGGTTGAGCGAACCGCGGCAAACAGGCGCGGGTGCGTATAGACGCCCACCGCGATGATGCTCCCCGGGCGTGTCACCCGAACAAGCTCGCCCACGAAGCGCGAGGGTGAAATCACGTGGTCAATGACGTTAAAGGAAAAGGCCGCATCGAACACGGTATTTTGAAACGGCAGTTGCTCTCCCAAACAGCCAACAAAATGCCCATCAATCGAATCGGTGCAAAGAGGGCGATACACGGTCGCTAGGGGGTCCGCAAAGACGTGCGAGACGCTGCGCAGCACCCTGGTAGCACAAGTAGGCCCGCTCCCGACCTCCAGCACGGCCTTTCCCAACCGGCCTTGCCGCTCCATCTCGGTGAGCAAACCCTCGTAGCGCTCCCTCACGCGCTGCGACTGCGGCGGCACGGCGTTGGGCTTGACCCAGAACCCGGCCTCGTGCACTTGTGCCTGCCTCCACCGCGTCCTCTTCACATCCCGCAGCGACCACGGAATCATAGGTTTCTCCGCATGTCTTTCTTGCTTTCCACTCTGCGCACCTCGCAGCCCGCGAAAATAATAAATGCAACTTCAGCCTCAACTTTAGTTGTCGCCGAAATGCTACTCCGGCCGGCCTCTTACTTCAAGGTCAGAGCGCCCTCAGCTCGCTCCCTCTCACAACGCAGGATCAGCAGCAAGGCCTGCCGGGCGGTTAAACTACCGGCGCACCCTCGCAGCGACTAACGGCAGAGTGCGGAGGAAAAAGGTCACAATCTGATTCTCGTAGTTGCGGCGTTCCATATCCCCCAGCGAAGCCATGTTTGTGCGCGGCAAGGGGAGCAGTTCCTTAGGACCCGGAGCTGCGTCGTAGAGTTCCTGGGTGAAGGTGGCCAAGCCGGGCGCATCATTGCCGGAGACAAACAGTTTTGGCATACCGGCGAGGGCATCGAGGGCAAGGCGAGGGTCGGGGTGATCGTGGTAGAGGTAAGCCAGCAGGCGAAACTGCGATAGGGTGACTTCCCCCAGCCAGGGGATCGACTCAGCTCCCGAGTTGCCCAACTCCAGTCGCAGCAGATCACTGGGGCTCGCGTACACCGAGTCCAGGACCAGGGCTTTCACTTGCTCGGACTGTTGCGCCACGCTCAGGGCGGCGTAGGCGCCAAGGGAATAGCCCCAGAGTCCGATGCGGTTGCTGTCCACATCTTTCCGCTGGGCCAGCAGGCGCAGGACCGCCCGCAACTCTTCGCTTTCCTGGTAGCCGAAGGTGGCGTAGCCCACCGGGCTATCGCCGTGCCCGGCGAAGTTAAAGGCAAAAACATTGTAGCGGTGCTGTTGCAACGAGGTACCCAAGGTGAGGATTTCCTGGCGGTTGGAACGGTAGCCGTGGCAGATGACAATCACCGGCGCGCCGCGCAAGCCGGGAAAGAACCATCCATTGCGGGTCCGATTGTCGGGGCCCTGGAATTCCACCCGCTGGGCATTGCCTAGGAATTCGGTGGGATCAATGGTTTCGCTGGAATGGGGCGGGATGAGGACACGCGCCAGCAGGAAACCGCCCACGGTATATAAGGAGATTAAAGAAAAAACGATGGCCGCCAAGCTCGCGGCTATGACCTTGCCGCGCGAAGTAGTCGGATAGCGGAGCTCGTTCAGCAAATGGCCAATGGCCACCAAGACGCCCCGCTCGCGTCGGCGACCGTAACGGTGCGCTGCCACAGACGAATCCCGCCCTCTCCCAAAAAATAATGCTGGCGGCATCTTATCACAGCCGGTTGCATTTTCTAGCGCTGCCCGGTGGCCGGGACGCAAGCCCGAAACACCGGCGCGACTTTTTCCTTCCTTTCCCGCCTCTGCCTATCGTATCCTCGCACCGGACGCTCGGGAGTGGAAATGAGCCTGCGAACCTTTGCCAGAGAAGTTCTGACCGACTTTCAGACCACCGCCGCCATCGCCCCCAGCTCGAACTCGCTCGTCCAAGCTATGCTGGAACCCCTGCCCCTGCGCGAAGCAAAGCTTGTGGTGGAACTGGGCCCCGGCACCGGTGTAATGACGCGGGCGCTGCTGGATCGGGTGCCCAAGAACGCTGTCCTGCTCGCTTTCGAAATCAACCCCCGCTTTTTCCGCTATCTGAGCAAAGTCTCGTCCGACCCGCGCTTCCGTCTGATCAACGCCGGAGCAGAGACCCTGCCAGCAGAGCTCCGCCGCCGGGGCTACCAACGGGTGGACGCGGTGGTTTCCTCGTTGGGTCTGAGCCTGATGCCCGACCAACAACGGCACGCCATCTTGGGCGGGCTGCTTCCTTTCATGGGCCCGAAGAGCGCCTTTACCCAGTTTCACTACATCCACGCCGCAGCCTACTACCGGGTGGAGAACGGCCGGCCAAGCCGCTTCAACGGCGAGCAGTTGCTGCGGCGATACTTCAACACCGTCCAGCGCCGCAGCGTCTGGCTGAACCTTCCCCCCGCTTTCGCCTTTGCCTGCCGTCCCTAGCCGCGGCCGCTTGGCGGTTCATGCGCGGGGGCGGTAGCGCTCACGCTCCTCAAAGAAATCCATCACAAAGCAGCGCGTCTTGAAGGTGGCGGAGTGCACCTGACCGGTCGGGATAAAGTAGTGGTCGCCGCGGCGATAGGTGCGCGTTTGCCCGTCGATAGTCAACTCCATCTCGCCCTCCAACACCACACCCCACTGGGCGCCGTGGGCGTGCGGAGGCACAACTCCGATGGGCGCAATGTCAAGAAACACCACCGCCCCCACCGGGCCTTGCAGCAGCCATCCTCGGACCCCCTGGAAGGAAATGTCGGCTTCCGGTAGGTTGCGAATCTCCGCGGGATAGAAGTGATCGGACACGGTACCCCCCTTTGCCTGGGATGATTTTTCCGCAAGCTCTTCTTCGTCCTGCGGCTCACGCTACCAGGGCCCACGGCCGCCCGACAAGTGCCAAATTGGTTCCTGCCCAGTCGGTGCCGCCCCCGGCCCGGACCGGTGCTATAATGGCCTCCAAGTCTGCGTCATGGCCGTGGCCCCGCAAATCTCCGCCTTTGACATCATCGACCTGCGGCTGCTGCGCGCCCGCGCCCTCAACCCGCTCTTCGAGGAACAGCAGCAGGTTTGGCTGGAGCAGTTGCACTGGGACTACCGCCCCTCAGTGGAAATGATCCGGCGGAACATTGATTCGCACAGCCTCTCCGGCTACGTCGCCCTGATGCATCAGAAGGTGGTCGGCTACTGTTTCTTTGTTTACGAGGAGCACAAAGGGCTGGTGGGCGACCTCTACGTGCTGCGCGCCTTCCAAGCCCAGCGGCCCTACGGAACCGCCGCCGGCATCGCCACCCTGCTGCTGGAGCACGCGCTGCGGTCCCTGGAGAAAGCGCCGATGGTGCGCCGCATCGAAACGCAATTGATCCCCCTGGGCGGGGAGCCGCTCGACCCCGTCTTTCGCTCCTTTGGGTTGCAGCCCTTCCCACGACTCTTCATGTACAAGCAACTCTCCGGCCGGCCCACCGCTGACCGACCGCAACTGCGGGCAGGCACGCCGCCGATGCGCTCTCGTCCTGCCAGCGAATCCTGGGAGCTGCGCCGGTGGGAGGACCGCGACTTTGAGGACATGGCCTACCTGATCGTGGATGCCTACAGGGGCCACCTCGACAGCCAGATCAATAACCAATACGCGCACTCGGCCGGGGCGATGCGCTTTCTGAAGAACATCGTGGTTTTCCCCGGCTGCGGCGTCTTCCAGCGCGAGACCTCGTTGGTGGCGGTCGAGCCCGCCGGCCGGAGCATGGTCGGCGCAGCGCTCACCTCTCGGGTGGCGCCACGCGTCGCCCACGTCACCCAAATCTGCGTCCGCCGCTCCTGGCAGGGGCGCGGCCTCGGCCGGGAGTTGATGCAGGAAACCCTGGGCCTGTTGACGACGCAAGGGTATGAGGGCGTCTCACTCACCGTCACGGCCGAGAACCACTCCGCCGTCCACCTCTACCGCGACCTCGATTTCCACGTCATCAAGAAGTTCACCGCCTACGCCCACAATCTCGCTCGCCCGTAGCGGGCGCTCTCGCCTCCCGCGCCGGAAGCGAACAACCGAGTGGGCTAAAGCTGCAGCTTCGGACGTCGGCAAGCAATGTTGACGCACAGACGGAATGCAGCCTAAGATGCCCCCACTAAGGGGGCGCCTTCCATGATTGGCCAGACGCTGAGCCACTACCGCGTGGTGGAGAAGATCGGTGCCGGCGGCATGGGCGAGGTCTACCGAGCCACCGACACTCGCCTTGAACGCGAAGTGGCCTTGAAGGTTCTGCCCTCGGGAACCCTGGCTGACGAAGCCGCCCGCAAACGTTTCCGCAAGGAAGCCCTCACCCTCTCCAAGCTCAGCCATCCGCACATCGCCACGGTGCACGACTTCGACACGCAGCACGGGATCGACTTTCTGGTGATGGAGTATGTGGCCGGTGGAACACTAGCGGCAAAGCTCAAGAGCGGGCCTTTACCCGAAAAAGAAGTGGCCCGGCTGAGCCTTCAGATAGTGGAGGCGCTGGAAGAAGCCCATGAGCAGGGCATCGTGCACCGGGATATAAAGCCGGGGAACGTGATGGTGACGCCCAAGGGGCAGGTGAAGGTGTTGGACTTCGGGCTGGCGAAACTACTGAGGCCGGTGAGTGCGACGGCGACTACCGAAAGCTTCACCGAGACGCAAGGGGCAGCGGGAACATTACCGTATATGGCGCCCGAGCAACTCCGCGGCGAACAGGTGGACGCGCGGACCGATATCCACGCGCTGGGGGCGGTGCTCTACGAGATGGCGACCGGCCAGCGGGCCTTCCCGGACCGGCAACCGGCCCAGTTGACCGCGGCCATCCTGCAACTGCCGCCGTCCAGCCCGCGGGCGCTCAACCGGCGGGTGTCGGGAGAACTGGAGCGGGTGGTGCTGAAGTGTCTGGAGAAGGAGCCGGAGCGCCGCTACCAGTCGGCCAAAGAGCTAAGGGTGGACTTGCGCCGAATGTCGAGTCCAACGGTCGCAGCCTTCACACCGAGCCCCCAGGCACCTGCCTGGGGGAAACCTGTGTGGCGGCTTGCGGCTGCTGGGTTCGCGGTGGTCGCACTGCTGGCGGTGCTGGTGGGGCTGAACGTCGGCGGCCTGCGCCAACGGCTGCTGGGGGGAGCGGCGCCAGGTCAGATTCAATCCATCGCCGTGCTGCCACTCGATAACATGATGGGCGACGCTGAGCAGGATTACTTTGTGGAAGGGATGCACGAAGCGCTGATTACCGAGTTGTCCAAAATCGGCGCCTTGAAGGTCATCTCCCGGACTTCCGCGATGCGGTACAAGGACACGGACAAGTCGGTGCCGGAGATTGCAAGGGAACTGGGGGTGGACGCGGTAATCGAAGGCTCGGTGTTGCGAGCGGGAAGCACGGTGCGGATCACAGCGCAGTTGATCGAGGCGGCCACCGACCGCAACCTCTGAGCTGACAATTTCGACCGGGAACTGCGCAACATTCTGGCCTTGCACAGCGAGGTGGCACGGGCAATTGCCAAGGAGATCAAGATCACACTGACGCCAGGAGAGGAGGCGCGCCTCGCCAGCGCCCGCCCCGTCGACCCCGAGGCGTACGAGGCCTACCTCATAAGGTCGCTACCACTGGAACAAGCGCACGCCGGAGGGGTTCCAGAAAGCGGCCGAGCTCTTCCAGCAGGCTATTGACCTCGACCCCACTTACGCGCTGGCCCACGCCGGCCTGGCCGACAATTACGCCGTGCAACCCTCCTGGGGCACACTCCCACCTCGCGAAGCATACCCCCGTGCCAAGGCCGCCGCCGAGCGCGCCCTGGAGATAGACGACTCCCTAGGAGAGCCCTACGCCACGCTGGGCGAGGTCCTGTGGAGCTACGACTGGGACTGGGAGGGAGCGGAGCGAGCTTTCCGGGAGGCGCTGGACCGGAATCCTAGCTACGCCACGGCGCACCAGTGGCACGCCCAGTATCTGGCGGCCGTGGGGCGGCACGAAGAGGCCATCGCCGAAATCAAACGCGCCCAGGAACTCGATCCTCTTTCCTTCATCATCGCTTTCAACGTGGGGTGGAAGTATTACTATGCCCGCCAATACAACGGAGCGGAGGAGGCCACGCGCAAGGCCTTGGAGATGGACCCCAACCATCCCGGTCCACACTTCACCCTGGGCTGGATTTACCTGGCGACGGGCCGGCCGCAGGAAGCCGTTGCCGCCTTTCATCGCGCCTCGCAGCTTCTCCCTGGCAAGCCAGTATATCTGGGCGGTCTGGCTGCGGCCTATGTCCGAATGGGCAAGAGAGAAGAAGCCCGGCGGTTGCTGGAGCGATTGGAGAATGAATCAAGAGAAAGATATGTGGCCGCCGAGGACATAGCGCTTGTCTATGCCCGCCTAGGCGAGAAAGACCGTGCCTTCCTCTGGCTGGAAAGAGCTCTTGAACAGCGCACATGGGCTGTGGCGTACATGAAAGTTGCACCGCGCTTCGATGTCCTGCGGGATGACCCCCGCTTCCAATCCCTTCTCCGCCGCATGAACTTCCCGGAGGATTAGTTGATTGGTTTATTGGTTTAACAGTTACTTGGTTTATCGGTTGATGGGTTGATTGGGAGCAGCGGGGGAGCGGGTGCAGAGCCTGCCTGCGCCTGCCTGCGGTAGGCAGGGCAGACAGGCACCACTTCCAAACTGTCGTACTTGGGCTTCGGCGGGGGTCGCGGGCCTGCCCGCCGCAGCCCGCAGGGCGTAGGCGGGTCGCTGGCTAGGGGCGGGAGCGCTCGCGCAGGAGCTGCTTCAACTCGCCCATGAATTCCTTGACGTCTTTGAAGTCCAAATAGACCGAGGCGAAGCGGACGTAGGCGACTTTGTCCAGCTTGCGCAGCCGGTTCATGATCACCTCACCCACTTCACTGGAGTTGCGCTCGCGGTTGGGGGAGTCGGCGACGAAGGTTTCCACCTCGTCCACCGTCGCTTCCAGCTTCTGCATCGGCACGGGGCGTTTCTCGCACGCCCGCAGCAGCCCCGCCAGCACTTTTTGCCGGTCGAACCGCTCCCGGCGGCCGTCCTTCTTGATGACCATGTAGGGAATCTCGTCAATGCGCTCGTAGGTGGTGAAGCGGCGGTGGCAGCCGAAGCATTCGCGCCGGCGGCGGATGGCGTCGCCCCCGCGCGCCTCGCGCGAGTCCACCACCTTATCTTCTCCGTGGCCGCAAAAAGGGCACTTCATCGCGGGCCTCTCCGCCGAAGAACTTCCGCTGGTGCGACGGCTCCCATGGATGACTCTACCGGCGGCCCCAGCCTAATACGAAGCCGGCAGGCTGGCAAGAGCAGGCGTTGCTAAGACATAGTTGCGCAGGGGGTTAGGAGCGACTACCATACCCCCGCCAAGGGTGGTTGGAGGGGAACTTTTCGCTGCCCAAATCCGTTTCTTGGAATAGGGCCGGTCAACGGAAGTTGCAGGAGCGGCCTAGGTGGATGATGCCGAACTGGTACGACGATGCGTGGCCGGCGACAGCGCGGCCTGGGAAAGCATTGTCCGCACCCATACCCGGCGCATCTACAACCTCTGTTACCGCTTTACCGGCCAGCGGCAAGAGGCGGAAGATTTGACGCAGGAGGTTTTTCTGCGCATGTTTCGCACGCTCAAAAGTTACGACCCCGCTCAAGGCGCCCTGGGCGTCTGGCTGCACCGGGTGGGCCGCAACCTGCTGATTGACCACTACCGCGCCACCCGCCGCGACCGCCTGACCAGTTCGCTCGACGACGAGCTGACGCACCTGGGCGAGAAGGAAGCCGCTCCTGCGCAGCAAGACCGGCAGGTGGCCCTGCGCGAGCTGAGCGCCACGCTGCAGTGGGCGCTGGCGCGGCTCTCGCCCGAGCTGCGCGAAGCGGTGGTGCTGCGCGACCTGCAAGAACTGGAGTACCGCGAGATCAGCCAGACGCTTAACATCCCGGAAGGCACCGTCAAGTCGCGCATCAACCGCGGCCGCGCCGAGCTGGGCCGAATTTTGAAGCGGCTGCCCGGGTTCGACAACCCGGAGGACGTAGTCCAATGAAGAAGTGGAACTGCGAACGGCTGGAAGCGCGGCTGGACGACTACCTGGAAGGCCGGCTGGCCGCAGCCGACCTGCGGGCAGCCGACGCCCACGCGCGCTCCTGCGCGCGTTGCGCTGAGTGGTTCGACGCCCGCCGCGCTGCGCTCTGGCTGCGCCGGCTCGAACCGCTGGAGGCGCCGCCGGGCTTGGAGACCCGCATCCTCGCCCAGACTGTCGCGCCTCCACCGCGCGAAAGCCTGTGGACCGTGCTGGATCGCGGCTGGACTCTGGTGGTGCAACCCCGCTTCGCCTTCGGCTCGGCGGCCGCGGTGTTCTCCGCCGCGCTGGCGCTGAGCGCGTTGGATGTCTCGGTGCGGGACGTGCGGGCGGCGGACCTGAATCCCGCCAACATTTACCGCGCCGTCAACCGCCAGGCCCACCAAACCTATGCGCGCGGGGCTCGCTTCGTCAACGAACTCCGGCTGGTGTACGAAATCCGCACCCGGCTGGAGGCGTTCCGTTCTGACGCCCAGCCTCCGTCCCCACAGCCGCCGCCCGATTCCGGCCCGGGCGAGCAGCCCAAGCCCGACGACGGGAATTCCGCCTCCGGAACAATCGGTTGGTTGTATGCGTACCACCAGATGACACTCGTGAGGACGTTGCGATGAACGAAGACGCCAAACAACCCGAAGCGGCTGCCGGCTTCTGCCGCCAGTGCGGTAAGACTCTTACTCCCGAGACCCGCCGGGACGTCCGCGGGGTGTACTACTGTGAAGATTGCCTGGCGGCTGCCACCCTCGGTGGCCAGGCGACTAGCGCTGGTGGACCCAGTCCCGGCGCCGCTCTGGCCTTGGGCTTCATCCCCGGCGTCGGCGCACTCTACAACGGCGAATACGTGAAGGCCCTGATCCACCTCATCATCTTCGGAGGCTTAATCAACATTCTGAGCTCCAGCGCCGCCCGGGGCCTCAAGCCCCTGCTGGGTATACTGCTGGCCGCCTTCATTATCTACATGCCGATCGAAGCCTACCAGACTGCCAAGCGCCGCGCTTCCGGTTTAGTTCCGGCCCCCAGTGGCTGGGAAACGCCGGGAACGAAGGGAGGCAAGGCCACCCCCATCGGCCCCCTGGTCTTGATCGTTTTGGGTGTACTTTTCCTGCTCAACAACTTTCTCCCCTATCACTTTCACCTGTTGCGCTTCTGGCCGCTGGCTCTGATCGCACTCGGCGGCTGGATGCTGTGGAAACGAACCAGCGGCGCGCCCCCCGCCTAGCGGGACAGAAAGGAGAACTGCAATGAAAATGAATACGGGATCTGAACTTACTCCGGGACAGACGCCAGCACAAACCCTCCGCCGTAGCAGCGAGGCGGGATTCTGCGGCTGCAACAGCCTGTTCTGCGCGCTCTTCCTGATTGCCTTCGGCGCCTTCTTCCTGCTCGGCAACCTGGACGTTTTCCCCTGGGGTTTCTACCTCTGGCGCTACTGGCCGGTACTTCTGATCGCGCTGGGAGCGTGGTTGCTCTGGAAGCGCACCGCCGGCGCGCCCACCAACCGACAACCAGGAGGGCTAGGATGAGTCAAGGACCTACTCCAACGCCGCAACCGACCGGAACGCCGCCACAACCCTCCGGCAAGTATTGCCCCTGCGCTCGCTGCCGTTGCAGTGGCCTGCTGGGCCCGGCCATCCTGATTACCCTCGGGGTGCTTTTCCTCGTTCCGCAGTTCGTGCACCGGCTCGATTTCGGCGACCTGTGGCCCATCATCCTGATCGTCATCGGAGCCGTGAAACTGTTCGAATACGGCGCCTCCACCGAGGGACATCGAGGGTAGCATGGCCAACGGCACCTCTTACCGTCGCGGCTCGGTTTTCGGCGCGTTGTTGCTGATCGCCGTCGGCGGGCTCTTCCTCTACACCAACTTTAGCCGCGAGTTCAGTCCCTGGCCCCTGATCGCCCTCTACTGGCCGGTGCTCATCATCTTCTGGGGCCTGAGCAAGCTGGTGGACTACTGGATGCTGCGCGGCCGCCCGGAAGCCGCCGCCGCCACCCGCATCGGTGCCGGCAGCATCGTCGGTCTGATTTTCCTCATCCTCATCGGCACCGCCTTCAGCCGCGCCATGCGCGGCGGCTGGTGGGAAGGCGCTCCGATTGTCATCGGGGGCGAGGAAATCGGCTGCGTGCTCGGCAACCGGTACGAGTTCACTGAGGAATTGATTGAAGAAGACATCGCCACCCGTGCCACGTTGCAAGTCCGCAACCCGCGCGGCAACCTCACCCTCACCCCCGGCGACACCAACCAGATCCGTCTGATGGCCCGCAAGTCCGTCTGTGCCGCCTCGGAAGACCAGGCCCGGCGGGTGGCCAACAGTTACGTGCTGGTGCTGGAAAGCGCCGCCGACGGCTACGAAATCCGCTGGGATACCCCTTCCGGGGCCCGCGGCTTCGTAGGAGCTGAGCTCCAACTGCGAGTTCCCGTGGCCCTCAATCTCAAACTCTCCAACCGCCGCGGGGATATCCGCCTCAGCGGCACCCGGGGCGACGTCGAAATCAACCTCCGTCGCGGCGACGTCTTCGTAGAGAACGTGGACGGTGACGTCCGGGTGGATCTGAGGCGGGGCGATGTACGAATCGCCGACGTCACCGGCAAAGTGAACGTTGAGGGCCGGGGAGATGAAGTTCAAATCCGCGACATCGGCGGCGCCGCCAGCGTGGAAGGCTCCTTCTATGGGCCCATCCGGTTGGCTGCTATTGCCGGCCCGGCTCGGTTCGTCTCCCGCCGTTCCACCTTCGAGGCGCCCCGCATTGACGGCAGCCTGGAGTTTGCCAGCGGCGAAGTGATCCTGCGCGGCGTCCCCGGCGACGTGACCCTGCTCACCCGCGACAAGGAAATCGAAATCGAAGGTGTCAGCGGAAAAGTCCGAGTCGAGAACCGCAACGGCCGCATTGTGCTTCGCGCCCCCGCCTCTCCCACCCAGCCGATTGATATCCAGAACCGCTCCGGTAACATCGAGCTCGTCCTGCCCACGGCCAGCGGCTTCGAGATTTCCGCCCGCGTCCGCAATGGCGAGATCGAGTCCGACTTCACCGGCCCCGGCTTGACCCTTGAGCGCGAAGAGCGCGGCACCCAGACCCTCCGGGGCACCTACGGCGCCCGCCGGACTTCCATCCGCCTCTCCACCACCCACGGCACCATTTACCTCCGCCGCGAGTCCTAGCAACACGCACACCGCTGGGCTGCTGCTCCCGGTCGCACGGAAAAATTCTCCCCAAAACGCTTGACAAGCCTGTGGCTAATTCCCTAAGACAAAGGCGATTTTTCTTGTCCGTCTTCAGGTTGGCCACAGGGGACACTTGGCGATTACCCGTACGCCTCAATCAGCGTTCCGGCGTCGCAGCCAACGGATTCCGTTGGCGGTGCCTCTTTTTGTCTCCAGCCTTGACCCGAACTTCAAATTCTCCGAACGGTGCGAAACCGTGTCCGTAAGCAGCCACGGGTGTCGCCTCCGGGCCCCCTGCTCCTTGGAAAAAGGCATGCAGGTACGCCTCGATATTCTGCACACCGACCGCACCACCAATGCTCACGTCGTCGGCTCGGAAGCGCTCGGGGCCGATATCAAAACCTGGGAAGTCTCGCTGGAACTCGACAACCCAGAGAATTTCTGGGGCATCCAATTCCCACCCGAAGACTGGGCCGCGCAAACCCGCGCTCGCGGTCGGGGACAAGCAGAAGCCAAAGCTTCGAGTGCTGCTCCTCCCGCAGCGGCAACTCCAAAAGCTTCCACGGCGGCCAAGCCTGCGGCTCCGCCTGCTCCCTCGGCTCCGGAGAAAGCGGCCCCGGTACCGCCCAAGGCTCCCGTAGCTCAGCGACCAGCCGCTTCCGCTCCGCCGCCTGCACCATCACAAGCCGCTGCGCCCGCGCCCCCGAAAGCCCCGGCACCACCGCCCGCGCCCGCTCCCGTGGCCGCGCTGCCCGACGTCGGCAAAGTGGTGAAAGAATTTGAGCGGATCCTGCAGGGCAAGGCCAAGGACATCTCCAGTGAGTTTGAAAACTCCTACCGCGAAAGCCTGGGCGACCTGCTGGTGCGCCTCCGCGCTGACTTCGAGGAGCGCGCCTCCTCCGATTGGGAGCGCCTCCAAAAACAGGCCCAAGGAGGGTTGCAGGAGATCGCCCAGCAAGTTCGCCAGTCCGTGGACCAAGACCTGGAACGCCGCCGTCAAGACTCCACCGACGCAGAATCCAAGCTCCAGGCCGTGCGGAAGCTCAGCGAAGAGGCGGAAGCACTCCTTTTCGGCGTCGGGAAGACCTTCCGTAAGCAGGTCGCCCAGGAGCGCGAGCTCTTGCTGGCCAACTCGCGCGAGCAACTTCAGGCCGTGGTCGAGCAGACCCGCACGCAAGTCCGGCAGGATTTGGCCCGGCGCGAGAAATCCACCACCGACCTCCAAGCCCACCTCGATGAGATGCGCCAGGCCCGCGACTACGTCGAGTCGCTCGTCCGCCTGCTCCCGCAAACCGTGGACGACCGCGTCAAGGAAGGAGTCAGCGGCACCCTGGAGCGCATCCGCGCCCTGATCGAAGAGGAGTTCTCCGCCCAGCGCGAAGCTCAGCGGGGGCAACTCGAGCAGCACCTGCTCGGCCTCACCGAAAACGTCGGCCAGGACCTGCGGCAAAAGCTACTCGAAGACTTCGACCGCAGCGAGCGTGAATTCCTCGACCGCATCAACGTGCGCCTGAAAGAAGCGCGCGCCATCGAAGGCAGCTTGCAGCAGTACGCCGGCCAGATGAACTCCCAGCTCACGCAGCAGGCCGAAGAACTGCTGGCCCGGATGCAGGCTCAGCTCAACGTACTGCTCCAGCGCCGCCAGGACGAGCTGACTGCAAGCCTCGACCAGCGCAGCACCCAGCTCCAGCAGCAGTTGCACGACTGGCAACAGTCCGTGGACAAGACCCGGGAAACCCACCTGGATGGTTTGCAGGCCGAGTCAGACCGGCTCAACGCCCTGCTGGGAGAAGCGCAAGCGGCCGAGAAAAGCCTGCACCGTTATGCGCAGCAGGTCGGTACCGACCTGGCTCAACAGACTGACCAAATGCTGGCCGCCATGCGCACCCAGCTTGAGAACCTGATAAAGCAAAGCCAGGGTGAGATCACCACCCACCTCGAACAGCAAAACGCTCAATTCAGCCAGCGGGCGGAAAAAGCCCTGCGCAGCCTGGGCGAGCAGGCGTGGAATTCCGTCCAGCAGCGTCTGCGGACCGACTTCGGCCAGCGCCAGCAGGAGCTGAAGGAAACTCTGGAAAAAACCCAGGCCGAGTCCACTCGCCTGGGAGCACGCGCCGAAGCATTGGCGGCCCAGCTGGACGAAGGACTAGAAGCACGGCTGGAAAAAGCTGTGACCGACACCGTCAACCACACCCGCGAACAGCTCGAACAAGCAGCCGAAACCGTGCGGCAGACCCACCTGCCGCAGTTGCAAGAAGAGCTCGACCAGACGCTGGCTCCCCTGGTCAGCCGCAGCGAAGCCACCGCGGTTGACCTGCACGCTCTGCTCGACTCCCTCAAAAAAGAGGGTGGTCAGTTGGAAACCCAAGTAGGGGAATTCCGCCAGGAGGCCGAGCAAGCGCGCACTTGGCTGACGGACGAGACCAAGAATTTCCAGAAGCAAGTCCACGAAGCCCTGGTCGAGGCCAGCGGCCAGATCAAAGACCGCATCCACCTGGCCATCGAAATGGCCCAGGAGCCCATGGAGCACCGCGCCCGCGAGCTGCGCGCGCAGTTGGAGGAGTTGAGCACCAACACCAGCCAGGAGCTGGCGCAACAGTTGAACGAAGTCCACGAGCATCTGCGCGCCAGCCAGAGCAAAGCGGAAACGTCGGTCGATTCCATGCTGGACGCCCGCTTGACCGAGGCGCTCGACCGCTTCCGGCAACAAGCCGAAGAGATGGCGCAGGATTCCGCCGCTCAGGTGCAGGCCACCCTCAACGACACCTTGGAGTCCGTCTCCCGCCTGTTGCGTGAGAAGCTCGGCCCCAAGCGCTAGTCCCCGCCTCCTACTCGCGCAGCGCTTCCAGTACCTCGAAGAACCCCGGAAAGGAAATCTCCACGCACTCTGCGCCTCGCAACCGAGTCTCCCCCTCCGCCACCAACCCCGCCACCGCCAGCGCCATCGCAATCCGGTGATCGCCGAAGCTGTCCACCACCGCCCCGCGCAGCTTCTGCCGTCCGGCTACCTCCAGACCGTCCGGGTATTCCTGCACCGACGCACCCAGCCGCCGCAGGTTCTCCGCCAGCGTCCCGACGCGGTCGCTCTCCTTCAAGCGCAGCTCGGCCGCATCGCGAATGCGCAACCCCTCCTCGGTCTGCGTCCCCAGCACCGCCAGCACCGGTAATTCGTCGATCAGCTTCGCCGTCAAGGCCCCTTCGATCGTCCCACCCTGCAAGCGCCCCCCGCCCCGCACGTGCAGGTTGCCGCGCAACTCCCCGTTGGCTTCCTGCACCTCAAGGATTTTGATCGCGGCCCCCTGCGGAACCAGGAAATCCAGCAGCGCAGTCCGGGTCGGATTCAGCCCCACCTGCGGCAACACCAGGTTGGTTTTCTTCAGGAGCAACCCCGCCACCAGCAGGAACGCCGCCGCGCTGAAGTCGTTGGGAATCGCAAACGGTTTGCCCTGCAAGCGCGGGCGCCCTGCCAGCGTCACCCGCCGGCGGCGCCGCTCCACCGTCGCGCCCAACTCCGCCAGCGCAATTTCGGTGTGGTCGCGCGTGCGCGTGGGTTCTTCCACTGCGGTTGTCCCTTCGGCGTGCAGCCCGGCCAGCAGGACGGCCGTTTTTACCTGCGCGCTCGCCACCGGCAAGGTGTAATCAATGGCCCGCAGCGCCGCCCCCTGGATGCGCAGCGGCGGGAAATCGCCTTCCCGTCCGTTGATGGTTGCGCCCATCTGCCGCAGCGGCTCCGCCACCCGCCCCATCGGTCGTCGCCGCAGGGAGCCGTCGCCGGTCAGTACCGCCTCGAACCGCTGCGCCGCCAGCACCCCTGCCAACATGCGCAGGGTCGAGCCGGAATTCCCCGCGTCCAGTTCCACTGCCGGGGCCCGCAAGCCGCCCAGCCCCCGCCCTTGCACGCACACCCGCAAATCCTGGTTCTCGCTTTCAGAAACTTCAACCTCCACCCCCAGGTGCCGCAAACACTCCAGCGTTCGCCGACAATCGTCCCCGGAGGAATAGTTGGCCAGCTCGGTCGTGCCTTCCGCCAACGCGCCCAGAATCGCCAGCCGGTGAGAAATCGACTTGTCGCCCGGCAGGCGCGCGGTCCCCACCAGCCCCCGAACCGGACGCAACTTTTGCTCGCTCATAGCCTCCAACCGAAAAGGCGATTCTAGCACGCGGCAGGCAACCTCTTCTTGCCGTCAGTAGTGGGTCAATTTAGTCTAGCCCAGCGGCCCCAGCCGCTGGGAAAGGGACTCCAACCCGGTGGCAGGGGCCACCGGGTTGGACATAAGAGGAAAGAGTGCCTGAATCGAAAAGCTGATGTGAAATTGGCCCACTACTTGTCGCTCACCTCATTGATTTTCTCAGGGAATCGGGACTATGATGAAAGATTGTCAGTTCGGACGAAGCGGAGCTAGAGCGTGACCCACCCACTACGACGCGCGGTTCTTCCCCTTGCGCTGCTGGCGCTGGCTGTGCTGGCCATTCGCCCTGCGCGTGCCGCAGAAATCTTCCCCCTCGACCAGATCAAGCCCGGCATGAAAGGTACGGCCCGCACCATCTTCGCCGGCAAAGAAATCGAAAGCTTCGAGTTGGAAGTCATCGGCGTGCTCCGCAACCTCATCGGGCCCAAGCAGGACGTCATTCTGGTGCGCCTGCTGGGCGAGAAGCCCGCCTACACCGGAGTGGTAGCCGGCATGAGCGGCAGCCCGGTCTTCATTGAGGGCAAGCTGGTAGGAGCCCTCGCCTTCCGCTTCGGCGCCTTCACCCGCGAACCCATCGCCGGCGTCACCCCCATCGAAAGCATGCTCCGCGCCGCTCAGGAGCCAACGCCCCCGCAGAGCGCCGCCGCTCTCGGCCGCTACCCACTGCCCGAAGAAACCTCCACCGCCCTGGGTCTCGGCCAGCTTCCCGACCGGTACCTGGTTCCGATCGAAACCCCCGTGAGCTTTGTCGGCATTCATCCCCAGGTGGTCTCTCGGTTTTTCGAGGAGTTGGGCCGCTTGGGCCTGCTGGCCGTGCAGGGTGGCGGCACGGCGGTGCCCGAGAACACCAGCGAACTTCTGCCCGGAGGCGCTGTCTCCGCCGCCCTGGTCACCGGCGACATGGGGATTGCGGGCACCTGCACCATCACCCACCGCATCGGTGATCAACTGTTTGCCTGCGGCCACCCACTGCTTTCCTATGGCGATGTGCAACTCCCCATGGCGCGCGCCGAAATTGTGACTACCGTAGCCTCCGAGTTGAACTCCTTCAAAATTGCTAACCTGGGAGAGCTGGTGGGTACTTTCCGCCAGGACCGCCGCAGCGCCATCGTGGGTGAAGTCGGCCCGATCCCGGCGATGATCCCGGTTGACCTCACCGTCGCTCATCGCGGCCGCGAGCGCCAATACCACTACCAGATCTTCCAGCATCCCAAGCTTTCTCCCACTCTCCTCAACCTGACTCTGTTCAACGGACTGTTCACCCTGATCGAGTCGGGCGAGGGACTCACCTATCGCGTCAGTGGCCAAATGTCTCTGCGCGGCCACGACAGTATTGCCCTGGATGACATGTTCGGCCCCACGGAAAGCGCTTTCCCCGATGCTCTCCTGGTGGCCGGCAGCGTCGGCCAAACTTTCCAGCGCATTTTTTCCAACCCCTTCGAATCCCCTGAAATTGAGCGCATTACGCTGCGGGTAGAACTCCTCCCGGAGCGCCGCGCCGTCAGCATTGAAAACGCCTGGGTCGATAAAAACGACGTGCGCCCCGGCGAAACCATCCGTGTCAAGGTCGTTCTGCGGCCCTACCGGGGCCCGCGCTTGGTGCGCGAGATTCCCATTGAAGTTCCCCCGCAAGCCGCCAAGGGAAGCCTGCGGGTGCTGGTCAGTGATGCCCTGCTCCTGAATCGCATCACCCGCACCATGCAACTCAGCTTCGGCCTCCGGCTCGGCCGCCAACTCGCGCCCCGCGTCAGCAGCCTGGAGCAGCTCATCGCCCTGATTAACCGCGAGCGCCGCAACGACCGTCTCTACGTTTCCTTGTTCCAGCGCACGCCCACTCTGCTGGTGGAAGACAAGGTTCTGCCCAGCATCCCGCTCTCCCAGATGAATGTGCTCAATCCCCGGCAGACCCCCGGCGGAACCATCGTCTCCTACCAATCCATTGTGAACGAATCTTCCCAGCCACTGGGGCAGGTCATCACCGGCAGCCGGTGGTTGCAAGTTACCGTGCGCTGACACCAAAGGAAGTGAAAACAATGCGCAAAATACTTCTCGTGCTGTGGGTGACGCTGCTGGCCTTCTCGGCCGCCGCCGAAGACACCCGCTTCTGGCACCAGAACAAGTACGCCCAGTTCAGCAAAGGCACCCCCCGGGGCGTTGCCTTGCGCAGCGACGGTGAAATTTTGCTTGCGCCCGAGTTCCGTGAATTGGCCGACCCCAATCTGGAATACGTCTGGGACGTGGTGGAAGACCCCCGCGGTAATCTCTACCTCGCCGGCGGCAGCCCCGCCAAAGTCATCAAGCTCGGCGCCGACGGCCAGGTGACGACTGTCTTTGAATCAAGGGACTTGGAGGTGCACGCGCTGGCGCTCGATCCCCGCGACGCCTCCCTCTATATCGCCACCTCCCCCGACGGCTGCGTGCACAAGATCACCCCTGCGGGCGAGGCCAGCGTCTTCTTCGAGCCCGGCACCAAGTACCTGTGGGACATCGTGCTGCGCGCGGACGGGACTCTCTACCTGGCTACCGGCGACAAAGGCGAAATCCACCGCATCGCCCCCGACGGCACCGGCGAGCTCTTCTTCAAGAGCGACGAGACCCACATCCGCTCCCTCGCGCTCGCGCCCGACGGCCAGCTCTATGCCGGAACCGAGCCCAACGGTTTGGTCCTCCGCCTCGTCCCCGACGGCCAGGCTTTTGTGCTCTACGAAATGGACCGCAAGGAGGTCACCGATCTTCGGTTCGACTCCGCCGGCAACCTCTACGTCGCGGCCATCGGGCGAAAAGCTCCCACACCTGCCTTCCCGCGCGCGCCCACTCCCGCTGCTCCCGCGCAGCCGCCCACCACTACCGCCCAGGGCGTCACCCCCAGTGTGGTCGTCACCGCCACCGCCACTCCCACTCAGGCGGCTGCTCGCAGGCCCGGCTTTCCGCGCTTCCCCACCGGAGGCAGCACGATCATTCGCACCGCCCCCGATGGCTCCCCCGAGAAGCTGTGGGGCTCCCGAACCGAGTTGGTTTATTCCCTCTCCTTCGCCACCGACGGGCGGCTCTTGGCTGGCACCGGCAACAAAGGCAAGCTGCTGGCCATCGATTCGGCCACCCTCTTTACTCACCTGGCCAAAGCCTCCGGTCAACAGATCACCGCCGTGGTGCGCGGCCGGCGGGGAAACATCTTCGCTGCCACCGCCAACCCGGGCAAAGTTTATCGTCTCGGGCCTGACTTGGCTTCGGAAGGCATCTTCGAGTCCGATGTCTTCGACGCCGAACTCTTCTCCCAATGGGGCCGCGTCCGCTGGCAGACCCGCTCGCCCGGCAACCCTACCGTCCGGCTCTTCACCCGCACCGGCAACACCTCCGACCCCCAGAAGCACTGGAGCCCCTGGTCCGAGGCCTACACCGAGGCCGCCGGCTCCGTCATCACCAGCCCGCAAGCGCGCTTCATCCAGTGGAAGACCGTGCTGAAGGCCACCGACGGGCGCACGCCCAGCCTCTCCGAGGTTTCCATCGCCTACCTGCGCCGCAACCTGCCGCCCCGGGTAACCAAAATCATCGTGCAGACTCCCGGCATCGCCCTCCGCACACTCTCTACCCCACAGTCAGCGCAGCCGGTTCGGTTGGAGCTTCCCTCGGCGTCCAACGCGCGCGCCCGCGCCGCTGCTCCCGCCTCCGCCTCCAACTCTTCCAAGACCGCCCCGCGCACCGCGCCCGCACCGCATGGCGTGGCGCAGACCGGTGCCCGCAGCGTCATCTGGAGCACCGAGGACCCCAATCAGGACGAGTTGATCTTCTCCGTTTATTACCGGGGCGAAGAGGAAACCCGCTGGAAACTACTGAAGGACAACCTGAGCAGCCCGTTCCACTCCTGGGACGCCGCCACCCTGCCGGACGGGGCCTACCACATCAAAGTGGTGGCTTCCGACGCCCCCTCCAACCCCCCCGACCTGTCGCTCAGCGGAGAAAACGTCAGCGACCGCTTCGAAGTGGACAACACGCCCCCGCGCATTGACAACCTCACCGCCGCCCCGCGCAGCCGCACGGTGGAGGTCCGCTTCCGGGCGCAGGACTCCTACAGCCCGTTGCAAAAGGCGGAGTACTCGCTCGACGCCGGAGAGTGGAAGTCCATCTTCCCCGCCAGCCGCACCACCGACGCCCGCCAGCACTCCTACACCGTCCACCTGGAGAACCTGGAACCTGGCGAACACACGGTGGTGGTGCGCGTGTACGACCAATTCGACAACCCCGTCCTCGCCAAGACCACCTTTCTCGTCCGCTAGAAATCATCCCACAAACGGTCTCTGTGGAGTCTTCGGCAGGGCACGGCTTCAGCCGTGCCGTAGAACGCCCCACAAAACAGGGGCTTTAGCCCCTGAGGTAGTGCTTCTGCAAAGGTAAGGGTGGCGGAGATTTACCGCTTGTCTTTCCGCCGATAGTTGAAGCGGAAAGAAGGCGCAGCCCGGCCCGAAACCGGGCGGGTGTTGTAGTCCAATTGATACTTCAGATGCGCCTCGCCCGGTGGATAGCCTTTCGTAGATGGATAGGGGTAGCGGCCCATGTCATGGAACGGCAGCGGATCGACGGTGAGCGCGTGCGCCTCGTAGAAGTCCATGTCCTTCACGAAGCCATCGGCAAAAAAGAAGTAGTCGCGCGCCCACCCCGCCGGCAGCGGCGGCAAGCGCGACGGGTCAAACTCCAACGCCACCTCCTCGCCCGTGCCGAAAATGGCAAACCGGTCCTCGGCCTCCGCCAGCAGCGCGCGTACGTCGCCCGTGCGGGTGTAGTTTCCGATGTGCTGCGCGAAAGGACCGGTCGGGCTGACCTCTTCATAAACGTAATCGAGATCGCCGGGCGGATTCCCCTCCACTTGCCGCGGATAGCCCAGAAAGCGGAGCGTGGCTTCGGCCAGTGGAACCTCCGTCAGCCGCACGGGAGCGCCGTCGGCGGTGTTGTCCACCAAAATCTGATCCCAATAAATCTGCAAGTTGGTCACCAGGCGGATGCGCCGCGTGCCCGCCGGCAAGCGGCCCGTCAGGTCGGCCACCATCGTGCGCGCCAGCCCGGCCGGGAAGCCCATGTCGTCCACCACCCGCACCCAGCGTCCCTCGCCGTCGAGCGCTTCGACATAGGGCACGATCACCTGCACGCCCGCCTGGTGCGCCGCGTACATCGAGTTGGCACTGAAATACTCAGTGAAGCCGTGCAGCAGAAGCCGCAAAGGCCGGGAGGCATCCCACCTGCCCAGGCCCAACTCCAGGCTGTGCAGCTCTGCGAAGCCGGCGAAGGAAAGCAGCTCAAAGCCGGTGACGTAGCGACGGTCGCGGTGCAGCAACTCTTCCCGCACGTCGCGCCCGCGCTCGTCCCACGCGCCCACCGGCGCATGCGCCCCCCGGCTGGCAATGACCTTGAAGGCCGGAAAGGGCGGCTGGCTGGCGAAATACTCGTTGGGATAGACAGCCACGTCCGCCGGATGGTCCACAGCCAGCAGCCGAACCTGATCGAGATAGATCAACTCCTCCATCGGTTCAAGAAAGCGGAAGCTCAGCCGGCCCTGGCGCGGCTGCACGCGCGCGCCCTCCACCTTGACGTACTCGTCCGGGTCGGAAATGTTGCGTTCGCCGGGAGCCACCCAGTGGCCCACCACCGCCGATCCGATGACGTCGCTCACCAGTTCGTAGCGGCTACCGTTCCAGACGAACAGAACCGGGCAAGAACTTCCGCGGCGGTCAATTTCATCGATGGCGTGGCGTCCGCGCGCGGCCAACTCCAACTCATCCTGCAACACTCCCGTGGGCCAGCGCAGCCGCAGGATGTCGGCTGCCGATGCGCGGCCGAGCCCGGCGGTCACTTCCATCGCGCTCTGCCCCAGGTAGCCGGAGGCCGCCTGCACTTCCCACTTCTGCCAGAGAGCGCCGGCGAAGACTTCCACCTTGGTCCCGATGGCGCTCTTGTTGTCGGCCAAACCTTTCAGCGCCACGCGCAGCCAGGCGTTGCGGTTGCCGCCCTCGTTGCGCAACAAGCGCACCGGCCCGCCGTTCTGCGTCACCAACAGGTCGGTGTCGCCGTCGCCATCGTAGTCGGCGGTGATCAGCGCCCGTGGACGTTGGAGCTCTACGTCGGCCAGCGCCACCTCCGAGGTTACATCCTCAAAACCTTTCGGCCCCAGGTTGCGCAGCAGGCGAATCTCCGATTTCTCGCCCGCCTCACCCACCGCAACCAAGTCCAGCCAACCATCGTTGTCGTAGTCAAGCGCGGCCACACCCCAGCCGCGCACCCAGCCCACAGACGGCAAAGCCACCACATCAAATCGCCTGCCCTCGACGTTGCGCCACAAGCTCAATCCCGGCTTGCCCCAATGAGTGAAGGCCAAGTCCATCCAGCCGTCTTTATTGAAGTCGAACACCGCTACGCCGGCCGTAGGCGCCGGCATGGGCGCCGCCCAGAGTTCGAGCGCCGGGAATTCACCCTCGCGCGGGTTGGCAAAGATGGTGGGAGCGTTTCCCAGGCCGGTCAGCAGCAAGTCAATCGCGCGATCGTTGTTGAAGTCGGTGCCCACAGCGGCCACACTCGGGGCCGCGCTGGCCAACCCGGTCGGCTTCGTCCAGTCGGTGAAAGTCCCGTTGCCGTTGTTGCGCCACAACACGTTGCCAGCCGAAATAACATCCACAGGAAGTTCAAACGGTTGGCGGCCGCCGGGCCAGGAAAAGTTGACGAAGCGCGTCACGTAGAGGTCGAGGTCGCCGTCGTGGTCGTAGTCCAGGAAAGTTAAACCCAGCGGCAGCCCATCGGTGCGAATGCCGACCTCGGGCGCGATATCAACAAAGGTGCCATCCCCTCGATTGCGAAACAGAGCGACACGACCGAGAAAGCTGACCGCCAGGTCAGTCCAGCCATCGTTGTCGTAGTCGGCGGCCGTGCAGCCCATCCCGGTGCCAACCGCGTCCAGGCGCGCCTTGCGCGTGACCTCCGCGAAACGTCCACCGCCGCCATTCCGGTAGAGCGCGCCGGCAGCCTCCTTGCCGCTATTGACCAGAAACAAATCGGTGCGCCCGTCGCCGTCGTAGTCAAAGAAGCAAGCGCCCGAACCGAGAAAAGATGCGATGGTTCCTTGCGCTGGATGACTCGCGCTGGCTTCGCTCTCGGAAAAAGGCGCGCCACCGTGCCGGAAGCCCAGCCCGGCCTCCTCGGCCGCGGGCACGAAACGCACCCGGATCGCCGCCGCCACCGCCTCCGGAGCACGGGTGACCTGCTCGGCCCGGGAGTGCTTTCCCTGGTCGCCGTAGGCCAAACTCATGGGCGCGCCCAGGTTCTCCTGCGTCAGGTGTTGAAAACGTGCCAGGTGCTGTCGAGCTTGCGCCGAATCTCCCAGGCGCTGGTAGGCGCGCGCCAGTCCGAACTCGGCTGAGACGTGAAAGGGGTTCAGCGCCAGGGTGGCTTGGAAAGCGGCGATGGCCGGCTCATACCGCTGAAGCTGCGCGCGCAGCAGCCCCAGGAAATAATGGGTATCGGCATCCTTCGCGTCAAGTTGCGCGACCCGCTGGAAAGCTTCCAGCGCCGCCTCGGTTTCGCCCAGGTTTTTATAGAGCAAGCCCAGGTTGTACCAGGCCCGCGCGTTTCCCGGCTCTTGCTTGCCTGCCTCAAGCAAAGCCACGCGCGCGGCGTCGAAGCGCTGCAAGTTGAGCAAGGCAATGCCCTGGTTGAGCCGCGCGGTGTGGAGTTCGGGATTCACCTCGTAAGCCTGCTCGAACTGCTCCAGCGCTTGCGCAAAGCGCTGCTGGTTCATATAGGCCACGCCCAGGTTGTTGAGCCGGATGGCTTCCTCAGCGGGCCGGGATTCCGGCATACGGGCCGAGGCAATGAGTCCCAGCCCCAGAACCGCCAGGACCGCATACCGCCACCAGAAAAGACGCATTGATTCCCCCTTTGCGTTCTGCCTACTTCTTGCGGAATGGCTGGGCGCTCAGCAAGCCTTCGCCTTCCTTGACGGTAATCATCTGGCCGGCGGCTACGTTAGCCAGGCGGTCCACCCGGCCGCTCGGCCAGCGCACTTCCACCGCCTCCGCCTTGGCCTGCGATCCCAGGCCGAAAGTGAGCACCAACTCGCTCTGCGAAAGATAGCTTGACCCGCTCCGCAACATCCGCCACTGCTGCTCCCCGCCCGCACTCACCCGTACCACCGCGCCCAACCCGTTGCGGTTGGACTGCGTCCCTACCAAGCGAACGCGCAGGCTGCGGTTCGTGCCCCCGTCGTTGCGGAACAAGAGGGCGCGCCCGCCGTTGGTCGTGACCAGCAGGTCGAGGTCGCCGTCGTTGTCAATGTCGGCGTAGGCGGTGCCGCGGGCCACGCGGGCGGCGGCGAACGCTCGGCCCAGCGAAGCGGTTACCTCCTCGAATTTCCCCTCCCCCAGGTTGCGGAACAGGTGCGCCGGCTGCTTGTACTTCACCCGCGTCTGCACCTGCTCAATCCCAACTTCGATGTGCCCGTTGGCGACATAGATGTCCAGCCAGCCGTCCAGGTCGTAGTCGAAGAAAAAGCAGCCGAACCCGAGCGTGAGCAGGCTGGCGCGGCCCACCTCCGAGCGCGGCGCCTCGTCCACAAACAGTCCCGTGCCTTCGTTGTGGTAAAGAGCCAGCATCTGGTTGGAGAAGTTGCTGACCAGGAGGCTGGGATAGCCGGAGCGGTCGTAGTCCGCCGCGTCCACTCCCATCCCCGCCCGCGCTACGCCGTCTTCACTGAAAGCGATGCCGGCCAGCATCCCTTTCTCGGTAAAGGTGCCATCGCTGTTGTTGCGGTAGAGCTTGTCGGGCTCAGTGTCATTGGCAACCAGCACGTCGGGCCAATCGTCCTGGTCGTAATCGAGGATGGTGACACCCAGTCCTTTCGCGGTGGAATCCAACAGCCCCGCCGTGCGCGTGATGTCCTCAAAGGTTCCGTCGCCGCGGTTGCGCCACAGCCGAGGGGAAACTCCCTTGTAGGACTCCGGCGTGCAGTACGACTTGCTTTTCCCGTCCAGGGTGCAAAACAAATCATTTTCGGGCGACCACTGCACGTAGTTGGCGACCAACAGGTCCAGGTGGCCGTCGCGGTCGTAGTCGAGCCAAGCGGCGCTGCTGCTGAACTCCTCCCGGCCCCACAGGCCGGCCGCGCGCGTAACGTCTTCGAAGGTGCCGTCACCCTGGTTGCGGAACAAGCGGTTCCGGCCCAGCGCGCTCACAAACAAGTCGTCGTTGCCGTCGTTGTCGTAATCGCCCACCGCGACGCCCATGCCGTAGATCACAATCGCCAAACCGGCCCGGCGGGTGACGTCCGTAAAGGTGCCGTCGCCCTGGTTACGGTAGAGCTTGGGAGTCGAGCGCCGCCGAGGCTGGCCCGGCCAGCTTTTTCCATTCACCAGGAAAATGTCCTGCCAGCCGTCGTGGTCAAAGTCAATGAAGGCGCAGCCCGGCCCCATGGTTTCCGGCAGGTACTTCTTTCCGGTGGCGCCGCTGTTGTGCACGAAGCGCAGCCCAGCGGCCTGCGTAACGTCGCGGAAGTTCGCAGAAGCAGGCGGGGCGGCAGCCACTCCCCACGCCGCCATGCCAAGGGCGGCACCCAGCAGCAGTCCTGAGCCAAGGATCGAGCGCATCAGTCGTCGGCCCCGCTTCGGGCCGACGCGGGGCTGCCCGCTCGATAGGGTAGCCGCAGGCCGCGCAATTTGTCGAGCGGAACCGACACGTGCTCGTGGATGGGCTGGCGCTCGTTGTTGTCTTCGGGATGCTGCCGGCGGTAGGGCCCGGTGATGGCCTGGGCCGACTCGTCGGCTTTGAAGCGCAGGTAGCGCTGCTGGTGCTCCAGAGCGCGCTCCTCCTTTCCCAGCCCGTTGTAGCAGAGCATCAAGTTGTAGTGCGCCTGCAAGTTTTCCGGGTCAATGGTGAGCACGTACTCAAACTCCTTGACCGCCTGAGCGTAGTTCCGTTGGAGGAAAAGAATCCGACCGATTCCATTCCGCACCACCCGGTCACGGGGATATTGCTCCGCGACTCGGCGCAGGTGGCTGAGCGCATCGTCGTAGCGCCCTTCGGCGCGCAGGACTTTGGCAAAAAAGAACTGTGCCCTCGCCAGCTCCGGGCGCAAGGCCAGCGCCCGCTCCAGCACCTCCCGCGCCCCCTCCACACTCCCTTCCTGGACGCGGGCCCGGCCGATGTTGACCCAACCGTCCGGGTTGTCGGGATCAATTTCGGTGGCTTGCAAGAATGCGGCTTCGGCGCCCTTCAGGTCGCCCTGCAACAATAAACCGATGCCGTAGTCGTTCCAGCGCTCCCAATCTTCCGAGCTCAGCACTGTGCGCGGCTCCGGCGCACTGGTCGCGCGTGGCACAACCCGCAGCGTCACTTCGTCCTCGGCCAGCGTCACAATAGGCAGGTCGGGAATGCCTTTGACCACACCGGACACCGCCGACGTATCACCGGTAAACACCCAAGCACCATCGTCGTAATCGGCTGTCACGTCCGGATTGGGCCGGCTTGGGTCGCGCACGCCGGCAAAAGCGAACTGCGTGTTCCACCAAGCGAACTTCCGGTAGTGCAGGCGCGCCTGCAACTTGATCTCATCCCCCGCCTGGTCTGGAATGCGCAATCGAAAGTGGACGGTGTCGGCCGCGCCGGGCGGAATCAGGCGAACGTACACCAGCGCCCGCGTGGCCCAGGCGTTGCGCTTGTTGATGGGATTTCCGTGCGCGTCCACCATCAGGGAACGGTAGAAGTGCGCACCCTGTTCCACCGGACCCTTTCCGCCGTCTTCAACCATTCCGCTCCAGAAAAGCACCCGGCCTCTCTCGTCGGTGGCCACCAGTTCCAGCCACAAGTCGTAGGCGTCCACCGTTCCGCCGGGAAAAAAGTGGCCGACGGTGCGGGTGCGGACGACCACATCAATGCGTACGGTGTCGCCGCGCCGGACCACAGGCTCGGCCCGGTCGAGCGGCGCCGTCACCGGGGCGGCCGGAGCAATTTGGCTGGGCGCCGCTGCTTCGGCTTCTTCGCCGACAGCAAAGGTAGTGGCAAGTTGGCCGCGCACCTCAGCGACCGCCTCGACCACCGGCCCAGCCGGACTGAGCGCGAAGATATCCACACTGACGATGTTGCTCTGAAGAAAATTCTTCGTGACCTCCAATTGAGCAGCGTCCCGGTTGGCCACCGGCAGGGCGGTGTTGGCGGCCGGAAAACGGTGGGAATGGACCAAGCCGTTGACGTTGCCGTCGTCGCCGGAGGGCACCAGCGGCATGTGGCAGTCCGTGCACTTCTGCGGTTGGGGCGGATAGTAAAACGACCGTGCGCCCTGCCCGGAAACGCCGCTGGCCTGCCAGTTGTCGTACTCGTTGAAGCCGCGAATCCAACGGTAGTGGTTGACCGGCACGTCTAGGTGGACTTTGTGGCAGGTGGAGCAATACTCCGCCGTCTGCTCGCGCATGAACGGCTTCATGAAAACGCGGCGATGCGGTTCCGGATTGACCTTGACCAGGAAGTCGTGCAGGGTGCGCACGACCGGATTCTCGCTCGTCACAAAATCATGCAGGGCCGGATATTCCAGCACGTAGTCGCCCTGCCCGGTGGTGCTCTTCACCGCCACTATCGCGTGGCAGGCCACACAGCCGAGGCCGGCATGCGCTTCCGGCCGGTCAATGTTCTCGCGGATGGGCGTGTCCATCATCCCGCTGAAGAGCAGCGCCGGGTCGTGGCAGCCGCCGCACCACTTCGAGGGCTGCGGGCCTACCACGTCCTGCATGTACTCGACGCTCTTGCGGTACCACTGGTTGTTGAAGGAGGCAAAGCGGTGCGCGGAGCTGGCCCACTGCTGGTAGATATCGGCGTGGCAGCGCTGACAACCCTCCGACTCCAGGAAGAACCGGGCGGGGATAAGTCCTCCGTGGGCGGTCTGAGCCGAACTGGGAAAGAAAGGGCCCTCGGGGCCGTCGCCCTCGCCTTCCATCGAAGCAGGCGGCATGGGGGAATTTTTAATTTGGTAGCTGCGCTGCCAACGCAGTTCGCGCAAGGCCCAAGCCGAACCGGCCAGCGCGACGGTGGCTGCCAGCAGCGCCGCCACGGCAACCACTCGATTCGAGCGGAACCAACCTCGACCACAGGCCCATTCTGCGGCCAGGACAATCAGGCCGGCGAGACTCAAGGCAATGTGAGCGTAGAGCCAGGGCTGATAGGGACGTAGGGTGCCGGTGAAAACCAGTGCCACGCCCAGCGCCGCGCCCACCGCCAGCATCCCCCAACCGAAGCGCACCGGAGGGGAAGCTTGCCGGAGCAGACGCAGCAGCTCGCGCACCAACACCGCTGCCAGAACAACACCGGCAGCGAGATGCAGAAGGACGCCCAAGGCGTAGGGCACCGTGGCCGACGGAAAGGCATAGAGATAGCCGCCCGAGAAAAACAGCAGAGCCAGCAGGATGGTATGAGACCTCTTCATCAGAGCGACCTGTGCTGAGGCAAGGGACTGACTGCCGTGCGCCCGACGCAGCCCCACAGAAAAATAGTCTTGCCTCTGGGACGGCGAGAAGTCAAGGCGAAGGCTCCCTGGCCACCTCTTTCGAGCCGTTCACCATTCTATGCGGGACTGACGCTGTTGCCGAGGGGCGGCGCCTGCCGGCCTCCACACTGCTGTTCAATCTTGGCTGCGATCGCCAGCACGACTTCTTCCTCGTAGGGCCGGCCGACGACTTGCACTCCGATGGGCAGGCCCTCGGGCGAACGGCCCACCGGAACCACAACGCCGGGATTGCCCAACAGGTTAAACCAGGGCGTGTAGCTCATTGCGTCCAGATAGGAAATTGACTGGCTGTTGATTGTCCAGGCGCGTTCGCCGTGGCGGAAAGCCGGAACCGCACAGACCGGGCAGAGCAGCACGGGGAATTTCTCCATCTGCTCGGCCAGGCCAATCACCAGTTGGTCGCGTTCTATCCAGGCATTGAGCAGCTCCTCAGCCGTGAGCAGGGGCGCTTGAAGCGCATACTGCATCAGGGTAGGAACCTGGTTCGATGCGCGCCCCTCAAACTCCTGCCCCAAAAGCGTCCTAGCCCCGAAACCAAGGAACAGCCACAACAACTGTCGCGCCCGCTCCAGTCCCTCCGGCCGGAAAGGCACCACCTCGAAGCCCTGCTGCTTCAGCGTCTCGGCTGCTGTGCGGACAGCCGCCCGCGTTTCCGGCGTGACCGGCGTGCGGCCGTCGTCCTCGAAGTAGCCGATGCGAATCTTGTGCACCTCTGCATCGCTCAAACGGCGCAGCGGCACGGGCGCGGCGCAGGCGTCACCTTTATCGGGCCCGGCCATCGCTTCGAAAAGGAGATGAAGATCGGCGACGGTGCGGGCCAGAGGGCCGACTACTCCCAGCAAGGCGAAGGGCCCCAGGGAAGGAGGGTAATGGCCGGTGGCCGGGATGCGGCCCGGCGTCGGCTTCAGGCCGCAGACGCCGCTGAAATGGGCGGGAACTCGGATGGAGCCAGCCCCGTCGCTGCCAACTCCTCCGGCGGAGCAGCCGGCGGCGATTGCCGCCGCCTCGCCCCCGCTCGAACCGCCCGGCGTGCGTTCCAGGTCCCACGGACTATTGGTTCTTCCGTAGAGGAGATTATCGGTCTCGAAGGCCATGAGCATCTCGGGGACGTTGGTGTTGCCAAGCACGATTGCCCCCGCCGCCTTGAGCCGCGCCACCACGGGAGCGTCGGTTTCCGCCACATAGCCGGCGCGGAGCTTGCTGCCGGTCTCGCAGCGCAGGCCGGCGACGTCGATCGAACTCTTGATGGTTACGGGAACTCCGTGCAGCGGCCCCACGGTGGCGCCCTGCAGAACATCCACCTCCGCTTTGCGCGCGGCTTCGAGCGCGCGAGCGGAATCCACGGAAACAAAGGCATTCAGTTGCGGGTTGAACCGCTCGATCCGATCGAGGTGCGCTTGCACCAACTCAACTGGAGAGATTTTCTTGTCCCGAATCATCCGCGCCATTTCACGGGCGGAGCGATGCTTGAGAGAATCCATACCCTCCCCTCCAATCGCGATAGGACGCGAGTGTATCACGCGGTGGAGGCTTTTTCGGATCGCACACCGGCGAACAACGATGGAATCCGCAGCGGTTAAAGTACGATTCTGGGGACAGCAGAAGAGAAAGTGGCGGGTGGGCCTATAAGCCGGATTCTGTCCAGGCAAGATCAGCTAAGTTGTTGCCAGCCCGCCAGTTCCTTCTAATCTTCTTAGTTTTAACTGGTTATCAGTCTTTCTCCCCAATCTCTCTATTCTTTCGAGTCTACCTGGTTCCGCACATTCTGGACGCTAAATGGACGCTAAGCCTGCTCGCCCATTCGCTGCCTCGACTGTCTCAAAACCTGTGGTTTGGGACAGCCCGCCGTGTTGACTTGCCACGGGATGGGACAGAGGTGATCGGGGATTTCTGTGTCGCAACGCTTCCGTCAGCAATCCTTACAACTTCAACATACGCAACCCCAGTGCTGTGATTCTTGAAGGAGAGAGCAGCGCAAAGTTGTAGGTGGAAAAACGGTTGTCCTACGAGCGCTTACTCTGCAGCCAAACGAACTAGTTCATGATAGAGCGCTTCGTCAATTGAGACAAAACCGGCGCGCCGGTACTCTCGAGCTTTCTTGTCGCCGCGTTCACCGGGGAGATAGATCTCATCGACTCCTCTTTGCTTCTCTGCGGACTTGATCCATTTGGCAAATCGAGAGATTCTCTGCAAGAAGGTCTCTTGCTTGCCAAATATCGCCGGATCGAGCACGATCAGAAAGTGTCCCCAATTATTTTTGTCACCGGGATTCTCGAAGGCGCCCACCAATAGACCGGCAACCAACTGAACCGCAACACCCAAGCCCCAGCCGAACACACCTTTGGGCAGGATGGTGCCTTCTAAAGCCTCCTTTGCGTCGGTCGTGGGTTCGCCCTGGCTATTAAGAGCCACACCGAGCGGAATCGTCTTGTTCTGCCTTGCGGCCTCAACGAGCGCGTAATAGGCCCACTGGGCAGTGGTGGCATCAAAGACAAGTGGATCGCTTTCGGATGGAAAGGCGATCGAGATAGGATTTGTGCCGATCCGGGCTTCTTTGCCACCATACGGTGCCACCATTGCCGGGGTCGCGGCAGTTAGCAAAGCAATCAGTCGGTGCTCGCGCGCGATCTTGCCTGTAAAGTAGCCGATCGCACCGCTAGAGGAGTTGGTGTGGTTTATGCCGACCATGCCGACGCCATATGTCTTTGCTTTCTTTACGGCGAACTCAGATGCTTTGGCAAGCACAACCTTTGCATTATTGTAGTTCGCGTTGAGCAGGCACGCGGTCTCGGTTTCAGAAACAACTTCAATCGATCCTTTTGGTGCATAGGCGATGTCTTTGAGCGTCTGAAGATCTTGATTGTTATCTCGAAGCTCTGCATACATCAGGCATTCCCGGATGATGCTAGCTTCCTCACTGGGAAAGCCTTGAGATCGCAGGATGGATGATGCCAGGTTCCTGAGTTCGTCGATTTTCACTTGCAAGCTGGCCATGATCTAGGCTCCGTTCACTTCGATGAAATTTGGCTCAGTGACTGCCCGCTGCTTTCTGTTCCGACAAACATCGCCTAATAAGAGAAATTTCTAACGGATGATGAACAGAATCTATCCAGACTCAAACAGGACAAGTTAATTGATGAAGTACCCCCACAGACCAACTGTGCTATGAGCTGGCCCGTTACCGGAGCCAAGGACATTCCGAGCATTCCGTGTCCAGTTGCAAGTAAGAGGTTTTCGAATTCCCTCGGCCGGCCCACAACTGGCAATCCGTCGGGCGTTAGGGGGCGCAGTCCTGACCAAACCTCATGAACGCGAAGACCCTTAAAATGCGCTAGGTACCTGCCAGCAGCGCGCAAGATTACATTCACCCGACGCTGGGAAATAGACAAGTCCACGCCAGCCAGTTCCAGTATCCCTGTTATCCTAAGCTTGCCATTCATGGGAGAGGCAAGCGTCTTTGCCTCTCTAAATGAGAGAGGAATTTGTGGGGATTCCGCTTGTCCTTCCACGGTTACGCTGTAGCCTTTGCCGGCCTGAATTGGGAGGTTGAGTGCAAGTTTTCTAGTTAGAGCAGGAGACCATGCTCCCGCAGCCAACACCACTTCATCGGGTTGGAAATTACCCTTGTTCGTTTTGACCCTTGAGATTCGTCTACCATGGATCTCCAGCTCCTCTATCTCCGTTGACGTCTTGACCTTCACACCCAGTCCCTCGACGACCCCAGCCAGGCCGCGAACAAACTCGGCCGGCAACAATTGGGCATCCTCAGGGAAGAGGATCCCTCCACATAGTGAAGGTAATAGAGTTGGTTCTAGTTTGTGCACCTCCGCTGGATCCAATCCCTTTGAGTCGATTCCGTACTCTTTCAGCAGGTCGGCTTCTTTTTTCATCTCTTCAAGTCCGTGCCGACTCCTTGCCACGACCAGCAAACCGTTGCGCTGGTAGCCGAATTCAAACCCGTCAATGGCACTCAATTGCTCATACAGCGAGAGGCTGGCGCGAATCAAATCGCGCAGTACCGGTATGGCCTTTCGGACAATTGCCTCCTTGGACGAGCGTTGAAACCACCACAACCATCTGATGAGTTCGGAATCGAAGCGAGGCCTGATATAGAAAGGGCTATCCTTGCCCAACATGTATCTTATCGCTTCTGCTATTACTCCTGGTGCAGCAAGGGGAATACTGTAACTGGGAACCACCAGTCCGGCATTCCCATAGGAACAGCCTGAAGAGATTTCACTCTTCTCAACAAGCGTGACATCCCTACCTGCCATGGCAAGGTAGTAGGCGCAGCATACCCCAATCACGCCTCCACCGATTACGAGTACGTCTGTACGATTCAAGCTGCTATGCATCTCCCCTGTGAAGCCATTCACCGTTCATTCCGAAGTGCCCAGGGCTTGAGCAATGCGTACACTGTCTGGGTCATTGGAACCTTCAGGCCATGGCGTGTTGCGCGGCGTAGGACCGTTCCATGCAAGGTCTCCAACTCCATCCGCTTGCCCTGACTCTTGTCATATTGCAGCGACGACAGAAAAGTTGGATCCAAGTTCTGCGCAAAGGTGGAAAGTTTCTCAACCGTGTCTTTCGGCAGAGCAACACCTTCCGCGACGGCTAGCCTGCACACTTCAGCGACGAGATCTTGGAACAATTCCCACGTCTCAGGAACGGAGCGGAGTTCGCCAATGGGAAGGTCCGCGGCAGCCGTTATGCCTGACTGCGCACAAATGAGAGCAAACTTGCTCCACAGCACCACGCGAATGTTCTCGGATAACTCGGTCTCAATACCGGCACGCTGAAGATGGCCCAGAAGCCGTTTCGCCCGCGCGCTCTGGGATCCATCCAATTCACCAAAAATTACTCTGGCAAGTTTCCCGACATGCCGTACCACTCCAGGCTCAGAAATCGTGGAAAAGATAAAGGCTGCTCCACCGAGAACGCATGAACCGTGGATTATCTCCGCAAGTATGTCTTCGTTGTCCACACCGTTCTGCAATGACACAACCACCGTTTCTTGGTGAAGTAAGGCCGGCAAACGGGCTGCGGCCTTCTCTGTATCGTTGGATTTGACGCAGAACAGAACGAGATCACAAGGTCCAATCTCTCGCGGGTCCTCGGTTGCCGGGAGTCGTACATCAAGGTCCCCAAGGACGCTTTGGATCTTTAGCCCTCTGGTTTGCAGAGCTTCAAGGTGCCGGCCTCGTGCAATGAGATGTACAGAGAACCCTGCTTGGGCAAGCCGTCCTCCAAAGTAACCGCCGACACCGCCCGCCCCGTAGACAGCAATCTTCACAGCAACTTCCCTATTGGTCTCGCAAGCCGACCGGATGCCATTTCTGGCCTGCGCGAACAGCTATGGGAAGGTGGTTTTGCCGTCTCGGGGAAGGACAGTTGAAAACCGGACTGTAGCAGCAGGGTGGATTGTAAGCTTGATTGAAGTCCACGATGATCCGGCCACTCATTTTTCCTTCCACACGAAGAAACCGGCCTCCGAGATAGCTCTCCTGCCCACCGGTGCCATCGGTGAACATCAACATGAATCCATCCTGACTAATCTTATTCTGGTCAATGGAACGGGTATAGAGCTCCAATTGACACTGTACACCCTTCAAGGAGAAGACCAGCCGACCGTATACCCACCAGGGGAGTTCGTCTTGGTGGCTGTAGACTAGACCGATACGCCTTGGTTTCTCGTGTGGGATTATTTCTGCTTCAACGTAGTAGTCGGGATCGACGGGAAAACAGTCCAGGCCCTTGAAGTCCATTAGGCTGGGATGTTTGGTGTCATACACCTCAATCATTCGTCCCCAGGTCGAGTGTGAGATGTAGCGTAGATTGAATTGCCCGATGCGGAACCCCGTGGTGTCCAGCAGATTGAGCACGGTCACATTGACTGTGGGCTTTCCAAGCCTAGCCACAACAGCCTTCTCTACCGCCCTCAGGGCTTGATCGGTCTTGGTGACTTCAATGCCCGCATGAGCAGGCAGAATTTCTGCTCCCTCAAGCCGTATATCTGATTCAGGGCTCGATCCAATTGTTATTTTACTGTTTTCCTTCAGGTATTCACGGTGTATAAGCGCCAGTTCGGAAAACGGATCTGTACGGAGCGTCGCATCGCGTGTCCTGCGCAACTCTTCGATTCGGCTAACATAAACCTTCTCAAACTGTTGTTGGGTGTCCAACCGTTCCTCGTTAAATTCCAGCGTCTGGTACAAACTTTCCTTTTTCAATCAACAACTTGTCATCTACGTAGAAATTGTGGTCAAAGAGAATAATATCGGTGTGACTCGGCGCCTTGCTGTCCCCCGCCAAGAACCGAAACATGTTCGAACCAAAAGCAATGTTGATGGCTGCCTTCTTGCTTTCGGGGCCACCCGGATCGGCAGCACTGAACGAGCGAATGCGCTCGTCCAATCCGAATCCTGTATGTGCGATGACGTATGCCCCTGGATGATTCCACTCCTTGAGCCACGAGGAAAAATATTCTGCCTGAGCCGTATTGCCTTCAATCTTGGTCAGCTTTCCACCTTTGACTTCCAGCCTGAACGGCTCATCAACGATCATGAGTTCGGGATGGACGTGGACTGTCCCCTTGACCACGACCACCCCGTCGGCCTGATCTTCAGGAGAGGCAAAGGCGGCCAAGCTGATTCCGTAGCTGTCCCAGGAACCGGAAGTCGACACACTCCCCCCTTGGGTGTGGATGGGACGATCTCCGCGTTTCAGCACGATGTCTGTCCCCTCCTCGGAGGTGATCCGTACGGACTTGCAGTTATCCAACCACTTGTGCGCCACTTTCTCCCGCCTGAGGATTTCCGTTGTCGGGGGCCTATCCACGACAGCTTCCGGCGAGCGAGACACCATGACCTGAAGCATCCGGGTGCCTGAGGCCAGAACACGGTCGGTGGCCTCGGTATACAACCAAGGGTTTGTGGACAGGTCAAAAACCACATCGGCGTCACACATAGCTTTGACCGCGATTTCCGGCGGATTAGTCAGCATAGGGAAGCTGTCCACGGTTATCATAAATGCCGAGGCTCGCGCCGAAGCTGCTACGTAAAACGCTTCTGCCACAGTCTCGTTCACGGCTGTATCGGTGAAGATGACAACGTTTTCGTTCTCCGAAACTTTACATTGCTCGCAAGTTTGTCTGGTCGCCTTCAATACATCATTGAACATGGTCCTCATCGCTGCTCCTCCTTTGTCGACTCAACCTCGAGTTGTTCTGAACTCACTACAAACCAATCAGACCTAGGCTTTGCCTGTCTCTCCTGCATTGAATAGGAATCGCGCCAAGCAGAGCTCATAATCTCGTATGCCGCCTACCTGGCCGTCATCGGAATCAAGCACGGCATACTCATTAGCGCTGTGTTGTCTCCCGCCGTGGCCTAAGCCACCCAGCACGAAGGGTAGCCCGAGCTGGGCCTGGAACAGAGCAAAAGGAGCGCTTCCAGCCACCAAAGGGGTGGGGGTAACTTTCTTGCCACAGTCCCGCATTGCCTGAATCATCGCCGCTACAAAGGGATTGCGCACCGACACCTTGGCCGTCGGATAGCCGTGGCCAAAGGTGATTTGCGCCATGGGGAAGTTCTGGCGAATGTGCTTCTCGTAGAGAGAGCAGATCTTCTCGGGTTTCTGGAACGGTGCCAGTCGAATATCCAGGTTGGCGGCGATGCTTTGAGGGATGATGGTCTTCATCCCGTCACCAACGTAGCCACCGTTGATCCCGTTAATGGACAAGCCCGGCTTGAACAACTCTTCGAGGAAATAATCCACACCGGTCAATTCCCGATCGTTGATCGTCCGAAAGGATTTCACACCAAACGACCTCTTTAACTCGTCCCAGTTGGTGTTTTGCGCCAAGTCTTCCAGCAGCAGCTTGTCGTCATTATCCGGACCGGCGATATCGGGGTCCTCCATGACGCCAGGAACGAGGATTTCGCCCGTGTCATCGTTCTTCAAAGAATGCAGCAACTGAACTAGCTTGAAGACGGGACTTTGCACCACGCCCGAGCTCATGGAGTGGATGTCTCGTTCGGCGGGCCCACCCCACTCGCCTCCATCGAGGCGAACTCTCGTTGGAATAATGCCCTTCACTCCCAGAAAGAACGTCACCACACCATCGTAGCGCTCGGCAAAAAAGGGAAAGTAGACAAAGTCGGTCCGCTGCAGGGCCTCCTTATGCTGTTTAATGAAGGGACCCATGTGGATCGAACCCAGCTCTTCCTCCCCTTCGATCACATAGATAAAGTTTATCGGCAGCTTCTCTTTCTCTTCTCGAAACGTTCGAATGACGTTGAAGAAGGCTTCCGTGGGTCCTTTGGTGTTAATCGCCCCGCGGCCAATCAGGCAGCGGCCACGGTAGCCGCTGATCCACTCATAGGGATGGATCTCCCCGCCAAACGGATCGATCTGCTTTCCCTCGATGACCCACTCTTCCGGATTGACCGGCTGCACGTCATACATCGAATAGAGAAGTATGGTCGGCTGGGCGGGGTCCACGACCATCTCTGCGTAAATCTGCGGATGCCCAAACCCTCCCTTAGGTATGGGCACCAAGCGAATTTCTGTTGCCCCCAGCTCCTGTAGCTCTTCCATCAGGTATTGCGCCGTTTCAAGAATGCCTTCCCCGGTTGCAGAGACAGAGGGTTGGCTCATGAACTTCTGAATACGGGGCAAATGAGTTGACTCAAAATTCTTGTTGATACTCTCTAGGATTTTCTGCAATCCACCCATCCCGTGACACCTTTGTTGGCTGCCTATTCCGTAGCGGGCAGCCGGATGAACATTGCGATCGCTATTAACTCGACCCAGGTAAGCAGTGCCAAGGTGTTTGTTAGACCCAGTGAAGTCTGTGAGAGCCAGCCCACAAAAAAGGGGGCGGCAAAACCAGCCAAGTAGGTGCCGACGTTGATCATCACCAGGAACGCTGCCACCAAAGAAGGGGTCATGTTGGGTAAGGCCATCATGTAGGTAACCGATACCGGAAGGAAGCCGGACATGCCGAACCCCGTGACCAGCAAGCCGCCCCGCATCAGCAAACCACTACCGAAGAAGAGGCCCAGGCTACCTACAATCACAACGACACAACTGATCCAGAGCAGATGTTTCCTCCACGCTGTTCTGTTTGAGAGCAATCCAAAGACAATAACTCCGGCAACGCCACTGAAAGGCAACGTGGAAGCCAAACGGCCGGCTTCCGTCAACGATAGTCCCCTGTCATTCTGAAGGAACAGCGGGGTGAAGGAAAAATACATGTTATAGATCCAACCCGTGGCGAATAATCCCACCGATAGCATCCAGGTAACCGGCAGTCGAAGGGCAACCCCGAGCGAACTGCCGGAGGCTTCCGACCCGCTTGGCTCCGTGTTGGCATCGTCCGTGCCCGGTTGTACTTCGCTTGAAGTCCGACTCTTTCCCTTGGCCGCCCAGGCAATTGCCAGCGCGAGGGTGACCAGCCCGTATACAGACAAAGCCCCCTCCCAAGAGCTGTCCATGAGGTGAATAAACTCAGCAGTAGCTAGGAAGGCGACTCCGGTTCCCAGAAAGGCAAAGGCGGCAAAAGCTGTATTAACGTAGGGTCTTTCCTTCCCGCTAAACCAGTCCATGACGAGCGCGCCCAGCACGGGATAGCTAACGGCAATGCCAACTCCGAGCACGGCGCGCGTAGCCAAGAGGAAGGGAAAGCTCCGAGCTAGTGCCACAGCACTGCCGCCGATTCCCAGTGCCAGCAGTCCAAGTAGGAGGGATGTCTTCACTCCGAATCGGTCAACCAGGACACTCGCGAACACCACGCACAACAAGACAGTCAGGCTGGTGACTGACATGATCAGGCCGAACTGTGCGTTGGTAATCTGTAGGTCATCAAGTATTAGTTGTGCCACCGCCGCCGGAGCGAACAGAACGGAGACCAGGCACAATTGGCTCAGGAGGACAACTGCCAGGACAAACCATCGGAACGAGGACTGGTCACCGGCAAAGCTTTGAGAGATTTCAGCAGACATAGTTACACGCGCGACGCCCTCTCGGAGTCCCCGGGTATTCCCTGACCGTTTTCTGCTCTAGCCACAAACGGTCTCAAAGACACGAAGGAAATTTCCTCCCAAAATTCCCTTGGTTTGCTCGTCGGCAAATCCTCGCTTGACCAGCCCACGGGTGATGTTGGGATAGTCACGATAGTCGTCAAAACCGACCAGGTTGCTCAGGTCGGCCACGTCCTCCTTGCGAAAGCCGAGCTGGAGCAGCAGGGGTAGCAAAGCTTCCTCCGTCAGCCACTTCGGGAGCTGCATGGGCCAGTCGGTGCCGAGGCCGACATGCTGCCAGCCTACGAGGTCGGCGAGGTATTGAATGTGATCGAGCATAGCATCAATGGTAATTCGAGTTCCACGCGCCAAGAAACAGGGCAAGGCGTAAACGCCTATCACACCACCCGTCTTGGCGACGGCACGAATCTCCCCATCGCTCTTGGCACGGGCGTGGTCAAAGACGCCAGCGGCCGAGGTGTGGCAGGCCAGAACAGGAGCAGAAGAAATCTCACAGGCATCGAGAGTTGTCTGCCGGCCGCAATGAGAGGTATCCACGATGATCCCGAGCTTGTTCGCATGCTCAATTACCTTGGCTCCAAAACTGCTCACGCCTGAGTCTGTTCGCTCGGTGCAACCCGCTCCCACGAAGTCCAGGTTGTTGTAAGTCAGCTGGAGCATGCGCAGGCCGAAGTCATAGGCCATATCTAGGAGCCCAAGGTCCCGATTGATCGGAGTCAAAGGTTGGCAATAGAAAAACGCGCCGTGCTTTCCCTCCGCTTTGGCTTGCCGCATGTCGTCAGCGTGGAGCATCTTGACCAACCAGGGGAGGTGATCAAACTCCGCAATGTAACTACTGGCAAACTGAATCATCGCTTCGTACGATCCGACCTCCAGGTTGCGCGTACCCACGGTGACGCCACTTGCATCCCAACACTCTTTGTAGTCGGGGAAGGCGCCTTTCACGGCCAGTCTTCCTGGTTGCTTCATACTCAAGAAGACGGCCTCGTAGGCATTGCGGTTCGATTCCCACGCCGTCCTTATCTCCTCTTGCATTTGTGGGGTGTATGAACGGTAGCCGCAGGGACCGGCGTACATCATATCGGCGATGATACTCTCGTTATGGAGACGGTTGGCTCGCTCTTCCTCTTCAGCACTCAGGCCAAAGTCGAAGCGCCCGAAGACCTCTGATTCGCTCTTCTTACTCATGTCTTTCTCCCTTCCTCGCACTCAGGTAGCAAGTCCAATCCACAAGTGCAATTAAGTCCTCTCTGAAGAGCGTTGTAGTCTTAACTCTTGCGTGGCCGATTGGTTCACCCTCCGGGAATCGAGATCGATAACGACACCGTAGTCTTTCCTTGCTTCTTTCGGTGATATGTATTCGTTCAACACGTCCCACAATACTTTTTCAGGATCTCGCTCCAACGGATTCCCGTATCCTGCTCCTCCGGTCGTGTCGAGAATGACCCTGTCGCCAGCTTGAATGCGAGTGTTATCAGACTTGTGTCCACTCGTTTCCTTTGGTGTACCGGGCCAGAGGACGAGCTTGCAGGGTTCAGGAACCTTCTTTCCTCCATGCAAGCCGGGCAATTGGAACTTGGTTCGTTCCATCACGGTGGTCATTTGCCCTTCTCCCAAGAACCTCATGACGGAGCGAACGCCGAACCCACCGCGAAACTTGCCCGCCCCAGACCGAGTGCTGAGCTCATAGCGCTCGACCAACAGTGGGGTCTTGCTCTCTTGCACCTCCACCGGAATATTCACGCTGCCAGCCTGCATGACGTGGTTTACCGCGCTGGCTCCATCCGCTTCTGCGGTTCCTCCCAGCCCCCCGGGGCCAATGTCCAGTACGAAGTGCAGTTTGTCCTTAGCATCTTTTACATAACCTAGGACTAGGTTATGAACCCCACTCGGAGGCGCCGGCACCTGTTTGGGCAGAACCTTAGCGAGGGCTAAGGGAATGAGATCGATGATGCGGGAAGCGGCCCAACCCCCAATCCAACCCGGAGCCGGGGGTGTCGGATTGTAGATACACCCCACAGGCGCAATGACCTTGAGCGGGCGAAACATACCAGCGTTCGTGGGGAGATCTGGTGTTGTGATCAGCCGAAGTCCAAACCGGGAGCAAGTAACCGTATAGGAATAAGCACAGTTGATCGGGCCCCGCCTTTGTGGTGCCGACCCGGAGAAGTCAACTACAATGTTGGTCCCCTTGATCTTCACAGCTAGTTCGAGCCTGACGGGTTCATCGTCGACGCCGTCATTGTCCAGAAAGTCGACCGTCTTGTAGATGCCGTCGGGCATCTTGCCGATCGCCTCCCGCGTTAGGTGCTCGCCGTGATCGAAGATTTGCTCCTTAGCAGCCTCAACCACCTCCAGCCCGTACTTCTCGACAATCTCGAGTACACGCTTTCGACCCGCATTCAGCGCCGCAGCCCCGGCAATAAAGTCCCCTCCCGTCTCCAAGGGCAGTCGGGAGTTGCTCGTGATCGATCGCAGCACACCTTCGTCCAAGACGCCCCGACGGTAAAGCTTCAACGAAGGCAGGATGGTGCCTTCTTGATACATGTCTGTGCTGCTGGTCGGATATTGATTGACGGCTCCGCAGTCCCCCATGTGGGCGCGCATGCCCACATAGCCGATCACTTGTCCTCGATGGAAGATCGGTTCGAAAACGGCCGCGTCGGCTGGTTGGCCTCCAACCAGATAGGGATGATTGTTGACCACTACATCGAACGGCTCCATTGGATCGCGGCCAAGTTCTTCAATGGTGGCTTTGAGGGCGAAATCAAGGGAGCCGGAGAACATGGGAACGCCGGGCGCCTCTGCCAGAATATTCAGATCTCGGTCGTAGATGGCCATGGCGAAGTCGGTCATTTCATAGAGAAGCGCAAGCGTGGCCGTCCGCTTGAATACGCGAAACATCTCCCAGGCGGCGGCGATGAGGCTGTGGCGAACCACCTCCACCGTAATGGTCTCAATCTTACGGGCGGGCCGTCTCGGTGGAGTTCTCTTCCTCTTTTTCCGTTTCCTCAGCATCCTACTACTGCCTCACATCCAGAGTCAGGTTTCCGTAGGGATCCACCCGCAGGCTGTGCCCGGGTCCAACCAGCGTAACCGAGGTGGGCTCCTCCACCAAGGCAGGTCCGGTGATTTGGTTCCCGGCCCGCAGGTCGGACCTCTCGTATATTCTTGCCTTCACAGGCCGGGAGCTATTCGTGAACCATACCTGGCGAGTGGACTTCGTCCGCTTGGGCTTGCGCAATCCTCTGGGCAGTTTGCGAAGACGTGGCTTCTTCAGCGTTCCAACTGCCCGCACGCGAACGTTGACAACTTCGACTCCATAGGGCAGCCGGTAGCCATAGCTTGCTTCATGCAGGGATTGAAAACCACGGGCCAGGGCCTCTACCAGCCCGCGCTTGTTGGACATTGTTCGGGCGGGAACAGAAACCGTATGCTCTTGCATCTCATATCGCATATCCACATACGACAACATTGTTGTCTTGGACGCTGGCACACCCTCTTTGGCCATTGTCCGCGCTGCCCGCTTTTGCAGTTGTGCCAACTCGCGGAGCATGGTTGGAAGGCTGCGGTCGTTCAGAGGAACCACATAGGTTCGAGAGAAATCGTGCACGACATCCAGCATCAGCATTCCCCAGGCTGAGAAATTAGCCGGCGCGGGCGGAATCAGGACCTTTCTCACTCCAATCTTTTCGGCCAACGAAGCAGCCACCATAGGCCCGGTCCCACCGTAGGCGACAAGGACGAATTCACGCGGGTCATGTCCCTGTCCAATGCAGAGGCCGTGCAAGACGCCAGCCATCTTGGCCTCCAAAATGGTCATGATGCCCCGGCTGGCTTCCTGCAGGTTCATTCCCAAAGGTTTGGCGATCTTTTTCTTGATACCTTCCTGGGCCGCATCGGCATCGAGCTGAATCTCTCCGCCCAGGAAATTACCAGGATCGATCAATCGATTGCACAAGGCCGCGTCGGTGAAGGTCGGTTCCGTTCCCCCTTTGCCGTAACAGATGGGGCCGGGGTCGGCTCCGGCGCTCTCGGGCCCGACCTGCAGAGCGCCGCCGGCGTCGACTCGGGCGAGACTTCCCCCTCCGGCGCCAATGGTGGCGATTTCGATGCTAGGAATCAGAATGGGGATTTCTTCAATCTTCGTCATGGGCTCGACTGACGGCACCCCATTTATGATTAGCGCCGCATCAAAGCTGGTTCCACCCATGTCGGCAGCAATGATGTTCTTGAAACCGAGGAGTTCTCCTAATTGTGCGGCTCCCATCACGCCACTGGCGGGGCCAGAATGGATGGTTTGCAGACTTCGTCTCTTGGTTGCTTCCTTGCTCATCAGTCCCCCATCGCAGCGAGTGATGAGGAACTGTCCTCGGAAGCCTGAGCCGGTAAGGTCATCTGCTAGTTCGCTGACATAGCGCTCCATGACGGGTTGGAGATAGGCGTTGAGAACGGTTGTGGCCGTTCGTTCGTACTCGCGGTATTCCCGGGTTACCTCATGGGACAAGGACACTCCAACCTCCGGGTACACATCGCCGATGATCTTGGCTACCGTCTTCTCGTGCGCAGGATTTGCATAGGCGTGAAGAAAGCAAACAGCGATAGCTTCGACCCTGTGTTGCTTTAGCTTTTCTACCGCACGTCGAACGGCTTCTTCATCGAGTTCTATCAGGACCTTTCCCCTCGCATTCATTCGCTCGGGGACTTCGAAACGCAAGAATCGCGGTACCAGCGGCGCTGGCTTGTTATGGGAAAGCCTGTAGAGAGGCCAGTTCAGCCGGGCGATTTCCAAGACGTCACGAAATCCATCGGTGGTTATGAGCCCTGTTTTTACTCCCTTGTGCTGGAGAAGAGTGTTGACGCCCAGAGTGGTGCCATGGATGAAAAACTCAGGTTGCGACAGGTGGAGAGATGCCTTGCCGGTAGCTTCTCCCACTCCCTGAGAAGGGTCCTGCGGGGTGGAGGGCACCTTGGCCATGCGCAGGTTGCCGGCCCGATCCAAGATGACCAAGTCGGTGAAGGTACCGCCAATGTCGATAGCAAATCGCTTGTCCACTCTTCGGCTACCCCGCTACACCGACAAAAAACCAGCAACACGATGAAGCGTTAGAGTTGTCAGACTGCCTCGGAGTTTTCCCGCCAAGCAGCCCTATATCTGAAACAACTGACTCCAATCTCGCGTTCGAGAAACGATTTCATGCCCTGTGTTGGTCACGACCACTAAGTCCTCGTTGTGGTAGAGATCCCCTTCAGCAATGTCAATGAGCTCAATCGCCAAAACCATGTTTGGTTGCAAGATCTCTTCTTGGTAAGGCATCAGCAACGGCTGCTCGTGGAGCTTGATTCCCAAGCTGTGACCCACATGGGGCATCCGTACGTCCAATCCACGCTTCTCAAAGTGCTCTTTATAGATGACGTAAAGATTCCTGGCCGGGATTCCCGGTTGGATGGCTGCGATGACTTCCTCCATCACCTCCCACACATTCTTGTACACCTTCTCTTGCGCAGGTGTTGGCTTCCCTACCACAGCCGTCCGAGCTAGATCCGAATAATACCCGGAGAAAGAGCCGCCGATATCCACTCGAACGATATCGCCGTCCTTTGGCTTGTTCCGGCAGGGATGATGATGCGCCTCGATCGAGTGCTTGCCACCCCCCAAGCAGAGAAAGGTAATTTCATCGGCCCCGTTTTCATACAATGCGGTTCGCATGGATTCCGCGATAAAAAGTTCGTCGCAGCCTGCGTGCGCATCCTCGTAGCCCTTAGCAATGGCTTTGTCTGTGGCAATGGCACCCTTCTGTAGTCGCTCAATTTCCTCGGGCGATTTGACCGCACGAATCCGCTCCAATTGCTGGTCGCAAGATTCAAAGGAAGCTTTCGGCAATTCCTGGAGAAGCTCCTCAAAATAGGCCGCATGAATGTAGTGTTTCTCGATTCCCAGTCGGCCCGTCTCCAGTCCTTTTTCCTTGATAACGTCGGCCAGCACCTTTATGGGAGAATCCTTGAATTCCGTATAGCCACGGATGTCCTTGATCCAAGTCTGACTTCGGACAAGGGAATCTTCAATGGTGCAAATGACGAACGAGGGATCGGCCTTGGCCGGCCAAAGAATGATCGCCAAGCGTTCTGGAAGCAGCCGTTGGGTTATAATATCGGCACCGGAGAGGAAAAACACATTTACAGGCGACAGGGCAATGAAGGCGTCGAATGGATTCTGTTCGAACAATCGCTCTAGCCTACTGCGGTCCATGTGTGCCCTCCCAAAGCCGAATTACGTTTCCGAGATCTTCTAGAATTATGCGCGGTCCATGTAATCAGGGTTCCTGACTTCCTTACAGTTTGACCCTTATTTCCCGACTGAGCATAGCGTTCATGTTTTCGACACCTGTGTCCGTGACGACTACGTCGTCTTCGATATTGAAGAAGGGACAGTCCGACCCTGGAAGCTCGAGCGCCATCTCGTAAGTGAACATCATTCCTTCCTCAAACAGCACTTTACCTTTGTCGTTTTGGAATTCAGGCTGGACGGCAGAAGGCACTAGGTTGGGATGCTGATAGGGTTCCAAACCAATGCCATGGCCCCCAAAACGCACGCCGCCGATCTTCTTCATCACACAGCCACAGCTCTCGACGTACTCATTCATCGCATTCAGAAGGTCGTCCGTACACACACCCGGCTTGATCATCCCGTCCATCACATCGTTGATGCCCAGCCTGCATGCGTAGAGTTTCTGCTCGTCCTTGGTCGGCTCCCGGCCCAAGAAAATCCCTCGATTGATGTCCGAGCCGTAGCGCCTGTACTTGCAGCCGAGGTCAAGGTGAACAAAACCCTCTTCGATGTTCCGGTCCAGAGCATCGTTGCTCAAGAAGTGAGGACCCTTGCCGACCGCCATCACCTGGGCGTGGGTGATCTTGTCTCCCCCCTCCTCCAGCATGAAGGTACTCACCCTTCTGGACACATCCACCTCACACATACCGATTTTGATCTCGTCGTAGATTCGTTCCATGGCTCTGGCGGCAGCGGCCACCGCGACCCTCATGCGTTCGATCTCAAGCTTCGACTTGATCGAAGTTATCTTCCAGATTGTCGTGGTGGCATCCACCAACTCAGCACCGAGCTCCTCGGTGATTCGCTTTTTCAGCTCCACGAACTTGATGGGGTTAATTCCCGTACAGAGCCCATCGCCCCATTCGATTCCAATGCGGTGGCCCTTACCAATTCCGTAGTCGCTGAGTATGTTCACCAGTTCAAGTTCATCGTCATAGAATTCCATCAGGTCGGACACAGTCGTGTGCAGCCCCACGGAGTCGTTGTCGAAGGGCCCGAACCGCTGACAGTAGATGTCGGCATCCTGGGTGAAAATCGCGGCCGACTGGGGCGCCAGCGCTAGAGGAGCATCAAAGCCCACGAAAACAAATCGTGACCCCGTGGCATAGAAGACATTCACGTTTCGAGAGAGAACCAGCGCGTCAAGTCCATCGTCCTTCATGATCTTGCGCGCACGATTAAGCCTCCACTGGTGCTCGCTGAGAGGGTGCTCAGGATAGAGCGGGCCATTGGTTCGCTTGACTCGTTTCCTCGCCATTTCAAGCCTCCCTAATCTGGTGAAATCGGTTTGCGCAGGCCGTCACAAATACCTTGTTTCCTTAGCGACAATGGGGCAGTAGCAGTGCCAACTACACACACCAAGCCGGCGTCGTCGCCGACCCAGCGGCCGCCCTGGGACAGAGTTTGGACAGCCTAGAAGTAAAACTTCAAACCAAACTGAATTTGTCTCTCGTTAGAGCGCAGTGTGTTCAGAATCCGACCAAAGGTCTGTGACTGGATATCATTGTCCGGAATCGCAAAATTCGCATGATTGAAGATATTGAAGAACTCGGCTCGGAACTGAAATCGCATGGTTTCATTAATCGGGATGTCCTTATAGACAGCGAAGTCAGCGTTGAAGAGATCGGGCCCGGTCAGGATGTTCCGGCCTGCCGTGCCAAATTGGCCGGTTGAAGCCGGATTCGAGAACGGGAGGAAGGGCTGGAAGCAGGCCGTGTTGAAAAACTGCGACACGCTGTCCCCGCCTGAACGGTTTATGTCACATCCGGAAACGAGGTTCGGACGATCGCTGGTACTGCCCGTGCCGTTATGGGAAGGGTTGGCCGAATCCACAGCAGTGAACGGGGTGCCGCTTTGGGCCGAAATAATGCCGCTGATCGCCCAATTCCCAGCCACTCTGCCCTTCCAATCGTTCTGCCGAAGCAGGGGCACGTCCCACAGGAAGTTGGTTACAAACCGGTGACGGACATCAAAAGCCGCCAGCCCTTTATCCGCCGAGAGATCGTCCGGGTTCTGAGCAATAGCCTGTTGTCCGCGCGCACTGTTGAACGGATGGAGGAGGGAGTTATTGTCAATGGTCTTTGCCCAGGTATACGCAGCCAGGAAGCTAAACCCGCTGGTGAATCGGCGCTTGGCGCTGAGCTGCAACGAATGGTAGGTGGAGCGGAAGCTCTGCTCATTGTTCCAGATATTCTCGAACTCAATGAAGCGTCGGCGCTGAGGGACGTTGAAGGGAGACGTGTTCCCCGGTACGAACTCGGCCGGGTTGAGGTTGTGGGTGGCGACCAGGCGAGTTCCCTTGGTGCCTACGTAACCGATTTGGAACAAGAAGTTCTCGGCAAATTCCTGTTGGATGGTCAGGTTCCACTGCTGCGCGTAGGGCGTGGCAAAATCTTGATCCAGGGGATTATACTGGTTCTGTTGACCAGTGAAAGGCAATGGAGCTGTCCCGGCAAACGGATTGACCCCCGGAGCATAGGGATCAGCAACACCCGGGGGAGCAAACAGGAACTGAATAAGCGTTAACCCTGGATAAAGGACTTCTTGGAAAGCCACAAACCCGACTACATTGTCATAGAAGATTCCATACCCCGCCCTGATGCTAGTTGTGCCCGTCCCGAAAGGATCCCACGCCAAGCCAATACGCGGAGCCAGGTTGTTCAAATCAGTCTCCACCGTCCCCTTGGGAATCCCCGGGTCTCCAACAACCAGGAGCCCTTCCGGGAAGGCTGGATTTACCGTTGATGTCTGACCCGGCCTGAAAGCCATCATACGATCTTGCCCTTCAGTGGTCGGAAAAATCACGTCATAGCGAAGCCCTAGATTGAGCGTGAGAGTGGGTGACAATCTTATGTCGTCCTGGGCATAGAAGGATGTCTGGGTCGTAAACCAATATCTGCGAAGATTGCCCGAAAACTGCAAGAAGTATAGAGGCTGCCCCAGCATGTAATCCGCAAGGGCATTTCCCGAAAACGCACCTGCGTACAGGTACCCTCCAGACTCAAAGGCAAGCGCTTCTTGTACCAAACGCAGCCTCCGGGCTTGAGCACCAAATTTCAGGTTGTGACGACCTCTGACGAGAGAGAAATCGTCACTCCCCTCGAAGGTATTAGCTGTGCGGAAAAAGTTTGCCACGCTGGTCAGACCGAAGGTAGAGAAACCGCTTACGCCAATGATGGGCAAGTCATCGACGATGCGCGAGGCAAAAGTGAAGCCAAAGTCAGACCGGTTACGCTCCTGCAGAGGGATCCCACTATTGAGGACAGTTCTATGGTACACAAAACGAGCGGTGTTGACCGCCGTGGCGCCAAAGGTGTGGGTTTCGCTTAGAATAATTCGGTGGTTCTGGGTCGAGTCCCCAACACCAAATCCGGGCACTCCTATCACCCCGAAGAAGGACGGCGGGTTAAGATCCTCCAGGCTAAAATCACTGAAAAAATACGTTCCAGTAAGCCTATCCTTTTCCCCGATAACCACATCGCCCTTAAGCATAAACTGGTCTCCGTCGGTTGGAGCCGCTCGGGCGGAAACAAAACCGTTTTGGCCGTCTGTCGCTGCCGGGTAGAATTGAAGGAGACCTTGGTTTACAAGGTTGATTCTGGTTGCCGGGATCACGTTGCCCGGGAAAGGTGCCTTCGTAAGGGGATCCACCGGGGGATTGGCCGATTGAGAAAAATCGCCGACCCGCTCCAGGGCACTAGGCACGCGGGTGTTAACGTTGACGCCTTTGCTTTCTCTCAAGCCCTCATAGGTACCGAAGAGGAAGGCCTTGTCTTTGACGATGGGAGCGCCGACGGAGACACCAAACTGGTTTCGCTTCAGCGGGGGTGTCTCAGAAGCGAAAAAGCTTCTCGCGTCGAGGACGTCATTCCGAAGAAACTCAAAAATAGTTCCGTGAATCTCATTGGTGCCTGATTTGGTGACCACATTGATGATTCCGCCTCCCCCACGGCCGAATTCAGCGCTGTAAGCGTTGGTCAGAATCTTGAACTCTTCGATTGCATCGGGATTGGGAACGGCCGCGATAAAGCCGTAGAACGGCTCATTATTGTCGGCACCATCCAACAGATAGTTATTTGACTGGATACGAAGCCCATTAACTTGCGAGGTCGCTCCGGCCTGTTCATCCAGCAGTCTGGACCCGGAGGAGGGCGTGTATTCGACCGTGGCCGGTGTCACACCTGGCTGGAGCGTGGCTAGCTGTAGGAAGTTACGGCCATTCAAGGGGAGATCCACGACCTGCCGTTCACCGATCACCTCACCGAGGGCAGCCGAAGTAGTTTCCACGAGTGCCGCCGAGGCTTGCACAATGACTGTTTCCTCCCGTTCCCCCACGCGCAGCACGATCAGCACGCGCGCCTGCTGGTTGATTTCCAGCTCGAGCGGACTACTCTGAGAGCGAGCGAATCCTGAAGCCTCGGCAGTAATAACATAGTTGCCCACAGGCAGCGCCGGGAAGACATAGCTTCCATCCGCGCGACTCTGCGTCCGCCGTTGGAGAGCTATGGCTTCGCTCTCTACTTGAATGGTGGCGTTCGGGATTACAGCACCACTTTCATCCTCAACCGTGCCTAGAATGGTGCCGGTCGTTTGTGCCTGGGCTAACCCCGTTCCGAGCAGAAACAGAGCTGTTGTGCACACGACGAATATTTTCATCTTGTCTTGCATCATGACGCCCCTCCGATTCAACCTAGGTTAAACCTCGCCCCTTATCCCTTCTCCTTAGAGCACGGCAGCCTTGCTTGAGGAGCTGGGCTGAGGAGAACTCGCTTCCCGTTCCTTGGCCAGGTGTTTATAGTTAGTGGGCTCCGACATGCCGAGCCTCCGTGAAACCGCCCGCACCGAGCCTCGCACCAGGAACAGCCCTTGTTTCTCAAGGTTGCTCAGCACGCTGAGCTTCTCCTGATCGGTCATGAACCCCCGGTCTTTCCCCACTTCGCGGAGCGCTTTCGAGATCATTTCATCAGAACCACACTGAAATTGTCAAGGAAAATCTCGGGGCTTTCCAAAGACTAACCTAGCAGCGGGTCTTTAGCCCGGATTTCCGATTTGGCTGTGGTACCGTATCGCCAGGACCAGTCGCTGCGCCTTGAGTTTTGGGGCTCCGACGTAAGGAACCACACTACGGAGGGTGACACCCGGTGGGTGAATTACAACACGAGCCATTCCAGTTCGCGTTCAACGGCTTCTTGAAAGTCGCGTTCCAGGGATCGCGCGTCACTTCTGACGCTGGCCTCATTCTGGTGCGCGAGTTGGATGAACGTCTGGGGCTGGAGACACTCATCGCCGAGCACCTGAGCGATTCCCGACAGGGGATGAACACCCAGTTCAGCGTGGTGGATCTCCTGCGGCAGTCGGTCTACAGTCGCCTCGCGGGCTACGAAGATCTCAACGACGCGGGGCGCGTGTCGGCAGACCCAACATTTCGTCTCATCGGGTCGCCAAAGCGCTGGGACCGGGGTGCGGCGCTGACATCGACGCTGCATTGGTTCGAGACAGAGCTGCTGACCCACGAGGAGAATCTCGTCGGGTTGAGGGCCGTGAACCGGGAGGTGCTTGCACAGGCCGAGATGGCGACGCGCGCCGACCGGATCGTGCTCGACATGGACTCGAGCGAGAGCCCGGTGCATGGGGCGCAGGAAGGGAGCGCCTATAACGGGCACTTCGAGTCCGTCTGCTACCACCCGCTGTTTCTGTTCACCGAGCATGGGGACTGCCTCGCCGCCACGCTGCGGCCAGGCAACGTGCATAGCGCCGACGACTGGGACGACCTGCTCGTACCGGAGATTGACCGGCAGCAGGTGGAGGGCAAGCGCGTAGCGTTCCGCGCAGACGCCGCGTTCGCGAAGCCCGAGATCTACGACGCGCTCGAGCAGCGCGACGTGGACTATGCCATTCGCATGCCGGCGAACAAGAGCTTGGAGCTGGAAATCGAAGACATCCTCTTTCGTCCGCCGGGACGGCCGAGCTGCAAGCCCTTGGTGCGCTACCAGAGTTTCCGCTATCAGGCCAAGAGCTGGACCACGCCCAGACGGATCGTCGCCAAGGTGGAGCACCACCAAGGTGAGCTGTTCCCTCGCGTCGGCTTCATCGTGACCAACATGGCCCTCCCGAGCCGCTCGGTCGTGCGGTTTTACAACAAGCGCGGTACGGCGGAGCAATGGATCAAGGAAGGCAAGCAGGCCACCCACTGGACGCGGCTGTCGTGCCATCGTTTCCGGGCGAACGAGGTGCGCCTGCAACTGAGCGTCCTGGCCTACAATCTGGGCAACTTGTGGCGCAGACTGGTCCTTCCGCTGCGGGTCAAGCGCTGGTCGCTCACGAGTCTCCAGCAGCGACTGGTGAAAACTGGGGGCCGGCTGGTGAAGCATGCGCGGTACTACTGGCTTCTGCTGGCGGAAGGGCATCTCACGCGGCGGCTGTTCGGCGACATGCTGCGGAGGATCTGGGCGCTACCCGTGCCGGCAGGCTGACGCGCGGCCTGAAGTGCAACGAAGCCCGCCCGGCGATGACACGGGGCACACGTGTGGAGCGGTGTCTGAGAAATGCCCGAAAAGCAGGGGTTCCAGTCGGTCGCACGTCGGCGCGGGCTCAGATGAAGGCCTTTGAAGCTGAGCGATTGTGCGACGATCGAAGTTTTTGTGCGATCGGCGGCGATCGGGTGTATAAACGTGCCATCAGGGGCAGGCAAAACGGAAATCCCGGCTTAAATAGGTAATTCTACATCAAGTGGTACATATCTTCGCCGATATTCCCTTATGCCCCTTCCTTTGGCTCAGATAATGTTGAACGGCATCCATTTCTTGTTCCAACTTCAGGATGAGTTTCCGGCCACTACCACCTACTCCGGTTCGCAGGCCGTGCCGGACTGAAAAGCGGCATTGTCAACACAGTAGAATCAGACATTTAGAACAGCAGGTTTCAGAAGGGTTTTGTTGGTTGGCGGAAACTCTCACAGAAGACGTGGCTAAATGACCCTGAAGGTCTGGATGTTGTGCCAATAGCGATGTCGCTCCTGCGGTCGTTCAATTAGACCTCGTCGTTCCAGCAATGCTTGTAGATAGGCGACATCACCGAAGGCTAGAGGCACCCGGAAAGGAACCTCTACGGGTTTGCTGATTGGGTGAAGCTCGACCCCGGCGGCCCTTGTTGCGTCCTGGGCCTCGGGCCACGCAAGTTTAGAGAACTGGACATACACTTCATTGCCAATTTCTTTGCTCCGATCGATTAAGTGCACGAGTAGGTTTGTACCTGCAACCGTGGAGCTTCGAGCCAGGCTTTCAAATCCCGGCAAGATGGGAAGGTAAGGTGGGTTACAGACAACCAGGTCGTAATGAGGTCTTGGCACGTGTCCGGTAGTGGTCCAATCTGTGAATAGCCCTAACTTGGGATTGACCTGGATGTGCCCGAGCCGCGAGCCATTCAACTGCCAGTTCAAGAGACTGTACAGCAAAGGTGTCAGTAGCCAATCAGCGAGGTCCAACTGGGTCACATGTGGATTGTTCAAGGCTATGTGAATCCCCAGGAACCCGACTCCGCATCCCAGGTCCAACACGCTTTCGATTTCCCTACGGAAGATGCCAGCCGATTCCAGGGTTCTGAGCATATGGAAGGCATCAACCGAGGGTGGCCAGAGTTCTGCGCCGCATCGCCAGTAGAATTGAGCTTTCCTCCACTTCAATAGGACTAGGCCGGAGCCGAATCTTGCATCCACGTGCACACCCTTGGGGTGTGAGTGAATAGGGCATCTTGAATCCTTTTTAGCCTGTGATTTCCTTGGTTTGGTTTTCGTGTTTTGCTGAGGAGTATAGCAGGGGCAGTCCCAGAGTAGTTGGGGTTTATCAATTCTGAGTTTTTCATTGTCATAAATGAATGTGAGGCTCTCGAAGTTCCTGCCGATGCTGATATCCAGGTCTGAGTCCGGCAGTTCCAGGAGAGCATTTCTCATAGTCGTGCGGTTTTCTAATAGGCGGAGAAACGCTGCCCGACTCAGTGCGGGGTGCGGCGGGCGTGGTGGTCAATGGAGTGCTGATCGGCCGTGCGCACTCGGCGGGCCGTCGGTAGCCCAGCGGGACTGATGGATTACACCAACGTGTGGCTGTGTGATAATAGGCTGGCAGCCCTTCAAACGGAGGAAAACCCGATGCACCGCAGCCGTTCCCTGATTCTTTCCCTAGTTCTGCTGGCTCTCTTGCTGGGGGCCGTCTCACCGGCAGCCCAGACCAAGCGCCCGCTCACCTATGAAGACGTCATTGCCATGGGCCGGGTGAGCGACCCGCAAATCTCGCCCGACGGACGATGGGTAGCCTACGTGGTGGACCGCTACGATCTGAAGACGAACGGTCGCAGTTCCCACATGTGGCTGGCCTCTCTGGAGAGCGAACAGAACCGCCAACTCACCCAACCACCCGAGGGCAAGCGTGACCGCTCGCCCCGTTGGTCGCCGGACGGCAAGACCCTGGCCTTCCTCTCCAACCGCAGCGGAAGCTGGCAGGTCTGGGCCCTCTCCATGGAAGGCGGCGAGGCCTTGCAGCGCAGCCACCTACCGGTGAGCGTGGATGGTCTGCTCTGGTCGCCGGAGGGGACGTGGCTGGCCTTCACCGCCGAGGTCTATGCCGACTGCGATGACCTGGACTGCACCAGGAAGCGTGATGAAGAAAGGGAAAAAGGCAAAGTAGAAGCGCGGCTCTACGACCGCCTGCTGTACCGCCACTGGGACACCTGGTGGGACGGCAAGCGCAGCCACGTTTTCGTCATGCCTGCCCGCCTGGGCGGGGCGGCTAAAGGCGGCCAGGCGCGCGACGTCACGCCCGGCGACTGGAACGTGCCCCCCTACCTGGGCGGTTCACACGAGTACAGCTTCTCGCCCAGCAGCCTCGAAATGGCTTTTGCACGCAACACCGACCCGGACGAAGCAATGAGCACCAACAGCGACATCTGGGTGGTCCCTCTCACCGGCGGCGAGGCCAAGAAAATCACCACCAGCAAAGGCTGGGACGGCTCGCCGCAGTACTCGCCCGACGGGCGCTGGGTCGCCTACATCGCCATGGAGCGGCCCCGCTTTGAGTCCGACCGGCGCCAGCTCATGCTCTACGAGCGAGCTACGGGAAAGATCCGCCCGCTGACGCCCGACTTCGACAACAACGTAGGTAATTTTGTCTGGGTGCCAGATAGCTCCGGAATCTTTTTCACCGCCGGGGTGGAGGCGCGCTCACACATCTACCGGGTCGCGGTTCTCGCCGGCACCATCCAAACCGTGGTGGAGGACGGAACCTACCGCAGTCTCGACCTCTCCGCCGACGGCACGACCCTGGTTTTCACCCGACAGGCTTCGCACTCCCCCGCCGAGGTCTTCCGCGCCAGCGCGCGCACCGGCCGCGCTCAACAGGTCTCGCACATCAACGATGCGTTGCTGGCCGAACTGGACATGAATCCCGCCGAATCCATCCGCGTCGAAGGGGCCGCAGGCGCGCAGGTGCAGAGTTGGCTTATCAAGCCGCCCGGCTTCGACCCGTCGAAGGAATACCCCGTTGTCGTGCTCATCCACGGCGGCCCGCAGGGCACCTGGTACGACAGCTTCCATTTCCGCTGGAACATGCAACTGTTCGCCGCGCCCGGCTACGTGGTGGTGGCGCCCAACCCGCGCGGCAGTCCCGGCTGGGGGCAGAAGTTCGTGGACGAAATCAGCGGCGACTGGGGCGGCAAGGTGTACACCGACATCATGAAGACGGTGGACTACGTTGAGACGCTGCCGTTCGTGGACAAGACCCGCATCTGCGCCGGCGGCGGCAGCTACGGCGGCTACATGGCCGACTGGATTCTGGGCCACACCCAGCGCTTCCAGTGCCTGTTCTCGCACGCCGGGGTGTACAACCTGACCAGCGAGTACGGCGCCACCGAGGAGCTGTGGTTCCCGGAGTGGGAGTTCAAGGGCACGCCCTGGACTAACAAAGAGATGTACGAGAAGTGGTCGGCGCACAACTTCGCCGCTAACTTCAAGACGCCCACGCTGGTCATCCACGGGCAGCTCGACTACCGCGTGCCGCTCACACAGGGCCTGGAACTCTTCACCGCGCTGCAACGGCAGGGCGTGCCGTCGAAATTCCTCTACTATCCCGACGAGGGCCACTGGATTCTCACGCCCCAGAACGGCCGGCTCTGGTACCAGACCGTCCACGACTGGCTGGCTGAGTACTTGAAGTAAGAGGTGTGACGCTCTGGACCATTGGACACTCGACCCGCAGCCTGGATGAGTTGACCGCAGCCTTGCGGGCGCACGGAATCGAAGCCGTCGCCGACGTGCGTTCTTTTCCCACTTCGGCCCGCCACCCACAGTTCAACCGAGAACGACTCGCTGATGAGTTACCCAAAGCGGGGATTGCCTACCACTGGCTCGGCAAGTTGCTGGGCGGCTACCGCAAGAAGAAGCGATCGGACTCGCCCCACGTCGCCCTGCGCAGCCAGAGTTTCCGCAACTACGCCGACCACATGGAGACGCCTGAGTTTCAAGACGGAATCAAGGAGCTGCTCCAACTGGCCGCAGGAAATCGCGTGGCGTACATGTGCGCCGAGCGCCTTTGGTGGCGCTGCCACCGCTCGTTGATCTCCGACCATCTGACAGCTCTCCGCCAAGTGGAGGTCATACATATCTTCGATGAAAAGAAAACCGAGCCCCACCGCCTGCACCGAACCGCGCGGGTAGCAGACGGCAAGCTCATCTATGACGTGGGGGAGACTGGTCGGCTACTTTGAAGCGAGCGCTAACCCTAACCGATGTCGAGCGCGGCCAACAGCTCGTCGATGTTTTCGGGTGTGACTTCCACCGTCAGGCGGTCGCGCTCCAGATCATCCATTTCGTCGAAGGCGCTGAAGAGCCGCATCTTGACGGCGGCGTACTGTTCGGTACCGTCCAGCGGGCGGCCGTGGCTGGCGGCCCAGTGTTCCACTGCCTCCTGCCGCAGCAGCACGGGCACATCGAAGTTGTGCTTGCGGTCGCGGGAGACGGTAAAAACGTACTCGGTGCCCGCGCCCGCCCGGGAACGCTCAGCCGGGCGGCTTTCGGCGAAGCAGTACTGGTACACGTAGCCGCTCTCGGCGGAGTAGCTTTTGATGCGGTGAACCGTCATCGTGCACCTCACGGCCATTATTCCGGCTCACGAATTCAACTGTCAACCGAGCAGGCCGCTACACCGAGCCCCGCGCCCCCCTGCCGCGGGTGATTCCACGATCAACGCACTGCCTTCCACCGGCGGGTGCGGAGCCTGCCTGCGGTAGGCAGGGCAGACAGGCACCTCTTCCGGACGAGCAAAAGGGGCGGGCAACAGCGCGGCAGGCCTAGAGTACGGAGCGACGCCGGGCCGAACGGTTGCCACATGTCAAGGAGCGGGATTGGTGGCAGTTGGCGGCGGTTGGCGGGAATTAGTGGTAGTTTTTATTTTTGTTAGGGTTACAGGGGGATTAAGGAAATTGGGAGGGACGCGCTCTGTGTCCGAGAAGGTAGGAACTTAAAACAGGTGGTTGTTATTTTTCAACAAGTTGCGGCGAGACCCTACAACATCAACCCTACAACCTGACACTACAACCCTACAACCTTACAACTATAGAACAGATGGCGGGCGACATCTTCCCTATGGCAGGTACGGCTTGAAGAGAGTATCCTTGCGTCAACCAGGCACGAAGGGGGAAATACATGACAGCGACTAGAGCAGCAAAAATCGGACTGGGGACCGTTTTCTTCTTAGCTCTTGTACTGTTGATTTTCGACCTTACCGGCCCGTCCTCGCCCCCTTCTAGTTCGTCGCTCAGCGCCCAGCAAACAATTACACCAGGTTCTGCACGACCTCCAGTCGTATCAGGGAAGGCTTCACCCTCAACCAGCGTCATTTATGCGGTGGTAAAAGAGGAAGTCTACGACGCACCGATCAAGACCCAGATTGAGCAGCACATCGTGGTTTCTGGCGTTCCCACCAAGGCGGAACTCGGGGCTGAGATCCTCAAACGCTATCGCTCCGCCAAGGCCCGCCGCGGCTTCCGGTACCACAGCCAGGCGACCAACATCTACCTCTACGTTTATGGGACCAAAGAACAGGCGAGGGCCCAAGGAATCCGCTGGATCGGAATGCTCGCTATGGGACCGTTGGATAAAGTAGAGCCCCGCGCCGTCATCGATGAGGGCAGGCTGGCCGCCCTTTCCCAAAATCCTGAAGACCGTTTTGGTTTATCCGAGCAAAAGCGCAAGAGGGTATTTCGCGAAATGGGCGCCGATGACCGCAGAGCGATGCGCAAGGCAAGGGCACGATTTTCAGACCTACAGTTTCTGAAGCAGTTTGACCTCTCGTCCAAACTTGAAGAAAAATATAGAGTAGAGCTTGCACAAAAACATAGTTTAACCAGGGACCAACTTAGAGAGATCATGGTCGAAGGCGTAACGATGGGTTGGGTGGACTGAAGCTGACCCTACTCCTTGTGGCCGTGCCACCAGATCACGCGGCCGATGATGTGGTGGTCACGGGTTATGGCCTGGGGGCGATAGGCTTTGTTCTCCGGGATTAAGACGTATTCCCGACCGCGACGGTCGAGATGCTTGATGGTAATCCCGGCATCGTCGCCGGTCAACTCCTTGACGACAACCATTTGATGGACCAGGAGGGCGGGGTCGCGTTGGGCTGCGTCCACCGCGACGATGTAGCCCTCCTGGAGAATTGGGGCCATAGAGTCGCCGGAAACCTTGATGCAGACCGTATCGAGCGGGTGGGGCACATCTTCTGCCGCGACAATTATGTCGCGCTCGACGATCTGTTCGTCGATGATGCGCGGCGAGCCGGCGGCGGCGGAGTCGCTGAGGAGTGGGATGGCAACGTGGCCGACCTCCATCGCCTTGCGGCGGCCACCCTTGATGGCGTCGCGCGGGATGACCTTGATGGTCTCAGCCCGCTTGCTCTCTATCCGGCTGAGGACGTGTTCCTGGGCGTCCGCCATGAGCCGGTAGATGTCTGACTTCGACAGGCCCGCACGCTCGAAAAAGAACCAGCACTCAGGCGGGCCGGCGAGCTTGCCCAGCGATACGTACTGAGCAGTTGTAGGTTCACGCTTTCCTTTTTCCCACATCGCCCAGACCGATTGAGCTACGTTCACGCCACCTGTTATGTGGGCCAGACGCTCACACGCTTCTTGTTGAGACACCTTGGGCCCGAGAGACTTACGCAGTTTCAGGATTTCTAACTGCCAGTCTTTTTTCACTGCGCTTTTCGCTTGACATTCGATAGCGCCATGCTATAAGCATGGCGCTATATAGAAAACTCCCTTTCTCGAAACAACCATATCATGAAAAAAGCGCTGCGGGCGCGGCACCTGCGTGGGGTTCAAATGGCAGTTGCTGAACGCCTTGGGCTTAGCCGAGGTCATGTCTCTTTGGTCGTGTGGGGGCATCGGCAGTCCAAGCGGGTAGAGCGCGCCTTGGCTGAAGAGGTTGACCGTGACCTGCCCCCGGTTATTGGTCCACCTTCCATGTTAGTCCATACGCCGTTGCAGCCGGGTGGAGCGGAGCGGAACCCGGCGGTAACGGCAGGATCACTTCCGGGGCTGGCGGCCGGTAGCCCAACGCGCTGTGCGGGCGAACTCTGTTATACTCCCGCCGCCATCCCTCAATCGACACCTTCGCTTCCCGCAAGGTGTAAAAGATCTCTCCATTCAGAAACTCGTCTCGAAACTTCCCGTTAAACGATTCTACCTGCCCGTTTTCCCAGGGGCTCGCAGGCTCGATGAACAGGGGTTTTACCCCGACCCGTTCCAGCCAGTCCCGTACCAACCGAGCGGTGAACTCGGACCCATTATCCGAGCGAAGGTAATCGGGAACTCCTCGCTCCACAAACAAGGCTGCTAGCCGTTCCAAAACACTCATCGAATCGGCTCGCCGTTCTACGTCGATCGCCAAACACTCTCGCGTGTATTCATCCACCACCGTCAAGATCTTCAGTGGACGACCATCGTGGGTTCGATCTGCCACAAAATCGTACGCCCAGACATGATCCTGCCAGCACGGTCTTAACCGAAGCCGGCCTCTGCGGGGCTGTTTCTTCGGCACTTTCAGTCCCTCCTGCCGCCAGATTCTCTCTACCCGCTTGTGGTTCACCCGCCACCCCTCCCGGCGCAACAGCGCCGTGATCCGCCGATAGCCATAACGGCCGTACTCGCCGGCTAACTGCAGCGTCCGAGTTACCAGGCTCGGTTCATCCTGTGGCGCCAAGGTTCGATGCCGTTGCGTGGATCGATTCTGTCCTACCACCCGACACGCCCGCCGCTCCGACACCCCCATGGCTTGGCAGACATGCTTCACTGCCTGCCGCCGTCGGGGCGGGCTCAGAAGTTTCCCGAGGATGTCTCCTTCAGAATCGCAAGGTCCAACGCCTGATCTGCTACCAACTTCTTCAGTCGGCCATTCTCCCGTTCCAGTTCCTTCAGTCGCCTCACCTGATCCACTCGTAAGCTCCCGTACTCCTTCCGCCATCGGTAATAGGTCTGCTCCGTAATTCCCAACTTCCGACAGACCCCTCCCGTTGTCTGGCCCTTGGCCAGCTCCACTTCCGCCTCTCGTAGATGTCGGATGATCTGTTCGGCTGGATATCGCTTCTTCGGCATTCCTCCCCCCTTCCATGTCCAGTCCGTACCCTAACCTCTAACTTATCAACTGGACCGATTTAAGGGGGGCAGGTCAGTGCGACCTGGTTCTGGCCGAGCGGGAAAAGATGACCTTCTTCGAGTTGGACCGCTTTACGGAAGGATTGTTCTTCGTCGTTTTTGATACCCCCGACCGGATCCAGCACATGTTCTGGCGCTTCCGCGACCCCAGCCATCCCTACTTCGACCGCGACCGCGCGCCGGAGTTGGCCCGGCAGGTCGAGGAGCACTACCGCCGCTACGACCCGCTGCTGGCGCGCGTGCTCGAATACGTGGACGAGAGCACGCTGCTGATTGTACTTTCCGATCACGGCTTCAACACCTTCCGGCGGGGAGTTCACATCAACACCTGGCTGCACCAGAACGGCCTGCTGTCGTTGAAGAATGGCAAGAAGCCCGGCCAAGAATTGGGAGCCGAATTTGCTGGCGTGGATTGGTCGAGGACTTATGCGTACGCGCTGGGGTTAGGCGGAATTTACCTCAACCGCAAGGGACGCGAAGGCGAAGGTATCCTCGAAGAAGGTCAGGAGGCCGAGCGGGTACGGCGCGCCATTCAAGACGGCCTGACCGGCCTGGCCGACCCGGCCGGCGCGTGCATAGCCATCAATAGTGTCTCGCGGCGGGAGGAACTCTACTCAGGCGCCTACGTCGGCGATGCGCCCGACCTTCTCGTCAACTACGCCCCCGGCTTTCGCGTTTCTTGGCAGACGGCGCTGGGCGGGATGCCGGCAGGCCTGTTTGAAGACAATCTGCGTCGCTGGAGCGGCGACCACATCATTGACCCCGAAGCCGTGCCGGAAATCCTGTTCATGAACCAAGCCGCCCGGCACAATCACGCCGATATTATTGACATGGCGCCCACGATTCTGCGTTATCTTGGAGTTCCGAAGCATGACTCTATGGAAGGGCGCTCTTTGCTCTGAGCGAGTGACGGGATGAAAATCTGCGTTCTTGGACTTGACTGTGCCGCACCGGAGATCATTTTTCGGGACGAACGGCTGGTCAACATCCGTCGGCTGATGGACATGGGTGTCTACGGGCGCCTGGAGAGCGTGATCCCGCCCATTACCGTGCCGGCTTGGATGTGCATGACCACCAGCCAGGATCCGGGCTCGTTGGGAGTCTATGGCTTCCGCAATCGTACTGACTATTCTTACAGCGGCCTCGGCTTTGCCACCTCTGGGTCCATCAAGGAGCTGGCCATCTGGGACCAATTGGCGCGGGAGGGGAAGAAGTCCATCATCGTGGGTGTGCCGCCGGGCTATCCGCCCCGCCGCATCAACGGCATCAGCGTGGGCTGCTTCCTCACGCCCGACACCGTTGAGGGCGAGTTCACCCACCCGCCCGAAATAAAAGCCAAGATCAACGAGCTGGTAGGCGAATACCCGGTGGACGTCAAGGGCTTTCGCACCGACGATAAGGAATGGCTTAAGAAAGAAATCTTTGAGATGAGTCGCAAGCAGTGGCAGGTGGTGCGCTGGCTGCTCACCGAGCAGGAGTGGGACTATTTCCACTTCGTTGACATCGGGCTCGACCGCATGCATCACGGTTTCTGGAATTACTTCGACAAGAAACATTTTCAGTATCAGCCCGGCAACCCCTACGAGAACCTGATCCCGGACTACTATCTCTGTCTGGACGAGCAGATCGGCACCGTGCTCGAGTTGCTCGACGACGAGACCGTGGTGCTGGTGGTCTCCGACCACGGCGCGCAGCGTCTGGACGGCGGCTTTGTTGTCAACGAGTGGCTGATCAAGGCGGGCCTGCTGGTTCTCAATGAGCATCCCAAGGAGATCACACCCTTTGCCAAGCTGAAGGTCAATTGGGCCAAGACCAAAGTCTGGAGCGAGGGCGGCTACTACGCCCGCGTGTTCTTCAACGTGCAGGGGCGCGAGCCGCAGGGAGTGATTCCGGCCGGCGACTGCGAAGCTTTTCAAAATGAGATGAAAGCCCGCTTCGAGGCCCTGCTGGACAACAAGGGAAACCCGCTCAACTCACTGGTCTTCAAGCCCAAGGAGATATACCGTAACGTCCGCAACGTTGCGCCCGACTTGGTTGTTCATTTCGGAGGACTCTTCTGGCGTTCAATCGGGAGTGTGGGGCATGGGCGCTTTCACGTGCAGGAAAACGATACTGGCCCCGACGCTTGCAACCATGCGCAGTTCGGCATGTTCCTGCTGGCCGCTCCCAATTGCCCGTTGCGCGGAAAGTACGAAGGCGCCAAGCTGCTGGACGTGGCGCCCACGTTGCTCGACTTGGCGGGCTACGAAATCCCCAGCTCCATGCAGGGCCGCTCACTGGTAGCCGGCATGGAGAAGAAGCCGCCCGAGGGTGGAGGCGGCACGGGCGATAAGGAAAAGATCATCCACGACCGCCTCGCTGGCCTGGGCTACGTTTAGTCACCGGGGTTGTCCGATTGAGCCTGGGGTCAGCAGCGCACTACTTTGGTGGTGGCGCATGCGATTCCGCGGGTAGCATTTCGTGTATCAATGACCAGTTGGGAGTGGCGGACGATCTCGTCCATGTCATAGGCGCTGTGGTCGGTCACCAACACCACGCAGTCAACACTTTTCAGATTCTCTTCGTTCAGAGGTACCGACTTGAGGTGGGAAAAGTCATAACGGCGCGTTCGACGAGGCTGAGGAACGTGGGGGTCATTGTAGGCAATCTCGGCCCCGCGTTCTTTTAGTAGCTGCATGATTTTCAGCGCCGGCGATTCGCGGGTGTCGTCCACATCTTTTTTGTAAGCGACCCCCAACACCAGGATGCGGGCGCCTTTCAGCGCCTGGCCACGGGCATTCAGGGCATCGACAACCGTTTGGACGACGTGGTAGGGCATGGCGGTGTTGATCTCGCCCGCCAGCTCGATGAACCGCGTAGTCATGTCGTACTGGCGAACCTTCCAGGCCAGATAGAATGGGTCGATCGGGATGCAGTGGCCCCCCAAACCCGGGCCGGGATAGAAAGGGGTGAAGCCGAAGGGCTTGGTAGCCGCCGCTTCGATCACTTCCCAGATGTCGATGTCCATCCGCTGGCAGATCAACTTCAGCTCGTTGACCAACGCAATGTTGACGGAACGGTAGATGTTCTCCAGCAGCTTGCTCATTTCCGCCACCCGGGCGGAGGAGACGGGAATCACTGTGTCAAAAACCCGCTGGTAGAGTTGTCGGGCTCGCTCGGTGCTGGCCGGGTTGACCCCGCCGACAATCTTGGGAATCTTGCGCAACTGAATCTTCTTGTTGCCGGGATCGACGCGCTCCGGCGAGAACGCCAGGAAAAAGTCCGGGTCCGGGCCGTCAGGCGCGGCGTTCACGGGGCACTGGAGTCCGCTCTCTTCCAGCAAGGGTAGCACGGCCTCCTCGGTGGTTCCGGGATAGGTGGTGCTCTCCAGCACGACCAGTTGGCCGCGCTCCAAGTAGCGGCTGATCGTGCGGCTGGTTTCTACGATATAGCTGAGATCGGGTTCGCGCGCCTCGGTCACCGGCGTCGGCACGCAAATGGCAACCGCCTGTGCTTGGCGCAGGCACTTGAAGTCGGTGGAGGGGCGAAACAGACCCCGTTCAACCAGGTCTTTGAGACCTGAGGAGTCAACCTGCTGCAGGTAGCAGTGGCCTTCCCGCAGTTGCCGGGTTTTGCTGGCATCAATGTCGAGGCCAAGAACCCGGCAGCCGGCGCGCGCAAACTCCAGCGCCAGCGGCAACCCCACATAGCCCAGCCCGATCACCGCCACTGTAAAGGGTTCGGGCGTGTTCGCTTGCTTCATGTGTTTCCCTTGTCCAACGGCTCCCGATTCTAGGGTTCTTTGGCCGGCAAAGTAAACAGTGGTGCGCCCGCGAAGTTACGGTCGCGTGGAGGGTCTGCAATCGCTAGGAGAACTTCTCAGAAGTGTCCAGGTGATTCACATTGGGCCCGGCGAGGCGCCTCGGCATCACGCAGGCATGCCCTTGATGGCAGGGGCATTCGCACGCCGGATCGGCCACAATGTCAACCGCCATGCCGAAGATTAAGGCACACTCACCCACCAGGATCGGCACACCGGTAGTCGCATTGAAACAGTGGGTGCAAAGATTGACCATTGGTATCACTCCACCGTTACACTAGCGTGCGCTCCAGGTTGGCCAGCTTGCCGGAAGCGCGCCGCAGCGCAAGCCCCTGGCCGTTGCCCCCGACCGCCATGCCCGCGGAGTCGTCGCCACGGTATTCGAGCCGCTTCAGTCCACCGGCCAGCAGCGGTATCGGCGGTCGTGAGCCAACCTGGCCAACCATCCCACACATCTAGCACCTTCTCTCTGCGTCGGAACAGAGCAATTGGCTCTCCACGAGAAGGTCAAGGTGGTAGCGAGTAACCCATTGGGCCGGTTGGAGATAGCTCCACGGCCGGCAAGGGGCACCATCTTTCGACGGAGAAGGGAAATCATTTTCGCATTTTTCCACATGCTGCTTCGTTGATGGGATTGCGCAAGTAGTTGCTCGTCTTTGCGCAAAATGCCCGTTCTTGGTTAGTTGGGGCTGCACCCCGAAAGTGGCTTGGCGGTGCACTTCAGGAAGTTCGTAGGCTGGGACTTGGAAGACGCTTGGCAGGCGGGTCTCCCCGTGGCCGATCGCAGGCTCTTTTTTCACAGGCGTCCACAACTTTCTAGGGTTTTCCACACTCGGCCCACAGCTTTCGCTCGGTTTTCGCTTGTATGCCCCCTAGGTTGCTAGGAGAATTGCTTTTCCTGTCAGTCATACGGACTAGGGCCCAGTGTTTCTATTCCCGAGAGGGGGTGGGTATGGGAAACGGAAAGCCGGCTGGTGCGGGGGAGTACGTTTGTGTCTTTGACCAGGGGGTGAAGCTGGAAGGAATAATCGAACTCCCCGGGACGTTCCGTCTGGAAGGCGAAGTCAAAGGGACGGTGCGGGGCAAGGAGCAAGTGATTGTGGGGAAAAGTGCGCGGGTAGAAGGGGAAATTCAGAGTGCGATCGTCTCGGTGGCGGGAAAGATCAATGGCAAAGTTACCAGGAAGAAGCGGGTGGAGATCTTCTCCAGTGGAGCAGTTGAAGGTGACGTACATACCACCTGCTTGGTGATCGAAGCGGGTGGCATTCTGGATGGCCGGTGCCACATGCTTTCTGAAAACAAAGCGGCTAACACCCTGCCGTTGATTGGCTCCGCCGCACAGGCATCCGGGTCGACCCACTGAACAATCGGGCGGTTGAGCGCGGAAAGGGTCGGGTAGAGTTTGACGCAGTGACCGCTGGACACTCCACTCGGGTAGCGAAAAAAAAACTAAAACCGGAAGTTCAGGCCACCCAAAACGGCGGTCGGGGTGGCGACGATCAGGGGCGTAATGCGTTCCCGCTTGTGTTGGCCCATGCGATGAAAGAGGTAGCTCACGGCTAAGGTCCCACCTACACCGATACCGTAACTGTAGGCGACCTGCAGCCGCGGGACTGGGCGAATACGACTGGAGAATCCTACCGGAGATGCTGTACCTCGAACTGCTGGGTCGGCCAGGCGTTGGCAATCAGACTGCTTCGCGCCGAGCCGTTCTGGAATCACCCCGCCTTCTTCGACTATGTGGATCGGTGGATGTCGGAGGATGACTCCTGGGCGGTTATGGAGATCACAAACCAGATCGGCGAAGATTACAGCGCGGATTGGCAGAGGCAACGCCAGACGCGGTTTTTCCTGCAGGGCGCCTATCCCTATAACACCTTCATTGACGATATGTGGCAAGCCTTCCGATGAGGGCCTCTGGCGACAGGTTGGGAAGGTGATGGTAGGGAGCGTCGAGTGGGACTCTCCCCTCACCTAGCAGCCTACTCCGGGAAGTTCATGCCTGCCCGTCCGCAGGCGGGCGGCGGAGCATGGATTGGAAGCGGGGGTCGGCTACTGCAGCTTGACGTATTCGGCCTTGGCTTCCTGGAGGATGGGGATGTCCGGGTCGGCCTCTTTCCACAGTGAGAAGAAGCCCTCATAATACTCTTACGGGTAACAGGCAGTCAGAACGAGCCGACCAACGGGAAGCATCCGAGGTGCGTGTTCATTTCGGGCAAGAGCGGGTCTATCTCTACACCACGGCTATCAAGGCTGGCATGCACTTGTTCAAAATTCATTGACATCTTCTTTGCTGTGTTGCTATCGTTCCCGGCAGCATGGGCGAGCCGGGCAGCATCCAATCATTCACCAGAGGCAAGGATCAGTGAAGCGACTGCTGAAGGTACTGCTCTGGGTAGCGATTTCCCTCGGCGGCGCGGCGGGCCTGGGCGCCATCGCGATTGAGCGCGACGAGCCCATCAACGCCGTCTGGTTTATCATCGCCGCCGTCTGCGTCTATCTGGTCGCCTACCGCTTCTACTCCTCCTTCATCGCCGCCAAAGTTCTGACGCTGGACGAAAGCCGCGCCACCCCCGCCGAGCGCCTCGACGACGGCCGCGACTTCGTCCCCACCAACAAGTGGATTCTCTTCGGCCACCACTTCGCCGCCATCGCCGGCCCCGGCCCGCTGATCGGCCCTACCCTGGCGGCGCAGTTCGGTTACCTGCCGGGCACGCTCTGGCTGATTGTGGGCGCGGTGCTGGGCGGCTGTGTGCAAGACTTCATCGTGCTGTTCGGCTCCACGCGCCGCAACGGCAAGTCGCTGGGCCAGATGGCGCGCGAAGAGGTCAGCAAGCTCAGCGGCATGGTGGCGCTGTTCGCGGTGCTGGCGATCATGGTTATCCTGCTGGCCGCGGTCGCGCTGGTGGTGGTGAACGCGCTCAAGGTCAGCCCCTGGGCCACCTACACCATGGCGATGTCGATGCCCATCGCGGTGCTGATGGGCTTCTACCTGCGCTTCTGGCGGCCGGGCCGCGTGATCGAAGCCACCGTCATCGGCGTCGGCCTGCTGCTCTTCGCCGTCGTCAGCGGCGAGTGGGTGGCGGCCTCGCCCACCTGGGCGCAGGTCTTTACTTTGTCAGGGACGACGCTCGCCCTCGCGGTCATCCTCTACGGCTTCGCGGCTTCGACTCTGCCGGTCTGGCTGCTGCTGGCCCCGCGCGACTACCTGAACAGCTTCATCAAGCTGGGCGTAGTTTTCATTCTCGGCCTCGGCATCATCTTCACCCGGCCCGAAGTGCAGATGCCGGCGCTGACGCGCTTCGCCGACGGCACCGGCCCCATCTTCGCCGGCGGCATCTTCCCCTTTTGCTTCATTACCATTGCCTGCGGCGCCGTCAGCGGCTTCCACTCGCTGATCTCGTCGGGCACCACGCCCAAGATGATCATGCGTGAGACGCAAGCGCGCATGATCGGCTACGGTTCCATGCTGCTGGAGTCTTTCGTGGGCGTGATGGCGATGATCGCCGCCTGCGTGCTCCAGCCCGGCGTCTTCTTCGCCATCAACAGTCCCGCGGGGATCGTCGGCGACACGGTTGAAAAAGCCACCGCCACCATCACCACCTGGGGCTTCCCCGTCAGCGCCGCCACTATGGACAACCTCGCGCGACTGGTGGGCGAAGAGACTTTGCTCAACCGCACCGGCGGCGCGCCCTCGCTGGCGGTCGGCATGGCGACCATTTTCTCGAACACCATCGGCGGCGAGGCGATGATCGCCCTCTGGTACCACTTCGCCATTATGTTCGAGGTGCTCTTCATCCTGACCATTCTCGACTCGGGCACGCGCGTGGGCCGCTTCATGCTGCAGGATTTGCTGGGGCATTTCTGGAAGCCGCTCGGCCGGACGGGCTGGATGCCGGGCGTGGTCGTCACCAGCGTGCTGATCGTCGCCGCCTGGGGGCATTTCCTCTACCAGGGCGTGCTCGATCCGCTGGGCGGCATCAACTCGCTCTGGCCGCTTTTCGGCATTTCGAACCAACTGCTGGCCACCGTAGCGCTCATCATCATGACTACGATTCTCATCAAGATGGGCAAGCTGCGCTACATCTGGGTGACGCTGACGCCCTCGGTGTGGTTGGTGGCCGTCACCGTGACCGCCAGCTACCAGAAAGTTTTCTCCGCCAACCCGCGCATCGGTTTCCTCGCCAACGCCCGCCAGATGGCCGAGCAACTGGCCGCCGGCTTCATCTCCCCCGACAAGGTGGCCGAGACCCAGCGGCTGATCTTCAACGCGCAGTTGAACGCCGCCGTCACCGCGCTGCTGGCGGGGTTGGTGTTCGTGGTGGTGCTGTCGGCTGCGTGGGAGTGGTACCGCCTGCTCAGCGGCCGCCGTAAGTCCGATTTGCAGGAGACGCCCTACGTCGCTACGCAGTTCGCCCTCGGCGACTAGGGAACAAGTAACGAAAAGTTTTATCCTAAGTGGCGCGGACATTCCTGTCCGCGGTTTTCTTTGGCAGACAGGAATGTCTGCCCCACCTTATCTGGGATAGGGGAGGAGACGCCCTTTCTTGGCGTCCTCGGCGTCTCTGCGGTTAATCTTTGTTGGTGAGGAAAATCACTGGAGCGGGGAAGCCCAATCGGCGATAATAGAACCGATGACCGAGCTGCTCCAAAAGACGCGCAGGAAGCTGGCCACGCTCTGGTCCGGCTTCCGCGAGCTGACCGGCGACTCCGCCTACGAGCTCTATGTAGCCCGACAGCGCCGGAAGAACCTCGACTGCCCGGTTCCATCCCGCGAGGAGTTCTACCGCCAGCGCATGGAAAGAAAGTTCAACGACAAAGACAACCCCTCCCGCTGCTGCTAATCATCTAAGAATTTTGGGCAAATGATGTAGCCTTTTTCGATTTCTTCTCCAATGACTTCACACCGATTTAAGCCCCACGTCCAATAATAGGCAGCCACATAGCCACAGACTACTGCGTCCAACCGATCCTCTCGCTCCTTCAGACCCTTTCCTTTGAGGGTGTCATCGATCTTGCACAGCTCATAGAGTGTTTCGTTCGATATGAGTTTAGGTTCTTGCTTAGCCAGGTCTGTTGAGATGTGCTTCCCTAGTTTGTTGAGTTCGCTGCGACGCTCTTCCACCCGGCCTTTCTTGTACTTCAACGTCTTGGACAGGTTGAACAACACCACTTGTGCAGGATGGGGATATACCTCAATTTGCCAATGTCCCTTTGTGCGTGGGGCAAGCTGTGGGTTCGAGCTGAACTTGGACTCTTCAAGTTTCTGCCGTAGCCGGATGGGTCGCTTGCACTTGTTCCGGTTAGCTGGGAAAGCGCCGGCTTCGTAGCGAGCATATTTGCTCGAAACCTCTCGATCACAGGGGCGTCCCGTTCCGGGCGGGTTGGGAGCAATAATCGGTGCGTCAATGCCTAGTACCGTAGTGGCTTCACACCGCCTTTCAACCCAATTCAAGATTTCACGGTCGTCCTGAAGCCAGCAGGTCTCAAGAAATTCAATTTGTCCGGCGCTAGCATGGAGATGGAGGAGGGCCATTCCACTCCAGTTTTTCTTCGACCACGCTAGGTCAATACCGATGCAAGCTACCAGTTCGGGGAGTTTCTCAGGCACAGTCTGAGTGGCACCTCGGTTAATCGGTCACCAGCGGTGATTTCTTCCCCCAGCGGTCGGTGAAGACAAACTCTTCCAGCGGCTTGCGGCTGCGGGGGGCCTGTTCGCGCCGGCGGAGCTTTTCGTCCAACTTGGCGGCATCGCCGGGATAGCCGAGCGCGATTCCCGCCACCACCTCGTAGTCTTCCGGTATGCCGTACACTTCGCGCGCCTTGTCCGGGAGAATCCCGGCCATCTGGTGCACAGCCAGGCCCAGAGAGGTTGCCTGCACGACCAAGTTTGCCGCCGCCAGCCCGACGTCGTGAAACGCGTGGCGGTTGGGTTTCTGGTTCCTGGCAAAGTTGAGCTCGGCCACCGAAAGCATCAGCACTGGCGCCTGCTTCGCCCACGTGATGTTCCCCTCCACCAGGCAACCCAGCAGCCGCTCGAATTCGGCCGGCTCGTCCTTGGTGGCGACGATGAAGCTCCAGGGCTGCTCGTTGAAGGACGAGGGCGCCCAGCGCGCCGCTTCCAGCAGACTGCCGATAGTCTCCGGGTCCACCCGGCGGTCGGAAAATGCCACCGGGCTCCAGCGCCGCCGCAGCAACTCGTGAACCGGATACTTCGTCTCCCCTAGTTTTTCCATGGATGCCCCCTTTTTCTCGGTGCCTTTCGGGTGCAGTTTCTCAGCTTAGTTTTACTTCGGTCCGGAAGAGGTGCCTGCCTACCGCAGGCAGGCTCCGCACCTGCTCTAGACTACAGCAGGCTCTTCACATGGCCGCCGTCCACAGCAATCGAACTGCCGGTGATGTAGCTCGCCCGCTCGGAACAAAGAAAAGCCACCAGCGCCGCCAGCTCTTCCGGTTCGCCCAGCCGACCCAGCGGAGTCTGTGCGGTCCAGCCCTGCACCACTTCTTCCTTCGAGACACCTTTCCGCGTGGAGAGAGCGCCAATCAATTCCTGCAACCGCTCGGTACGGGTGTAGCCGGGGCAGACGGTATTGACCAGCACGTTCGCGCGTCCGTACTCATTGGCCAGGCTCTTGGCCAGCCCGGTGACGCCGCTGCGCACGGCGTTGGAGAGCAGCAGGCCGTCAATGGGCTGCTTGACCGCCACCGAGGTCAGGAAAATCAGCCGGCCCCACTTCTGCGCTTGCATGCGCGGCAGCACCGCGCGCGAGAAATGCACCGCGCTCATCAGGTTCAGGTTGACGGCGTTCTGCCAATCCTCCAGCGTGATCTCCGCAAACGGCTTGGCCGGCGGCCCGCCCGCGTTCACCACGCAGACGTGCACTGTCTCCCAGCGCTCCACCGCCGCTCCCACGAAGCGTTCCACGTCTCCCTCGCGGGTTACGTCAGCTTCCACGGCCAACACCTCGGCGCCGGTCTTGGCGCGAATCTCCCTTGCCGCTGCTTCGACCCTCTCCTGCGAACGGGAACAGATGGCCACCCGCGCGCCCTCGGCGGCCAATGCTGTGGCGACAGCGCGTCCTAACCCTTGGCTGGCGGCCGCCACCACCGCGACCTTGTCCTGAAGTCTCAAATCCATCGGCGTTCCTCCTGCGTGACGCGGTCGGAAGAAATCCAGTTGCCTCTTCCGGCGTCGCGGCCTAGTATGGAGCCAACCGGAAGGAGGGACAAGATGAAGATAGCCTCGAACCTTAGCTCAGGAATGCGGGTGGGTTATGTGCTCTTCGGCGTGCTGTTGGTTGCGCTGGCAGCGGCGGCACCCTTCTTGCAGGGAATTCTGGCACTTGGGGTGGGTATCGTCGGTGCTGTTGTGGCCATCGAAGGCGCGGTCGGGTTTTGACCCGGCCGCTGGCTGCTCCGGCGGAGCAGCGAATTGCAAAATTGAAGTTGAGTTGACGCGTGCGCGACGCCGTCGCTCTCGTGGCGTTGGTGGTGGAGTTGCCCGTGCCACTCTTCTGGCTGCTGATGCATCCGGCCGCCGAGTTCTGGCGCAGCCGCGCGCGGGCGCGTTACTATTGGATGGCCCCGGCGGTATGGGCCGGCGTCGCGCTGGCGCTGCTGCTGCCGTTGGACTGGTGGCTGGAGGAGAGGTTCTCCCGCCACCCGCTGTTCGCCGTGGCGGGCGCGCTTTTGTTGCTGGGGGACGTTTGGTTGATCCGCCGGGTGGAGCATCAGGCCGGCTGGCGCGTCTTGGTCGGGTTGCCGGAGTTGCATTCTTGGAAGAGCGAAGCAGGCCAATCCAGCCGGCCGCGCGGGCAGGTGGTTTCCGCCGGCATCTACTGCCGCCTCCGCCATCCCCGCTACTTGGGGATGATGCTGGCCTGGGCGGGCGCAGTCCTGTTGACGGGTTCCACCCGCCTGCTGGTATTGGTGGCGGGGTTCATGGGATTGGCGCTTCTGGTGACCGAGTTAGAGGAGCGGGAATTACTGGCACGATTGGGTGAGGACTATGTAGAATACCGCCGCCGGGTACCGCGTTTCCTGCCCCGCTGAGCGGGGTAGCGGTGGTCGGCGAGCATACGAGAGGGGGCGAGCCATGACAAGGCGGATACTTCGACTCGTGGGGGTGAGCGTTCTTCTGCTCGGGTTGGCGGGGGCACCTGGGTTGTGCGCTCAGGAGGGCGGCGACCAGTCCCCCCTGCAGGAAAGTGAAATCTACCGACTCCTGCAAGACAAGGTCTCTTCGCGGGAGGTGGCCGACATGGTGCGGGCGCGCGGCATCGCCTTCGAGGTGACGCCGCGGTTCGAAGAGAACCTGCGCACCCTGAAGGCCAAGCCGGTTCTCTTTCAGGTGGTGAAGGCCCCGGCACGAATCGAGATTCGCGCCAATGCGGCCGGTGCCGAGGTGGTGGTGGACGGCGAGAGCCAGGGAACTCTTCCCGCTGAGGGGCCGCTGGTGGTCGAAGACCTGGGCGCGGGCGATCACGTGGTGCGGGTCAGCTCGCCCGACTACGTCACCAAAACCGAAACTTTTTTTCTGAAGCCCGGCGAGACTTTTCCGTTGGAGCTCACACTGGCCGACGCCGTCAGCGCTGTGCCCGAGCCTTTGGGCATCCGCGTAAACGTGGCGGCGGGCACGCGTCCGGACGCTACTCTCAGGGAGATTGAAGCCGCCGATCCCGCCCAGAAGGCGCAGCTCATCCAGCAAATGATCGATGGCTCTTCTGACTCCCCTCTGGCCTTGCTGGGTTATCACCTGTTGCAGGGAACCCACCTGGCGGAAAAGCAGTACGACCAAGCGCTGGCGGCGGGGGAAAAACTGTTGCAGCGCGACCCGCAAAACTTCGCCGCCTACGCTCTTCAAGTGCGCGCTCTCCTGGGCAAGGGCGACCTGGGAGAAGGTCTGAATCAGGCCCAACGCCTGCTGCAGTTGCTGGAGCAAGTCCGAACCATGCCGGCGCCCGAGGGCTGGAACCCTTCAGCCTGGGATACTGAAAAGCAGCGGGCTTTCCAGGAAGCCGGGCGGGTGCTGCCAACGCTCGACTACGAAATGTTCGTCGCCACCAGCCAGGCGGGTGACCCCGCAGCGCTCGAACGCTTCCTGGAACTGTTTCCCGAATCGGCTTACCTCAAGCACGCCTTCGTTGCTATAACCTTTGCTTATCAGCAGCAAGGCAACACCGCCAAGATGCTGGAGTGGGGCACACGCGTGCTGGAAGCCGACCCCGATCAGGTTTCTGTGTTGGTGGTGGTGGCCGATGCCCTCAGCGAGGGCGGGCAGGACCTCGAGCAGGCCGAACAGCTCGCCAACCATCTGCTCTCCTTGCTGACTGAACAGCCCGAGAAGGCTCGTCCGGAGGGCTTGGGCGACGAGCAGTGGGCGCAGCAGCAGAAGCTCTGGGAAGGAATCGCCCACTCCGCTTTGGGGCAGGTTTTCCTGCACCAGGAAAAGACGACCGAGGCCATCGCGGAATTCCGCGTCGGTATGCCGCTCTTGAAAGATCAGCCGCAGTACTACGCGCGCAACCTCTGGCGGTTGGGTTTTACCTACGCCAGGATGGGTGGCCGCGGCAACATGGAGCAGGCACGGAGCGTGCTGAGCGAGCTGGTCCAATTCGGCACCGCTTTTGCGCCGCCCGCCCGCGAGCTGCTGAGCAAGGTGGAGGCAGCCCTAGCACCCAAGAAGAAGTGAGCCGACCAGCGGTTTCCCATGTCCGCTGACGCTGACCTCGCCTTCATGGAGCAGGCACTGGCCGAAGCTCAGGCGGCGGCCGAGGAAGGTGAAGTTCCCGTGGGAGCGGTGGTGGTGGCGGAAGGTGAAGTGATCGCCTGCGTGCACAACCGCCCCATCGCCACCAATGACCCCACCGCGCACGCCGAAATCCTGGCCCTACGCGCCGCCGCCGAGCGTCGCGGCAACTACCGCCTGACTGACTGCGACCTCTACGTTACTCTCGAGCCCTGTGCCATGTGCGTCGGCGCGCTGGTGCATGCGCGCATCCGCCGCTTGGTCTATGGCGCGCCCGACCCCAAGGGCGGCGCGGTCACCTCCTGCCTGCGCCTGTTGGAAAGTCCCCACTGGAACCACCGCGTCGAAGTCCAAGCGGGTGTACTGGCGGAAGAGTCGGCGGCGCTGCTCCAGCGCTTCTTCGCTCTCCGCCGCGCAGCGCAAAAATCTTAAGAAAGCCTCCGATCCGGTTAGGACGCAGGTTTCTCGAACACCAGGAAGTAAAACTCGCGGTTTCTGCGGTGGTGCACGAAGCGTGGTTGATTGTGCAGAAAGCGGAAGCCGTTGCGTCGGGCGTCTTCACGCACCAATTCAGCCGGAATGCGGTGGCGGCTGTGGTAGCGGCTGCGTGCCTCGCCGGCGTCGGTCTTGGCGTCGATAATCGCCAGCCGCCCGCCCGGTTTGAGCGCCCGGTGGAACCCCTGCAACATCTCGTCGTACTCGTGAAATTCATGGTAGGCGTTGATGACCAACACCACGTCGAGCGCCGCCGCCGGCAGGCGCGGGTCATCGGTCGCCCCCAGGATGGTTTCGACCTGCACGACGCCCTCCCTCTCTGCGCGGCTGCGAATCTTGGCCAAGTCGTCTTCGTCAATGTCCACCACGTACACTTTTCCATCCAGACCGACCCGCTCGGCCAGTGGGAAAGTGTAGGGGCCGGGGCCGGCGCCCACGTCGGCTACCACGCTGCCGGGCTCGATGCCCAGCGCGTCCATGGCCGAAGCGAAACTCTTGCGGACTTCTTCGGGCAGCGCGCCGCTCTGGCAGCTCGCCGCCAGAGGCAACCACACCAGCGCCGCCAGCAGCAGCAAGCCAGTGAGAAATCGCGGCTGCGTTTTGCTTGTGGTCGGATGTGTCATCAGCTCGTCTCCCGGGAGAATCCCACTTCAATTTGTTGATGAGGTCAATGCAGCACCACAATGGTTAGACGTAACCGTATGGGATAGGTTGCGTAGGAGGAAGGGTGCGCCTCTGGTTACCAGCGGGGTGTGGCGGTCGGCCTGCCGTCCGAAACTTGTAGAACGTAGGATGGCGGAGGGGGAGGGATTCGAACCCCCGAAGGCGGGTTTAGCGCCTTAACCGCTTTCGAGGCGGCCCCGTTCAACCGCTCCGGCACCCCTCCGCGACAAGGCAGGCGTGTTTGGGCTCTCCGCTCTGCCGACCGAATTCTAGCACAGCCGTGCCTCGCGGTTCGCGCGTGGCGGCGACCGCGTGGAGGGCTAAACCCAGCCAGGGGGAAGCCTGAGCCCCGGTGGCCGGGGCCACCGGGTTGGACATGAGTGAAAGTGCCTAAGTCGAAATGCCGACACACATTGGTGTGTGTGCTTCTTAAAAAATGTCCAGCCCAGCGGCCCCAGCCTGCCTACCGCAGGCAGGCCGCTGGGAGAGAAAAACGTATTTCATCATCAGCCAAGGCAACACCCTTTTAGCTCACTATCTGCTGTCTGGTGGAGTTTGACCGCAGGAACGAAAGCCTGTATTCTTTCAGAGAGGTTCGGACAAGGGCGATGACCTGGAAACAGACGCTCAAACGACTCTTTCTGGTGGATCTGCTGCAAGGGCTGCGGCGCACCTTCTCCTATCAGGCACCCAGCAAGTGCTACACCGAGCAGTATCCGCAGGAGCGGCCCATCGTGGCCGAGCGCTACCGCGGCGCGCCCCGGCTGAACAACAACCCGGAAACCAGCGAGACCCTCTGCATCGCCTGCAACCTCTGCGCGCTGGCTTGTCCGGAAAACCTGATCGTCGTGGGCTGGCAGCGCGACGAGCAAAGCCGTCGCAAGGTTCTGACCACCTTCACCTACGACCTCTCCCGCTGCATGTTTTGCGGTCTCTGCGAGGACGCCTGCCCCACCGACGCTCTGGAGTTGACCCAGGATTTCGAGATGGCCTACTACACTCGCGAAGGCGCCATCTGGGATCGGCACCTGCTCGAAGAGGGCCCCACGCCTGCCCGCTACACCCGATAGTCACGGGCCGCTTCCTAATTTCGCACCGAGCCCCCAGGCCCTTCAGGGCAAGCCCTCGGGCTGAAGCCTTCAGGACGAGCCCCTGCCTGGGGGAACTGTCTCCACAAGCCAAAATAGAACACCACCGACCGCCGGGCCGGCTTGACCCTTCTGCACCCACCCTCATAGACTAGCGCGCGGCTATGGCGCGAAGACTCTACTAAGAATGGAACTGCGCAAGGATCCCATCACCCGGAGCTGGGTGGTCATTCGAGAGGGTGAGCCCGGCGAGCCTCCCCCCTCGCCCTGCCCGTACTGCCCCGGCAACGAGAACCTGACCGCGCCCACCCTGCTCGCCTTGCCGGAGAACTCCTCCGCTTGGCAGGTTCGCGTGTTTCCCCACTTCGATCCGCTGTTTCGCATCGAGGGCAGCACCGACCGCGCCGCCGATGGCCTCTACGACAAGATGCGCATGGTCGGCGCTCACGAAGTTATCGTCGAACTGCCGGAGCACGACCGCACACTCAGCCAGGCCACCGACGCGGAAATTGCCCGCGTGCTGGAAGCCTACGCCCTGCGGGTGGCTGACCTGAAAGGGGACATCCGCTTCAAGTACATCTCCGTGTTCAAGAACTCCGGCGCCGCAGCCGGCCAGGAGCTGCCGCATTCGCACTCGCAACTCACCGCCACCACTTTTGTCCCCCGGCGCGTGCTGCACGAGCTCCGCTCCGCGCGAGACTATTTCCAGCTCAAGGAGCGGTGTCTCTTCTGCGACATGGCTCGGCAGGAACTCCGGCAGCAGGTTCGCCTGATCGAAGCCACCCCGAACTATGTTGCCTATTGTCCCTTTGCTCCCCGCAACCCCTACGAGACGTGGATTCTGTCCCGGCGCCACCATCACAGCTTTGAGGACAACTACCTGCGCTCTTCAGCCCGCGAAGAGCTGGCTCGGCTCCTGCGGCACACCTTGCAACGCATGGAACAGGTCAGCGGGGCTTACCATTTCATCTTGCACACTTGTCCCAACCGCGCCAGCCTGCTCCGCCGGGTGGGCTATTGGGACTCGCTCGAGGACGACTACCACTGGCACCTGGAGCTTATACCGGTGCTGCCCCGCAAGCCGCGTCCCTACATTGCCAAGGAGGTGTACTTCACCACCGTCACGCCCGAAGCGGCCGCCGCGCGCTTGCGCGAGTTTCCGGTCGAGGATTGACCTGGTGCGCCCGCCGCCTCCCCGCGCTCCTCTCTGCTCCCGCCAACGCGGCGGGATTCTGCTTTGGCTGCTGGTCCTGCTGCTGCTGGCTGGGTTGGGAGGAATCATCTACGCGGCGCGGCGGCCCTTGCTGCGGGCGTTCGCGGCTTGGTGGGTAGTGGATGAGCGGCTGGAGAGGTCTCAGGCCATTGTAGTGCTGGGCGGCGATTCGGTCTTGGGTGACCGCGTGCGCCACGCCGTCGAACTCTACCGCCGGGGGTGGGCGCCGCGACTAATCCTGAGCGGCCCGCCGCTACGCACCTACTTCAGCGAGACCGAGTTGATGGAGCGCGAAGCCGCCAACCTGGGCCTGCCGCCCGACGCGCTGCTGGTCTTTCGGCACAACGCTGAGTCAACCCTGCACGAAGCGCTGGCGCTGCGCCGCTTCCTGGCGGAGCACAACCTGCGCCGCATCATCGTCGTGACGTCCAACTTCCACACCCGCCGCGCTCGCACCATCTTCTATGCTGTACTGCGCAGGCACGGCACCCAGGTGCGCTTCAGCGCCGCCCCCGATGTCCGCTTCCCCCCGGGCCGCTGGTGGGAGGAACGCGAAGCGCGCGCCGCGCTGCTCTTGGAATTACTGAAGAGCGCCAACACCTGGTGGGAGTTGCGAGACCTGCCTGCACAGGCAGGCGCGCCCCCGCCTGCTTCTGCGCCCGAAGCCCCGCCTGCCGGCGCGTTTCTTCCTATTACCCCGCTGCTGCTGGCGGCGGAGTGAAGCTCAGCGCTTAGTCGAGCGGCGGTTCCTCTGGCTCTGGCGCCGGTTCCATCCCCCGGTCAAAGCCGCGCCGCCGCGGCCCGGGCTCAAAGCCTCTCCCGCCACGCCGCTGCCGGAATTGCCTCCGCAGGCTCCGTATCTTTTCCCGCTGGTCGGGGGTCAACACCGACCGGAAAGCCAAGCGATGGTCGATGCGTTGCATCTGTGCTGTATAGCGGGCGTCCGATAGCTCCCGCACTTTCTTCTCGATCAGCGCCCGGTCGGGCTCCTCCGCTTGCAGCAGTTCCTGCAGTTCCATCTGCTTGATCGTCAGTTCTGCGCGCGTGCGGACGCCGCTCTTTGCCGCATCACTGCGCAGGGCGCGCAGCCGCTCGGTTTGCTCTTCGGTCAGACCGAGCTGCTCTTGTAACGCAGGGTTGTCGAGCATCCGCATCCCGTCGCCGTGCCGACCCCTCCATCCTGCCCCGCGCTCTCCGTCGCGGCCAAAGCCCTGACTCCAGGCAGTTCCCGCCAGCAGGGTCGCGCCCAAGACAACCGCAAAAATCCACATTGCTTTAGGCTTCATGGCTGTTCCTCCTTTGCTCCCACATTCATTCAACCCTGGCAGGAGGAAAAAGTTGTGGAGCCTCCTGTGGCGAGTGAAATTCCCGCCGCAGATTCAGAGCAGGGGTTGGATGTAGTTTTCGAGCGATTCGAGACTCTGCTGGCTGTAGAGCGCGTGGCGGCGCTGGCCACTGCGGTCGTAGATGAAGGTCGCAGGCAGGGCGCCGCTCCAGTCTGGGTCGATGGCGTTGATAAAGGCATCGTCGTCGCCGGCGGTTTTTTGAAACACGGGGAAAGGGGGGCGCTGCTCGGCCAGAAATTCCTTTACCAGGGTGTCGCGCACCCGCGGACTGTCGAGCGAGACCGCCAACAGTGTCAGGCCCCGGCCTGTGTAGCGGTTGTAGAAACGGATGAAGTCGGGGAATTCCTCCCGGCAAGGTTCGCACCAGGTGGCCCAAAAGTTCACCACCACCACCTGGTCGTTTTCCTCCGACACGAGCTGTTGGAGTTCTTCGAGATTAATCCAGGCAGCCTCGGTGGTGATTGCCGCCGGTGGAGGAGCAGGTTCTGGTTCGCGCTCCGATTGGCACGAAAGGGCGGCCATGGCCAGCGCGGCCAGCAGCGCGCCACTCGCAACCCGCTTACCGGGAAACACGTTTGATTGTGCAGCCAAAAGCTTTCTTGCTGGTGTTGGCCAGCTCCTTTCCTCCGACCAGGGCGTCCAGCGCCCCGCGCAGTTCATTTGAGTTCAGGCTGGCCTCGTACTGGTCGGCGTCCAACCGGCCGTGATAGCGCAGCAAGTCCTGGGTATCGAGCAGGTAGGCTTCCGGCGTGACCGAGGCGCCCAAGTAGTCGGCCATGCGGTTGCCCTCGTCTTTCAGGATGGTAAAGGTCAGGCTCTTCTCTTTGGCGTGGCCGCGAACTTCTTCCACCGGCTCGTTGCGATTGGGGTTGATGCCTACTAGGCGGATGCCCTGAGCTCTGTAGTCTTTGTGGAGAGCCTCCATGCGCTCGTTGTATCGGTTCGACACCGGGCAGCGGGTGGACACAAAAATTAGCAGCGTGCCTCGCTCTCCCCGCAGGCTGGCCAGCGAGTGAGCCTGGCCGTTGGTGTCGGGGAGAGTAAAGTCGGTCACCGCTTCGCCCAACCCCACCGCGGCTGGAGGCGCCGGCGGGCCCGAGTAAGCTCGCCAGCCGAGTAGGCCTGCGCCGGCCAGAACTACCAGTGCGCCTAGAGCAAGTGTGAACTTACGCATCCTGTCTTCCTCCTGGATTGCTTCTTGCGGTTGAGACGTACAGAAGTGCCTCTAGGTTTCCTTTTATTCGGCGGCTTCACTGCGCCGAGTACGCTGCAGCCTCCGGCGGCGGTTTGCTTCCCGTCAGTTGTAGATTCTAGCGCAAACTAGCCTCTTCCGGCTGAAGGCCCTTCTCATCGGGGGAGGCCTGTCTGCTATGATGAGCAGCGCATCGTCAGCCCGATTTGGTTGGCGCAGGAGGGGAGCGCAATGAACCGACCCACCCGTTTCTTGGTTGCTTTGGCATTCTTGGTTCTGCTGAGCAGCACTTCTTGCCGGAGAGCAACGGAGATCCAGATGGAGGCGCAGCAGTTTCTCGATGGCTATACCACCACCTATGCCGATTTGAGCTACGCGGCGGCGCTAGCCGAGTGGGAGTCCAACACGCGCATTGTCGAGGGCGACGACACCAACGCCCAGCGAACCCGCGCCGCCAATGAGGCGCTGGCCGCCTTTACCGGCAGCACCCAGAACATTGAAATCTGCCGGTGCCTGCTGGCCCAGCGCGAGCAGTTGACCCCGCTGCAAGTCCGGCAACTCGAAGTCATCCTCTATCAGGCCGCTGACAAGCCGCAGACCGTCCCCGAGCTGGTGCGGGAGCGCATCGCCGCCGAAACCGAGCAGGTCGAAAAGCTCTACGGCTTCACTTACAAAATCCAGGGCAGGGAAGTGACCACCAATCGGATTGATGAAATCCTTCGGTCAGAGACCGACATCCGCAAGCGCCTCCGAGCCTGGCAAAGCTCCAAGCAAGTAGGCCCCACGCTGCGAGAAGGCTTGGAACAACTGCGCCGCCTACGCAACCAAACTGTGCGTGCCCTGGACTACCAGGATTTCTTCAGCTACCAGGTGTCCGACTACGGCATGACCACCGAGGAAATGCTGGAGCTCATGGACGCGCTCAGCCGCGAACTCCGCCCGCTCTACCGCGAGCTGCACACCTATTTCCGCTACCAGTTGGCGAAAAAATACAAGCAGCCGGTCCCCGACCTGATTCCCGCCCACTGGCTCCCCAACCGCTGGGGTCAGGACTGGACTGCGCTGGTGAGTGTGCAGGGCTTCGACCTGGACGGCGCGTTGCGGACGAAAGAGCCGGAGTGGCTGGTCAAGCAGGCCGAGCGCTTCTACGTCAGCCTGGGCTTGGCCTCGCTGCCCCCCAGCTTCTACCAGCGCTCTTCGCTCTACCCGCTCCCGCCCGACGCCGACTACAAGAAGAACAACCATGCCTCCGCCTGGCACCTGGACTTGGAGCAGGACATTCGCTCCCTGATGAGCGTGGAGAGGAACGCCGAGTGGTATGAGACCACCCACCACGAGTTGGGCCACATCTACTACTACATCTCCTACACCAATCCCGACGTGCCGCTGCTGCTCCGCTCCGGGGCCAACCGCGCCTACCACGAGGCCATGGGTTCGTTGATGGGGTTGGCCGCCATGCAGCCGCGCTTTGTCGCCACCGTGGGGCTGGTGCCGGAGGGCACCACGCCCGATCCCATCCAGACGCTGCTCAAGGAGGCGCTGAACTACGTGGTCTTCATTCCCTGGTCAGCCGGGGTCATGACCCGCTTCGAGCACGACCTCTACGCCGCCGAGCTTTCGCCCGACCAGTGGAACCAGCATTGGTGGGAGTTGAAGGCGCGCTACCAGGGCATCGCCCCGCCTTCGCCGCGCGATGAGCGCTACTGCGACGCGGCCACCAAGACTCACATCAACAACGACCCGGCACAGTACTACGACTACGCCCTCTCCAACGTGTTGCTCTTCCAGTTGCACGACCATATTGCGCAAAAAATCCTGAATGAGGACCCGCATGACACTAACTACTTCGGGCGGGAAGAGGTGGGCCGCTTTCTGGACTCCATCATGCGGCCGGGCGCCAGTGTGGATTGGCGCAAGGTCCTGCGGGAGAAAACCGGCCAAGACCTCTCCGCCGAGGCCATGCTGCGCTACTTTGAGCCCTTGATGGAATGGCTCCGCGAGCAGAACCGTGGTCGCACTCATACCCTGTCGGAGCTAGACGTGGAAGGTGGAGCGTAGGCGCATGGACGTCAAGGAACTCTTCCTTAAACAAAAAGAGGCCATTCGCAAGCAGACCCGGCAAGTGGTGCAGATGGTGGGCTCAGACCAGCTTGGATGGCAGCCGGAAAAAGACGCCTTGAGCGTGGGCGAGATGCTGCGCCACCTCTGGATGTCGGAAGAGGGCGTCCGCCGGGTGGCGCTGGAGGCCAACTTCGCCTATTACGAAGCCCGCATCCCGCAGGGTCTGCGCGCCGTGCTCGGTACCGTGGGGTCGCTGGAAGAGGAAGCGCAGAACCTTGAGCGCGTGCATAGCGAAACGCTGGCTTTAGTGGCGGCGTTTCCCGTGGAGCGGTTCGAGGAGGAGCGCGCCCATGACGGGCTGGGGTTTCGCCGCCGGGTGTATGCCATTCTCTTCGGGATCATCACGCACGAAGCCCATCACCGCGCGCAGTTGATTACCTACCTGCGCATCCTCGGCACGACCATGCCGGAGCCTTCCTTCCGCCGGTAGCTTGCGGAACAGAAACTTGAAGGCGCGCCGGAAGGTATCTGAACCCTCGAACGTCCCACGGGAAGCGGCAGCCGTCCGAAGAATCTGGTACCCGGAAAGAGCGAGAAGGTGCCCCGCGTGTTTCCCTGGGTTAAAGGAGCCCAATCACTACCATGAACAAAGAAGCCTTGGTTGACATCGTAGGTTGGATCGGAGCAATAGCTCTGCTGGTGGCGTACGCATTGGTTTCAGCCAGAAGAGTTAAAGGCGACTCAACCTCCTACCAATCGCTCAACCTGGTCGGGAGCGTTCTTCTGATCGTCAACACGGTTTACTACCGGGCTTACCCCTCTGCCTTCTTAACCGGGATTTCCGTTTTGCCTGCCCCTGATGGCACGTTTATACACCCGATCGCCGCCGATCGCACAAAAACTTCGATCGTCGCACAATCGCTCAGCTTCAAAGGCCTTCATCTGAGCCCGCGCCGACGTGCGACCGACTGGAACCCCTGCTTTTCGGGCATTTCTCAGACACCGCTCCACACGTGTGCCCCGTGTCATCGCCGGGCGGGCTTCGTTGCACTTCAGGCCGCGCGTCAGCCTGCCGGCACGGGTAGCGCCCAGATCCTCCGCAGCATGTCGCCGAACAGCCGCCGCGTGAGATGCCCTTCCGCCAGCAGAAGCCAGTAGTACCGCGCATGCTTCACCAGCCGGCCCCCAGTTTTCACCAGTCGCTGCTGGAGACTCGTGAGCGACCAGCGCTTGACCCGCAGCGGAAGGACCAGTCTGCGCCACAAGTTGCCCAGATTGTAGGCCAGGACGCTCAGTTGCAGGCGCACCTCGTTCGCCCGGAAACGATGGCACGACAGCCGCGTCCAGTGGGTGGCCTGCTTGCCTTCCTTGATCCATTGCTCCGCCGTACCGCGCTTGTTGTAAAACCGCACGACCGAGCGGCTCGGGAGGGCCATGTTGGTCACGATGAAGCCGACGCGAGGGAACAGCTCACCTTGGTGGTGCTCCACCTTGGCGACGATCCGTCTGGGCGTGGTCCAGCTCTTGGCCTGATAGCGGAAACTCTGGTAGCGCACCAAGGGCTTGCAGCTCGGCCGTCCCGGCGGACGAAAGAGGATGTCTTCGATTTCCAGCTCCAAGCTCTTGTTCGCCGGCATGCGAATGGCATAGTCCACGTCGCGCTGCTCGAGCGCGTCGTAGATCTCGGGCTTCGCGAACGCGGCGTCTGCGCGGAACGCTACGCGCTTGCCCTCCACCTGCTGCCGGTCAATCTCCGGTACGAGCAGGTCGTCCCAGTCGTCGGCGCTATGCACGTTGCCTGGCCGCAGCGTGGCGGCGAGGCAGTCCCCATGCTCGGTGAACAGAAACAGCGGGTGGTAGCAGACGGACTCGAAGTGCCCGTTATAGGCGCTCCCTTCCTGCGCCCCATGCACCGGGCTCTCGCTCGAATCCATGTCGAGCACGATCCGGTCGGCGCGCGTCGCCATCTCGGCCTGTGCAAGCACCTCCCGGTTCACGGCCCTCAACCCGACGAGATTCTCCTCGTGGGTCAGCAGCTCTGTCTCGAACCAATGCAGCGTCGATGTCAGCGCCGCACCCCGGTCCCAGCGCTTTGGCGACCCGATGAGACGAAATGTTGGGTCTGCCGACACGCGCCCCGCGTCGTTGAGATCTTCGTAGCCCGCGAGGCGACTGTAGACCGACTGCCGCAGGAGATCCACCACGCTGAACTGGGTGTTCATCCCCTGTCGGGAATCGCTCAGGTGCTCGGCGATGAGTGTCTCCAGCCCCAGACGTTCATCCAACTCGCGCACCAGAATGAGGCCAGCGTCAGAAGTGACGCGCGATCCCTGGAACGCGACTTTCAGGAAGCCGTTGAACGCGAACTGGAATGGCTCGTGTTGTAATTCACCCACCGGGTGTCACCCTCCGTAGTGTGGTTCCTTACGTCGGAGCCCCAAAACTCAAGGCGCAGCGACTGGTCCTGGCGATACGGTACCACAGCCAAATCGGAAATCCGGGTTTAGAGCATTTGAGGGCGCAATCAGGTAGGGCTGTCAGCGGCCGGTCAGGCGGCGCGCCCGAAGGCCTGCCTGCCGCTTGCCCGCTGTGGCGGGCAGGCAGGGATCGAACCCCCGACCTTCTGGTTCGTAGTTAACAGAACCAACTAGCTAACTTGTTGGTTTGTCTCGCTCTTTCGCAATCTCAGCCCCCTGAAAAGAGGGCCTTTTTCACATGTTTTGTTACCAAGTTGTTCCCAAGTCCCTTGCGTGCGCGGCCACTACTGTGAGCAGGATTTGACGCTGTTCTCAACCAAGTCGACCTGACATGAGAGATACTCTCTCCCTGAAACAGCTGTCAGCTACCGTGCGCGCACGGGCAAGGGAATTCCCACACCTTCAGCGATCGATCCACTGGTTTCGCTTGCCTTGCTCGGCCTGCATTTGGTAGCTTAGGTTGCTTTGCCTAGCTCTCAAACAGGTGAGAGTTGATTCATGGCTGCTCTCAAGGCCGCCGAGTTGCGCTACGACTGGACGGTGGCCGAAATTGAAGCTCTTCTCACCCTGCCGTTGCCAGAGCTCGTCTTCCGCGCACAGACCATCCACCACGCCTACCATCGAGTCGAGGAAGTCCAGGGCTGCGCGCTGTTGAGCATCAAGACTGGGGGCTGCCCGGAAGATTGCGCCTATTGCCCGCAGTCGGCACGTTACCGGACGGGAGTGGCACCCGCTGGATTGCTGACGGTGGAGGAGACCCTGCGGGCGGCCGAGCGCGCGCGCCGTCAGGGAGCGACGCGCTTTTGCATGGGTGCGGCCTGGCGCGACGTGCCCCACGGATCTGAGTTCGAGCGTGTGCTGGAGATGGTGCGGGGTGTACGCGCGCTCGGCCTGGAAGCCTGCTGCACGCTGGGGATGCTCACGGACGAACAGGCGAAAGCTCTCGCGACAGCGGATTTGACCGCCTACAATCACAATCTCGACACCTCGCAGGCGTTCTACGGACAGATCATCACGACGCGCACCTACGATGAGCGCCTGCAGACCTTGGCGCGAGTGAGGCGGGCCGGGATTATGGTTTGCTGTGGCGGCATCATCGGCATGGGTGAGGGACGCGAAGATCGTTGCCACCTGCTCTTGCAGTTGGCGACCCAACGGCCCCACCCTGAAAGCGTGCCCATCAATCTCCTGGTGCGGGTCGAGGGCACGCCGCTGGCCGACGAGCGCCCCTTCGATCCGCTGGAGTTCGTGCGCATCATTGCCACCGCGCGCATCTTGATGCCCGCTTCCATGGTCCGCTTGAGCGCCGGCCGCCTTTCGCTTTCCGATGAGGCCCAGGCACTTTGCTTCATTGCCGGGGCAAACTCGATCTTTATCGGGGACAAGCTGCTGACCACCTCTAATCCGGAAGTGGATCGTGATCACCGATTGCTTGACAAACTGGGGATGCATCTGCGTTCGTGGGCAGTGAGAGCGGATGGGATTGAATCGGAGCCCCATATCGCCGAGGTCGCCGATGCCACTGATGGGTGAATTGGAACGGCGCGTGCGCCATTGCCTGGCGCAATTGGATGCAGTGGGACTGCGGCGGCATCTGCGCCCGCCGACGGGAGTTGACCTCTGTTCGAACGACTACCTGGGTTTGGCGACACACCCCGTGATCAAGCAACGCATGGCAGAGGCGGTACTGCGCGAAGGCTGCGGCTCTACTGCTTCGCGTCTGCTGCGGGGGGAGCGGGCAAGCTTCGCGGCGGTGGAGCGACGTTTCGCGGAATTCAAGGACACAGAAGCGGCGCTTTTTTTCAGCAGCGGATATGCAGCCAACATCGCTGTGCTGACCACCTTTTTGGAAGTCGGCGATGTTGTCTTCTCAGATGCTCTGAACCATGCCAGCCTGATTGATGGCATGCGATTGGCGCGCGCCCGGCGCGTCGTCTTTCCGCACGGTGACATTGACGAGATCCGCCGTTTGCTGGAGGCCGAGCGCGGACCGAGGCAAAGATTCCTCGTCACCGAATCGCTGTTCAGCATGGAGGGTGACGTGGCGCCGCTGGCGGAGTATGCGGCCTTGTGCCGGGCTACCGATACCTCCCTGATTGTGGACGAGGCGCACGCGGTCGGTATTTTCGGCACTCAGGGCAGCGGACTGATTGAAGCCACAGGCATCGGGGAAGATGTATTCCTCGCCGTCAATACTGCCGGTAAGGCCCTGGGGGTGGGCGGAGCGTTCGTGGCTGGCCCGTCCTGGGCCATCGAGTACCTGATCCAACGCGCTCGCCCGTTCATCTTCTCCACCGCACCACCGCCAGCCATGGCCGCAGCGCTTGATGCGGCGCTGACGGTGATTGCTGAAGAGCCGGAGCGGCGTACGCAACTGTTGGAGCGCGCGACGCGGTTGCGCGATCTGCTGGCTGAAAGGGGGGTGGCCGTCTTGCCAGGCCGCTCCCAGATTCTCCCGGTGATCGTGGGCGACAATGCGCGTAGCATCGCGGTGGCCTCCACTTTGCAAGCGGAAGGCTTCGATGTACGTGCTATCCGTCCTCCCACAGTACCGCCAGGAACGGCGCGCTTGCGGATTGCCGTTAATGTGAACCTCGATGACGCCTTACTGAACTCCTTTGCTTCAGCGCTGGTTGCAGCGCTGGCCGAGACGGTACCGTGCCCCGAGGTCTCTTTCTAACGGGGACCGATACCGGCGTCGGCAAGACCGTGGTTGCCGCCGCCTTGATGCATCGGTATCGGTCGCGGGTGCCGCTGCGCTACTGGAAGCCGATCCAGACCGGCATCGAGCAGGACGACGACACTACCACCGTGCGCGTCCTAGGAGAGTGCGCTGAGGAAGAGATTTTGGCCGAGGGGGTGCGGTTGCCCCGCCCCCTCTCACCGCACCTGGCAGCGCGACTCACGGGGCAGACCATTGAGATTGAATTGCTAACGCGGGTTCTTGCGGTGCAAACCGAAACAGCATGCTGGGTCGTTGAAGGAGCGGGTGGTGTACTGGTTCCCATCAGCGACAGGCATATGATGACTGACCTGATGGAGGCACTTGCGTTGCCGGTGGTCGTGGTTGCGTCTTCGGGGCTCGGTACCATCAATCACACACTGCTCACGTTGGAAGCCCTAAGACGCCGGACTCTGCGCGTCGGCGGCGTAGTGATGGTCGGCGATGCCAATCCTGAGAACCGTGCTGCGATTGAGCAGTTCGGCTCGGTCCCGGTGTTGGGCGAGATGCCGCGCTTTGCTCGACTCACGCCGGAGAGGCTGGGCACCTGGGCGCGGGCTGAGCTTGATCCGTCTGGTTTGTTAATGGAGTTTCTCGATGGCTAATGCAGCAAGGCAGGAAGAGCGGGAGCAGCAGGTTTCGTCCACGCATCAGCGTGATTTGGTGGCGCGCGATCGGGCGCATCTCTGGCATCCCTACACGCAGATGCAGACGGCGCCAGCGCCCCTTGCGATTGCGCGTGGTCAAGGCGTCTACCTTTACACCGAAGACGGGCGGCGACTGCTCGACGGCATCTCGTCCTGGTGGGTCAACATCCACGGCCACAGTCATCCTAGATTGAACGAAGCCCTGGCAGCGCAGGCGCGCGAGCTGGAGCACGTCGTGTTCGCCGGTTGTACGCATCGCCCGGCGGTGGAACTGGCGGAGCAGTTGGTTGCGCTGTTGCCCTCGGGTTTGACGCGCATCTTTTTCTCCGACAACGGCTCGACCGCGGTCGAGGTCGCCTTGAAGATGGCCTACCAGTACTGGCAAAATCGCGGTGAAGCCGGACGCCGCCGCTTCATTACACTCCGCTCGGCCTACCACGGCGACACAATAGGAACGATGTCGGTCAGCGAGGCGTCCGCCTTTACGCGACCTTTCGCCCCGCTGCTGTTTCCGGTCGCACGGGCGTACTCACCCTACTGCTATCGCTGTCCACTCGGTTTGGAGCGCTCCACGTGCCAAGTTGAGTGCTTGGCTGATCTGGAGCGGTTGCTGCGTGAAGAAGGTGACTCGGTAGCGGCGGTGTTGGTGGAACCAATGCTGCAGGCGGCGGGCGGTATGATCGTGTGGCCGGCGGAATTCCTGGCCGGTGTGCGCCGTTTCTGCGACCGCTACGGGACACTGATGATTGCCGATGAGGTCTTGACCGGCTTTGGACGCACCGGCCGCATGTTTGCCTGCGAACATGCCGCCGTTACACCGGATATTATCTGTCTTTCGAAAGCGCTTACGGCCGGTTACCTGCCGCTGGCGGCGACGGCGACGACCGAAGCAATCTACGAAGCGTTCTTGAGCGACGACCGCAACAAAACGTTTTTCTACGGCCACTCTTACGCTGCCAATCCTCTCGGCTGCGCCGTCGCGCTGGCCAGCCTGGAACTATTCCGCACGGATGGAGTATTGGCGCGGGTTCGTGCGTTGGAGCAACAACTGCGCGCGCGGCTGCTACCCTTGCAGGAACTTCCCCACGTGGGCGACGTGCGGGTGATCGGCGGCGTCGGCATTGTGGAGCTGGTGCAAGACAAGCAAACAAAAGCCGCAGGTGGCTACCTAGATCAAATGGGCCCGCGGTTGGCGGCCGAATTCATCCAGCGCGGCCTGCTGCTCCGGCCGCTGGGCAATGTGCTCTACTTTATGCCGCCCTATGTGATCACAGAAGAGGAAACGGATTGGGCTGTGGATCAAATCGCCGCGGTCCTGGAGACTTGGCAGTAACTGTGCCTCTTCATAGGAAATCGGACCGTCCGGTGCAAATAGCAATCACCTGTTCCGTGTCGAATCTTTCCATCGTCTGAACCCAATCCCCTTACAATTCTCTTGTGGCTTCGATTACGATGTCAGGCTCCGCTCGGAGCTGTTTCACCAACTTCTAAGGAGGACTCGATGAAGAATCGCGCAGGGAAGTCATTGGTTGCCGCTCTCGACCAACTCATCAAGAAGCGGAAGGAGTTCTTGTGTATCTTGAAGCTCCTGGATAGTAGCGGTACGCCCTTCTAAAATAGGTAGAAGCACGCTATCCCCAGTAGCGTGATAAGAGTTGTCAAAAACATTCTCGCTTTCCTATGCATGTGTCACCCTAGGTCGGTCCAGATTGCTGTCAACGCAAAGTAGAAATGTCCGGTTTTTTGCCAGATAGAAATGTCCTCCTCCAAGGGTGATCGGGAGGGGGAATGTACTTTCGTTTGCCTTTCCTTGGGCCCGCAAGCCCCGTAGGCCGTAGGCCGAAGGGGGTTGCGGGCGCGGGCGGCGGGCTCGGGCAGGGCCGCAGGCTGAGATAAGAGCCGCGGAAGCGGACCCAGCGGCTGCCGTCGAGCCGCCGTTCGACCTCCACCCGCGCCCCCCGCAACCCCGCTCGCACCTGGGCGCGCGGGATCGCCCAGCGCTGGCCCTGCCAGCGCACGGTGTAGTCGCCTGCCACCCGGCGCGGTTCGCGCACGCTCAGGATTGACTCCAGCCGCTGGGTGCCTCCCAGCGGGCGGTGGGCATCGTGCGGCTGGCGCGGAGCGACGGTGAAGCGCTGCTCCCAGAAAGGCAGGAAGACTGCTGCCAGGAAGCGGTTGGCCTGCTCCACCGTGTGCACCCCGGCCAGGCGCATCTCCTTGACCAGGCGGTCCTGCAAGGTGCCGAATAGTCTCTCGATGCGCCCCTTGGCCTGGGGGCTGTGGGCGGGAATCCACTCGATCCCCAACTCCTGCAGGGCCCGCCCGATCTGGGTGCGGGCCGGCTGACCGCCGAGCTGCTCGTCGAGCCGGGCCGAGCGGGTGGTGCGGAACAGGCTGCTTTTGTCGGTATAGAGTGCCCGCGGCCGTCCCCAGCGCCGGAGCCAGCCTGCCAGGGTGCGCAGGTTTTCCTCGGTCGAGTCCTGGGCGGCGAAGCGGCCCCAGACCCGGCTGGTAGCGTCGTCGATCAGCGCGATCAACTGCACGGGAGGTCCGCGCCGCTCCAACCAGCGATAGGGCGAGCTGTCCATCATCACCAACTCGCCGAAGGCGGCCCGCCGCTCTCGCCAGACGTGCACCGCCGGCCTCCGCTGCCGGCGCGACCGCCACAGCCCGGCGGCGGTCATCCACTGCCGCAGCGTCTCCCGGCTGACCTGCCACCCATCTCGCGCCAGGTGCTCGCTGGCCAGCGTGGGCCCAAAGTCGGCGTAGCGCCGCCGCACCTGGGCCAGGATGCGCCCCTGGAGGGCCGCTGGAATCTTCCGGTTCGAGGGCCGCCCCCGCAGCCGATGCACTACGCCCCTGTCCCCCTCCGCCCGCACCCGTCTCAGCAGACGCCGCAGGTGGCGTACGCTCACCTGCACCCGCCGGCCCGCTTCCACCTGGGTCAGATAGCCCTGCTCGACTTGGTGGAGTACCTTCAACCGATCCTGCTCCCGTTGGCTCAATTCGATTCGCTCCTCTCTCATCGTCCCTCCTGGCCCTGATGAAAGAGGACATTCCTACTTTGCGCAAATAGGACATTCTCACTTTGCAGCTACAGACGAGTACAAGGACTTGACTGAAATCCTGTTCTAAGCTAGCCTTATGCAGCTATGAAAGCATGGGTGCAGCAACACTATCATCACCATCACGGTGCGGAGCCGTGCCCGTGGAGGTATGGGTAGCTAGGTAGAAAAAGCACTCATCAGCCCGCTGGCGCGGCAAGCGTCAGGGGGCTTTTTGTTTTTGGAGGCCACATGAAACTCGACTTCGACAAACTCGATGGGTTGGTGCCGACTGTAGTGCAGGACTTCGCCAGCGGCGAAGTCCTGATGCTCGGCTTCATGAACCCGGGCGCGCTTAAAGCTACGCTCGCCACCGGCGAAGTTACCTTCTACAGCCGCTCGCGCCAAAAGCTGTGGAAGAAGGGCGAGCAGAGCGGCCACCGTTTGCGTCTGCGCGAGCTGCGCGTGGACTGCGACGCCGACACGCTGCTGGCACGCGTGGAGGCGCTCGGCCCCGGCGTTTGCCACCAGGGCTACCGCAGTTGCTTCTACCGCCGGCTGGAATCCACCGGCACCGCGGTGATAACAGAGCAACGCACCTTCGATCCCAACCAAGTCTACGAGAGGAGTAAGCAGGTATGAACCAGCTTCGACTTGGCATTCCCAAAGGCAGTTTGCGGGAAGCCACACTGCAACTCTTCGCCCGGGCGGGTTGGCGAATCACGGTCAACCACCGCAGCTACTTCCCGGCCATTGACGACCCCGAGATCAACTGCCTGCTGGTCCGTGCGCAGGAGATGGCCCGCTACGTCGCCAGCGGCACGCTCGACGCCGGGCTCACCGGCCGTGACTGGATTCTCGAAACCGGCGCCGACGTGGTCGAAGTCGCCGACCTGATCTACGCCAAGCGCGGCCTGGGGCGGGTGCGTTGGGTGCTGGCGGTGCCGGAGGAGTCGCCCGTCCAAACGGTGCGTGACCTTGAAGGCAAGGTCATCGCCACCGAAGCTGTGCGCCTGACCGAAAGCTACTTCGAACGCCACGGCGTCCGTGCGCGCGTCGAGTTCTCCTGGGGCGCCACCGAAGTCAAGCCCCCGCAACTGGCCGACGCCATCGTCGAAGTCACCGAAACCGGCGCCTCCCTGCGCGCCCATCACCTCCGCATCGTGGAGACGGTGCTGGAATCGAACACCAAATTGATTGCCAGCCGCGCCGCCTGGGAGGAAACTTGGAAGCACGAAAAGATCAACCATCTCTCCCTGTTGCTCGAAGGAGCCCTGGCCGCCTACAACCGCGTGGGTCTGATGCTGAACGTCCGCCGCCAAGACCTGCCCGCTGTGCTCGACGCTCTACCGGCGCTGAAGAAGCCCACCGTCTCGCCACTGAGCGACCCTGACTGGGTGGCGGTCAACACAATTGTGGAGGAAACGGTGGTGCGGAAACTGATCCCCCGGCTCAAGGCGGCGCACGCTCAGGGGATTGTCGAATTTCCGCTGAACAAAATCATCCTATGATGCGCGTAGCCAAACTCACCGAAGCCACCGCCCACCGCCTGCTGGCGGCTCGCCGTCGGCAGGACCGCGCCGCCGAGCGCGTGGCGGCGCGCATCGTCGCCGATGTCAGGCGCCGCGGCGATGTCGCGCTGCGGGCCTGGACGCGGCGGCTGGATGGCGTCGCCCTCCAACCCGACAGCATCTGGGTTCAGCCGCAGGAGTTGCGCGCCGCTCGCCGCGCGGTCAGCCGGGAATTCCTCCGCGCCCTCGAACACGCTGCTCGCAACATTCGCCGTGTGGCCGAACAGCAAAAGCCTCGACCGTGGACACTCATGGTGGAAGCGGGCGTGCGCGTCGGCCAATGGGTGCGGCCGCTGGACTCGGTGGGGTGCTATGTTCCGGGCGGGCGCTACTCGCTGGTTTCCACTTTGCTGATGACGGTCATTCCCGCTCAGGTCGCGGGTGTGAAGAAGATTCTGGTGGTCTGTCCCCGGTCTAACATAGCGCTACTGGCGGCGGCTGACCGGCTCGGGGTTCGCGCCGTGGCGCGTGTGGGCGGAGCGCAGGCGATGGCGGCGCTCGCCTACGGTACACAGACCATTCCGCCGGTGGATAAGATCGTCGGTCCTGGCAACCGCTACGTCACCGCCGCCAAGCGGCTGGTCAGCGCCGATTGTGCGATTGATTTTCTCGCTGGGCCCACCGAGCTGTTAATCCTGGCCCGCTCCGGCAACCCGCGTTTCCTGGCCGCTGACTTGGTGGCGCAGGCCGAGCACGACCCCGGCGCCATTGCCGTGTTGGTTACGCCGTCGCGTCGGCTGGCGAACGCTGTCGAGCGTGAGTTGGCTCGACAACTCCAAGTCTTGCCCCGCACCAATCCTGCCTGGCAATCCCTGAGCAAAAACGGCCACATCCTGGTGGCGCGCAACCTGGAGGACGCGGTGCGGTTCGTTAACTGGTTCGCGCCGGAGCATTTGACATTGCCCGGCGCCGAGCCAGCGTTGCTCAAGCAACTCCACGCCGCCGGCAGCGTGTTCCTGGGGCCGTGGAGCGCTCAACCCTTAGGCGACTATGCCAGCGGAAGCAACCACGTGCTGCCCACCGGCGGCTGGGCGCGTGCGCGCGGTGGACTCTCGGTGGGGGACTTCGTCAAGTGTCTGAGCGTGCAGCGCATCTCGCGCGCGGGGTTCCACCGGCTGGCGCCGGTGGCAAAGCTTCTGGCCCAAGCTGAGAACCTGGCCGCGCATGCGCGGGCAGTAGAGGTGCGCGAATGAAACTGGTGATCCCGGTGCGCCGCGCGGTCGAGCGCATGCGCCCCTACCATCCGCCGCTCGAAGGGCGCACCGGCAAGCTGCGCCTGGACTTCAACGAGAACGCCTTGGGCTGCTCACCGGCGGTGCGTCGGGCGCTGGCACGCTTGACACGGGAGCAGGTGGCGATGTACCCGGAGTACGAAGCCACGCGCCGCTGCTTAGCGCGCTTTTTTCGCGTGCGCCCGGCTGAACTGGTGCTGACTAACGGCACCGACGACGCCCTGCGCCTGGTGGTGGACACGTTTGTCGAACCCCGCAGTCGGGTGTTGTTGGTGGAGCCCACCTTTGCCATGTACCGCTTTTACACCGCACTAGCGGGTGCGAAGGTCGCGGCGTTGCACTACGACTCCGCCATGCAGTTTCCATTGCAGAAGGTTTTGCGCGCCCTACGCGCTCGGCCGCGCATGTCCTTCCTGGCCAATCCCAACAATCCCACCGGAACGTTGCTGGGCCGGAGCGAACTCAAACAAATTCTCGAAGCTGCTCGCAACACGTTGGTGGTGGTGGACGAAGCCTACTTCGAGTTCTCCGGCGTCACCGTGCTGCCGTGGATTCGACGCTTCCCGAACTTGGTGGTGACGCGGACGTTCTCCAAAGCCGCCGGGCTGGCTGGACTGCGCGTTGGTTGCCTCTTTGCCAACCGCACGTTGATCAGTGTCTTGCGCAAGGCTCATTCTCCTTACTCGGTGAACACCGCGGCGCTGGTGGCCGCCGCGGCAGCGGCGCGTGATGGGCACTTGGTGCGGCAGTACGCGCGGGAAGTGGTCCGCAACCGGCAAGAGCTTGCCCGCGCGCTGGCCGCGCTCGGCATCAAGCTTTTCCCCAGCGGAGGAAACTTTGTCCTGGTGGACTTTGGCCCGCGCGCCCCGGCTGCGCTGCGCAGGTTGCGGCAGCGGGGTATCCTGGCCCGAGATCGGCAGGCCGATTTTGGCCGCGTGGGTTTGGTCCGCATCACCGTCGGAACCGGCGCGCAAATGCGCCGGCTGATCCGAGCACTGCGAGAGCTATGGAAAAGCTGAAGCCCGAGATCATCATTTTCGACGTGGACGGTGTGCTGGTGGACGTGCGCGAATCCTACCACCGCACGATTGTGGACACCGTCCGCTTCTTCACAGGTCGCCGCTTGGCGCGCAGCGAGATTCACCGCTGGAAAAACCGCGGCGGTTTCAACGACGACTGGAAGCTGACCCACGCCCTGGTGCGCTCCCTAAACCATCGCATTCCCTACAAAACGGTGAAGGCACAATTCGAGCGCTTCTACTGGGGCGAGTGTTCCGACGGCAACGTGGCACGGGAGCGATGGGAGCTTCCCCGAGCCGTTCTGGCCCGGTTGATGCGGCGCTCTGAACTGGCGCTCTTTACGGGCCGAACGCACCGGGAGCTGGACCACACCCTCGATCGTTTCGCCGTGCGCCGCTACTTCCGCCAGATTGTGACAGTGGAAGGCGTGCAGCGGCCCAAGCCCGACCCGGACGGGCTTCTCTGCATTCTCGATGGAACTGACCCCGGCCGGGCGCTCTACTTGGGCGACAATGTGGACGACGCGCTGGCAGCTAAACGCGCCGGCGTTCCCTTCCTGGGTGTCCTTCCGCGGGGCAGTGCGGTGCGCCGCCTGCGCGTCCACCGGCTGCGGAAGCTGGGCGCGCGGGCGATCCTGGGCACCATCACCGAACTGGAGAAACACCTGCGATGAGAAAAGCCAGTGTCCGACGCACCACCAACGAAACCGACATCCGAGTGAAGTTGAATCTCGACGGGCGCGGTCGGGCGCGTGTGCAAACGGGTATTCGATTTTTCGATCACATGCTGGAACTGGTGGCGCGGCACGCGGCGCTCGACCTCGAACTTACTGCGCGCGGCGACCTGGACGTCGATCAGCACCACACGGTTGAGGACGTAGGGTTGGTGCTGGGAGAGGCTGTGCGCCGAGCGCTGGGGTCGAAGCGCGGCATCCTGCGCGCGGGTTACTTCCTCATGCCGATGGATGAAACCCTGGCCGCCGTCGCCATTGACTTGAGCGGTCGGCCGTGCTGCGTCTGCCGCTGGCGGCTGCGGGCGCGGCGCGTCGGCGATCTGCAAACGGAGCTGCTCGAAGACTTCTTTCGCGCCTTTGCTCAGACCGCTGGAGCCAACGTGCACCTGCGCCTCTTCTACGGGCGCTCCTCGCATCACCAAGTGGAGGCGTTGTTCAAGGCCTTCGCGCGGGCGCTGCGCTTTGCCGCCACGCGCGACCCGCAACTGAAGCGCATCCTGCCCAGCACCAAGGGGTTGCTATGAAAGTGACGCTGGTGGACTACGGCGCGGGCAACCTGCCCTCTGTCGAGCGCGCCCTCGGACGCCTGGGAGTGGAAAGCGAACGCGCCGCCGCCGGTTCCGCGGCGCTCCGCGCAGCAGAGGCGATTGTGCTGCCCGGCGTAGGCCACTTCTCCGCCCTCATGCGGACGTTGGAAGAGCGGCAACTGCGCGCGCCGCTGCGCGCGGCGCTGGAGAGAGGCATTCCTTTCCTCGGCATCTGTCTGGGGTTGCAGGCGCTCTACCAGTCGAGCCGGGAGGCGCAGGACGACCGTGGGCTCGGCCTGCTGCAGGGAGCCATCGAGCCGCTGCCGGCTGGCGTCAAGCTGCCGCACATGGGATGGAACCAACTGCGTCGCCTGCGCGCCAGCCGCCTGCTGCGGGATGTCCCCGAGGACGCTTATTTTTACTTCGCGCACTCCTATGCTGCGCTCCACTCCGACGAGGCCACAGCGGCCATGTGCTGCCACGGCGCAGACTTCGTCGCTGTGGTCGAGCGCGCGAACCTCCTGGCCGTGCAGTTTCACCCTGAGAAGTCGGGCCAAGTCGGCGCGCGCGTGTTACAGAACTTTCTGGAGTCTGCGCAATGAGCCTGGCACGGCGCATCATCCCCTGCCTCGACACCGACGGCGCACGCGTAGTCAAGGGTGTGCAGTTTGTCGGCTTGCGCGACGCGGGCGACCCGGCAGAATTGGCGGCGCGCTACAACTGCGAGGGAGCTGATGAGTTGATCGTGCTGGATATCGCCGCCGCGCGCGACCAGCGGCCCACTTTCCTCGAAACCATCCGGCGCGTGGCCGAGCAACTGGCGATTCCCTTGACCGCCGGAGGCGGCATCCGCGAGTTTGAGGATGGGCGGGCGGTGGTGGAGGCCGGCGCTGACAAGGTGACCGTCAACACGGCGGCGGTCGAGCGTCCACAATTGCTCACCGAGTTGGCGGCGGCGTTCGGGAGCCAGGCGGTGGTGCTGGCGGTGGACGCCAAGCGCGTAGGCAACCACTGGGAAGTGTTTGTCCGCGGCGGGCGGCAAGCGACGGGGCGCGATGCCGTGGCCTGGGCACAGGAGGGCGTGGCGCGAGGCACGGGGGAAATCCTGCTGACTTCGATTGACCGCGACGGCACGCGCGCCGGCTTCGACTGCGAGTTGACGGCAGCGGTGGCGTGCGCCGTCAGCGTTCCGGTGATCGCTTCCGGGGGCGCCAACCGGCCCGAGGATTTCCTCGCGGTATTCACCGCGGGCGAGGCTGACGCGGCCCTGGCTGCCTCGATTTTCCACGAGCGCCAGCAACCCATTGCCGCCCTGAAGCAGTTTCTCGCTGCGCGGAGCGTTCCCGTGCGCTTGAGCCGATGATCGTCCCCTGCATCGATCTGCAAGGCGGAAAGGCGGTGCAACTGGTGCGCGGCCGGCGCCGGGTGCTGGCGGTGGACGACGTTCTCGGTCTGCTGGAGCGTTTCCGCCGCTACCCCGTCGTGCACGTGATTGACCTGGATGCAGCGATGGGGCGCAGTCGCAACGACCGCTGGGTGCGCGCTCTCTGCCAGCGGGCTCCCGGTCGGCTACGGGTGGGCGGCGGCATCCGCACGGTGGCGCGGGCGGAGCGAGTTCTGCGCTGGGGAGCGGAAAAGATCATCGTGAGCAGCGCCGCCTTTCGCCGCGGAAGAATTAATCATTTGTTCCTGCGGCGTTTGGTCGCCCGCGTGGGCCGGCGGCGCATTTTGCTGGCGCTCGACGCCGAAAACGGACAGCTTGTAGTGCGCGGCTGGCGACGCCGCTACGCGTTGCGGCCGGAAGAACTGATGCCGGAACTCGAACCCTACTGTTCGGAGTTTCTCTGCACGTGCGTGGAGCGCGAGGGAAGGCTGCGGGGGACAAACCTGGCGTGGTTTCGCAGCCTGCGGCGCGCCACCCGGTTGCCTATCACCGCCGCCGGCGGCATTCGCAGCCGATCCGAAGTGGCGGCTCTGGCACGGTTGAAGATGAAGGCCGCCGTAGGCATGGCGCTCTATCTGAATCGGCTGCGTTAGAAATGCCTTCCCAGGATTCCACGGGCCGTTCATTGTGTGTGTGTCTTAATCCAAGAGCCGGCGTGCAGGAAGTGCGCAGATCGCAAGCCCTCATCCGGTCGGTTCGGCCACACGTTCCAAGCATTAGGAGAACTCTCGCTCATAGGCCGCAATCGCCTCTTCCTGGGCGAGCAGGAACCCCAGTTCATCGGTGCCTCGCAGCATACAGTTACGGGCGAAGGCATCAATGGGAAAGCTCGTGCAGGTTTGATCGGGAAGTGTGATCGTGCAAGCTTCGAGATCGATGGTAACGATCGCTCCGGGATGGGCGGTCAACCGGCGGCAGGTTTCCGGGTTGATTACGACTGGGACAAGGCCATTTTTGAGCGCGTTGTTCCGGAAGATGTCAGCAATCGAGGTGCTGACCACAGCACGGAAGCCATGGTCTAGCAAAGCCCAAGGGGCGTGTTCGCGCGAAGAGCCACAGCCGAAATTGTCACCGGCCACCAATACCTGCGCGCCCGCGGACTCGGGCTGGTTCAGGACGAAGTCGGAGCGCGGGGCCCCATCCCGATCATAGCGCCAATCGGCGAAGAGCCATTGACCGAGGCCGCTCTTCTTTGTGACCTTCAGAAAACGTGCGGGGATAATCTGGTCGGTATCAATGTTATCAATCGGCAGCACAACACAGCGCGAGGTGATGATTCGAATCGGTTCCATGGCTACTTCAGAAGTTCGCGAACATCCGTGATCCGCCCCGTAATCGCAGCCGCGGCTGCCGTAAGCGGGCTGGCAAGGAAAGTTCGGCTGCCGACGCCCTGCCGCCCCTCGAAATTGCGGTTGCTGGTGCTGACGGCGTACTGGCCGGGCTGCACTTGGTCGCCGTTCATGGCAATGCACATCGAGCAACCGGACTCACGCCACTCGGCGCCTGCCTCGCGGAAGACACGGTCGAGTCCTTCCGCCTCGGCTTGCTTCTTGACCTGCTGCGAGCCGGGAACGACCAACACTCGCACTCCCTGCGCCACTTTCTGTCCCCTGAGGAGGCTCGCGGCCGAGCGGAGGTCAGAGAGACGCGAGTTTGTGCAGCTTCCGATGAAGACCACGTTAATCGGATGGCCAAGGAGTCGCTGGCCACACCGTAGGCCCATATAGCGCAACGATTTTTCTTGTGTGGATTGGTTGCTCGAATCAGGCACAACGCCACGGATGGGGATCACCATGCCGGGATTGGTGCCGTAGGTAATCATCGGTTCCAGGGAGGAGGCGTCGATCGTCACTTCGCGGTCGTAATCGGCGCCCTCGTCGCTTGGGAGCCTGCGCCAAGCTTTCAGGGCCCGTTCCCACGCGGGCCCCTGCGGTGCCTCCGGCCGGCCAGCCAGGTAGTCAAAGGTCGTATCATCCGGCGCAATCATGCCTGTGCGCGCTCCCGCCTCAATCGACATGTTACAGACGGTCATGCGCTCCTCCATGGAAAGCGCGCGGATAGCCGGGCCGGTGTATTCGATCACATGGCCTGTTCCTCCGCCGATTCCAATCCGGGCGATGATGGCCAGGATGAGATCCTTGGCGGTGACGCGGTGTGGAAGCCGCCCGTCCACCCGGATGGCAAAGGTCTTGGGCTTGCGCTGGAGCAGGCACTGGGTGGCGAGAACGTGCGCGACCTCGGTGGTGCCGATGCCAAACGCCAGCGCACCGAAAGCGCCGTGTGTGCTGGTGTGGCTGTCGCCGCAGACGATGGTTCTGCCAGGCTGAGTGAAGCCCAGTTCCGGGCCGATCACATGAACAATTCCTTGCCGATCGCTGCCCAGCGCGAAGAGGCGAATGCCGAACTCCTTGCAATTGGTTTCCAGTTGCCGGATTTGTGTCGCCGCCTGCGTATCCACAATCGAGAGGCGCCCGTCCAGGCCGCGCGGTGTGGTCGGTGTGGAGTGGTCCATCGTGGCTATGGTGCGCTCGGGACGTCGCACCCGAAGCTTCCGCTCCCGCAGCAAGCTGAACGCCTGCGGCGACGTCACCTCATGGATCAGATGAAGGTCGATATAGAAAACCGCGGGCGTATCCGCCCTTTCGGGCCGGACAAGGTGCGCATCCCAGACCTTCTTGAACAAAGTACGGCGGATCACACTACCTCCCTCCTACACCGAAGCAGCCGTCACTTCGACCAGTTCGAGCCAGCCCCAGCGGTCTTCTGTCTCGTCGTTGAACAGTCCGAAGAACGCTTTCTGCAAGGCGGTGGTGACCGGGCCACGGCCTCCAGCGCCGACCGTGAGTCCATCCACCGAGCGCACGGCTGAGATTTCTGCAGCGGTGCCGGTGAAGAATACCTCGTCTGCCACGTAGAGCATCTCCCGCGGCAGTGCCTGCTCGCGCATTTCATAGCCCAAGTGGCGCGCCAGCGTGAGCACGCTATCCCGGGTGATGCCCGGCAGAACGGATGCCGTGAGTGGTGGAGTATAAATGATGCGATCGCGGACTAGAAACAGGTTTTCGCCCGCCCCCTCGCTGATGTTGCCTTGACTGTCGAGGCCAATCCCTTCCACATAGCCGTGGCGTTTCGCCTCCATACCAATCAGTTGCGAGGAGAGGTAGTTGCCACCGGCCTTGGCGAGCGAGGGCATCGTGTTCGGCGCGAGCCTCGTCCAGGAAGATACGCAGACATCGATCCCTTGCTCCAACGCCTCCTGACCCAAGTAGGCTCCCCACTCGACTGCCGCCACCGCCACTTCAATCGGGCAGTCATCACCCGGTACCACCGTCAAGCTGCCAAAACCGCGATAGACAATCGGGCGGATGTAGGCGCTGCGTAGCGAGTTGGCACGCACCACCTCGCGGCACACCCCGGTGAGCTGCTCGGGCGTGTAGGGGATCTCCATGCGATAGATGCGTGCCGATTCATACAGACGACGGAGGTGCGATGCCAACCGGAAGACCGCAGTGCCGCGCGGTGTCGCGTAGGCCCGGACCCCTTCAAACACGGATGAACCGTAGTGGAGTCCATGGGTGAGCACGTGGACGGTGGCCTTCTCCCACCGAACCAACTCCCCGTTGTGCCAGATCAAACTGGCGGGTCTGATGGGCATCCTCTCCTCCTGTGTGTCACGTTTTTACGGTGCGTTGCTCTGCCAAGCCTATGCGCAACAGGGGAAGCTCCAGGCTGTCCAAGAGAGCTTGGCAGCTCGCTTCGATGATGTTCTCAGAGCAACCAACCGTACTCCAACGCTCCGTCCCGCAGGCTGCTTCGATCAGCACGCGGGTGGTCGCGCCCGTGGCCTGTTCCGGATCGAGGATGCGCACTTTGTAGTCGGCCAAGCGCACTCCTGCCAGGTCGGGATAGCGGGGCACGAGCGCCTTGCGCAGGGCGCGGTCGAGGGCGTGGACGGGGCCGTTGCCCTCGGGGCGGCGGTGTGGATGACCTGGTCGTCCACACGAAGCTTGACGGTGGCCTCGCAACGCATTTTGTCGTCGCCCCGGCGTGTCGCTACCATCGTGACGTCGAGTAACTCGAAGGGCGAGGCATAGCCCGGTTCACTGCGCCGGACCAGGAGTTCAAAGGAACCCTCAGCGGCTTCAAACTGAAAGCCCCGGTTCTCCAACTCCTTGATCTGTACTAGGACGGCCCGTTCATTTCCTTTTATCTGCAATCCCAGCTCCGATGCGCGGACGCGGATGTTTCCACGACCGGAAAGCTCCGACACCACGATGTGCCGACGGTTACCCACACGCTCCGGCGGGATGTGTTCGTAGCTGGCGGTGACTTTTTCGACCGCGGCCACGTGGATGCCACCCTTGTGGGCGAAGGCGGAGTGGCCGACATAGGGTGCACACGGGTTCGGACTCATGTTCGCGATTTCGCCGATGGTACGCGAAAGCTCCGTCAGTTGTTCGAGGTTCTCCTCGGGAAGGCAGCGCCGATCCATCTTGAGTTGGAGAGCGGGAATAATCGAAACGAGATTAGCGTTGCCACAGCGCTCACCATAACCGTTGATGGTGCCCTGGACCTGCGTACAGCCCTCTTCAACCGCCGCCAGGGCGTTGGCCACCGCCAGTTCGCCGTCGTTGTGCGTGTGGATGCCGAGCCGCACTGGAATTTTTTTCCGGACGGTGGTTACAACCTGGCGAATCCAACCCGGCAAGCTGCCTCCGTTCGTGTCACAGAGGACCACCCAGTCAGCGCCTGCCTCGGCGGCGGCACGGACGGTTCGGATCGCGTATCGAGGATCGGCGCGGTACCCATCGAAGAAATGCTCGGCGTCATAGATCACCTCCTTGCCGCGTTGTTTCATCCAGCGGACGCTGTCGGCGATCATGGCCAGATTTTCCTCGAGCGTGGTTTCCAGCACGTGAGTCACGTGGAGGGTCCACGACTTGCCCACCAGGGCCACGGCAGGCGTTTCGGCTTTCACCAGAGTCTGAAGATTGGCGTCGTGGTCGCATTGGAGCCCCGCCCTGCGGGTGCTGCTGAAGGCCACGATAGTGGCCTGCCGCAGACCCAGCGCGCGAATCCGGCGGAAAAACTCGGCGTCTTTGGGGTTGGAGCCCGGCCACCCACCTTCGATGTAGGGAAACCCAAATTCATCCAGCAGGCGGGCGATTTTCAACTTGTCATTGAGGGAGAGGCTCACCCCCTCGCTCTGGGTGCCATCACGCAGCGTGGTGTCGTAGGGGTAGATCGTGATCATTTCATTTTCCTTTGGTTCGGCAGGCTGAGTGAGTCGCTCTCTCTGCCTGTTATCTCCACTCGTTCCACCTCGTACAGCTTGGCGATTTGCCGGACGAGAACTTCACCCGAGCGATCACTCTGGATTGTGAGCGTGACGTCGATCCCCCTGCTCCCCTCCGAGGGCTGGGCCAAGATTTTTTCGATCTCATATCCCCGGCGTCCCACCAGTCCAAGCACGCGCTCGATTGAGCGCTCGGCTTTTTTCACCCTCAGGTGCAGCTGGAAACTCATTTGTGGACCCTTTCCAGCATCTCCGAGTTGGACGCGCCTGGTGTCACCAGCGGCCAGACGTTGGCCTCCTGGTCGATACACACATGCAGCAGCATCGGCCCGTCCGCGCTGAGCAGCCGGTCAATCGCTGACTCCACTTCGTGTTGGTACTCCACGCGGAATGCTGGGATGCCAAATGATTCCGCCACCCGGGCAAAATCGGGATTGTCGGAGAGATCGACTTCGCTGTAGCGTCCGGTGAAGAAAAGCTCCTGCCACTGACGCACTAGGCCGAATGCCTGGTTGTCGAACAACACGATTTTGATCGGCAGGTCGTAGCGCTTGATCGTGGCCAGTTCCTGCAGGTTCATCATGATGGAGCCGTCGCCGGTGACGTTGATGACGAGCGCGCCGGGACGCCCAAACTGCGCGCCCATCGCCGCCGGCAGCCCATAGCCCATCGTGCCCAGGCCGCCGCTGGTCAGATGCTGCTCCGGCCGTTGGAAGTGGCAGTGCTGCGCCACCCACATCTGGTGCTGGCCCACATCGCAGGCGATGATTGTCTCCTCCGCGCCCAGCGCTTCCGATAGCTGCTTCAGGAACCGCGGGGCATAGATGAGTTTCGTGGGTGCGTCGTAGCTCCAGGCGTGCTTCGCTTTGTTGGTGAGGCACTCCCTCTGCCAATCGCCAATCTCGACCGGAAACGAGAGCGCCCGCAGCGCTGACTGCAGGTTCCCTACCACACTCGCATCCGGCCGCCGAAGCTTGCCCACTTCGGCTGGATCCACATCCAGGTGGATGACCCTGGCGTGGGGCGCAAACGTGGAGAGCTTGCCGGTGGCGCGGTCGTCGAACCGAGCCCCAATCGAGAGCAGCAGGTCACAGCCCTGCACGGCGAGGTTGGCTGCCCGGAACCCGTGCATCCCTATCATCCCTAGGAAGAGTTCGTGGTCGGTCGGCAGTGAGCCCAGCCCCTTCAGGGTGGCGACCACGGGAATGCGTGTCACCTCGACGAAACGACGGAACTCATCGACAGCACGGCCCATCCCGATGCCGCCGCCCGCGTAGATGACGGGTTGCCGGCTGCGGCGCAGGAGCTCCACTGCGGAGCGGAGCGACTCGGGGGAAGGCGGCGGTGGTTCCTCCCGAACACCGTTCTGCTCGGACAGGTAATCCCCTTCCGCGTTCATCATGTCTTTGGGGAGGTCGAGTAGGACCGGTCCGGGGCGCCCGGAGCGTGCGACTCGGAAGGCTTCCTGCACCATCCACGGCAGGTCATCGGGACGCTTCACCAGGAAATTGTGCTTCACGATCGGCAATGTGATTCCGAAAATGTCGGTCTCCTGAAAAGCGTCGGTGCCCATGAGCGAGGTCGGCACCTGCCCGGTGATGGCGACAACCGGCACCGAGTCCATGAAGGCGTTGGCGATGCCGGTGACCAGGTTGGTGGCTCCGGGGCCGGAGGTGGCCATGCAGACGCCCACTTTGCCCGCCGCCCGCGCGTAGCCGTCCGCCGCCAGCACGGCTGCCTGCTCGTGGCGGACCAGCACGTGCCGGATGTTCGAGTCCAGCAGCGCATCATAGACCGGCATGATGGCGCCGCCGGGGAGGCCGAAGATGACCTCCACCCCCTCGCGTTCCATCGCCTGGACGAAGAATTCTGCCCCTTTCATGTCTTTGCCTCCCCGTTTGGTTTGAGCCATGACATTCGTGCTCGTAGCTCCTTGCCGATTTTCTCGATTGGGTGGTTGAGGTCGCGATTGAGAAGCCGGGTGTATTGTGAGCGGTCGCCCCCGCCCTCCTGAACCCACTCTTGCGCGAACGCCCCGGAGCGAACTTCCTGGAGAATCTTCTTCATGGTATCCCGCACACGGGCATCTATTACGCGGGGCCCGCGCGTGAGGTCACCGTACTTGGCGGTCTCGCTCACGAACTGGTGCATGCGCGCAAAACCGCCCTCGTAAATCAGGTCCACGATCAACTTGAGTTCGTGCAGGCACTCAAAGTAAGCGACCTCCGGTTTGTAGCCGGCTTCCACCAGTGTTTCCCATCCAGCCGCGATCAGTTCGGTGACACCGCCGCAGAGCACGGCCTGCTCCCCGAAAAGATCGGTCTCGGTTTCTTCGGCAAAGCTGGTCTCGATCACGCCCGCGCGCGTCCCTCCCAGGCCGTGAGCGTAGGCGAGCACCCGCTCCAGGGCCTGGCCGGTGGCATCTTGGTGGACAGCCAGCAAGCAGGGAACTCCGCGGCCTTGCTCATACTGCTCTCGGAGGAGATTGCCGGGACTCTTCGGGGCGATCATCGTGACATCGACATCGGCGGAGGGATGGATCTGTCCGTAGTGGATGTTGAAGCCGTGCGAGAAAAACAGCATCCCACCTTTCTTGAGGTTCGGGGCGACCGCCTCCCGAAACAGTGCTGGCTGGGCCATGTCAGGCACCAGGAGGGAAACTATGGTGGCTGATTTCACCGCCTGCGCAGGTTCCTCGGGCTTCCAGCCATCTTTCTCCGCTTGCGTCCAACTCTTGCCGTGGGGACGGAGTCCGACCACGACGTCGTAGCCGCTGTCGCGGAGGTTGAGCGCCTGCGCGCGTCCCTGGCTGCCGTAGCCCAAGACGGCGATGCGCTTGCCGGCCAGCGCCTGCGGATTGGCATCTCCTTCCCAGTATACTTTGTTCATAGGTTCCTCCTTACGCAGAAAAGTTTTTCCCACTGCTGGTTACCGCGCCTTGCGAAGCGGAAGAAACCAGCTGTGCGTACTTCGCCATCACTCCGCTGCGGTAGCGCGGCCTCGGAGGCTGCCAGCCTGCCCGCCGCTCCTCGAGGTTCGCCGCCACATCCAAGCGTCGCTGAGCGACATCGAAGGTGATCGGGTCACCGTCACGCACGAAGGCGATGGGGCCGCCGTTGGCCGCCTCTGGTGCCACGTGAGCCACCATGAGGCCGTGCGTCGCCCCGCTAAAGCGGCCGTCGGTCAGCAGCGCGACCGAATCGCCCAGTCCCTGACCCACCAGCGCACCCGTCACGGCCAGCATTTCGCGCATTCCGGGTCCACCCTTCGGCCCTTCGTAGCGGATGACCACGACATCGCCCGGCTTGATCGCGCGTTGCTGTACGGCCTCGAAAGCCGCTTCCTCGCAGTCAAAGACCCGAGCGGGGCCGGTGTGCTGCATGCGCTCGTGCCCCGCCAGTTTGACCACGCATCCCTCGGGCGCGAGCGAGCCGCGCAGGATTGCCAGCCCGCCGGTAGGTTTGAGCGGGTTTGTGAGTGGCCGCACTACTTGTTGGTTGGGCGTCTCGGTCGCCGCGCGTGCTTCCTCAAAGAGGGCGCGGCCGGTTACGGTCAACTCGTCGTGCAGGAGCCCGGCGTCGAGCAAGCGCTTAGCCACCAGCCGGGTGCCGCCGGCGCGATCCAAGTCGGGGGCGGTGAAGCGGCCACCGGGCTTGAGGTCAACCAGGAGCGGCGTGCGGGAGGCAACGGTGTCAAAGTCGTCCAGCGAAAGCGGGACGCCTGCTTCCTGCGCGATGGCCAACAGATGCAGCACCGCATTGGTAGAGCCCCCGGTGGTGGCCACCGCAGCGATGGCATTTTCGAGTGCCGGACGTGTGATGATGCGGCTGGGACAGAGATCGTTCCGCAGGATGTCGAGGACGAGTTGGCCGCAGCGGAATGCTGCCTCGTCCTTGCGCGCGTCCAAGGCCGGGATGTCGTTGGCGCCCATCGGCGACATTCCGAGCATCGAGATCGCGGTTGACATGGTGTTGGCAGTGAATTGTCCGCCGCAGGCGCCCGCGCCGGGGCAGGCTTTGTTTTCCATCTCCCCCAACTCTTTCGGGGTGATGCGTCCCGCCGCACAGGCTCCCACAGCTTCGAACACGTCCTGGATGGTTACGTCCCGACCTTGGAACTGGCCGGGCAGGATGGAGCCGCCGTAGAGCATGAGCGAAGGCAGATCGAGGCGTGCCAGCGCCATTACTGTTCCTGGGATAGTCTTGTCGCAGCCTGACAGGGCCACTACGGCATCGAAAAAATGGCCGCGCACGACCAACTCGATCGAATCGGCGATCACTTCGCGCGATACCAACGAAGCCTTCATTCCTTCCGTGCCCATGGAGATGCCATCAGAGACCACAATGGTGTTGAACTCGATGGGCGTGCCGCCGGCGGCGCGAATCCCTTCCTTCACCTTCTCAGCCAGACGTCGCAGGTGGAAGTTGCATGGGGTCACCTCGGCCCACGTGTTTATGACGGCTACAAACGGCCGTTCCAGATCGGCGTCGGTCAGACCAGTTGCCTTCAGCATCGCGCGGGCGGGCGCGCGGGAAAGCCCCTTCTTGATGGCATCACTACGCATCGCTACTCCTTTCTTCGATCTGGGACCAGCCGGTTGTCTTTACAACGTTGCTCCTTATCCAAAAAAAAGCCCCGCAACCCTTTCGGGATGCGGGGCCCATCTAAGGCTGTCTAAGTGGGGGGCCCGCACCCCGATGTAATCACGAGCACGCTAAGCACGAGGTTCAGGCTTACCCCAAGGATGGTGGTTAGAATGGCGTTCCAGAAACCGTTCCGCGGCCAAACAGAACCGTGGGCGGGGGGAAACGGCCGGGCGAGTGGGCTCGATCCGGTCGCTGGTCGCTGGTCGTTGGTCGCGTTTGCTTGTCTTGTGCTCATTGCAAGAGGCGCTAGTATAGAGACTGCCAACCGCTTGTCAAGGTTGCTCTTTCTTCCGGATTTAATTTTCTTGTTCGATTTGATAAGCCGCACCGCGATCTGCTCATCACACGCCCCAACCGTATGGTTCTTGTTGTTTGACTGACGCTTGCATCTCGGCGCGGACCAGTGCAACAAACTCCGAGCATCCCACCACGCTGCTGTTTACGTCAGCGATGTCCGGCGTGCGATAGCCGCGCGCCAATACGTGATCCACTGCGGTTTCGATCCATTCGGCTTCGGTCGAAAGACCAAAGGCTTGGCGCAGCATCATGCCGACACACAGAATGGCGCCAACCGGGCAGGCGCGGTCTTGTCCCGCCAGCGTGGGGGCGGAGCCGTGGATGGGCTCGAACAGAGGCGGGCCGGAACCCCAGCTCATCGAGGGGATTAGGCCGATGGAGCCTACCAGTGCCGCCGCGCCATCGCTTAGAATGTCACCAAACATGTTTGAGGTTAGGATCACGTCAAACTGCTCCGGCGCCAGCACTAGCTGCATCGCGGCATTGTCCACATAAAGGTGTTGCACAGAGACCCCAGGATAGTCGGCGGCCAACCGCTCCACGGTTTTGCGCCACAGGGCTGAAGTTGCCAGGACGTTGGCTTTGTCCACGGAAGTGAGGTGCCTTGACCGGCTTTCGGCGCGCGCAAAGGCAAAGCGAGCCACGCGCTCCACCTCTAATGTGCTGTAGGTGGCGTCGTCGAAGGCTCGTTCCACGCCGTTTTCCGACTCCACCCGGTGCGTCCCGAAATAGAGTCCGCCGGCCAATTCGCGCACGATTTCGAAATCTACTTTCCGTGTTCGTTCCAGCTTAAGCGGAGAGATCGTGCCCAATGACTCATGCAGGCAAATCGGCCGCAGGTTGGCATAAAGCTCGAGCTTCTTGCGCAGGCCGAGCAGGGCACTCTCCGGACGTTTGCCCAGAGGGAGTGCGTCCCAACGGGGACCTCCGACCGCGCCGAGCAGGATGGCATCGGCAGCCAGGCAGCCTTCCAGGGTTTCCGGGGGGAGGGGTGTGTCGCAACGGTCAATGGCAGCCCCGCCGAGGGGGAACTCGACCAACTCGAAGCGATGCCCGAATTCGGTGCCACAATCTTCCAGCAGCGAAGCGGCGGCAAAGATTACTTCAGGGCCGATGCCGTCCCCCGGCAAAAGAGCGATTGTTTTTGTCATTCCCTCCATGGCAGCTCCATCTGTTCACTGGGTCCTGGGTCTCAGGCCCGACATGCGCCTCCGTCCTTCAACTCCGAATTTGAAACAAACTTCATACTTCATTTCAACTTCTTATCCTCATCCCATCGGCCAATTCCGTCGTCGGCTTCACTTTCTGTGCGATCTGGTTGATGGCATGGAGAAACGCCCGGGCGCTGGCTTCGATGATGTCGGTGCTGGCGGCATGGCCGCGGTGGCGGCACCCCGCATACTCGACTTCAACCTGAACTTCGCCCTGGGCGTCTTCTCCGATGGTTACGCTGCGAACCTGGTAGTCGCGCACGGAGACGTTGATGTCGGTGATTCGTTCGATGGCTTTGAAGAGGGCGTCCACCGGTCCATCGCCGCAAGCAGCTTCCTCGACCGTGCGACCGTCAAGGTGCCGAAGGCGGACCGCGGCGGTGGGTAACGTGCCGGTGCCCGTGCTGATGTGGAAGTCCACAATCTCCCACAGCGCCGGGACATCCTGGATTCGGCCTTCAATCAGGGCTTCGATGTCGGCGTCGTAGATATCTTTTTTCCTGTCCGCGAGCGCTTTGAAAGCTTCGAAGACTTTGTCGAGCTCGGCCTCGTTCAGGTGATACCCCATCTCCTTGACTTGGTTGCGGAAGGCGTGCCGCCCGCTGTGCTTGCCGAGCACCAAGTTGGTCTTGCTGAACCCCACCATTTCCGGCCGCATGATTTCATAGGTGGAGTGGTGCATGAGCATACCGTGTTGGTGGATGCCGGCTTCGTGGGCGAAGGCGTTGTGGCCGACAATCGCTTTGTTGCGCTGCACTTGTATGCCGGTCACATTGGCCACCAATCGGCTGGTGGGGTAAAGCCGCCGGGTGTTGATTCCCGTGTGGAACTGGAAGTAGTCGCTGCGTGTCCGGATCGCCATGACCACTTCCTCCAGCGAACAGTTGCCGGCCCGCTCCCCGATGCCGTTGATGGTGCATTCCACCTGCCGGGCGCCCTCTTGCAAGGCAGCCAGACTGTTGGCGACGGCGAGGCCCAAGTCATTATGGCAATGGACGCTGATCACGACCTTGTCGATGTTTCGCACGTGACGCCGGAGATGGGCAATCAGGCCAGCGTACTGAGTCGGCACCGCGTAGCCTACTGTGTCGGGGATGTTCACGGTGGTGGCGCCGGCTTCAATCGCTCTCTCCACCACCTCCGGCAGGAAGTCCGGCTCGGTGCGCGACGCGTCCTCGGGGGAGAACTCTACATCGTCGCAATAGTCCCGTGCGCGTTGGACTCCTTCGACGGCCCGTCGCAAGATCTCCTCCTTGGCCATGCGGAGCTTAAACTCGCGGTGGATGGCGCTGGTGGCGAGGAACACATGGATGCGCTTCCGCGCTGCATCTCGGAGCGCTTCCCAGGCGCGGTCGATGTCTGTCCGTTCGCAGCGGGCAAGGCCGCAAATGACCGGCCCTTCAACTTGCCGGGCCACCGCGCGGACCGCCTCAAGCTCGCCCGGTGACGCGTTCGGGAACCCCGCTTCGATGATGTCCACGCCTAGGTCTTTAAGGGCATGAGCGACCTGGAGCTTCTGCGGCAGGTTCATACTGGCGCCAGGGGATTGCTCGCCGTCGCGCAGCGTGGTGTCGAAAATCACTACTCGATCCGACGCCTGATCCGCCATCTTCTTCTCTCCTCCGCGAAGAAGGAGCGACTCTCCGTCTCCGCAGCAAATAAACAAATAAAAAAGCCCACGCCCTTGGGGCGCGAGCTTAGGAAAATTGCTGTTTGAAAGCTTAAAGCGCGCGCCACCCCCTCCGGCTAAGCGCCAGAGGCAGCACAGTAAGTCGCAAGCTAATTCGCGCGCTCATGGTCATCGGTGCTATTATGCGGATTTCGGACACTAACGTCAAGCACTTTTTCGCTCGGGTCAAAAAATCTTCCGGCGGTGGTGTTATTCCGGGATGATTTCACCGCTGGTGATTGCGTAGGTCAACCTGCCTATTCCCCAACTGCTTCTGCCATATCCCACCCTTTTTTCAATTCGGCTCCACATAGGGAGAGGGGCATCTTCCGGCCCGTACAGCCACGCATTTCGTCATCAATCAAGACAACACATTTTTAGCCCACTACCTGGATTTCGGTAGTGACTTAATTTCACACCGAGCCCCCAGGCTCCTGCCTGGGGGAAGCGAAAACCCCTGCGGCGGGGGCCGCAGGGCTCGGTGTGATTTGGGCCGAGTTCGGAATCGCTCAAATTAAGACACTACCTGGATTTCGGTAGTGGGTCACTTTGATTCTAATCTTCGATAGCTGGGGGTGACAGGCGACCGCGAATATGGCATCATCGGGGTATGCCAAAGCGGTCAAGCACAGACCCCAATGAGATGGCTGCTCAGATTGTGGCCCAGGCGACGGGAAAACCTGCTAGGGATAAGAACCCTGCCGCTGTTGAGCTTGGGAGATTAGGCGGCTTGAAAGGTGGCAAAGCCAGAGCTAAGAAACTGTCTGCGAAACGCCGCCGCCAAATTGCAGTAATAGCTGCAAGAAAACGATGGCAGGAAAATAAACAGAGTCGGTAGTTATTCTTCGTTCGGTTGTCTCTCTTTTTCGTCTACGTCTCCTTTACGCCCCTTATACCATTCCGAAAGACCCCACTCGCCTTTACCTACTCGCTCAATTTCTTCAGTCTTTTCCATGCGGAGTAGGCTTGGGAAAACAGTAGCATAGAGATTCTTTGCTCTGCTGGCGAATCCACCATCTTTTAGGCCCTGAGTGATTTCCTTGGCAGACCGTGGACGTTTCACAAAGTTGAGATAGGCCCTGATGGCTTGCGGAACCTTCATCCTGAAAAAGGCGTGCGAGGGAAGTAGTCGTGGAAACCTCCTTGGTTCAGAGGATTCTCCAGCAGAATTAGGCAGTGAAGCTCCGACATCGTTGCGACCAAGCCGCTTTTGAACCCACGCAATCATGTTGTCGAGGTTCTCTCGCTCTTCCATCAATTCGGCTAGTACCTTATCATAATCAACTGTTTCATTCATTTCTTGCCTCTTACCAACGAATCTGATATAAATTACGTGAGGTGAGACGTAAGGGGGGCGGCTTTCACCGCCCCCTCGCCCTTTCCAGGGGCGATCAGATTAACATCGCCCTCACCTCGCTTCTGGGGGCTTCGGCAACGTGCTTGCCTAGCCTAGCCGTGGCCCCCGACTTCCTAGCTAAGATACGCTCAAAGCGCAGTCGCGTCAACCCCCCACATGACAATCAGGGGGTTTCTCAAATTCCTTGCACTTTTTACCTTGACAACTGCCTGACCGCTCAAGTATCATGCTGTTTATTATGAACAGATTGAGTAAAGAACAACGAACACGGATAGTAGCTGCTTTGGTCGAGGGTAATTCGATACGGGCAACGGCACGCATGACAGGAACAGCCAAAGGAAGCGTCTTGAAGCTACTCCGCGACTTGGGAATGGCCTGCATGGACTACCACGATACGCACGTTCGGAATGTGCAAGCCCAGCGCGTCCAGTGTGACGAGATATGGAGTTTTTGCTACGCCAAGAGCAAGACTGCCTTGAATCGGCAACGACTGCAAGGCGCTCCTGGCGTGGGCGACGTTTGGACTTGGGTTGCGCTTGATGCTGATTCCAAGTTTGCCCTCTCCTACCTTGTAGGTGGGCGCAGCGCACGGTGGGCTAATGCGTTCATGGACGATTTGGCCTATCGGCTCGATAGCCGCGTCCAACTCACCACAGACGGCCACAAGGTCTATCTGGACGCGGTAGAGGGCGCTTTCGGGATGGACGTGGACTACGCTCAACTAGTCAAGCTGTATGGCGAAGAACCACTAGCCGAAAAGCGGTACAGCCCTGGTGAGTGTGTCGGCTGCAAGCAGACTCCCATCAACGGGCGGCCTGACCCGCGCCATATCAGCACCAGCTTTATAGAGCGGCAGAATTTGACCATGCGTATGTCCATGCGGCGCTTTACCCGCCTGACCAATGCTTTCAGCAAGAAGGTGGAGAACCTGCGGGCTGCTGTGGCCCTGCATTTCATGTACTACAACTTCGCTCGAATCCATCAATCTTTGCGGGTTACGCCTGCTATGGAGGCAGGGTTGGCAGATCATGTGTGGGAACTAGAGGAAATCGTGGGACTACCTTAGCCACACTAGCGATTCACTTGCCTGCGCGGTAGGTTTGCTGGTGCGACTTCTTGAATGTCTAACTGAATTCCCGAAGGGATTTTCCAGTGCACGTTGTTCTTGACTGTAAAAAGTCGAACGCGGTGACCACCCGCAAAAGTAAAGTTATCTTTTTTAAGTTTGAACTTCTCTCCACAGATTAGGTGAGTATTGCCGAACACGTTCAGTTGTGCCCATTTTTCATTATTGACCGCCTTGACTGGTATGTTTATGCGTTCAGGCATTGATTACTTTTACGCCCTTCTTTCTCAATGAGCGCACGGCGCGTCCTACCTCGCCGATGGGCATGGAAAGAGCATCAGCTATTTGCTCGGTGTTTACTTGCTTTCTTCCTAGGGTGCGAATCGCTTGAATGTAGGCATACACGGCCTTCTCGGACTTCTTTTCTAGACGCACATGTGCACTTCGGCTACTGGGTTTCGTCAGGCTCACCCGCTTGCTGGTTGTTGATTCTTTAGATATTGTTAAGCGGTTTGATGTGCTGCTAACGCCCATTTTTATCCTTCTGCTGGTTCTCCTTTTCATATTTATTGATTTGCTTGGTTAATGCCTCTATCAACCGGGATTTCCGTTTTGCCTGCCCCTGATGGCACGTTTATACACCCGATCGCCGCCGATCGCACAAAAACTTCGATCGTCGCACAATCGCTCAGCTTCAAAGGCCTTCATCTGAGCCCGCGCCGACGTGCGACCGACTGGAACCCCTGCTTTTCGGGCATTTCTCAGACACCGCTCCACACGTGTGCCCCGTGTCATCGCCGGGCGGGCTTCGTTGCACTTCAGGCCGCGCGTCAGCCTGCCGGCACGGGTAGCGCCCAGATCCTCCGCAGCATGTCGCCGAACAGCCGCCGCGTGAGATGCCCTTCCGCCAGCAGAAGCCAGTAGTACCGCGCATGCTTCACCAGCCGGCCCCCAGTTTTCACCAGTCGCTGCTGGAGACTCGTGAGCGACCAGCGCTTGACCCGCAGCGGAAGGACCAGTCTGCGCCACAAGTTGCCCAGATTGTAGGCCAGGACGCTCAGTTGCAGGCGCACCTCGTTCGCCCGGAAACGATGGCACGACAGCCGCGTCCAGTGGGTGGCCTGCTTGCCTTCCTTGATCCATTGCTCCGCCGTACCGCGCTTGTTGTAAAACCGCACGACCGAGCGGCTCGGGAGGGCCATGTTGGTCACGATGAAGCCGACGCGAGGGAACAGCTCACCTTGGTGGTGCTCCACCTTGGCGACGATCCGTCTGGGCGTGGTCCAGCTCTTGGCCTGATAGCGGAAACTCTGGTAGCGCACCAAGGGCTTGCAGCTCGGCCGTCCCGGCGGACGAAAGAGGATGTCTTCGATTTCCAGCTCCAAGCTCTTGTTCGCCGGCATGCGAATGGCATAGTCCACGTCGCGCTGCTCGAGCGCGTCGTAGATCTCGGGCTTCGCGAACGCGGCGTCTGCGCGGAACGCTACGCGCTTGCCCTCCACCTGCTGCCGGTCAATCTCCGGTACGAGCAGGTCGTCCCAGTCGTCGGCGCTATGCACGTTGCCTGGCCGCAGCGTGGCGGCGAGGCAGTCCCCATGCTCGGTGAACAGAAACAGCGGGTGGTAGCAGACGGACTCGAAGTGCCCGTTATAGGCGCTCCCTTCCTGCGCCCCATGCACCGGGCTCTCGCTCGAATCCATGTCGAGCACGATCCGGTCGGCGCGCGTCGCCATCTCGGCCTGTGCAAGCACCTCCCGGTTCACGGCCCTCAACCCGACGAGATTCTCCTCGTGGGTCAGCAGCTCTGTCTCGAACCAATGCAGCGTCGATGTCAGCGCCGCACCCCGGTCCCAGCGCTTTGGCGACCCGATGAGACGAAATGTTGGGTCTGCCGACACGCGCCCCGCGTCGTTGAGATCTTCGTAGCCCGCGAGGCGACTGTAGACCGACTGCCGCAGGAGATCCACCACGCTGAACTGGGTGTTCATCCCCTGTCGGGAATCGCTCAGGTGCTCGGCGATGAGTGTCTCCAGCCCCAGACGTTCATCCAACTCGCGCACCAGAATGAGGCCAGCGTCAGAAGTGACGCGCGATCCCTGGAACGCGACTTTCAAGAAGCCGTTGAACGCGAACTGGAATGGCTCGTGTTGTAATTCACCCACCGGGTGTCACCCTCCGTAGTGTGGTTCCTTACGTCGGAGCCCCAAAACTCAAGGCGCAGCGACTGGTCCTGGCGATACGGTACCACAGCCAAATCGGAAATCCGGGATCAAACCCTTTATGAGCGTGGGTGGGACTATGAGTTGCAAGGTTGTTTCTAGTGAGACTATGCTTTCCTTCTTTGCGCGTGCTTCTTGTTCTGGTGTAAGCAAAGCCGGAACACGTGCCACACTTATGGTGAAGTCATGTTGGGTATGTCCGACAGCCATGTAGTTCACATAGTAAGAAGGCGTGTCTAAGCTAATATCGAGCTTGATATTCGCTGTCACTCTTTGGGGAGCTTTGATTTTTCGCTTTGCCATAGAATTTTATGCTAGCACATTCCTTTCAAGATGAGTTCTTTTTAACTATCGGCCTGCAAGGAGAATAGCTTGAAATCTCCCACATTGCCACGCTAGCATTAGAATCAAACTGACCCACTACCTGGATTTCTCTTGACATGACCGTCCGCTGTTACTATCCTAAGTTCGCATCTTTGTACTCAGACCGTAAGATCTGAGTCTCATGCAGAGTGGCTGAGGGAACGGGCCCGATGACGCCACGGCAACCGGATCGGGGCTAAACCCTGGTCGCCCGGTGCCAATTGCCGCCCCGAGTCGCGGGGGACATGAGAATTTAGGGTCTATCCTTACTTCCTAAATATCTCACCTGACTTCGAGGGACAGTTTGCTGTTGAACTGTCCATTGGACCCGCAAATCCAGGCTCGGTGTACCAAGAGGGGAACCATGAGTGAGCACTACGAATTGCGTTGCCGGGAGTGCAGGCGCAACTGGGGCAATGAGCCGCGCACCATCTGCGACGACTGTTTGGCGCCGCTGGAAGTCGCCTACGACCTGGAGGCGGTGCGGGATGTGTTTACCCGCGAGCGCATTGCCGAGCGCCCGGCCAACCTGTGGCGCTACATTGAACTCCTTCCCGTCCTGACCGACCACCAACCTCTTCTCCCGGTTGGATTCACGCCCCTGGTGGAAGCCCCGCGTTTGGGGGAACATTGGGACGCGCCTCACCTCTTCGTGAAGAACGACGCCGTCTGCTTCCCTACTCTTTCGTTCAAGGACCGTGTGGTGGCGGTGGCGCTGGCGCGGGCACGGACGTTCGGGTTCGACGTAGTCAGTTGCTCGTCCACCGGCAACCTCGCTAACGCCGTGGCAGCCCAGGCGGCCCAGGCCGGCCTGCGCGCCTGGATTTTTATCCCGGCGGATCTGGAGGCAGCCAAGATCGTCGGCACTGAAATCTATGGCGCCCGCTTGGTGCGCATCGCCGGCAACTACGACCAGGTCAACCGCCTCTGCGCGCAGATCGCTGACCGATACCGCTGGGGCTTCGTCAACATCAATCTGCGCCCCTACTATGCCGAAGGCTCGAAGACAGTCGGTTTTGAGATTGCCGAGCAGCTCGGCTGGCGCTTGCCCGACAACGTGGTAGTGCCGATGGCCGGCGGCTCGCTCATTACCAAGATCCAGAAAGCTTTTAACGAGCTGATCGAACTAGGATTGGTCGAGTCCAAGCGCGTGAAGTTCTTCGGCGCCCAGGCCACCGGCTGCTCGCCCATCTCTACTGCCGTCAAGCAAGGGCAGGAAGGGATTCAGCCGCAGAAACCCGCCACGCTCGCGCGCTCGCTGGCCATCGGCAACCCCGCCGACGGCCGCTATGCCATCAAGACGATTCGCTCCAGCGGTGGTTGGGCCGAAGATGCCGCCGACACCGAAATTGTTGCTGCCATGAAGCTCCTGGCGGAACGCGAAGGAATTTTCACCGAGACCGCCGGCGGGGTCACCGTGGCCGTGGCGGAGAAGCTCCTTGCCCAAGGGCGCATCCAGCCCCGGGAAACCACCGTGCTCTGCATCACCGGCAACGGTCTCAAGACCACGGAAGCGCTGGCCAAAGAGTTCGTTGCGAGTGAGGCGATTGAACCCCGCTTGGCTGCTTTTGAGAGTTATATGGCAGAGGCGCTTGCTGCTGCGCCCGTGCAGGGAGACTGACGTGACCATCACAGTCCATATCCCCACTCCTTTGCGCCGCTTCACCGACGGTGCCGACTGCATCACTTGCTCGGCCTCCACTCTGCCTGCTCTGTTGGCCGAACTCGAGCAGCGCTTTTCCGGCCTTCGCCCTCACCTGCGCGACGCCACCGGCCAGGTGCGCCCCTTCCTGAACATCTACGTCAACGAGGAGGACATCCGTTTCCTGGGCGGGAACGACTACCGCTTCCAGGATGGCGACGAAGTAATGCTCGTGCCTTCGATCGCCGGCGGCACGCCCACGGCGACCGTTTCCGTCGTGGTGCCCGCCACCTCGGCCAACCTCGGCTGCGCTTTCGATTGCGCCGCCTTCGCCCTCACTCGCTACCTCAAAGCCCGCGCCACGCCGCTTGAGGTGCCCGGCTTCCAGGTGCGCTATCGCGGCCCCAACCCTGACCGCGTCCCCGAAGACGAAACCAATCTTGTGGTGCAGGCCATCCGCCGCGCGGCTGTCGAGGCCGGCAGGGAGGTGGGCGGCGCCTTAGTCGAAATTGACAACGAAATCCCCGTGAGCGCGGGTCTGGGCGCAAGCGCCGCGGCAGTGATTGCGGGGCTTCTCCTCGGCGCGCGCCTCTGTGGCGTCGAACACGACGTGGCTACCGTGCTGCGGCTGGCGGTTGAGCTTGAGGGGCACCCCGACAATGCAGCGGCAGCCTACCATGGCGGCCTGGTGCTCTCGGCCATTCGGGACAACTCGGATCACGTCCTGACTATGAGGACGCCCATTCCACCGGAGCTGAAGATGATCGCGGTCGTACCAGAGCTGGCCCTGCCGACGCCACAAGCGCGGGCTGTCCTGCCCGAGCGCTACAGCCGGGTGGATGCCGTCCACAATCTGCAACGGACGGCCTTGCTGGCGGCTTCCTTCTTCTCGGGGCAGTACCAGCTCCTGCCGGAGCTTTTCCGCGACCGTTTCCATCAGCCCTACCGCAGCCGGCTCGTCCCTGGTCTGGCAGGCTGCCTGGAGCTGCGCCACCCAGCCCTGCTGGGGGTGTTTCTCAGCGGGGCGGGTCCGACCGTCCTCGCCCTGGCCCGTTACAGCGCGACTGAAATTGCCTCCGCCCTGAGCGAGGAATTCCGTCGCCACGGAATCCAGAGCCAAACTCTGTGTTTGCAACCCGAGAACCGTGGTGCGGAGGTCTTGCGGGCGGATCGAACATCCGCGAGGGAGACGAGGCTCTCGTGCTAGCGGCCCGCAGACCCGGGTGGGAGAGTCATGAATCAACCCAAGAAAAGCAGAGCATTGATTGCGATGAAGTTCGGCGGAACCTCAGTTGGCAGCGCTGAGCGAATGCAGGGTGTGGCGGAGATCATCGCCGACCAGGCGCGCCATAACCAGTTGGTGGTCGTCACCTCGGCTATGGCCGGCGTGACCGACAGGCTGCTCCGGGCGGCTGGTGCAGCCGGCGACGGAGCGGGGGAGGATTGGAGAGAGCTTGGTCGGGAGCTAACGCAGCAGCATCGCCAGGTTGCCGAGCAGTTGCTCCCCGCCGCCGAGCAGGGTGCAGTGTTGGCCCAGTTGAATGAGCAGATGTGGTATTTTGAAAATCTCTGCTCCGGATTTTCTCTGGTGCGGGAAGTCACCCCGCGTGCCTTGGATGCGCTTTCTAGTATAGGCGAAGTCCTGGCGGCGACGTTGCTGGCCGCCCTGCTGCGAGCCCGCGGCGTCGCAGCGGAAGCCGTGGACGCCACCGCCTTGATTGTGACCGACGACAACTTCGGTGATGCAACTCCCTTCTTCGACGAAACCCGTGCCCGGACCCGCCAGCGCCTCTCACCACTGCTCGCCCGCGGCACCCTCCCGGTCGTGACCGGATTCCGTGCCGCCACCCGCGACGGTCTGGCAACCACGCTGGGGCGCGGCGGCTCCGACTACAGTGCGACCTTGGTTGGAACTGCCCTCGATGCGGAGGAAATCTGGATCTGGACTGACGTCGACGGGGTCATGACCGCCGATCCCCGTTCGGTGCCCGCGGCCCATATCCTGCCGGAAATCTCCTACCGCGAGGCGCTGGAGTTTTCCTTTTTCGGCGCCAAAGTCCTACATCCGAAAGCCATACAACCCGTGATGAAGAAAAAAATCCCGCTCTGGATCAAAAACACATTTAACCGTTCCTGCCCCGGGACGAAGATCTGCGAATCTGCCGTTAGGGAGAAGCCCGGCGTTCGCGCCATTACGTCGGTTTGCAAAACAAGCCTATTTACCGTGAGCGGCAAGGAGGTGGTGCGGTTCGCCCAACTGGCCGCCAAGGTGTTCCATTCGCTCGACCTCGAAGAGGTCGCCACGTTGATGGTCACCCAATCCTCGGCCGACAATGTGTTATCCTTTGCCATCCATGAGGAAGATGCTCTCCGCGTCCGGAGACGGCTGGAGAAGACTTTTGAGTTGGAATTGTTGCACGGCTACTTGGAGCCCATTGAGATTCTTTCCTCGGTTGGGATCGCTGTGGTCATTGGAGAGAACATGAAAGGCACGCCCGGAATCGCGGGACGGCTGTTCAGTACTCTGGGACGCCGCGGGGTCAACGTGATCGCGATCGCCCAGGGCTCTTCGGAGTTAAGCATTTCCTTCGCCGTCAAGTCGTCCGACGTGACCGAAGCGCTCCAAATCCTTCACACTGAATTCCGGCCCTAGCGGAACCCTGGAATCATGTCACTCGCCTACCTCCAGTGCGTGGAAGAAAGCTGCCGGAAAAGGCAGGAACTGGGCCCGGGCCCCGAGAGCCACGCCTGCGCCTGGTGTGGTGGGTTGCTGGAGGTGAACTATAACTTCCAGTCTTTCGATCCCGGGGAGCTGCGCCACCTTTGGCGCCAGCGTCGCCAAGGCAACCTGCCCCGCGACCGCAGCGGCGTCTGGCGCTTCAGGGAACTCCTGCCTTTCGTGGAACCGGAAGCCCGTGTGATCTCGCTCTCGGAGGGGTCGACACCCCTGACGGACGTGCCTCGGACGGGGCGGTGGGCAGGCGGTGTGCGCCTTTGGGTGAAGCATCAGGGAGCCAATCCCACCGGGTCCTTCAAAGACTTGGGGATGACAACCTGCATCACCTGGGCGGCGATGCACAACGTCCGCGTGGTGGCCTGCGCTTCAACCGGCAATACCTCGTCTTCACTGGCGGCCTACGCCGCCCGCGCCGGGATGGAGGCCTTGATGGTTGTCCCGCACGGCCGGATCTCCACCGCCAAGCTGGCGCAGGCTCTCGACTTTGGCGCCCTGACAGTGGAAGTCGGCGACACGTTCGACCAAGCCTTCCGCCTGCTGCGCGAGGTGGCGCCGGAGTTGGGGCTCTACCTCACCAATTCCATCAATCCCTTTCGCATCGAAGGGCAGAAAACCATCGTCCCCGAACTCCTGGAGCAGCGTGAGTGGCGGACCCCGGACTACATTGCGGTTCCAGGCGGTAACCTGGGCAACGCCTCAGCCATCGGCAAGGGTCTGCGCGAGCTGAAGGCGCTGGGCTTGATCGAAAAGGTGCCACGGCTAGTGGTGGTCCAGGCGGCGGGGGCGAATCCCTTTTACCGAATGTTGGCCTCGGGTTCGGCCGAGCTGGATCCCATGACGGATCCTGACACCGAGGCCACCGCCATTCGCATCGGCGCCCCCGCCAACTGGAAAAAGGCCCGCGCCGTGTTGGAGTGGACGAAGGGATTCTGTGAATCGGTGACGGACGAGGAAATCTTTCAGGCCAAGACGGCGCTGGCTCGAGACGGTGTGGGTTGTGAGCCGGCTTCGGCTGCTGCGGTTGCGGGTGTGCGGAAACTCTGTCGGGCGGGAAAGATCGATCCCGGCGCGGAAGTGGTCGCCGTTCTGACCGGTAATCAATTGAAGGATCCCGATTACGTGCTGAGGCGTCGCTCGGAGGCCGGGGCCGATCGGCGGCAGCTGCGGGTCGAACCTACGCGGGAGGCTTTGCGAGCGGCGCTGGCGGAAGTCTTGACCGCCGAGGCAATAGTGAGGTAGGAACGAATGGCGGTGCGGATGGAGAAAAGGTTGGGTGCTAAATTGTCCAGAAAGTCCGCAGAGGAACGAGACGCACGAGCGGGTATGAAAAAACGCTACCGGGTGGGGATTCTGGGAGCTACCGGGGCGGTCGGCCAACAACTTATGCAATTGCTGGCGGAGCACCCGTGGTTTGAAATCAGCGAAGTCGCCGCCTCGGAGAAATCTGCCGGGAAGTTCTACGCGGAGGCTGTGCGGTGGAAGCTGCCTGCGCCCATCCCTGCGCGCCTCCGAGATCTTGAGGTCAGGAACCTGACCCCCGACCTTGACTGCGATTTCGTTTTTTCCGCCTTGGACTCTTCCGTGGCGGGGCCGGCAGAAGAAGCGTTTGCGCGCGCCGGTTACCCGGTCATCAGCAACAGTAAGAACCATCGCATGGATGACGACGTGCCGCTGCTCGTTCCGGAAGCCAACCCGGAACATTGCGAGCTGATTCCCATCCAGAAGCAGAGGCGGGGTTTTGACCGGGGTTTCATTGTGACCAATCCGAACTGCTCGGTGGTGGGGCTGGTCCTGGTCCTGAAACCCCTGCAGGACGCCTTCGGGGTGGAAGCCGTCTCCGTCACAACCTTGCAGGCGATCTCTGGGGCCGGTTATCCTGGCGTTCCGGCCGCCGACATAGTTGAAAACGTCATTCCACACATCGAAGGTGAAGAGGAGAAAATCGAAGCGGAGCCGCGCAAGATTCTGGGCACGCTGGCGGGAAGCACGGTGCGGCCGGCCGGGGTGACCATCAGCGCGCAGTGCCATCGCGTGCCGGTAGTGGACGGGCATCTGGAGGCGGTTTCGGTCCGGCTGCGAGAAAAGGCTTCACCGGCCGAGGTGAGCGAAGCTCTGCGGTCGTTCAGTGCCGAGCCACAGCGGCTCGGTCTTCCCTCAGCTCCCGCACGTCCCATCCTGGTCCGCGAGGAATGCGACCGCCCCCAGCCGAGGTTAGATCGCGATACGGCGAAGGGAATGGTCGTGGTGGTGGGGCGTATTCGCTCCTGCCCGGTCCTGGATATTCGGCTGACGCTGCTATCGCACAACTTGGTGCGGGGAGCCGCTGGAGCCGCCGTGTTGAACGCGGAACTGCTCGCGCAGAAACGCTACCTTTGAAAGAGGGAACTGCGTGCATGAGATGCGCTAACGGCTAGCGCGAGCGAAACCGAGGAGAGTCTTTTTTCGCTTGACTTGGAGAGCAGATGCATTTAGGCTTCCGCACCATGATCGAGAGAGTTATTGTACGGAAGCGAAAGCCCTCCACTGCACCAGGCGGGCCTCCTTGAGGTTTTTCTAAGTAATAGAAGATAGGGAATCGGAACGAGAGCCCGCCAGTTTGGCGGGTTTTTTGTTTTTTAGGGGGATTACGATCTAAACCCGGATTTCCGATTTGGCTGTGGTACCGTATCGCCAGGACCAGTCGCTGCGCCTTGAGTTTTGGGGCTCCGACGTAAGGAACCACACTACGGAGGGTGACACCCGGTGGGTGAATTACAACACGAGCCATTCCAGTTCGCGTTCAACGGCTTCTTGAAAGTCGCGTTCCAGGGATCGCGCGTCACTTCTGACGCTGGCCTCATTCTGGTGCGCGAGTTGGATGAACGTCTGGGGCTGGAGACACTCATCGCCGAGCACCTGAGCGATTCCCGACAGGGGATGAACACCCAGTTCAGCGTGGTGGATCTCCTGCGGCAGTCGGTCTACAGTCGCCTCGCGGGCTACGAAGATCTCAACGACGCGGGGCGCGTGTCGGCAGACCCAACATTTCGTCTCATCGGGTCGCCAAAGCGCTGGGACCGGGGTGCGGCGCTGACATCGACGCTGCATTGGTTCGAGACAGAGCTGCTGACCCACGAGGAGAATCTCGTCGGGTTGAGGGCCGTGAACCGGGAGGTGCTTGCACAGGCCGAGATGGCGACGCGCGCCGACCGGATCGTGCTCGACATGGATTCGAGCGAGAGCCCGGTGCATGGGGCGCAGGAAGGGAGCGCCTATAACGGGCACTTCGAGTCCGTCTGCTACCACCCGCTGTTTCTGTTCACCGAGCATGGGGACTGCCTCGCCGCCACGCTGCGGCCAGGCAACGTGCATAGCGCCGACGACTGGGACGACCTGCTCGTACCGGAGATTGACCGGCAGCAGGTGGAGGGCAAGCGCGTAGCGTTCCGCGCAGACGCCGCGTTCGCGAAGCCCGAGATCTACGACGCGCTCGAGCAGCGCGACGTGGACTATGCCATTCGCATGCCGGCGAACAAGAGCTTGGAGCTGGAAATCGAAGACATCCTCTTTCGTCCGCCGGGACGGCCGAGCTGCAAGCCCTTGGTGCGCTACCAGAGTTTCCGCTATCAGGCCAAGAGCTGGACCACGCCCAGACGGATCGTCGCCAAGGTGGAGAGCACCACCAAGGTGAGCTGTTCCCTCGCGTCGGCTTCATCGTGACCAACATGGCCCTCCCGAGCCGCTCGGTCGTGCGGTTTTACAACAAGCGCGGTACGGCGGAGCAATGGATCAAGGAAGGCAAGCAGGCCACCCACTGGACGCGGCTGTCGTGCCATCGTTTCCGGGCGAACGAGGTGCGCCTGCAACTGAGCGTCCTGGCCTACAATCTGGGCAACTTGTGGCGCAGACTGGTCCTTCCGCTGCGGGTCAAGCGCTGGTCGCTCACGAGTCTCCAGCAGCGACTGGTGAAAACTGGGGGCCGGCTGGTGAAGCATGCGCGGTACTACTGGCTTCTGCTGGCGGAAGGGCATCTCACGCGGCGGCTGTTCGGCGACATGCTGCGGAGGATCTGGGCGCTACCCGTGCCGGCAGGCTGACGCGCGGCCTGAAGTGCAACGAAGCCCGCCCGGCGATGACACGGGGCACACGTGTGGAGCGGTGTCTGAGAAATGCCCGAAAAGCAGGGGTTCCAGTCGGTCGCACGTCGGCGCGGGCTCAGATGAAGGCCTTTGAAGCTGAGCGATTGTGCGACGATCGAAGTTTTTGTGCGATCGGCGGCGATCGGGTGTATAAACGTGCCATCAGGGGCAGGCAAAACGGAAATCCCGGCTAAATGGAAAAAGGTTTGGTTCGCCACGAAACGAAACTGTCCACAGGAGTCAAATGATTGTTCTGAAGTTTGGAGGAACCTCGGTTCGGGACGGACGCCAGTTCGCAACCGTCGCGCGGCTCATCGCGGCTCGGCGCAGCGATGGCTGCTTGGTGGTTGTTTCTGCCATGGCAGGGGTGACGGATGAGTTGGAGCGCGTAGGCCAGTTGGCTCGGGAGGGAAGAGCCGATGAAGTGGAGAGCGTCCTCAATGGATTGATCAGAAGGCACCGCCGTGCCATCAGCGAGGCGGGGATCACGCCGGCCGAGGCCGCAAACTTGGGGGACGAGAGTGACCAGACGTTCACACGGATACGGCAGCTTGTCACCGGGGTCACTCTGCTCGGCGAACTCACACCGCGGACATCGGACGCACTGCTCGCGACCGGGGAACTCCTCTCTTCAAAGATCCTAGCCGCTTGTCTGTCAGGAATGGGGATACCAACCCGCTGGATCGATCCGCGCGAATTGATCGTCACCGACGCCAGTTTCGGCGCGGCTGTGCCCGATGAAGATGAGATCGAGCGCCGGGTCAAAGCCGTCCGTCCAATGCTTGAAAAAGGGCAATTGGTCGTCACAGGAGGTTTTGTGGGGGCAGCAAGCGATGGGCAGACCACGACTCTGGGCCGCGGTAGTTCCGACTACACTGCTGCTCTTCTGGCGGCGGCGTTACCGAGTTCTTCACTGGAGATTTGGACCGATGTCGATGGCATCCTGACGGCCGATCCCCGGATTGTTTCCCATGCACGGGTACTGCCGTCCATTTCGTTCGCGGAAGCGGCTGAGCTGGCGTTCTTCGGTGCCAAGGTATTGCACCCGACAACCATCCGCCCTGCTGTTCGCCGAGGGATTCCCGTGTGGATCAAGAACACCTTTCGTCCGGAACTCAAGGGGACGTCGATCCTGCGCGACGTCGAAGGCATCGGAGTTCGGGCCGTAGCAGCGCGACGTGGCACGGCGGCCCTGTTCCTCTCCAATCCGAGAATGCTGTTGGCGCACGGTTACGCCGCTCGCATTTTTGGAATTTTTGAGCGCCATCGGGTGCCGGTTGACGTAATCGCCACCAGCGAAGTGTCTGTCGCCATTACCGTCAACGAGAATGCTCCGGTTGAGGCGTTGGTGCGCGACCTCAAAGGACTCGTGGAAGTGGAAGTTGTGCGTGGCTTGGCAGTTGTTACGGTGGTCGGCCAGGGTTTACGGACAATGCCTGGTGTTGCTGCGCGGGTCTTTAGTGCGTTGCAGGAGATCAATGTGATCATGATTTCGCAAGGAGCTTCCGATACAAATTTCACTTTCGTGCTCGCTGAAAGAGATTTAGCCCCTGCATCTCTGCGCCTGCACCGAGAGTTTTTCGAGACAGGCAAAGAAAAGAGGATGTGTGGGGAACCCTGGGACACATCGGAGACCAAAGATGTCAGGCACAGCCAATCTCTTTGAGCTGACCCGAACACTGGTGAACATCAATTCTGTTACGGGGAAGGAGAAGGCGTGCGCGGAGTTTTTGTACGACTATCTAAAGAAACACAAATTTCAGGTTGAAGTCCAGACACTCGACTCTGAGCGATGGAATGTCTTTGGCTATCACGGTGACCCGGAGGTGGTTTTGAGCACCCACATGGATACGGTGGCGCCGTTCTTCGGAGTGGGAGAAGACGCGGAATTCATCTACGGGCGCGGCTCGTGTGACGCGAAAGGCAGCTTAGCGTGTCAATTGGTAGCGGCGGAGCAACTCTTAGCTGAAGGGATAAAAGACTTTGGGTTGTTGTTTCTGGTCGGAGAGGAAGCCATTAGCGATGGCGCCCGCGCCGCCAATCTGTCTTCTACAGAGACCCGGTACATCATTGTAGGAGAACCAACCCGCAACAAGTTGGTGGTGGGAACAAAAGGTACTCTGCATCTGCGCATCCGAACAACAGGAAAGGCGGCGCACTCGGCCTATCCGCGCTTGGGAGAGTCGGCCATCGAAAAGCTGCTCGATTTGCTGGCCGACCTGCGCGCACTCGATTTGCCTGTAGACCCCGTGCTCGGACCTGCCACGATGAATATCGGCACAATCTCCGGGGGGCGCGCCGCCAACATCACTGCAAGCGAAGCTGAGGCGCAAATCCTCTGCCGTACTGTCGATGGATCAGGAGCGCTCCGGCAGAGAATAGAAGGCCTTTTGCAAGGTCGTTGCGAGTATGAAGTTGTTCGGCAGGCGCCGCCCGTAAAACTGGAAAAGCTGGACGGCTTCGAGACAGATGTTGTGGCGTACACAACTGATGTGCCAAACCTCACTGGTTGGGGCCGTCCGTTCCTGCTGGGGCCGGGTTCAATCGAAGTCGCGCACACGGACCACGAATGTGTCCGGAAAGCTGATCTGGTACAAGCAGTCGATCTCTACTGCCGGATAGTGCGGGAACTGAAAGCTCGCGCACCAGGAGGGTGAGGCCCGCCTGAGATCATGAATGAAGTTTGAAGTCTGAGTCTTAGGTACCGCTTCGAGTGAGATGGATACTTCGCGTGCTCTGAATGTAGCTCTGTTGGGTCACGGCAAGATGGGCAAGCTGATCGCTCAGCTCGCTGCCCAGCGTGGCATGCAGGTGCAGCAGATACTGAGATCGGAAACAAACCGCGAAGGAGCGGGAATCACTGAGCACAGTTTTCAAGGTATCGATGTCTGCTTGGACTTCACGACGCCCGCAGCGGTGGTGGAGAACATCCGCCGGGTTGCGGGATGCGGCTGCAATCTGGTGGTGGGGACGACCGGCTGGTACGAGCGGCTGGATGCAGTCCGCGAAATCATCGAACGCTCCGGCGTGGGCATGGTTTATGCGCCGAACTTTTCGCTTGGCGTCCAGTTGTTCTACCGAATCGCGCGCGCCGCAGCAGAAATTTTCTCCGGTTTTCCCGCGTTTGAACCGTACCTCACGGAGACGCACCATCGTTTCAAAAAAGATGCGCCCTCCGGCACGGCGCTGGAATTGAAACGGGAAGTTGAGCCGCACTTGCGCGACCGCGCGCTTCCCATTTCCAGTGTCCGCGCCGGCTATTTTCCGGGCATCCACGAGTTTGGCTTCGACTCTGAGGTGGAAACTCTCCTGGTGCGGCATACGGTGCGCACGCGACAGGTATTTGCCGAAGGAGCGCTGTATGCGGCGCGCTGGGTTGCAGGCCGAAAAGGTTTGTATCGTTTCGCGGACATTTTGCAAGTCGAGGAGGTAGCATGAACCTGGATATGCGAGGCTGTGGTACTGCGTTGGTAACCCCGTTCCGGCGAGACGGCTCGTTGGACGAACCTGCCCTGCGCCGCTTGGTGCAATTTCAACTCCGGGAGGGAATCGATTTCCTGGTTCCCTGCGGAACCACCGGCGAAACCCCTACGCTCGAACAGGAGGAACATCTGCAGGTCATTCGCGTGGTTGTCGAGGAGGCGGCGGGGCAAGTGCCCGTGCTGGCCGGGGCGGGCGGCAACAACACCCGCAAGGTTGTGAAGCTCATGCAGGAGGTGGCGCCGCTCGGCGTGCAGGGATTTGTTTCGGTGGCACCCTACTACAACAAGCCCACGCAGGAAGGATTCTATCAGCACTACAGAGCTATTGCCGAAGCAACCCATCTCCCCATTCTTCTCTACAATGTTCCTGGACGGACGGGATCCAACATCCAAGCACCGACCGTGGCGCGACTCTCAAAAATCCCGAACATAATCGGCATCAAGGAAGCGTCCGGCAACATTACACAGCAGATGGAAATCCTGAACTCCGTTGAGCCCGGCTTTCGAGTATTTTCCGGGGATGACTCTTTCACTTTTCCCCTTATGGCTCTCGGGGGAGCCGGTGTGGTGTCTGTGGTCTCCAATGAAGCCCCCGACCTGATGACAAAGCTGACGCATTTAATGTTCGAGGGGAAATACCAGGAGGCGCGGAAGCTCAACGCTTATCTACTGCCCTTGATGCAAGCGAATTTCATTGAGACCAATCCGATTCCCGTCAAGGCCGCCTTAGCGATGATGGGTCTCATGGAAGAGGTCTATCGTCTGCCTTTGGTTCCTATGAGGCCGGACAACCGCGCCAAGCTCGAAAAACTGTTACGCACGATGGGACTGCTTTCACGGCAGAACACTCGGGACAGAATCGCGGAGGGAGTAGCCGAAAGAGTTTCCTGACTGCCTGATTCTTGTGCCGGGGACAAGGTCGGTTGTGTACCTGGCGCAAGAGAAAGGCAAGCAATGCATTGAGTCTCGCATCAAAGGATGCCGTCATGGTTCAAGCAGCGAGGTTGCAGACCCGGATCGAAGAACTGTTCGCGCGCAAGGCCGATCAATTTGATGAGGAGTATTTCCAGGCGTTTGAGGAGCTGAAGGCAGCTCTGAACGAAGGGTGTATTCGAGCCAGCGAGCCGACCCCGGCCGGGTGGAAGGTCAACACCTGGGTCAAAAAAGGCATTCTCCTGGGGTTTCGCATCGGTCGGGTGGTTGAAATGCCCGTGACGGGCTTCACCTTTTGCGACAAGCACACCTTTCCCTTAAAGCAAATCTCGCGGGAGCAAGCGGTGCGTGTGGTCCCGGGAGGCTCTTCGGTCCGGGATGGCTGCTACATCGGGAAAGGCGTGACACTCATGCCCCCGATGTACATCAATGTGGGTGCCTACGTGGATGAGGGGACGATGATTGACTCGCACGCTTTGGTCGGTTCCTGTGCCCAGATCGGCAAGCGTGTTCATCTGAGCGCCGGTACCCAGGTGGGCGGCGTACTGGAGCCGGTGGGAAGCTTTCCAGTCATCGTTGAGGACGATGTCTTGGTGGGAGGAAATTGCGGGATTTACGAGGGGACGCTTGTGGGGCAGGGCGCCGTACTGGCTGCCGGCACAATCCTAACTGGATCCACCCCAGTGTACGATTTGGTCCAGGGCAAAGTGTACCGGGGCGAAGGTGAAAAGCCGCTGGTGATTCCCCCGCGAGCGGTGGTTGTTCCCGGCGCGCGTGCAGTTGCAGCGCAGCGCGGCCAAGATTGGGGTCTGTCTCTCTACACCCCCGTTATCGTCAAATACCGAGACGCGAAGACGGACGAAGCCGTGCGGCTCGAGGAGCTACTGCGCTGACACGGCAAGGGCTTACGGTTGTGTTCCGGGGACACCAGGCCCTCCTTCGACCTGCAGTCGAATACCTTTTGGAGTGATGAGATATTTCAACTACTGTGACGGCGAACTACATTGCGAAGATGTCCCAGTGGGGCGAATTGCCCGCCGTGTAGGGACACCCGTTTACATTTATAGCGCGGCGACAATAACCTGCAACTATCAACGGTTGGCCGTTTGCTTTCGGGGCGTACCTCATACCATTTGCTATTCCGTTAAGGCTAATTCCAACCTGACTGTGCTGCGCGAGCTGGTGGGATTGGGAGCGGGGTTCGACATTGTTTCCGGCGGCGAACTCCACCGGGTGCTGCGAGCAGGGGGAGAACCGGGCAAGATTGTCTTCTCGGGCGTGGGCAAGACACGAGAAGAGATTGATTATGCGTTGCGTCAGGATGTCCTTTTTCTAAACGTCGAATCTCTAGCCGAACTTGAAATGATTGCGGCACGCGCGCGACATTTCACTCGCTCGGCCCGCATAGCTGTAAGAATAAATCCCGATGTTGAGCCCCACACCCATCGTCATATCTCCACGGGAAAGCGGACTCACAAGTTCGGTATTCACTGGCAGGAGGCAATACCAATTTGCCAGCGGGCGACTGAACTAGCTGGCATCGAGTTTGTGGGCATCGGATGCCATATTGGCTCACAGATCACCTCGATTTCTCCCTTTGTAGAGGCCTTGCGCCGGCTGGAGGAATTGGCTGGGAGCTTGAGCGGGGCCGGGGTGCAGATTCGGTATTTGGACTTTGGCGGGGGCATTGGAATTCGCTATCAACAGGAAAAACCCGTGTCCCCAGCCACCTACGCTCGGCCTCTGAAGCAGGCCGCACGACGCCTAGGGTGCCACATCATTCTCGAGCCAGGACGTCTGGTTGTCGGCTCTGCGGGCATTCTCTTGACAAGTGTCATCTTGGAAAAGAAGGTGGCGCAGCAACGGTTTGTTGTGGTCGATGCGGCTATGAATGATTTTCTGCGTCCGGCTTTGTACGGCGCAACCCATCGTATCCTTCCCGTTGTTCGCCATCGCTCGGCCCGGCCCTCTCCAGCCGATGTCGTTGGTCCTGTTTGCGAGACAGCGGACTGCTTTGGACGCGGAATTTCTCTGCCACCACTTGCTTCCGGGCAATTCTTGGCTCTGATGGAGGTAGGGGCTTATGGGTTTGTGCTCGCGTCCAGCTATAACTCGCGACCGCGACCGGCCGAGGTCCTCGTTCGGGGGAATCGGTTCCAAGTAATCCGGCAGCGAGAGACCTGGAGAGACCTTATCCAAGGCGAGAGATGAGATCGATGGCATCGCTGCTCACTCTCGTTCCCTGTCAGCCAGTACTAGCCAGCTTCGCTTGTGCCGTCTTGAAAATCTCCGTTCGCTCACTCTTGGATATTGGCGTATTTTCATGCCCAGCAAAGACGAACGCGTGGAAAGCATTTTTCCGCCCACCCGTGCAAGCGCGCAGCTTGCGGGTGTGAAGCCGATGGAGAATCTCAGTGGCACGCTGCTCTTCCATGGAAGAACTCCGCCGATGATTCTGTTCCCGAGACTAAAATAAGTTTTTTTAGATAAAAGGCTTTTTGTAGAGCGCGACCTCACCTCTCAAATGCTGACTGTTCTAATTCGAGGTTCAGGCCCGCTCAGTTCGAACTCTTCTTGAGCCAAGCAAGACGCTGCCGCGTCGGTTGACTTCCCTCCATTCTCGCAATCCTACGAACCTTGCGACTTCCTTCCCTAGATCCCTTCACGCCCATCACTTCTACGTACACCGCCCGCACACGGAAATCCCTGCCTGAGGATCTTGGGCACAGGCGTAAGAGGACGCGGAGTCATTTTCTTCTTGACACCGGCGCGAAATGTATGTAAATACAACGCTATGAATATATATTCTATCCGCAAAAAGCAGCGCCACCGCCGGCTACTCGCGCTGCTCGGCCGGGAACAAATGCACACCCAGGAGCACCTGCGCTGCCGACTGGCGGCCATGCGCATTCGGGTCACCCAGGCGACCCTCTCTCGTGACATTAAGGAGCTCGGCTTAGCCCGCACGCCTGACGGCTACAAAGTGGTGGCCGCAGCCGAGCCCGTGCTACCCCCGCCGCCCCTGGCTCACTTGGTGCAGGAATTCGTCCGGGAGATTACCAAGGCCGGCCAGCTTCTGGTGTTAAAGACCATCCCGGGAAGCGCGCAACCCGTAGCGGCGTCGCTTGATGAGCAGAAGTGGAAGGACATCGCCGGAACGATTGCCGGCGACGACACCATCTTGGTGATCACCACGAACCGCAAAATGTCGCGCCAGGTAAAGAACCGCTTGGTGGAGATGATCAAAGCATGAGTGCACAGGTCCAACCCGCGATAGTAGGTGCGGCAGGGTATGCGGGATTCGAATTGACGAGGCTTCTGCTCCGACATCCGCGCGTGAAACCGCCGCTGTTGTTCACGCGAGAATCGCAGGCGCCCTCTGCTTACGCCGAACTGTTTCCCCACCTTGCGGGATGGGAGGAGCTGGCACTCGAGCCGTTTGCCTGGGGTAAGCTCTCAACCGGCGGCGTGGATGTGGTCTTTCTGGCCACGCCGCCCGAGGTCTCGCACGGGCTGGCACCGGAAGCAATCGAGCGCGGCTGCCGCGTGATTGACTTGAGCGGCGCCTGGCGCCTGCGCAGGCCTGAGCACCGGCAGGTCTATGGCCTCGAAGACAACCCCGCCCAGTCTGGGCTGCGGAGCCGCTGCTGCTACGGTCTCCCGGAACTCCATCGCCCAGCCCTGCTTCAGGCTGAGCTGGTCGCTAACCCCGGCTGCTACGCGACGGCGGCCATCCTGGCGCTGGCGCCCTTGGTGCAGGCCGGCGTGGTGGATCCGGGACGCGACATCATTTGCGACGCCAAATCAGGCGTGAGCGGCGCGGGCAAGGAGCCAACCCCGACCACGCACTTCGTCGAGGTGGCGGACAATTTTCGCGCCTACACTCCCTTCACGCATCGCCACACGGGCGAGATCCTCGAGCAGCTCGAGCTGCGCGCGCAGCAGTTTGTCTTCACGCCCCACTTGCTGCCGATCCCGCGCGGAATCTTCGCCAGTGTCTATGTGCCGCTGGCACGGAGCCTCGACAGCGCGGAGTTGGTCGAGATGGTGCGCGACTACTACCGTGACTCACCCTGGATTCGGCTGCAACGCAATGGGCGGCTGCCGGAATTGCAGTTCATACTGCACACCAACTTCTGCGACCTGGGCTTCGTAATCGATGCAGTGCGAGCGCGCTTGCTAGCGATCGCCTGCCTCGACAACTTGCTCAAAGGCGCGGCGGGGCAGGCGGTGCAGAACCTGAACCTGATGTACGGCTGGCCGGAGACGGAGGGGCTGAATTGAAAGTTGTGATCAAGCTGGGCGGGAAGACGCTGGACGACGCGGTCTTGCTCGACCACTGCGCTGCCGAAATCAGCGGGCTGGCGCATGCGGGGCACAACGTGCTGGTGGTACACGGAGGCGGAGCCATGCTGACGCGAACTCTCCAAGCCCTTGGCTTCTCCAGCCAGTTTGTCGATGGCTTGCGGGTAACGGATGCGGCAACACGCGACGTCGCCGTGATGGTTCTGGCGGGGCTGCTGAACAAGCGCGTGGTAGCAGCGTTCACTCGCCAGGGTCAATTCGCCGTAGGTCTGTGTGGAGGCGATGGCGGGGCATTCCGCGCTCGTAAACTGCGCGTAAGCCGAGACGCAAAAACCGACTTTGGCTTCGTCGGCGAAATTTGTGATGCCGACCTGCGTTGGATTGAAATGCTCTGGAGCCAACAGGCCGTCCCGGTGCTGGCCAGCGTAGCCCTGGGCTGGGACGCCGAGTACTACAACGTAAACGCCGACCACCTTGCGGCGGTTGCCGCCGGCGCGTGTGGGGCGGCGCGGCTGATTTTCTTGACCGACATGCCGGGCTTGTTGCACCCGGACGGCATGGTGATTCCGAGCGTGAGTGTCCGAGAGATTGACCAACTCCTGGGAGAAGGAGTGGCCGCTGGTGGCATGGGGCCGAAGCTTCGGGGCTGCCGGGCTGCGCTGGAGTGGGGAGTGAAAGAAGTGGTCATCCTACCCGCCGCGAAAGTTGGCTGTCTGCTGCAGGTCTTGAACGGCGGGGCCCCGCTGGGCACGCGGGTGGTGGCATGAATCTGGCTTCCGTGGTGCGCGCGGAATCGGCAGTTCTCATACCGACCTACGACCGCCACCGGGTGCTCTTCCGTCGCGGTCGCGGCTGCTATCTCTACGACGCGCGCGGGCGGCGCTACCTGGACCTATTGAGTGGCATCGGGGTGAACGCGCTTGGCTATGCCCATCCGGCCATTTTGCGCACCTTGCACAGGCAAGCCAACCACCTCCTGCACGTATCGAATCTCTTTTTCCACGACTATCAGGCCCTGCTGGCGCAAAAACTAGCAAGAATCTCAGGCCTCCCGCGCGCCTTCTTCACCAACAGCGGCACGGAGGCCATCGAGGCTGCGTTCAAGTTGGCGCGGGTGTATGCTCGCTTGCACGGCGCCAACGGTCGGCGACCGCGCTACCGAGTGCTGGCGCTGGAGAATTCCTTCCACGGCCGTACTTTCGGCGCGCTGGCGGCGACGGGACAAACCAAGTACCGGCAGCCCTTCGCTCCTCTGATGCCGGGCGTGCGCTTCGTCCGCTTCAACGATTGCTCCGACCTGCGGCGCAAGTTTGACGGTAGCGTCTGCGCCGTCCTGCTGGAGCCGATTCAGGGCGAGGGCGGAATCCGCCCCGTAACTCGAGAGTTTTTGTCCCTGGCACGGAAACTCACCGAGCGGTCAAACACCGTTCTGATCGCCGACGAAATCCAGTCCGGGCTCGGTCGCACGGGACGCTGGTTTGCTTTTCAGCACTACGGTGTCCAGCCCGACATCGTCGCCGTGGCCAAGCCGCTGGCGGCTGGCCTGCCTCTGGGCGCCATCTTGGCCCGGGAGCGCCTAGCCCGCGCCTTCTCGCCCGGTCTTCACGGCACCACCTTTGGGGGTGGCCCACTCGCCTGTGCCGTTGCCGCGGCCTTTCTGGAGACGCTGGAAAACGAACAGTTACTTGAGCGGGTTCGTGAGGTGGGAAGCTACTTCAAAAGCCGCTTGGAAAAACTGCAGCAAAAGCACGCAGTTATTCGCGAGGTGCGGGGTCTGGGCCTGATGCTCGGCGTCGAACTCACGCATCCCGGAAAGACCCTCGTGCGCCAGGCGCTCGCGCAGGGTCTGATTCTCAATTGCACGCACGACACCGTACTGCGCTTCCTGCCGCCCTACCTTGTCACTCGCAAGCAGGTGGACCAGGCGAGCGATATCCTGGACAGGCTCTTGACGCGTTGGAGACCAGAAACCAAAAAGCAAAGGAGACTCCGTGCCTAACAAAGTCGTTCTTGCCTACTCCGGCGGACTCGACACTTCGGTGATCATTCCCTGGCTGCGAGAGAACTACGGCTGTGAGGTCATCGCCATGGTGGGCGATGTCGGCCAGGGGGAAGACCTGGAGGCCGTTGCGGCCAAAGCCCTGCGGACGGGAGCCAGCAAAGTTTACGTCGAAGACCTCCGGGAAGAATTCGTCAGCAAATACATTTTCCCCACACTGCGCGCCGGCGCCATTTACGAGAACAAGTACTTGCTGGGCACATCGGTGGCCCGGCCGCTGCTGGCCAAGCGGCAGGTGGAAATCGCCCTGCGCGAAGTTGCCGAGGCTGTGGCCCACGGCTGCACCGGCAAGGGCAACGACCAGGTGCGTTTTGAACTCACTTATCAGGCACTGGCACCGGAACTGCGCGTCATTGCGCCGTGGCGCGAGTGGAGCATTCGTTCGCGGGAGGACGCGGTGGCCTATGCCCACAAGCGTAACATTCCGGTGGAAGCCAGCCGCGAGAACCTCTACAGCCGCGACCGCAACCTCTGGCACCTGAGCCACGAGGGAGGCCCGCTGGAAGATCCAAGAAACCCGGTCCCCGATTCGCTCTGGCAACTGACGGTGTCGCCCCAGGTGGCGCCTGACCAACCCGAACAGGTGGAGATTGGCTTCGAGCAGGGCAATCCAGTGAGCGTCAACAGTCGCCGATTGCCCCCGGTGGAATTGGTCGAAACACTGAACAAGATTGGAGGCCGCCACGGGGTGGGGCGTGTTGACCTGATCGAAAACCGCTTCATAGGCATCAAGTCGCGCGGCTGCTACGAGACACCCGGCGGTACGCTCCTGGTAACGGCGCATCAGGAACTGGAAGCGCTGACGCTGGAGCGGGACCTCTTCCACTTCAAACAGCAGGTCGGGCTAAAGTATGCCGAGCTGGTGTACTACGGGCAGTGGTTCACACCGCTGCGGGCGGCGCTCGACGCCTTCGTAACCTCGACGCAGGTGAACGTGAGCGGTTGCGTCAAGCTCAGCCTCTACAAAGGCAACGTTACCATCGCTGAACGCCGCTCGCCCCACTCGCTCTACTCGACCAGCCTGGCTAGCTTCTCCATGGAAGACGACTACGACCAAAAGGACGCGGAAGGGTTTATCCGCATCCTGGGATTGCCGGCTCGAGTGCGGGCGTTGCTCGACAAGCACGAGGTTGTTGTCCGTTGAAAACCCTGTGGGAGGGACGGCTTGCCCAGTCGGCCGACCCTACTTTCTACCAGTGGCAGCGCTCGTTTCTCTACGACCGGCGCTTGCTGGCAGAGGAACTGGCTGCGAGTAGCGCCTACGCCGAAGCGCTGGCCCGCGCCAACGTGTTGACTGCGGCTGAGCACGACGCGATTCTCTCCGGCTTGGCTCAAATCGGCGAGCGGGCGCGCTCCGACCCCGCCTATCTCGAATCGGATGCCGAAGACATCCACCACTTTGTCGAGCTGCGGCTGGTGGAGCACGTGGGTAAAATGGGAAGCAAGCTCCACACCGGGCGCAGCCGCAACGAACAGATCGCAACTGATCTGCGGCTGTTCATCAGGAAGCAAGTCGATGGATTCCGGAGGCAGTTGGGCGAGTGGAACGAAGTCCTGCTCAGCCGCGCGGAAGAGTTGGGCGATGCCGTGCTGCCCGGCTACACGCACGGGCAGCGCGCCGAGGCCATTTTGGGCGCGCATTGGCTGCTGGCCTACGCCGAGATGTTTTTCCGTGACGCAGACAGGTTGGACGACTGTCGCCGACGCACCGAGGTCTTGCCGCTAGGTTCGGGGGCGCTCGCCGGCAGCTATGTGCCCCTGGACCGGGATCAGTTGGCGCGCAACCTGGGCTTCTCCGCCGCTTCGGCCAACAGCCTCGACGCCACCAGTGACCGCGATTTTGTGCTCGAATTTCTGTTTGCCCTTTCGTTGATCGGATTGCACTTGAGCCGCTGGGCCCATGAGGCGGCGTTGTTTGCGACCGCTGAATTCGGTTTTCTCGACCTGCCGGACGCCTACGCCACCGGCAGTAGTGCGTTGCCGCAAAAGAAGAACCCTGATGCGCTGGAGTTGATACGCGCCAAGGCCGGGCGCATCTTTGCTGCCTACACTGCGCTCTTCATCTCACTCAAAGCCTTGCCGCTCGGGTACAGCAAGGATTTGCAGGAAGACAAAGAGCCGCTGTTCGATGCCTGCGACACCATGGCCGCTGCCCTGGAGATCGCCACCGGCTTTTTGCGCGCGGTGCGCTTCAACACCGAGCGAATGCGGCAGGCGGCTGAGGCCTCCTTTCTGAACGCCGCCGCGGCAGCCGCTTACCTGGCCCGGCGCGGTGTGCCTTTCCGGGACGCTCATGACCGCGTGGGCCGGCTTGTCCAGCACTGCCTGGACCGGGGTATCGGGCTGGAAGACCCAACCCTGGAAGAGCTGCGTCGTTTTTCTCCCGAGTTCGACGAAGATATCTATGTCCACCTCTCCCTCGATTCTGTCCTGGCCGCCCACGACGTCCACGGCGGAACCGCGCCCGCCCGCGTGAAATCCGCGCTGGTAGAGGCGCGCGCGCGTCTGGCGCAGTTGAAAGAAAAATGCAATGCGGCTGCGTAAAGCTCAGGTGCAAGATATCAGCGCGATCCACCGTTTAATCGCGGTCTATTCGCGGGACGGCACGCTGCTGCCCAGGTCGCTTGACGACATTCAGACACACAGGGGCCAGTTCATTGTGGCCGAAGCCGAGGGGCGCTTGCTGGGTTGCGGGGCGCTGCACTCCTACCCGAACGGGTTGGTCGAAATCCGCTCGATCGCCGTCGCACCCGACAGCCAGCACTGCGGCGTGGGTACGCGCCTGGTGCGACGCTTGCGGCAAGAAGCCCAGCGGGGCGATGCCAAACGCATCTTCTTGTTTACGCGCAGCCCGGATTTCTTTGCTGGTTTGGGCTTCTCGGTAGTCCCCGCCGCTAGTCTGCCGGAAAAAATCTGGAAGGATTGTCGGTTGTGTCCGCGACGTCTCTGCTGCGATGAAATCCCAATGGTTTTTGGAGCCGCTGCCGGCGCTCACGCTTTGCCGACCCAGCCGGGTCTCGCACCTCTGCATGTCCTTCCCGGATGAAGCTGCAATTCTCAACCCGAGCTCTTCTGCCCGGGGGCTTCCGCTTCGCCGCCGTCTCCGCCGGCATCAAGGTCCCCGGCCGGCTCGACCTGGCGCTGGGCGAAGCTTCAGCAGGAGCGGCCGTCGCAGCCCTGTTCACCGCCAACCGTGTCGCGGCCGCCCCGGTCCAGATCGCCCGGCGACACTTGCGCCGGAGCCGCGGGCGCATCCGCGCCGTGCTGGTGAACTCAGGCAACGCGAACTGCGCCACAGGGAGCGACGGAATACATGCCTGCCTCGAAGCTTGTGAGCAGGCAGCAGCCGGTCTGGGCTGCCGCACGTGGGAGGTGCTGCCGGCATCGACCGGAGTGATTGGGGTGCCTCTACCCGTTCAGCGGCTGCTCGGCGCCCTCCCCTCGCTTGTCGGGACGCAAGCAGCCTCAACCGGAGCCGTTAAGCGCTTTGCGCAGGCCATCCTTACCACGGACACTCGCACTAAACTGGCGGCGGCCGAGTTTCGCTTTGGCCGGCGTAGAGTGCGCCTGCTGGGTATTGCCAAGGGCGCCGGCATGATCCAGCCGCGGCTCGCCACCATGTTGGTTTTCTTGTTCACCGATGCGCGCTCAACCCCGCGCAGGTTGCAGGCGCTGCTGCGGGCTGCCTGCCGTGTCTCGTTTGAGCGCATCAGCGTTGACGGCGACACCTCGACCAACGACACCGTCATCCTCCAGGCCAGCGGCGCCAGCGGGGCCGCGCTGGAGGGCCGAGCCACGCACTTGTTCCAGGCTGCGTTAACGCGCGTGTGCCAGGAGCTCGCACGGCAAATCGTGCAGGACGGAGAAGGTGCGTGTAAGCTCGTCACACTTCGGGTTGAGGGTGCGCCCAGCACGGCCGCCGCCGAGCGTGTGGCACGGCAGGTGGCGAACTCCCCGCTGGTGAAGACCGCACTCGCGGGAGCCGACCCCAACTGGGGGCGCGTGTTGGCCGCCGTGGGTGCCAGTGGCGTTGCGGTCGAAGCGACCCGCGTGGACATCTGGCTCGGTGGGCAAGCGGTATGCCGTCGCGGTAAGGCCCGTGTGTTTGATGAAGCCAAGGCGCGCCGCTACCTCCGACGGCGGGCAGTCGAGATGCGCATCCGCTTGGGGCACGGTTCGGGCTTCTCCACCTTTTGGACTTGCGACCTTACGGCCGACTACATCCGCATCAACGCCGACTATCGCAGCTGACCTCAGCCTACAAGCTGGAAGCAGAGGAGATGGCGATAGCAGTGCGATGCACCGACTCAGCACCGATAAGAAAAAGAGACGGGTAAAGCCACTTCCCCGCCGTACCAAAGGAAACCCTTTGATTGGATACTTCCACTTTCGTGTTCTTAGCGGCGTTTATTCTGGCATTCGGGCTGATTTCGGGGCGCCTTCAGAAGAGTGTAGTCACGCCACCGATGATTTTTATCACCTTCGGATTGCTGAAGGGTGGCTGGAGAGGCGGGACGTGCGTGCGGCGGTGAACCTGCTTCTCAGCCGCGGGTTCTCACCGGGCCGGATTGGCATCCACAGTGGCTCCTACGGGGCAGCCGCGGCTCTCTTATCCACCGCAGCCATTCCCGAGGTAGGCGCCGTCGTGGCAGACAGCGCCTTTGCTGATGTGCGAGACCTCATGGATGCACAGATCGAAGATAGGACAGGGATTCCCGCATGGGTTGCCAGGTTCTTCCTCCGCCCCGGTAACGCTTTCGTTGCCCAGGTGCTCTATCCTTTGGACCTTGCAGAGATCCCGCCTGAGCGCGCAGTTCCTGCCATAGCGCCTAGACCCATCCTCTTCATTCATGGGAGTGACGACCCGACCATCCCAGTTGAGCACGCGTACAGGCTCAAGGCCGCCTCCAAGAATCCTGCGGACGAGTTGTGGATCCTCGAAGGGTATGGACACACGGAGGGCGTACAGTTAGGCGATGAACAGGTAGAGGTGTCTCCGCTCCGAGAGGAGTACCTGAGGAGGGTGTCTGAATTTTTCGTCCGCTCGCTCCCCTGACAGACCATCATCGGTCCACATTGGGAAGTTTTGCGGGCATTTGGATTGACCTGATTGGAGGGAGAAAAAGGATGGTGTTCTTCCCAGCGCTTACTCAGCAGCCAAACGAACTAGGTCATTATAGAGCGTGTCGTCGATTGAGATGGAACCGGCACGCAGGTATTCTCGAGCTTTCTTGCTGCCTCGCTCACCGGGGAGGTAGATCTCAACAAATTCTTTCTGCTTCTCGGCAGTCTTGACCCATTCGGCAAATCGAGAGATTCTCTGCAAGAATGTCTCTTGCTTGCCAAATATCGCCGGATCGAGCACGATCAGAAGGTGTCCCCAATTATCTTTGTCACCGGGATTCTCGAAGGCGCCCACCAATAGACCGGCAACCAAATGAACCACAACACCTAAACCCGAGCCAAACACACCTTTGGGCAGGATAGCTCCTTGCAAAGCCTCCTCTGCGTCGGTTGTGGGCTCACCATTCTTGTCAAGAGCAACGCCGAGCGGAATCGCTTCGTTCTGCCTTGCCGCTGCAGTGAGCGCGTAGAGCGCCCATTGGGCAGTGGTGGCATCAAAAACTATCGGATCACATTCAGAAGGGAATGCTACAGAAATTGGGTTGGTGCCAATGCGAGCTTCCTTGCCACCATACGGTGCCACCATTGCCGGGGTCGCGGCGGTTAACAACGCAATCAATTGTTGCTCACGCGCGATCTTGCTCGTGAAGTAGCCGATGGCACCGCTAGAGGAGTTGGTGTGGTTTATGCCGACCATTCCGACACCACACTTCTTTGCTTTCTTCACGGCAAGCTCAGAAGCTTTGGCCAGTGCGACCATGGCATGATTGTAGTTGGCGTTTAGCGTGCAGGCGACGTCAGTTTCGCAAACAACTTCAATCGGTCCCTTTGGGGCATACGCAATGTCTTTGAGCTTTTGGAAATCTTGATTATTATCTCGAAGCTCTGCATACATCAGGCATTCCCGGATGATGCCAATTTCCTCGTCGGGAAAGCCTCGAGATCGGAGGATGGATGATGCCAGGTTCCTGACTTCGTCGATTTTCACTCTTAAGTAGGCCATGAACTAGCCTCCTTTTCCGCGACGTGTCCTGGCATCGCCCGCCTCTTTACCGCCTAAACCTCGGCTTCTTCCTCACTATTTCTCCAAGGCTGCGATCACGTCAATTTCTACCTTCATGTCTCTTGGCAGCCGCGCGACCCCCACGGTGCTGCGCACAGGGGGCTCATTTGAGAAGAAGTGGCCATAGACCTCGTTCTTGGCAGCGAAGTCGCCCATATCAGACAGAAAGACAGTAGCCTTAACCACAGCTGAAAACGAACTGCCGACGGCCTCCAGAACAGCCTGTAGATTTTTCAGCACACGTTCAGTCTGCGTGCGGACGTCCTCTCCGACCACCTGGCCCGTAGCGGGGTCGAGGGCCACTTGACCCGACAGAAATAGGAATCCTTTAGCTTTCGTCGCTTGCGAATACGGGCCAACCGCTCCCGGCGCGCTCGATGTCGCTATGACTTCTTTCACGGTTCTCTCCTTTGGTGTTTTCACTTCAAGTCTTCATCAGGCTTGGGTATCGACACCAAGAACGCCGCTAGGCTTCAAGGAGAACTTTCCCAATGTTTTTTCTATCTTGAATGTAATGGTGGGCCTCAACAGCTTTTTCAAAGGGAAAAACCTTTCCTATGTGAGGCTTAATCTTGCCTTCCTCATAGAGAGCCAACAAGGCTGCCATTTCTCTTCTTCCAGTGGGTGTGTTAAAAACAGGCGAGATCCCTATACCTAAGATCCCTCGCTGCTGTTGCACAAAAGCCTGTGTGTCGAAGCGGGGCGCACGGAAAAAATTCCAGGCTGTCTTGAGGGCGCTGCGCGTCTTGCCCGGTGCAAAGCTCGAAAAACCGTAGACAAGTAGACGTCCGTTCGGGGCTAGCCAGTTATAGCTTCTACGAACCGAGTCTCCGCCGATCGGATCCAGGATGATGTGAAACCCCTCGCCGGCGGCCAGACGTTCAATTTCAGATTCAAAGCCGGGACGCGTGTAGTCAATCGGGTGAATGCCCTGGGCTCGCAAGAAATCCATCTTGGAAGTAGAGGTCGTGCCGTAGATGGTGGCCCCGGCAATCTTGCACAGTTGGATTGCAGCAGTGCCTACGCCGCCCGCAGCCACATGGACTAATACTCTTTCCTCTGGATTGATGTGGGTCATGTAGTAGAGCGCGTGGTAGGCCGTCAAATAGGTAACGGGCAGGGCAGCTCCCTCTTGCGAGGACATATTCGCCGGTAGGGAAACCGCATTTTCAGCAGGAACGCAAACAGTGTCTGCGTAGGCGCCGAATACCCGAAGCGCCAGCACCCGCTCCCCCACGCTGCGACCGGAGACACCCGGCCCCAGCTCTTCAATGTGACCACTCACTTCATACCCAGGGACAAAGGGAGGGTCAGGACCGTAGGGAGGATTGGGCAGATACCGAGCAACGTCTCCATAGAATCCCATCCGCCCCAGAATGTCGGAGAAATTGATGCCGCTGAACCGCACCCGAATTTTGACTTCTCCGGGGCCCGGTTTCGGATCCGGCGCCTCCTGAACCCGTAGAACTTCAGGAGGTCCAAATCGAGTGATCCAGATTGCTTTCATTTTTCAGACGATCTAGGACAAGAGAGCCGTTACGCTCGCCTATTGCGCGACTGGTTTCGTGCGCGTTGCCCGAAGCGTCTTTCGGTCAACCGAAACGCCGTAGTCCTTCTCGGCCGCCTCGATGGAGACCAGGCCTCTTCTGAGGTCCTGTTCTATCAGGGCAACGTCACGTTCAAGCGGGTTGCCGTATCCACCCCCGCCCGCCGTTTGAAAACTAATCACCTCACCCTTCTTCACCGGATAATCACTGACCTTCGAAGGCAGCACGTCTTCGCTGCCGTCAGGCTTCTTAACCACGAGTCGCTGCCCTTTGGCCGTACCACCTCCCAGCACCCCCTGGGGTGGACAGAGCTGCCGGTCCAGCCCCGCATTGAAAGTGCAGTCCATCAGGGCCTCATAGTCTTTCATAATCCCCACCCCGCCACGATACTTGCCTGGCCCACCTGAATCTTGCCTAAGGACATACTGGCTCAGTCGGACAGGGAACTTGGCCTCGTGATCCTCGGTGGAAACAATCGGGCAAGCCCCAAACAGCAGGGCATTCTCTCCATCCTCGTACGGCTTGCCGCCCCAGCCACCGCCTTCCGTATCGGGTAGGAATAGGAATTCTCCGTTTTCCACTAGAAAGGCGATGTGAGCGGGTGTGCACTTGCCGTAGTCATCGGCGTTGACGAGATCGGGGACGGCAGGCGCAAGCGCTCGCTTCGCACAATCAATGAGGGCCTCAAGAGCGAAGAATCCTGGCAAAGTTGCGGCGGGTTTCGTGGCTCGGAAGATTGACTTTTCGGGGATGATTACCTTCACACTTCGAAAGTGTCCTTCGTTGGCCGCTTCTCGAGGGGTCGTCAACATCTTGAAGATCATCCGGCAAATGGAGCCCACGGTATTGGTGTTGCAGTTCATGGGACCGCGGCACCCCTCCGCCGACCCGGTGAGGTCAAAGGTCATCGTGTCACCTTTCTTTATGACTTTGACTTTGATCGGGAGCGGAATATCCAGGTCGACTCCGTCGTTATCGAGGCAGGTCCCTGCCTCATACATCCCATCGGGAATTCGCGCCAGGGCATCCAAAGCATGCTTCTCTCCATTCCGCAGAATTTGCTGCACGCCCTTCTTGAAGCTTTCGACACCGTATCTTGCAATGACCTCTTTCAATCGTTGCTCACCGATCGTCAAAGCTCCGAGTTGGGCCTTTAAATCTCCAATCGTATGGTCGGGGATGCGATTGTTCTCGCGGATAATGGAAAGGACGTTGCGGTCCATTTCACCGCTGGCATCCATGATCTTAATGGTCCGCAGGATCAAACCCTCCTGAAATACCTCGGTAGCTGTCATGTTGCCGGCGCGCACCGATCCTCCAATGTCATGCCAATGGACGCGGGTGCCACAGAAAGCAATCAGTTCTCCATTATCGAAAACCGGCTTGATCGCGTTCACATCGTTCACATGGAAGGTGTTGGCGTACGGGTCATTGGTGAGATAAACGTCGCCATCCTTGATGACTTGGACTCCGCCTACTAGGTCCTTGATGATGGACTGGATGGCTGTTGGCATATCACAGACGAACTCGGGCAACCCTTGGGCCTGGGCAAACGTTTCGGCGTTGGGTCCGTAGATGCCCGTACTGTGGTCCTTTCCCTTTGTGATAATCCAGTTGTGTGCGGAGCGCTGGATATCTATGGACATTTCTTCTGCGGCAGCGATCAGCGCATTCCGAATCACTTCAACTGTGATGGGGTCCAACTCCTCGGCCTTGGCAACACTTTTCTCCTCGCTCTGTGCAATGGGGACATCCACGAGCATGTTGCCGTACTCGTCAATTTCCAGGGAAAAGCCCGGCGGCACGATTGTGGTTGATCCATCTTCGACTATGACGGCGGGGCCGGAGAGAGTCATGCCCGGCAACAGCTTGCTGCGAGCGTAGACTGAAGTCTCCGACGTGCCGTACTCAAAAGTAACCTTGCGACGCCCGATCAGCGCGCTTTTGAGATTGTCGTGGGTAGCTGCGGCGACGGCTTTGAGTTTTGTCAGGCCGGCTTTCTTCATGTGTCCACTCACTTCCAGTCGAATGTTGATGAACTCCACATCGTCTTCGGGGCTGTTGTGGGCATAATTGCGGAGATGGGTTTCATCGAAGAGTCTGCGCACTTCGGCAATCGAGTCTTGATTGATTTTGGGACTAGGGATAGGGATTGTCAGAGTATGGTCCTGTCCACGGTAACGCATATCAACAGAACGTTTAATGTGAACGTCCTTCTCCGCGACTCCTTCAGCGTGAATGGCGGCACGCCCTTCCTCCTCTAATTCACGAAAGGCATTGGTTAGGTCGTCCAACGCGAGTGCCCGTCCAGCGTAGTCAACCGTCTTCACCAAATCGTGTCGCACATCGGTGTTCAGCATTCCCCAAGCACAAAACGTTCCCGGCGAGGACGGCACTACGAGCTTTTTGATGCCAACCAACTGAGCGATGAATGGTGTGTGCATGGGTCCGGCTCCACCGAAAGAGATTAATGTGAACTCTCGCGGATCCAGACCCTCTTGCACGGTGACCTCTCGAATCGCGTAGGCCATTCGGGTGCAGGTAATTTTGATGATTCCCAGTGCGGCGTCTTCAACGGATAGACCCAGTTTGTCGGCGACCTGTTCCTTGATCGCCTTCCGTGCCAAGTCTAGACGCATAGAAACTCCACCAGCCAACGGGCTGTTTTCCTCCAGCCGTCCTAGCACTAGATTGGCGTCCGTCACCGTTGGAGCTGTGCCACCTGCTCCGTAGCAAGCGGGGCCCGGATTGGCGCCGGCACTCTCAGGTCCGACCCGAAGTGATGTTTCTCCTACGACCTGTGCAATGGAACCGCCGCCAGCTCCCAGATAGTTGATTCTCACCATCGGGGTCATTACTTGATAGCGTTCGACCTTTCCCTCGTGAGTGACCTCTGGTATTCCGTTCAAAATGACGGAGATGTCGCAACTCGTCCCGCCCATGTCGAATGTAATCACACTGTCCAAGCCAGTGCCTTTTCCGAGGGCCTGCCCGCCAGTGCTTCCTCCTACCGGGCCTGACAACAAGGTGTAGATGGGCATTTTCTTTGTCTTGTCCGAAGACATGACGCCGCCGGATGAACTCATGATGAACAGAACACCTTGAAAGCCCTTGGCTTGGAGCTTCTCTTCCAAGGCGGTGAGGTAGCGGCGCAAGGCTGGAGCAATGTAGGCATTGAGAGTGACTGTGTTCGCCCGATAAATCTCATTTCGTTCCCGAACGATTCGACTGGATACCGAAACATCCAGTTCAGGAAATTCTCGCTCGATCACCTGGGCAATTTTTTCTTCATTCTCTGGATTCGCATAGGAATTCAAGGTGCAAATCGCGACCGAAGCGACTCCACGCTCCTTTAGCTTGTTTACTTGCGCCCGAACATCCTCCTCTTGGACCGGCTTCAGGATTTCGCCGCTACTGGCGACTCGCTCGTCAATCGGCAAACTGTTCTCTCGCGAGACCAACGGACGTGGCTTTTGGAAGAACAAGTTATACATGTCCGGTTTGGCCATATCTCCAATCTCCAGCACGTCTCTAAAACGCCGGGTGGACAGCAAACCCGTGTTGGCCCCTTTCTGCTGGATGATGGAGTTAACGCCGACCGTGGCACCATGCACGATGTACTTGACAGAGGCCAAGGAGACTCCTAGTTCTTCCAGGCCGCGCATTACTCCGATTGACATGTCGTCGGGGGTGGAAGGAATCTTGTGGCTCTTCATGGTTCCGGTGGACTCATCCAGTAGGACGAAGTCTGTGTAGGTGCCCCCCACATCCACTCCGAGTCTGAAGTTCTTGGCCTCGCTCATATTTCGACCTTCCTCTCTTTCGGTTCGGGATCGAGCTAGATTTCTAACGTCAAGAACTCGATATCCGTCGGGTAATACGTAATGCGTTCCATGCCGGTCTGCGTGACCACGATGGTGTCCGAATGCCTGAAACCACCGAGCCCGTCTACATAAAGGCCAGGCTCTATGCTGAAAACCATTCCGGGCTCGAGGAGAGTATCGTCCCCTTGGTCCAGGAAGGGAGCCTCATGCGGCTCCAATCCCATAGCGTGGCCGACATGATGACGTGCCAAATGCGAGCATCCAGCCGACTTCAAGAACTCAGAGACAGTCTTGTCAACGTCGGAACAGCGCCGACCGGGGGCAATGACGTTAAATGCCTCCTCTCGCGCCTGTCGCATGATCTCGAAATATTTGGCCTGCTGTGCTGTCGGCTCTCCTACGAAAAGCGTTCGTTCCATTTCAGCCATATAACCACCAACCTCCGCGGAACAGGAGGTAATAATTCCATCGCCTCTCTGGAGCTTACGCCCGCTGGGCAAGGCGTGTGGAAGGCTTGTTTTGGGGCCGGAAATCATGTACGCGAACGCAGGGGAGGCGTTCCACCTCTTGCTGACATAGTTGCTGCCAAACATTTTGAGCATCACTTGGGTGGTTTCCCTGGCGGCGTCTTGGCTGATTTCGATTTCCGGTCTTCCAATCTGCATTCTGCTTTGCAACATTCCATGGGCAAGATTGCCTAACTTTGCACTTTCTCCGAGCAGAGAGATCTCTTGCGGCGACTTTACTCTGCTCATTTCAACAAGCCATTCGCGCACATTGACGATCACTGCTTCCGAGAGCAAGCTGCTCAGGGAAGAGCCTTGATAGCCCCAAAGGGATCCATAGCCGTCGGAGTCCACAGCGATGCGTCCCGCCTGCACCTTTTCTTGCTCCATTGCCTCCCGCAAATAGAGCATGGGATGCTTGGTCCCTGGGTATTCCGGGTAGGCGTACACTCTCGGAATGAGTGATTTGTTCCCTGCTATGTGTTCTTCTTCGAGAGAAGGCACCAAGGAAAACGGCTCCTTCTCTGTCGGCACCACTAGGGCCAGCGGCCGTTCTGTGGGTATGAAGGCGAAACCTGTGAGGTAGAAAATTCTTACACTACTAAATAGACAAAGAGCATTACACTCAATCGTGCGCAGGTGCTGCCGAACTTTCTCCAACCTCTCCCGGAATTCAGATTGAGGGACTTCCATCCGCTGCAACATTCCTAGATCTACCCTAAGGCGCTAGCTTTTTCAAGCTGTTACTTTTTCGGCTTCGCTCTGCTTGGCCTTAATTTGGTCCAAATAGTTGTACACAGTGAACTTGGAGATCTGGAGAAGCGAGGCCACGCGATCAACCGAGTAGCGGATTAAGAATGCTCCCCGGCTTTCCAAATAAGAAACAACAGCAATCTTATCGTCGCGACTCATGTCTTCGACGCTCTTGCCAGCTTTTTCGACACCGTCACGAATAATCTGCTCTAGCACCTGGTCCACGTTTTTTTGAAAGCGCTCCTGGACGTAGGTGGTGCCGCTCGAGACAGTCTGATTCAAAAGCTCTGCCGCCTGTAGGTACGGTGCGATATTGTAGTTGACGCAAATCGCCCCGAAAGGCTTCCCCTGTTCATCTCCAAGTAGAATCGAGGAGGACCAGAATTCCTTTCCATCATCTGTTGTTGTCCTATTAGGTGAGCAGATCCTTGCCTGGTCGTTGTTGCAGAACCTTGAACCCTAAGTTCGTCCAGACCGTCGCCGACTTCTCGTCCGGTGACGTGACCGTTCTCAATAGCGATAATGGAACGCTCGACGTCCGAGAAATCGTGCAGGACAATTTCACAGTTGGTGCCGACGGCGAGCGCTAAGCCTTTGGCCACTGTGGCGAGCATTTCAAAGATCCGTGCTTTTTCGAGACTGGTCACAAACTCATCTTCGTTTGCATGAGCTGCTGCTGATGATTATGTCTGGAGCAACTTAAGCTATCTGTCCCATTTTGTCAAATTTTTTGTATCTTCCACTTGACAAAAACAAACTATTCCTGTATTTAGGTTTCGCGGTGCATGTTAGCGGGGGGAGTCTAGTCTGTTGTTATAGAAGTAAAGTAGATGCTGCAATAGAGACTCTTCCGTAAATGAATCGGCAAAGTTTTTGCAACCAAGCCGCGCGGTATTCGCAAGGTTTTTGCAAGAATGGAGAGTTATCGCCTGACTAGGGCAAGGGAGGACGTCATGGGGAAGGTTGTGCGAAACCTGGTCGTGTTAACCATGGTCTCTCTGCTGGTGACCATGTCGGCAGCACCGCAAGCGACGATTAGAGGTCAGGTTCACGGAAGTGTAACCGATCCAGGAGGCGCTCTCGTACCCAGTGCCGAGGTAACTCTGACAAACCTCCAAACAGGAATCTCGCGCCGAATGGAAACATCCGCCGTCGGAACATTCGTTTTCCCCCTTGTAGACCCTGGCTTCTACAAACTCACCGTCGAAAAACAAGGTTTTAAGTTGGTCATAGTGGAGCAGGTTCAGGTCACGGCCCAGGCCCCTGTCCTTGTTGATGTGTCGTTGGAATTGGGTGAAGTGACCCAGGAAGTGGTTGTCAGCGCTCAGACTGAAGTGCTCAATGTAAGAGAGGCCAGCATCAGCGCCCTTATTACGTCCACAGAGCTAAGGGAGATCCCTCTTAACGACAAGCAGTATGTGAATTTTATTCGACTCGAACCAGGCGTGGTTCCTGGGAACATCGTCACCGGCTCCTCGGGCGGTAGAGACTTCGGTGACGGCGGCTACGTTCATGGGAAAAGGATTTTCGACAACGTGGCCTCCATCGATGGAGGAGCATTCTACGACCCCTGGATCCCCTCAGAGACGGTTTCCACTCTTCTGGCTGGCCCTGGCGTGAGCGCTGAGGCCATTGACGAATTCCGGCTCTATGGCAACAATCCACCTCCGAGCGAAGGCTTCACCTATGGGGCACGAATCAACGTCAGCACCAAATCTGGCGGAAATGACCTCCATGGCTCTGTCTATCATTTCCTGCGGAATGATGCGCTAGACGCTCGCAGCTTTTTTGAACCTGAAAGTTTTCCCCTAAAACGGAATGTTTTCGGTTTTACCGTCGGGGGGCCAATCCAGCGAGACAAGACTTTCTTCTTTGGCAACTACGAGGGGCTTCGGCAAAGTAGAATAGACCCGCGCGTTCCCCTTGTTCCCACGCCCACCCTATTGGCTGCGATTCCTGGCGGGGCGGCGAACGGGTTTCTTAGAGAGATACTCGAAGCTGTCTATCCTGACCCTCCCGCTGGTAGCTTCGGACCTGGGGACTTGGTTGTACCGATCAGCAGTTCAGCCAACAGGGGTCTCGACTACGATCTGTTCCTGGTTCGTATTGATCATGCCATCGGGGAGAAACACTACTTAACTTTCAGATACTCGTTTGACGAGGCTCAAGGGGAATTCGGAACCGTCTTTGCCTCTGGTGTTCCCGCCACCGACATTGGGGCCTCTAATCGGTGGCAACAACAAATAGCGAACTGGACGACTATTTTTTCCCCCACCCTCCAGAATGAATTTCGTTTCAATTATCACCGCGAATTCAACAACTTCCCAGTTCGCGATACTCCTGATCAGCTAGTACAGTGTTGCGGCTTTACCGCATCGCCGGCCACGTCTACTGCCCTGCCGACGATCCTCGAGACATCGACCGGGTTGGCGGCGGCCGGATCCTTTCCGGGAGTGCCGCAATTTCGGAGTATCAATCTTTTCCAGTTCAACGACACAGTCTCGATCATCAAAGGAAGTCACTCACTCAAGTTTGGCGTTGACGTAATGACCCAGAATGTAAACGATTTCTTCCCTCAGGATATACGGCCCTTTGCCATATTTATCGGGCTTGGTCCTCCCTTTGATGCGAGTACGTTTGGCTTGACGACGGGCACGTTTTTCGTTGAAAACGTGACCTTTCCTGTCAATCCGCCCACCCTAATACGCGGCCTGCGCAGAAGGCAATTTGCCCTTCACGTACAGGATACGTGGCAGGTTCGTCCGGGTTTGACGATTGACCTCGGTCTCAGATATGAGCTGGTGGGGCGCCCCTACGAAGTGGACAATCTAATGAACAACCTCTTCCAACTTGATTCCAGTGGAAACCCCCTCCCTGAGGCTCGTATTACCGACATCAGCAACGTTGCATTGGTGCAGACCGGGGACTGCAGTGGATGCCTTGATTTGCACCATCGCGACAAAGCTGACTTTGCCCCTCGGCTCGGTATCGTATGGTCACCGCGTCCGAGTACGGCGATCCGCGCTGGCTTTGGCATCCAATACGGACAGCTCTTCATGAATCCCTTCTCTTTCAACCGGAATAACCCTCCTTTCAGCCGAGGCGTATTGCTGGTAGGACAGCAGTTTGGAACAGATATCCTCAGTGGCCCAGCGATTGATCCGCCTCTTGCCGTATACGACCCGGCGTGGAGACGACCGTATTACATGGAGTGGAATATCGCCTTCCAGCAGCAAGTTATTGATGCCGATACATTTGTCGAGCTTGCTTACGTCGCCAACCGGGGAAACAGAATGATTCGGCCCCTTACTCCCAACTTTGGGCTGGGTTTTCTAGGTGTGCGTCCTAACCCGAATTTCGGGAGAATCGTGCAATGGGTCCCGGGATCCGATACCTGGTATGATTCCCTGCAAGCCCAGTTTACGAGAAAATTCTCCAAGGGTTTGGCATTCCAGTTTTCTTATACGTACTCCAAATCCCTGGATGAATCCTCGGGGGAGATCTTCGGTTTTGGCGATTTCAATTTCCCAACCGATCCTCAGAATCCGGAAATTGACAAAGGTCCTTCTGACTTCGACATGCCTCATGTCTTCGTAACCAACTTCGTCTACGAGCTGCCCATAGGGCGGGAGAAGCCTTTTCTGAGTGATATTTCCCCCTGGGCCAATGCGGTTCTAGGTGGTTGGCAAGTGATGGGCATTGTTACCCTGCACAGTGGCCAGCGGCTGACGTTTTTCAGCGGGCTGGATAACAACCTGGATGGGCATACGGGGAACGACAGAGCCGGGGCTCTAGTCTCGAATTTCTCCACTCTCTTTGACACCAGCGGACTCGATGCTACCCAGTTTTTCAACCCTGCTGCCGTCGGCACAGAAATATCCTCAACTTTGGGTGGGACGTTGGGCCGCAACACCCATCATGGGCCCAGTTTTCAGAATTTCGATTTCTCACTCCACAAGAAATTCAACTGGGGTGAAAGATATGGGTTCCAATTCAGGGTAGAATTCTTCAACATTTTGAATCACACGAATTTCGATCAGCCGGTTTCTATCGTATCCTCCCCTCTTTTTGGTCTGATAACAGCCACGCGCAATCCAGGTCGCCAATTGCAGACCACGCTGAAGTTGACTTTCTAGTTCGCCCGGCTTGGGATAGCCGTTCGTAGGACATGGAGGGTGGCTGTTGGCCACCCTCCGGAAAATGCTCGAACGTGGTTGGCGGGATAGTTGTCCACGGGGGAATTCGTTTCCAGAGATAAGTCCCTACTCTGGAGGTCCACGAGAGCCGCTCCTGGGGGAAACCAGGAGCAGAGGAGGCCCCATCGAGACTGAGGGTCCAACTCCTAGTCGTTACCGGTGGGTCATGCTGGGGCTTAGCTGTTTAGGAGGACTTACCCAGGGTCTCCTTTGGCTCTCGACGGTTCCACTGGTGCTTGCGGTGGAGCATGATTTGAATTTGAATGCGACCCAAGTGGGTGTGTGGGTCAACATTCACCTCACTTTGACGATGCTTCTGGCGATTCCACTGGGTCTAACCGTCGACCGTTGGGGTGTCAAGAAAATAGGAGGAATGGGAATAAGCTTGATGACGCTGGGGGCTCTCGCAAGAGGATTTGCGACGTCCTATACCTTCTTGTTGGCCGCCTCCGCTGTCTTCGGCATCGGATTTATCACTTTTTTTGTCTGTCTTCCCAAAGCATTGGCGATGTGGTTCCCCCCGCGTGAAATTGGAATGGCGAACGGGGTTTTTCTCGCTGGGTACGGGTTCGGTTCGGCGCTTGGACTATCGATCGTACCGCCAATTTTTGGAGATGACTGGCAACAGTGCTTTCGCGTCTTGGGCTCTATTGGGATCGTGACAACAGCTTGCTGGTGGTTTCTGGCTAAAGAAAGGTTACCTTTGGAACGTGGCGGGGCAGTTCCAGAGAGTGGTCACGCGATGACTGATTCTTTCAAGCGAGCCCTTCGCACTCGATTTACCTGGTTATTGACGCTGGTCTTCTTCTTTTACGCTGCGGGCTTTACCTCCTGGTTCACTTTTGGGTTTCCTTTTTTGGTACGGTTTAGAGACATTAGTCAAAACGCCGCCGGTCTTGTCTTAACAGTGACCATGATCGGTTACACTCTGGCCGCTCTTTCCATGCCCGCGCTTTCCGATTCGCTGGGCCGCAGAAGGCCTTTGCTCTTCTTTTATGCTGCCTTGGCCGCCTCCCTTTTCTTGGCTCTTTTGTTTTGGAAATCCACAACGGCGATCTGGATCACTGCGCTCCTTATTGGGATGAGCTTTGGGACTATCAATCCCCTTGTCTTTACAATCGCTGCTGAGGCAAAGGAACTGGGGCCCGCCTTGATGGGGGCAGCTGTAGGAATCATCAGTTCGCTGGGGAGCATCGCGGGATTTGTGATCCCAATCCTAAATGGTGAGATTCTTGGTTCACTGAACCAGGCAACCGAGCAGGCATTTCATACTGTTTGGCTTCTAGCAGCGGTGTGGGCAACCGGCATTTTTGGTTGCGGCCTTCTTTTGAAGGAGACCGGCCGTTCTTCCCAGCTTACAGCGGCGTGACGAAAGCTGAGTTGGTGCTACGGAGTTGAGAGCCAGAATCTAGGTTATTTGGAGGAATCATGCCTGAGATCATCGGTGAGAATGTTGACCGCGCTTGCACCATAGAAATGCGCCCGCAGGGGATGCCGCGCGGGCAAATTCATCGACTCTATGCAGCCGCGCGTGAAAAGCAAGGCAGGCCTCTGACCCTGCTGGCCGCCGAGAAGATCTTGAAGTGCGTTGGCAAGAAAGACACCGTTATTGTCATGACCGGAGCCGGCGGCCCTCCCTGGCTGCCCGCGGGCGAAACCGATGGTGCTCCTGGTGTTGCCGGTCTTGCTTGGGCATTGTCGGTTGGGCTAGGGGCGATTCCTGTCTTCCTGTCGGAAGAAAACAACCTTAAGCCCATCATAGCTGCCTCCCAAGCTGTCGGACTTCCCGTGATGAACTACGAGGACGCAACATCAAGATCAGGTGCTGCCGTAGCAATAGACTTCCCCAAAGATTCCGCCGCAGCCCAGAAGGCAGCGCCAGAGGTTCTAGACAGATTCAAGCCTAAGGCTATTATTTCGCTGGAAAAGCTAGGCCCGAATGTAAAAGGAGAGATTCATAGCGTCCAAGGAGCGAATTTCACCCAGCACCACGCCAAGGTTCAATACTTAGTAGAGGCAGCCAAAGAGAAAGGAATCCTCACGGTAGGCATTGGGGACGGAGGGAACGAGGTTGGTTTTGGTCTCATAGTTGATGATGTCAGAAAGATTTCGCCCTTCGGCAGCAAATGCGTATGTCCCTGCGGAGCTGGCATGGCAACCGTTACGGCAACTGAGGTGTTGGTTGTTGGAGCTGTGTCGAACTGGGCTGCTTACGGGATCGAAACCTGTCTGGGGTTCTTGCTTAAGGAAGAGAACGTTCTGCACGACGCGGCCGCGGAGATTCGGATGTTGGAAGCCTGTACGCGGGAGGGAGCTGTCGATGGGATGTACCTGGGACCGATTCCTTATGTCGACGGCACTCGGTCCGAAGTCCAGTCGTCTCTTATCACCATTCTGCATATGATCTTGGAGAATGGGCTAAAGACGGTTTCCCGTGAAATCTGAAGACCTCTGGACAAAAGAGAGGTCGAAGAACCTCAAGGCCGTACAGGTATGAACCTCACCAACATTTATCAAGCTATCGATGAACGCTTTGATCAACATCTGGCTGCCATCCAAGAATTCTTGCGCATCCCGAGCATCAGCAACGAAGGCGTGGGAATGCAAGAAACCGCTGAATTTGTCCAGAATCTCATCACAGGACTTGGCGGGAAGGCGGAGATCTGCCCGACTCGGGGGCACCCGGTTGTCTACGGTGAGCTGCATGAGAACAAGGACAAGACCCTGCTCATTTATGGAATGTACGATGTGATGCCAGTGGCAGGGGAAGAGTGGGTCGTACCTCCGTTTGCCGCCGAGATTGCGGAGCTGCCGGAGTTTGGGAAGTGCCTGGTAAGCCGAGGGGTCTACAACACCAAGGGACCCCTTCGGGGCTTCTTTAATGTTCTCTCTCTTCTGCGCGAACGGGGGGAACTTCCGGTCAACTTCAAGTTTGTCATCGAAGGCGAGGAAGAAATGGGGAGTAAGCACCTCCCCGATTTCATCCGTTCGAACCGCAATCGGCTCCAAGCAGATGCTGTATTCTTCCCCTTTTACTCCCAGGATCGCAAAGGGAAGCCGATCATTTACTTGGGCTGCAAAGGTCTCCTGTACTTGGAGCTAACTTGTCAGGGGGGAGAGCAGGGTGGTCCGGTCTCGCGGGATGTTCACAGCAGCTTCGCTGCCTGGGTTTCTTCTCCAGCCTGGCGGTTGCTCCACGCTTTGACGACTTTGGTTTCGGCGGATGAATCTATCCTGATCGACGGTTTCTACGAGTCTGCGAAAAAGCCAACCCAGGAACAGGAAGAACTGCTTGATCAGTTAGGCCCAAGCTTCGACGAAAGCGTGTGGTTAACAGAAGCTGATGCTCAGAAATTCAAAGTCGACCTGAAGGGGAAGGATCTCCTGAGATATTATCTATTCTCACCCACGGTCACCATTGATGGCCTCTCATCCGGGTATGAAGGCCCTGGGATGAAAACTGTTCTTCCCTACAAAGCAACGGCCAAAGTTGACATCCGCCTCGTGCCGGATATGAAGATTTCAGAAACCCTTGCCAAGCTGGAACGACACTTGGCAAGAAGCGGATTCGGCGACGTCAAAATTGATGTACTGGGCAGCTACGGACCGTCAAAGGTTTCTGTCCGCGAAAAAAGTGTTCAAGCCCTGGTGCAAGCATTCCGCCAACTTGGCTATGAGCCGGAAATCTGGCCGATGATCGGTGGCTCAGCTCCCTTTTACCTTTTTACTGATGAACTCAGATTGCCCATCGTAATAGGAGGCTTGGGGCACGGCGGGCGCGCTCACAGTCCCAATGAGTATGCCAACCTCGAGGGAATGAAACTCTTTGAAAAATCCGTGGCCACCTACCTGCAGTTCTTTGCGCAGAGCGCGGCTTAGTCCTTACAAGAGACGAACCATGCCATTCCTTTGATTGGGCGCCTGGTCGGCAAGGAAGAGCTAGCGTTTACGGGTCGGGTTGCAAACAAGTATGAATTGTAGGAGTCACAAGTTATGTCCGTGAAGCGCACGGAACGCCTGGGCATTGATGTTGGTGGTACTTACACCGACTTGGTGTGCTGGATACTCGCACGAAGAAACTGGACACCCTAAAAGTGCCTTCGACTCCGCATGATTTTTCGACGGGTATCCTGTAGGGTATTGATGCTTTGGGCGTCACCCTAAAGCGATCTGGAATACGTCGTTCACGGGGCAACGGTCGGCGTGAACACTATCATTCAGAAAATAGGGGCCAAGACGGGTCTTTTGACCACACGGGCTACCTCTCGAAGGAGCATGCGCAAGAACATTACCTTGTGCAAGTAGAGCCGACGACGGGGAAGGTTACGTCTAGACCTCCGTCAAGGGGCCATACAGCTTAGGGTTCCGTACATTGTAGTGGTGTGAAGTGCCTCGGACGTGCGAAACCTCGTTAAAGTCAACATCGCACAGCACAAAGTCTTCTTGACCCAGTTTAGCTCTGTGCCTCACCGTACCATCGGGCCCGGCAATTCGACTTCCCCCAAAGAGCCGACTATCCCTTTGAACGCCAACGACGGAACACATCGCAAACCAAAGGCAATTCTCCATCGCCCGCACTGGCACTATGTGGTCCCAAAACTCCTCAAAAGTTTCTGTCGCAGCAGACACGTTTATGACCAGCTGTGCCCCCTTCAAGGCTAACACTCGAGTAGTCTCTGGGAACACGATGTCGTAGCAAATCTGGATGCCAATTTTCCCAAAAGGCGTATCAAATACTGGAAGATCGTTCCCTGGGCTAAAGAAAACGCGCTCGGTGGCCAGTTTTCGTCCCCCGTCGTACGGGAAGGCCGCCACATGGGTTTTGTGGTACACACCGACCAGTCCTCGGGGGCCGACAAGCAATGCCGAGTTGTGGATATCCTGGAGAGGTCCCTCCGAATAGCAGGCAGTTCCCATGATCAGATGAACCCGATAACGCTTGGCTGTATTCACCATTCGCCGAATGTAGGGATCCTGGTTGTTCAATTGCAGCGCATATCGGAATAGGTGTTCATCCGTTCGATAGCCAACGAGATACATTTCCCCAAACACAATCAATTTTGCTCCTCTGGACGCTGCCCGACGAATCATCTGTTGTGCTCTTGCCCAATTGGCTGGCCGAGGATCAACCTTGGCGGTGCCGACCTTAGATTGTGTTTGACACAGAGCAAGCTTCAGCCTTGTCATGTTGTCATCCTCCGTCTCCAGATAACTCCTAGCTCTTCAAGGGAACCGCTGTCTCAAGATAGACTGTGAGTCCCAGCCTGTCAAAACTTTTTGTAACTCTTTCTATTGACAAAGGTCAGACAGTTGTTTAGTCTAGTGTTTCGTAGAAAAGGAAACGATAATCCATTTTGATACAATAAGTTAGGATAGGGGGAGGAAAACTACCTAATTGATACCGGCTGTTGAGGAGTAATCTAACAAAAGTTGTGAATCGTTCAAAGCTCATCCTGGGGTGAGGCAGATCATGGCCCGTTCCGTAAAAGTCGACGCGATTACCACGGAAGTCGTACGCTACGAATTGGTGTCCGCCGCAGAAGTAATCAAGCGAGTCTTTAAGAGAACGACGACGCTTGACGCTCTCTACGAACTGAATGATTTCGGGATTTCCATCTATGATCCCGATGTGAACCTGATCGCCGATGCTCCTGGGATTCCCCTGTTCTCAGGGCCGCTGCACTACTGCGTCAAATCGTGCATCGAGCAGGTGGGACTCGAGAACCTAGCCCCGGGAGATGTGCTGACCAACACCATCCCCTATGACATAGGCAGCCAACCTGTGGATGCAGCTTTGGTTGCTCCCGTTTTTTTCGAGGGCGACATAATTGCCTACACCACCTTGAAAGCCCACATGGGAGACTTGGGAGCGATCGATCCCTACCCCACAAATTCAACCGATATGTTTCAAGAAGGCCTGATGATGCCGGCGCTCTGGCTGTATCGTGAAGGCAAGCTGGTCGAGGAAACAGTCCGCTTGATCAAGGCCAACTCACGAATTCCTTACCTCACTGCGACTAATTTCTTGGCTGGGGCGGCAGGATTGCGAGCTGGGGGTGCTCGAGTCCGGCATATCGCTGAACGCTATGGCAAGCGGGGTATGCACGCGGCTCTCCAACAGATTTTTTCTCATGGAGAGAGGGTTACGCGCCAGGCGTTGCGAGAAATGCCCCAGGGAGAATGGGAAGTGGTGGACTACATGGATAATGACGGGATAACGGAGGAACCGGTCAAGATATCCGTTAAGGTCAAGATCAGTGACGGCGAAATGATCGTGGACCTATCTGATTCCGCACCCCAGCAGGCCGGCCCCATCAACTCTCCTTACCCCGGTACAATCGCGGCCGTGCGCTACGTAATAAAGGCGCTGACGACACCCCGACTTCCAGCCAACGAAGGGCATTTCAAACCTCTTCAGGTAATTGCGCCTCCTGGCAATATGTTCCATCCCATACCACCTGCCCCTACGTTTCTCTTCGGCTGGTCGCAGCTTCGCCTTGTGGATTTGATTCCGTCTGCGTTGGCGAGCACGATCCCCGACAAGGTCACTGCGATTTCGGGAGGAGATTTTTGCCCTATCATCATGGTCTCCTACGATTCAGAAGGCCGAGGGCGTTACTTCGCTGGCGGCGGCGACTGTGTAGGCTTAGGGGCGGCCTGCAACCGCGATGGTCAAAGCGCACTTTTCCTTCATGCTGCAGGCGGCGTGAGAAACATCCCCATTGAAGTTCGGGAAAAAACGCCCGTGCCTGTTCTCATCGAGCACTACGAGCTCCGGCAGGACTCCGGCGGACCCGGCAAGTTCCGGGGTGGTCTCGGAGTGCGCAAGGATTTTCGGCCGTTGATACCCGTGACAACTATCTCCGTACTGGACAGGACAGTGGCCGCTCAACCTCTTGGCCTGAACGGTGGCAAGGGGGGCATGTTAAATGCAGTTCGCTTCTTCCCGAACACGGCCAAAGAGTTCATGCGCGGTAAGCACAAGATAGATCTACAGCCTGGTGAGGTAGTGGCTCTTGAAACTGGTGGAGGAGCGGGCTGGGGAGATCCTTTTGACCGGGATCCCCAAACGGTTTTAGAGGATGTCAGCGAAGGGTATGTGTCTCTGGAAGCGGCCAATCAGCAGTACGGTGTAGTTATTCGAGAGACACCGAAAGGATACATTCTCGATGAAGCCGCGACGACGGCGCGCCGGCAAGAACGGCAAGCACCTGTCACTCACGGGAAAAAGTAGGCTGCGTGTTCAGCCAAGGCTTTCTGACTCTTCGCAAATCACTAAGTTAAACGACGGATTCTCGGTATGACGACCAAGAAGGTATCAAGCGGACGCTTTGCCATTGATGTGGGGGGTACTTTCACCGACCTGATCTCTTGGGATCCCAAGAACAACCAGCTGCGAAGCGAAAAAACTCCGACAACCCCTGAGGTGATAGAAGGCGTTCGAAACGTCACGCGGGCTGGCCATCTCGACTTGACACGAGCACATCTGTTCCTGCACGGAACCACCCTTGTCCTCAATGCCATCTTGCAGCAGAAAGGGACGACAACCGGTCTGATAACTACCAAAGGATTTCGAGACGTTCTGGAGATTGCCCGAGCCGACCGGCCCTTGATGTATGACATTCTCTACGAGAAACCGCCGGCCCTCGTACCGCGCCACCTGCGGCTCGAGGTCGAAGAAAGAATGAACGCCAAAGGGGAAACGGTTCGACCCCTCAAGGAAGATGATGTTCGCCGGGCAGTCGGAATCTTCAAGAAAAAAGGGATATCGTCGATCGCTGTTTGTTTGCTGCATTCCTATGCGAATCCGATACACGAACAACGGATCGGAGAGATTATGCGCAAGGAATTCCCTGACGCCTATGTAACTTTGTCTCACAAGATTCTTCGCCAACACTACGAATACGAGCGCACCATGTCGGCGGTGATGAACTGCCAAGTCCAACCGATCATGTGGAACTACTTGGAAGGTCTGAACGGACAACTTAAAGCGGATGGATTCAAAGGGAGCTTTCTCTTGCTCCGCTCCAGTGGTGGTGCCATGACGTATCGCGAAGCCAGGGAAGCCCCCATCTTCACCTTGATGTCCGGGCCAGCGGGCGGCGTGTATGGAGGGACCACACTAGGGGAATTGACCGGTTTTGAAAACTTGATTACGGCCGATGCCGGCGGCACCAGCTTTGACGTGTGCCTTATTGCCGGTGGAAAACCGCAGATTGCTAATCATGCTGTGCTCGGTGAGTACAAACTTCTGCTGCCCATCCTGGATATTCGATCGATCGGTGCGGGTGGAGGGAGCATAGCCTGGATTGACAAGGCAGGAGCACCTCAAGTGGGGCCGCAAAGCGCAGGAGCAAATCCAGGACCGATTTGTTATGGGCGAGGCGGAGAGGAACCTACTGTAACCGACACCGCCTTAGCCCTGGGCATCCTGAACCCAGACTATTTCCTTGGTGGGCGTATGCACCTAGATCGACAGGCGGCAGAAGACGGGCTGAAGCGAAAAATTGCTGACCCGCTGGGCATGCCCTTAAGTAAAGCCGGTCAGGGAATTCTGGCGATAGCCGAAACCAAGATGGCCGGGGCCATACGAGAAATCTCTGTGGAGAGGGGCTATGATCCGCGGGAATTCACGCTCCTCGCCTTTGGAGGTTTCGGCCCTGTCTCGGCCTGTAACCTCGCCCGCACGTTGTCCATTCCCCGGTTTCTGGTTCCAGGGTCACCGGCAAACTTCTCGGCGTGGGGCATGTTGATGGCCGACTTAGTTCACGACTATGCGCAGACCATGCTCCTCAATCTCTCCGATGTTTCCGCTAGCGACTTGGGAGACACGCTTGAATCACTCGCTGCCCAAGGCCGCAGAGATCTTGATGCTGACGGAATTCCTTCCAATCGACAACACATCTCTTGTAGCTTCGACATGAAGTATTGGGGACAGGGTGAGCATTCAGTAACAGTGCCGCTACGCGCCAAACGGATTACCGAGAAGGAAAAACAGCAGCTCGAAAGGCAATTTCACACCTTACACGAGGCCGCCTACGGCCATCGCATAGAAGCGCCTGTACAAATTGTCAATTTTCGCGTCCGGGCTCTCGGAATCACAAAGAAGCCTCGCATCAAGCAGATTGCCAAGGGCGGGAAAAATGCCCGGTCTGCTTTGAAAGGGAAACGACGAGTCTTTTGGAGTGGTGACCGCAGGCCTAGCACCTGGAATACATTTTCGCGTGACCGCTTGCGTGCTGGAAATGTAATACGTGGGCCCGCAATCATTGAAGAACCGACCACAGTTACCGTAGTTGGCCCAGAAGACAAACTCAGAGTTGACCGCTTCGGTAACCTAGTCGTCGAGGTCGCTCAATTGCGGTGAAGCAGTTCGGAGCCGAGGAGAAAGATAGAAGAAGACTTTCGCATTCCCCGGGCTACTCTTACACAGAGATCATTTGGCGAACAGCACTGATGGTTGCCTGATTGCTGGAGATCACAGGACGGCCGAATTGTTCTTTCAGTATTCCGATTGCCTCGATCGCCCGCCAATTCGTGCAAGAAAGGAAGAGGCAATCAGTATCGATCCCATCCATATGGAATTCGACGAAGCGGACGATTTCATCGGGTTCGACTTGGCCGATCTCACAATTAGCCTCGATTCCCATCCCCGCGCTTCTTACAACCGAATAGCCTGCTTCGGCTAAGCTCTCGGCAACGCTGCGAGTCAATTCTTCCCGATAAGGGGTAAACACAGCGACGTTTCGCGGGCGGAGATGTTGGAGCTCCTTCATGACCGCTTGCAGCACGGTCATCGCTTGGCTTTGCGTTTCCTTCTCGATCATCCGAGCGATTTCTGCATCGTGATCCAGTCCTCCTAGGGAACCCGCGGAAGTACAACCGAAGACAACTAGGCGCGGCCGCTCCGGCGGACCGAGGAGGACGCGCTGACCCAAGCGATCATCGCGCGGGCGACGCAATACGGCCGCTCCGGCTATCGGAGGATCACGGCTCTGCGGCAGAGCGCCGGCTGGCAAGTGGGCAAGGACCGGGTGCAGCGGATCTGGAGACGGGAAGGGCTGAAAGTGCCGCAAAGACAGCCGAAACGAGGGCGGCTGTGGTTGAACCACGGTTCCTGCGTGCGACTGCGGCCGGAGCGAGCGAATCATGGGTGGAGCTATGACTTCGTCAGCGCCCGGACGCACGACGGGAGAACGCTGCGGCTGCTGACACTGATCGACGAATGCACGCGAGAGTGTCTGGCGATCCGGGTGGCGCGGCGGCGGGGGAGTGCTGAGGTGCTCGAGACGCTGGCGGAGGTGATGCTGTGGCACAGAATCCCGGAATACATTCGTTCGGACAACGGTCCGGCGTTCATCGCCAAGGAGCTGCGGCAGTGGCTGCTGACTTTGGGCACCGGGACGCTGTACATCGAACCAGGCAGTCCGTGGGAGAACGGCTACTGCGAGAGCTTCAACCTGCCTGCGGCAGGCAGGTGGGAAGCTGAGGGACGAATGCCTGAAGGGGGAGATCTTCTACTCACTGCAGGAGGCGCAGATTGTGATCGAACGGTGGCGGGTCGAGTACAACACCCGGCGACCGCACTCGGCGCTCGGCTACAGGCCGCCGGCACCGTTGGCCTCCAGCCCCTGGGATCGACCAAATCCAGTTTCACAGCCCCTGGCTGTGATGTAGACTCTCAATGCGCTTGGTACAAAATCTCGGTCAGGTCAATCGGTCCAAACCGGGACCTTGTATGTATCTCTTTCAGTCATGGCATATCCTCCTTTGTGCTCCTTTTTTCTGCACTGTCTTTCCGGGACTCGGTCATATATTGCATTGGATGATCCCGCCGAGCGAACTCTTCCAGTGCACGGCGCGGTATCAAGACCCTTCGCCCGATGCGACGAGCGCAAATCTCTTTAGAGGCGAGCAGATAATCGAGACTCCGAAGCGAGGAGGAAGAGGCCCGTCTCTTGGAGTGCGTACACACAAGATATCTGGACCGCGGGGCTGAGATCCTCGTGGCTTTGCACTCAGGGATGAGCCGCTCAGAGCAGTACGTCACTCGTGATTGCCCCGACGGCGGGTTGAAATGGCAACACATCGATTTTCGCAGCAGCGTTATTTCGCTCCCCAGGAGCAAACACGGCGAGAGCTGCCATGTCCCGATGAACAGCGCGTTGAAAAAGACCCTTCTGGGGTTAAAAGCGTCGAGCCGCTCAGCCTATGTATTTCCCGTTAACCCGCCAGACGAGTGGTTCCCAGCGGCTTTGGACAACGTGGGGATTAGGGATTTCAGTTGGCACTGTCTGCGCCACACATTCGCCAGTCGGCTGGTCATGGCGGGGGTTGACCTTAGGACCGTTCAGGAACTCCTAGGCCACAAGAGCATCGTCACGACGATGCGGTACGCTCATCTCGCCCCCGGACACCAAGCCGAAGCGGTGGAGCGCCTTATTAGCTCAACTAGCACCTCTACTAGCACCGACCCCAACAAAGACCCGCACACCGAGTTGGTGGAAGTCGCATAAGTCTTTTGAAATGTGGTGCCCGGGGTGGGGGTCGAACCCACACGGCCCTTTCGGGCCAAGGGATTTTAAGTCCCTCGCGTCTGCCGATTCCGCCACCCGGGCAGGTAGTTGATTCTAATTGACTTGCTTTTCGACAACGTCTGCGTCGCCGGGCTCACTATGGCCCAAACTGCGTCCAAATTTCTTTCCTCGACTCTGGCGGTTACGCTCCTCCATCCGCTGGGCAGCTTCCTGCAAATCCGATTGGCTGATGATGTTGTAGCGGTCGAACACGCTGCGCGTTTTCCAACCACAAACCTCCATGATAACCTTCTCAGATACACCCGCCTTGCGCAAGTTGCGAGCCTGACCTGACCGAGATTTTGTACCAAGCGCATTGAGAGTCTACATCACAGCCAGGGGCTGTGAAACTGGATTTGGTCGATCCCAGGGGCTGGAGGCCAACGGTGCCGGCGGCCTGTAGCCGAGCGCCGAGTGCGGTCGCCGGGTGTTGTACTCGACCCGCCACCGTTCGATCACAATCTGCGCCTCCTGCAGTGAGTAGAAGATCTCCCCCTTCAGGCATTCGTCCCTCAGCTTCCCACCTGCCTGCCGCAGGCAGGTTGAAGCTCTCGCAGTAGCCGTTCTCCCACGGACTGCCTGGTTCGATGTACAGCGTCCCGGTGCCCAAAGTCAGCAGCCACTGCCGCAGCTCCTTGGCGATGAACGCCGGACCGTTGTCCGAACGAATGTATTCCGGGATTCTGTGCCACAGCATCACCTCCGCCAGCGTCTCGAGCACCTCAGCACTCCCCCGCCGCCGCGCCACCCGGATCGCCAGACACTCTCGCGTGCATTCGTCGATCAGTGTCAGCAGCCGCAGCGTTCTCCCGTCGTGCGTCCGGGCGCTGACGAAGTCATAGCTCCACCCATGATTCGCTCGCTCCGGCCGCAGTCGCACGCAGGAACCGTGGTTCAACCACAGCCGCCCTCGTTTCGGCTGTCTTTGCGGCACTTTCAGCCCTTCCCGTCTCCAGATCCGCTGCACCCGGTCCTTGCCCACTTGCCAGCCGGCGCTCTGCCGCAGAGCCGTGATCCTCCGATAGCCGGAGCGGCCGTATTGCGTCGCCCGCGCGATGATCGCTTGGGTCAGCGCGTCCTCCTCGGTCCGCCGGAGCGGCCCCTAGCGTTGTGTCCCCCGCCCCTGCCCCAGCAGCCGGCACGCAGGCCGCTCGCTCAACCCGTACTCCTGTCGGGCACGCTCCACCGCACAACGGCGCCGCTCAGGGCCTGTCTGCCGCAGGCAGGCTTAGAAGTTTCCCTCCGCTACATCCTGCAGCACTTGCTTCTCCAAGGACAGCTCCGCTACCACCCGCTTCGGTCGGGCGTTCTCCTGCTCCAACCCCCGCAGCCGTTTCGCCTGGCTCAACTTCAGTCCGCCGTATTCCTTCCGCCAACGACCTGCCTGCCGCAGGCAGGTAGTAGGTCTGTGCTGTGATCTGGGCTTCCCGGCACGCTTGGGGGGTGGTCTTTCCGTTCGCGATCTTCACTTCAATCTGCCGCAACACCGTCACAATCTGCTCCGCCTTATACCTCTTCGTGGACATGACCGGCTCCTCCTCAGGTGGATTCTCTCTCATTCCACCTGGTACAAAAATCCCCGGTCACGTCACTCTAACATTCCAACTGGACCGGTTTTAGGGGGTCAGGTCACCACCCCTTTGCGCCCACCTAGTGTACTGTCCCGGAAATAAGCGATATATTAATGGGCAACCTTTGGCCTCTGGAGGTATGCCCATGCCACGCGGTCGCCCCGTTACTCCCCTCACTCTCAGTGAGAGTGAGGAATCGGAACTGGGGAGCCTCGCCCGCTCCCGAACCTTGCCGCATAGTCTGGTGCTGAGGGCCCAGATTGTGCTGGCCTGCGCCGAAGGCGTTCCCGGCTCTACCGTGGCCCGGCGTCTGGGTGTCACCAATACGACCGTGGGCAAGTGGCGAAAGCGCTATCGTGAACATGGAATCCCCGGACTACACGATGAACTGCGTCCCGGACGCCCCCGCACGCATGAGGATGAACGTGTTGCGGAAGTCATCAACACGGCCCTGCAAACCGAACCTCCCGATCGTTCGCACTGGAGCGTGCGTTCCATGGCGGAACACACGGGAGTCTCAAAGAGCACGGTCCAGCGGTGGTTCGATCTGTTCGGCGTCCAGCCGCATCGCCAGCGGCATTTCAAGATTTCCAACGACCCGTTCTTCGTCGAGAAAGTCCGCGACATCGTCGGTCTCTACCTCAATCCCCCGGACCACGCCGTGGTGCTCTCGGTCGATGAGAAGACCCAGGTTCAAGCTCTTCAGCGAACTCAGCCCGTTCTCCCCATGGGCCTCGGCTACGTCGAAGGCGTCACCCATGATTACAAACGTCACGGCACGACCACTCTGTTCGCGGCTCTCGATGTGGCCACCGGGAGAGTCATCACCCGCTGTAAACCGCGACACCGTCATCAGGAGTTCCTCACTTTCCTGCGTCAGATCGACGGCAGTGTGCCGCACAACCTCGACGTCCATCTCATCGTCGATAACTACGCTACTCACAAACATCCCAAAGTCCGCGCTTGGCTCGCTCGGCGTCCCCGCTACCACGTTCATTTCACCCCAACCTATGCGTCCTGGCTCAACCAAGTCGAACGCTGGTTCGGCATCATTACCCAGAAGGCCATTCGCCGAGGTTCCTTCTCCAGCGTCAAGGCTCTCGTCCGTAACATCGAGCGCTTCGTCGAACATTACAACGCCAACACCAGTCCTTTCGTCTGGACCGCCACGGCCGAATCCATCCTCGCTAAGGTCGAACGACTTTGCTCATATATTTCCGGGACAGTACACTAGCATCTGGCTAGAAAATTAGCAGGTTGCGGTCGTCCTGCGAGGGCCCGGGGGATGCATCCAGTCGATCGGCGACTAAGAAACACACTGTGGAGTGTCCAGCGGTCACTGCGTCAAACTCTACCCGACCCTTTCCGCGCTCAACCGCCCGATTGTTCAGTGGGTCGACCCGGATGCCTGTGCGGCGGAGCCAATCAACGGCAGGGTGTTAGCCGCTTTGTTTTCAGAAAGCATGTGGCACCGGCCATCCAGAATGCCACCCGCTTCGATCACCAAGCAGGTGGTATGTACGTCACCTTCAACTGCTCCACTGGAGAAGATCTCCACCCGTTTCTTCCCGGTAACTTTGCCATTGATCTTTCCCGCCACCGAGACGATCGCACTCTGAATTTCCCCTTCTACACGCGCACTTTTCCCCACAATCACTTGCTCCTTGCCCCGCACCGTCCCTTTGACTTCGCCTTCCAGACGGAACATCCCGGGGAGTTCGATTATTCCTTCCAGCTTCACCCCCTGGTCAAAGACACAAACGTACTCCTCCGCACCAGCCGGCTTTCCGTTTCCCATACCCACCCCCTCTCGGGAATAGAAACACTGGGCCCTAGTGTACTGTCCCGGAAATAAGCGATATATTAATGGGCAACCTTTGGCCTCTGGAGGTATGCCCATGCCACGCGGTCGCCCCGCTACTCCCCTCACTCTCAGTGAGAGTGAGGAATCGGAACTGGGGAGCCTCGCCCGCTCCCGAACCTTGCCGCATAGTCTGGTGCTGAGGGCCCAGATTGTGCTGGCCTGCGCCGAAGGCGTTCCCGGCTCTACCGTGGCCCGGCGTCTGGGTGTCACCAATACGACCGTGGGCAAGTGGCGAAAGCGCTATCGTGAACATGGAATCCCCGGACTACACGATGAACTGCGTCCCGGACGCCCCCGCACGCATGAGGATGAACGTGTTGCGGAAGTCATCAACACGGCCCTGCAAACCGAACCTCCCGATCGTTCGCACTGGAGCGTGCGTTCCATGGCGGAACACACGGGAGTCTCAAAGAGCACGGTCCAGCGGTGGTTCGATCTGTTCGGCGTCCAGCCGCATCGCCAGCGGCATTTCAAGATTTCCAACGACCCGTTCTTCGTCGAGAAAGTCCGCGACATCGTCGGTCTCTACCTCAATCCCCCGGACCACGCCGTGGTGCTCTCGGTCGATGAGAAGACCCAGGTTCAAGCTCTTCAGCGAACTCAGCCCGTTCTCCCCATGGGCCTCGGCTACGTCGAAGGCGTCACCCATGATTACAAACGTCACGGCACGACCACTCTGTTCGCGGCTCTCGATGTGGCCACCGGGAGAGTCATCACCCGCTGTAAACCGCGACACCGTCATCAGGAGTTCCTCACTTTCCTGCGTCAGATCGACGGCAGTGTGCCGCACAACCTCGACGTCCATCTCATCGTCGATAACTACGCTACTCACAAACATCCCAAAGTCCGCGCTTGGCTCGCTCGGCGTCCCCGCTACCACGTTCATTTCACCCCAACCTATGCGTCCTGGCTCAACCAAGTCGAACGCTGGTTCGGCATCATTACCCAGAAGGCCATTCGCCGAGGTTCCTTCTCCAGCGTCAAGGCTCTCGTCCGTAACATCGAGCGCTTCGTCGAACATTACAACGCCAACACCAGTCCTTTCGTCTGGACCGCCACGGCCGAATCCATCCTCGCTAAGGTCGAACGACTTTGCTCATATATTTCCGGGACAGTACACTAGTTACCATCGGGGCCTATTGTAGCTGAACTCGCCTCGGCGATAGCAGAAAAGTTAAAAATGTTTCTTGGCCATCTCCCCGGATCCCAAGACGGCAGCGTGCGGCTCCTCGCGCACAGGCTGACTGATGCTCGAAGGCCGCACGGCAGTAGGAACGCAGTCTCTCGCAGAGGGTGTCCCGCGAGAACTCGCGGGCGCGGGAGACCTACAATCCCGCTGCTCGAGTTGACACCCGTAGTCAACGTCCATACGATTCAATTGATTGTTTCGTATGGCCGATCTGAGGAAGTTCGATTCACCCGCCCAGCAACATGCGGCGGAAAAAGCGGGAGCGCATCTAATCCCGGATTTCCGATTTGGCTGTGGTACCGTATCGCCAGGACCAGTCGCTGCGCCTTGAGTTTTGGGGCTCCGACGTAAGGAACCACACTACGGAGGGTGACACCCGGTGGGTGAATTACAACACGAGCCATTCCAGTTCGCGTTCAACGGCTTCTTGAAAGTCGCGTTCCAGGGATCGCGCGTCACTTCTGACGCTGGCCTCATTCTGGTGCGCGAGTTGGATGAACGTCTGGGGCTGGAGACACTCATCGCCGAGCACCTGAGCGATTCCCGACAGGGGATGAACACCCAGTTCAGCGTGGTGGATCTCCTGCGGCAGTCGGTCTACAGTCGCCTCGCGGGCTACGAAGATCTCAACGACGCGGGGCGCGTGTCGGCAGACCCAACATTTCGTCTCATCGGGTCGCCAAAGCGCTGGGACCGGGGTGCGGCGCTGACATCGACGCTGCATTGGTTCGAGACAGAGCTGCTGACCCACGAGGAGAATCTCGTCGGGTTGAGGGCCGTGAACCGGGAGGTGCTTGCACAGGCCGAGATGGCGACGCGCGCCGACCGGATCGTGCTCGACATGGATTCGAGCGAGAGCCCGGTGCATGGGGCGCAGGAAGGGAGCGCCTATAACGGGCACTTCGAGTCCGTCTGCTACCACCCGCTGTTTCTGTTCACCGAGCATGGGGACTGCCTCGCCGCCACGCTGCGGCCAGGCAACGTGCATAGCGCCGACGACTGGGACGACCTGCTCGTACCGGAGATTGACCGGCAGCAGGTGGAGGGCAAGCGCGTAGCGTTCCGCGCAGACGCCGCGTTCGCGAAGCCCGAGATCTACGACGCGCTCGAGCAGCGCGACGTGGACTATGCCATTCGCATGCCGGCGAACAAGAGCTTGGAGCTGGAAATCGAAGACATCCTCTTTCGTCCGCCGGGACGGCCGAGCTGCAAGCCCTTGGTGCGCTACCAGAGTTTCCGCTATCAGGCCAAGAGCTGGACCACGCCCAGACGGATCGTCGCCAAGGTGGAGCACCACCAAGGTGAGCTGTTCCCTCGCGTCGGCTTCATCGTGACCAACATGGCCCTCCCGAGCCGCTCGGTCGTGCGGTTTTACAACAAGCGCGGTACGGCGGAGCAATGGATCAAGGAAGGCAAGCAGGCCACCCACTGGACGCGGCTGTCGTGCCATCGTTTCCGGGCGAACGAGGTGCGCCTGCAACTGAGCGTCCTGGCCTACAATCTGGGCAACTTGTGGCGCAGACTGGTCCTTCCGCTGCGGGTCAAGCGCTGGTCGCTCACGAGTCTCCAGCAGCGACTGGTGAAAACTGGGGGCCGGCTGGTGAAGCATGCGCGGTACTACTGGCTTCTGCTGGCGGAAGGGCATCTCACGCGGCGGCTGTTCGGCGACATGCTGCGGAGGATCTGGGCGCTACCCGTGCCGGCAGGCTGACGCGCGGCCTGAAGTGCAACGAAGCCCGCCCGGCGATGACACGGGGCACACGTGTGGAGCGGTGTCTGAGAAATGCCCGAAAAGCAGGGGTTCCAGTCGGTCGCACGTCGGCGCGGGCTCAGATGAAGGCCTTTGAAGCTGAGCGATTGTGCGACGATCGAAGTTTTTGTGCGATCGGCGGCGATCGGGTGTATAAACGTGCCATCAGGGGCAGGCAAAACGGAAATCCCGGTTGGTATGGCTTCTCTGCCTTGGCCTGAGCGCGTGCACCGGCATGGGGCAGCAAGAACCGGCGGCGCCGGTGGAGTTGAAAAGGTTTCCGCTGGACAGCTTGGACGGGGTGCAGGCCACAACCGGAGTGAGCTTCGATGCTGAGGTGTCGAGTGACGGGAACGGCGCGCTGCGAGTCGATGCCACCGAAGCGCTCACGGTGCCACTGTTTGAGGTCACCGACGTCGAGATTGAGAACGCACTGCTGATCTACCAAGCCAGCGTGCAGTCGGAGAACCTCGACGGGCAGGCCTACTTGGAAATGTGGGCTAATGGCTGTTGCCAACTCTTGGGGTGAGCGCATGGGCACCGTGGCTCAGAAAACATGAGAATCTCCCGCTCTTCTTCTGCTTCCGACATCTTCGACGTTCTGGTTGTGGGAGGCGGCCCCACCGGTTTGGCTTGCGCCATCGAGGTGCAGCGCCGGGGGATGCGCGTGGTAGTGGTGGAAAAAGGTTGCGTGGTCAACTCGCTCTATCACTATCCCACCAACATGATTTTTTTCACCACCCCCGAGCTGCTCGAGATCGGAGACATCCCCATGACCGCGGTGCACGACAAGCCCACTCGGACCGAAGCCCTGAAGTACTACCGCCGGGTGACGAACCACTACCGGCTCGACGTTCGGCAATACGAGCGCGTGGACGCAATCAAAGGCTCCGACGGCGATTTCCGCGTCGAGACCACCGACCGCCTGAACCACCCTGGGCTGCATCGGGCCAAGAAAGTCATCATCGCCACCGGCTACTACGACCTGCCGGTGCGGATGAACGTTCCGGGCGAAGACCTCGACAAGGTCTTGCACTATTTCAAGGACCCGCACCCGTTCTACGATTGCGACGTGGCCGTCATCGGAGGGAGGAATTCCGCCGCCATCACCGCCCTGGCGTGCTACCGCGCCGGCGCCCGCGTCACCTTGATTCACCGCGGCCAGCAGTTGAGCAGCAAGATCAAGTACTGGATTCGTCCCGACATCGAAAACCGCCTCAAGCGCGGAGAGATTCAAGGCTACCTGGAGACGACGGTCGAAGAGATCACCAAAGAGGCGATTCGCATCCGCGCTCCCAAAGGCGAAAAGACTCTTCCCAACGACTTCGTCCTGGCCATGACCGGCTATCAACGCGACACCGAATTTCTCGAACGCGCCGGCATCGTCTTCGATCCTGAATCGCAGCGCCCCCGAACCAACTCCGAGACGTTTGAAAGCGACCGCCCCGGTGTCTATCTGGCCGGGGTGATTGTGGCCGGGATGAACACCAACGAAATCTTCATTGAGAACGGTCGCTTCCACGGCATTCACATCGCAGCCGCCATCGCCGCCCAGCTCCGCTGACGCCGTCGGTCTTGTTTTCCCCGGTCGCCTACGCTCGTCCTTTTCGTGTCTGGAGGTTGTCTTTCCAGTAGAAGTATAAGTCGCGCAGTGTCGTCCGCAGATTGTGCTCCGGCTTCCAGCCGGTGGTGCGTCGCAGCTTGCGATTGCTGCCGTAGAGCACCGGCACGTCGCCCGGGCGGAAGCGCTTGCGCTCCACGGCAATGCGGATGGGACGCGAGCAGAACGACGCCAGCAGCCGCACAATTTCCTCCAGCGAGGTGCCGCGACCGGAAGCGACGTTGTAGGCTTCGCCCGGTTTTCCTCTTTCCAGCAACAATGCGTAGGCACGGACGACGTCCCGGACGTCGCTGAAGTCGCGCCGCACTTTCAGGTTGCCCACGCGCAGCAGCGCAGGACGCAATCCCAGGTCAATGGCGGCGATCTGGCGGGCGAAGTCGGAGCAAACGAAGTGGGGCGCCTGGCCGGGTCCGGTGTGATTGTACGGGCGCGCCCGAATCACGTGTAGTCCGAACAGGGAATGGTACTGGTGAGCCAGCATGTCGGCCGCCGCCTTGCTCAGAGCATAGGGACTGGGCGGGGCAAAGGGATGCGACTCTGTCACCGGCAACTGGCTGCGTTTGGCCGCGGCGTAGCACTGTGCCGAGCTGACCACAAGAACGCGGGCCTTGAGAGTGGCTTCCCGCACGGCTTCCAGGAGATTGAAGGTGCCCCAGAAGTTGGTGTCGTGGACAGCGCGCACGTTTTTGAATGACTCCGCTACCGAGGAGAGGGCGGCGAGGTGGTAGATTCGGTGAGGGCGAATCCGGCGGACGATGGAGCGCACCCGGCCTGCCTGGCGCACGTCGCACCGGAACAACCTGATTCGGTCGGGCGGCTGGGAGGATTCCCGTTCCAGGTAAGTCCCGTACACTTCCTGCTTACGCGCCAGCAGAAGCTGGACCAGGTGCCGCCCGACAAAGCCGGTTGCGCCTGTAACCAGGATTCGCATCAGAAGTTCGCAGGATTCACGGTCAGGTTGGTCTCGGGTTGGACGAGACGGGTGTCAGTCGCCGACGTAGCCGAGGGATTTCAAAATCTCAAGGTCCTTCTTATCCAGGGGCGAGGGTGCATTCAAGTAGATCGCAGTGGCTTTGAACCAGGCCAGCAACTGGTTGACCTGGCGCTGGTAGCGGTCTTTGGTCCTGCCCGAAAAGACCGGCTCGATTTCCCTCCGATCTTTGGCGACGTCGAAGACCTCTACCTTGTTGCTGCGGGGCGTCCAAATGATTTTCTGTTCTTCCAGCACCCAGCCCATCTTGAGCGGGAGCCGGTCGCGCGAGTCCACATACCACAGCCATGACAGCCACCTGGGTGCCTCCCAGTTCTTCCCGGCGAAGGTGACAAAATAGGTTGCGCCCGCCCGTGTCGTGGAGGGTTCCTCGAAAAACGGCTTCAGGGTTTTTCCTTGCAGCGACAAAGGGAAATCAATCCCCAGCAGGTCCAGGACGGTCGGCATCACGTCCAGCAAGGAGACATGCTGGTGGACCACCCGGCCGGAGGGAATCATCGCGGGGTAGGAAAGAATCAACGGCACGCGGACGATGTTGTCGTAGAGCTGGCGGCCGTGGCCGACGTAGCCGCGCTCGCCCAGGCTTTCGCCGTGGTCGGCGACGACGATAATCAAAGTGGACTCTCTCAGGCCCAGGCTTTCCAACTCATCGAGGAGTTTTCCGATGTGGTGATCGGTGTAAGCGATTTCGGTGTCGTAGCGCCGAATGCGGTCCGCCATTTTTCTGTTCAGGGGCGCCGGCTGGTAGCTTCCGCTGGGATTCGGTTTTAGGTGGGAAAACTCCTTGCGCAGGTGGTAGGGCTTGTGGGGATCGAAGTAGTGCGCCCACAAGAAGAAGGGCTCGCGGGAGCTGTCTTTCGCCCTTTCCTGCATCCACCGGATGGCCAGCGGGGTGACATCCTCGGCCGAGCGATAGGAGTTGAAGAGCTGATACTGGCGGTTGAACTCTTGGTCATAGACCTCGAAGCCCCGGTCCAGGCGCGTCAATCTTTCCCTCAGCGGCCAGGCGCTGACGTAGGCGGCGGTGCGATAATGGTTGTTTTGCAAAATCTGCGCCAGGGTCACCAAGCGCGGGTCTTCGGCCAGCGGCTGACCGTTGACTTTGCCCCCGTGTTCCTGCGGGTACCGCCCCGACAGCAGGCTGATGTGGGAGGGGCCGGTCAGCGGGATGGTGGTGTAGGCGCGCTCAAAACGGACGCCCTCCACCGCCAAGCGGTCCAGGCGCGGCGTGGTGAGCAGATGGTAGCCGTAGGAGGAGAGATGGTCGGCCCGCAGGGTATCGATGGTGATGAGCAGGACGTTGGGCCGCACCGGTTCCGCGGCCGTTGCCTGCCCCGGGAACGCCAGAACAAAAGCCACCCCCGCCAAGAATAAGCAGCGCACGCGCAATTCCCCCTCCGGCCTGTGGGCCATAACACCGACCATAAGGAATCCTCCGGTGTTAGTCAAATAGAGTTCGGCGCAGTTTTTTGCTTTTCTTTACGGCGTTTCTCGTCGTGCAGGTCAGCGCCGTCCTTGACGCCCAGGGGTGCGTCTGGGAAGGTAGAAGCTCTGTGATGGCTTTGAGACCTCTCAGTCGGAGCACGGCAGGAAGACTCCTTGTTGTTGCCTTGGTGCTGGTGGCCGGCTTGGTCGCGCTCTGGAGCACGCGGCGGCCCGAGAAGGCCCGGCGGACTCAGCCGCTGCCGGAAGTCAGCGGCCCCCCTTTTGCCAGTGTGGGCGCGAAGGTGGGCGAGGTGGGGCCGAATTCGGCTGTGATTCACAGTTACTTGCTCAGCCACCCGGCGGAAGCGTTGCTCCACCAGGACTACGCCGACCGAAATTACCGGGGAAAGTCCGGCTGGGTCCGAATTGAGTACAGCACTTCTGAGTTGAAGCAACCAGTTCCTCGCCCGCTCTCGCAAGCCGACTTTGACCAATACAGGCAAACGCAGGCCGGCAGTAAATTCACGGCTTGGGTCCGAGTTCCGCAAAGTATCTCTCCCCTGACGAACCCGCACAACCCGGACGAGCAGGCGCTCATCGATAAAGCGCAGGCGACCGACTATTCGGTTCACCTGCGGCTTGACGCGCTCGAGCCTTCGACCCCATACCACTTTCGTTTGTGGATCAAAGGGGAAGAAGCCGATCCCGTTCGCGCGGGGCAAGTCCACCGCTTTGCGACCGCACCCGAGCCGAGTGACCTCCGCGACGTCAGCTTCATTGCCACCACTTGCTTCAATCATGCCGTGCTGAAAGACCTGGAGGAAGGCGTGTGGCCGGCGCAAGGGTTCCGTATGTTTCGCGGCCTGCTGGAGCGAGTTAAGGCGGGAGCGCTCTCCTTCGACTTTGCCGTTTTCAATGGCGACACGGTTTATCTGGACAAGCAAGGCGCCGACTACCGCAGCCAGCCCGAGTACCAAGCGCGGGGCATGCGTGCCCGCTACTTTGACAACTACCTGCTTCCCCTGGCGCGGGAGTTTTTCCGGCAATTCCCCGCTTATTTTCTAAAGGACGACCACGACTGGCGCTTCAACGATGCCGATCCGGTCTTCAGCGCTCAGACTTCGCCGCCGCGCTTCTACCGGCAAATCGGCAAGCACTACCGCGGGCCGCCGGGGCCGTTGCTGGGGAAAAAGATTTTCGAGGAGATGCACCCCGTCGAGCGCGGGCCGCAAGCCGCGCCCTACCGCACCTTTCGCTGGGGACGCGGGTTGCAAGTCTGGCTATTGGAGTCGCGCGAATGCCGCTATCCCAACGGGCGGAAGCTCGCGCCGTACAAGCTGGAAAGCCTCGTCGCTCCCCGCCAGGGCCGATACAGTCAGCACCTGTACTACCCCGACTACTGCGGCGCGCCCTCAGTGGAGGAAGGCTGGGGCCAGAAACAGTTTTCCTGGCTGATTGAATCGCTCAAGAGCAGTGACGCCTATTTCAAGGTCATCGTTTCCCCTACACCGGTGCTAGGGCCCGGCCAAGATATTTATCCGGAGCTCTCTCTCCGGCCCGTGCGACGCAAGGCGGATAACCACGTGCGGCGCTTCCAGCCAGAGTTGGCCCGCCTGCTGGAGGCCTTGCAGCGCGAGCGGTTGAGGAACGTCTATTTCGTCTCGGGCGATCGGCACTTCATCTGGCACAGCCGCTACCAGACGCACGACCGGCGGTTCACCCTGCATGAATTCGGCAGCGGTCCCTTCGCGGACGACATCGTTGCGCTGGGAGACGTTTTCTATCGCGATGAGCAAGGCGAGGCAGAGTTGGTGGACTCTCTCCGCCAAGCCGGCTTTGTCCACGTTCAAGTCACGGACGTGGCCACCGACCCCAAGCTGCGGGTCGAATGGTACGCCATGGAGGATTGGGAGACGGCTTCCCTCCGGCGTTGGACGCATAGCTTCGAGGCCAAGCGCGCGCCTTGAAGTCTATTGGGGAACGATCCGCAGGATGGCGGTGTCACTCGAGAAGTAGAGAAATCCATCTGGTCCTTCAACGATGTCGAGTAGGGATCCGAAGCCGCCATCAACCAGAATTTCGGTTTCGGTAATCATGCCCTGCTGGTTCTCGTCCACCACGAAGCGTCGCACCCGCCCTTCCAGGAAGTCAACCATGAACAGGTTGTTCACAAACTGGGGGAAAGCACTGCCGGTATAGAAAGTGACGCCGGTGGGCGCGATCACCGGGTTGAAGCGCATCAGCGGAGCAATGAAGGTGGGATCGGTGTCTCCGCAGGGTTGGCCGGGCCGCCAGCCGTAGTTTCCGCCGGCGATGATGCGATTCAGTTCGTCGTCGCAGTTGGGACCGTTCTCGCTGGCGTAGATGGTTCCGGTCTGCGGATGAAAGGCGAAGTCAAAGCTGTTCCGTAATCCCAGGTTGAAGGCCGGATTGCCTGCCCCAAAGGGATTGTCGGATGGGATGCTTCCATCTGAGTTGTAGCGCAGGATTTTTCCCGCCAGCGAATTTTCGTTTTGCGAGTTGGCCGGGTCGGTGGAGTCTCCGAGAGTAATGTAGAGCTGCCCGTTTTGACCGAAGCCGATGTTGCCGCCGTTGTGGTTGCTGGTGGAGGGCAGGTCGTCCACAATGAAGAGCCGGTTCATTCCGACGCTGTTCAAGTCATTGAACTGTGCTACGCGCTGCACACCGGAGATGTCGGAGTACAGAACGTACACGAAGCCGTTACTGGTGAACTGTGGATCAAAGGCCAGCCCGATCAGCCCGCGTTCACCCGCTATCGCCACCGGCAGGTTTGCGAAGGGTTGGGAGAGCAGAACGCCGTTTTCGATCACCCGCACATTGCCGGTGTCCAACTCGTTGAAGAACAGGCGTCCGTCGGGGGCAAAGGCCATGGTCACGGGGAAGTCCAGGTTATTCAGGAAGACTTCGACTTGGAATCCCGCCTGCGGGGGAGGAGGTGTACTTGTGGGGTCTGAGTTGCTGGCTGAGTCGCCGCAACCCTGCAGCCCGGTCAGGAGCAAGGCTGCAAGTACGACTTGAGAGATACGAAACGACGCCCGGTTGATTCTGGTGTTCACAATCGGATCAAGCCCTCCAGGTAGTCGGCCAGGGCTTCCTGCCAGGGTCGAAAATCAGCAAAGCCGGCGTTGCGGTAGGCCAAGTTGTCGAGGACGGAGTAGGCTGGACGGCGGGCCTTGGCGCCGAAGGCGGCGCTGGTGGTGGGTTGCAGGTCGGGCGTCAGGCCGGCCAAACGAAAGATTTCAGCGGCGAAGTCGCACCAACTGCATTCTCCCGTGTTGGTCATGTGGTAGAGGCCGTACTTGTTGGTGTGGAGTAACGGCGCCAATTTTTCCGCCAGGTCCTTGGTGCCGGTGGGAGTGAGTACCTGATCGCTGACCACCCGGATGGGTTTTCCTGCGCGTGCCAGCCGCAGCATGGTCTTGACGAAGTTACCGCCCTTGCCACCGCTACCGGCTTGGCCGTAGAGGCCGCAGGTGCGAATGAGAAAATACTTCTGGGCGTAGCGGCGGACGATCAACTCGCCCGCCAGCTTCGACAGGGCGTAGATAGACTGCGGGTTGGGCGCGTCGGTTTCCACCCGGGGTTTTCGTTGCACGCCTTCAAAGACGTAGTCGGTGCTGAAGTGAACCAGCACGGCCCCGCACTGATTGGCGACACGCACCAAGTTGTGGACACCGGCAGCGTTGACGGCGAAGCTCGGTTCCACTTTGTCTTCGCACTCGTCCACGCGGTGGAAGGCAGCGGTGTTCAACAGGCAGTCAGGTTGATGTTTCTTGGCTGCGGCTTCGACGGCGCGGGCGTCGCAGATATCGACCTGGGCGTGGGTGAGGCCGATGACTTCGTCTTTGGCCAAGGCTGTTTTTAGGTCTTGGGCAAGCTGACCGTTGGCCCCGAAAAGGAGAATCCGCATGATGCCTGTGCCCTCCGCCGGCGTTCTTGGTTGGCAGTCTGGTGAAGCAGTAAGCTTATACTGGCCGTTCAACCGGCGGTCAATACGCCGCCCGCGCTCGGCACGTCACCAGCGGGCTTTCTCTTGGGATATTTTTTCTTTTTTGTATAATTGCTGCACCGATTAGCTTTCTTTCCTCGGGGAACGAAGCCTGAGGGAAAAGGCGACGAACGGGACAACATAGAGATGGCATTATCCAAGAAAGCCGGGCTGGAGTCGTTGCGGCAACAGGTTGAAGAAAGCTGCGCGGTCAAACGCAGCCTTTCCGCAGAGTTCTTGGAAGGGGTGTGGACGCTGGCAGAGCGCACGGCGGCCGCCTATCAGCAAGGCAACAAAGTGCTGCTGATGGGAAATGGGGGCAGCGCCGCCGACGCCCAGCACGTTGCGGCTGAGCTGGTGGGCCGGTTTCGGCTCCAGCGCAAGGCGTTGCCGGCGATGGCTCTCACCACCAACAGTTCGATTCTTACCGCGGTGCCGAACGACACTGGTTTTGAGGAAAGTTTTGTTCGTCAGGTGGAGGCTTTTGCTCAGGCGAACGATGTGGTGATTGCCATCAGCACCAGTGGCCGCTCGTCCAACGTCATCCGTGCGGTGGATGTGGCCCGGGCCCGGCGGTGCTACACGGTGGCGTGGACAGGGAAAGGCGGGGGCGAATTGGCCGACCGGGTGGACTTGTTGCTGGCGGTGCCGTCGGACGATACGCAGCGGATCCAGGAAACGCACAGCCTGATGGGACACATGTATTGCGAGCTAGTGGAGCGCATCCTGTTCGGAACCGAGTAGGCAGCTATGGGAATAGTCTTGGGAGCGTGCCCAAACGCTGCGCTCCAGTTTCTCAATTTTCTCAGGCGGGGGAGGTTGCATGGAAGTTGTCCTGTACACGCGCGCCGGCTGCCACCTGTGCGACGAGGCCAAGAAGGAGTTGATGCCGCTGCGGGATGAATTCCACTTTACTCTTCGGGAAGTGGATATCGATTCTGACGAGGCTTTGCGGGCGCGGTACGGCCAGGACATCCCCGTCGTCTTCCTCGACGGCCGCAAGGTGGCCAAGCACCGTCTGGACAGGGAACAATTCCGCCGCCGGCTAGAGCAGGCCCCGCCGCCGACGAGGCAGGGGATGAACCAGCGCTCGCACGGTTGAAGAACCGGGGGGGGGTGGTGTGATCCACTTTTGACTTGCCAGTGGCGGGCAGGTTGGTATACAAGCGACCTGTCTTTGCTGTGTACCCGAAACGCTCCGAAAACACAGAGAGAACCCGCGGGGGCAAGCCGTTTCTGTGCCCAGCACCGAAGGGGGGAGACTGTCATGACGCAACCAAGGAAGCAGGTTCTAGTTTTCTTGCTTGGACTTGCTGGCGCGTGCCTGTTGCTGGCGACGCCCGCTGCCGCCCAGATGCAGAGCAACGCAGCCGACCTGCAGGGGGAAGTGACTGACCCCACCGGGGCGCGCGTGCCGGGCGCAACCATCACGGTGCGCAACCTGGCCACTAATCTGGAGCGCAGTGCCACCAGCGATGCGGCCGGGGTGTATCGCCTGCTGGCGCTCCCGCCGGGCCGCTACGAGGTGGTGGTGGACGCCCCCGGCTTTACCACCGTGCGCAACCCCGGGCTGCAACTGCTGATCGGCAGCGTAGCTTACTACAGGGTGCAACTCGAAGTGCGCGCCGGGCAGGAAACGGTGATTGTGACCACCGAGGCGGCTTTGATTGAAACCCAGCGCACCGCCGTGGCCGAGACCATTACCTCCCGCGCTATCCAGAACCTCCCCATCAACCAGCGCGATTACCTGAACTTTACCCTGCTGACCTCGAACGCCGCCCCCGACAACGCCCCCAGCATCGGAGCTGCGCCCACCAGCGGGTTGAACTTCGGCGGCCAGCGGGCGCGCTCCAACCAGGTGTCGGTGGACGGCGCCGACGCCACCGACAACTCCACCAACGGCGTGCGCGCGACGGTGTCGCAGGAAGCGGTGCAGGAGTTCCAAATCATCACCAACAGCTACATGGCCGAGTTCGGCCGGGCCAGCGGCGCCATTGTGAACATCGTCACCAAAGGCGGCGGCAACGACGTCCACGGCAATGTCTTCGATTTCATTCGCAACAAGCGCTTCCAGGCCCGCAATCCCTTCTCCACCGTGGACGATCCCGCTTTCACTCGCGTGCAGGCGGGCTTCACCATCGGTGGGCCGCTCAAGCAGGATCGCAGCTTCTATTTCTTTTCTTTTGAGACCCGCCAGCGGCAGGAGGAAGGCTTTTCCAGCATCGGCGCGGACAACTTCGGGCTGGTACCGTTTGCGACGCCCCTTGGTTCATTATTGGTGACGCCAGCGCAACTCTCTTTCTTCAACAACCCTCTGGCCAGTGCTTTTCTCGGACCGATTGATTTCCTGGATGGTTTTCCCAATACCAACTTGGAGAACTATCTTTTCCTGGCTGCGGGGGGTTCTGGGGTGGCCTTGACCGGAATCAATCCTTTTCTGGGTGGTCCCTTTTTCCCACCCCTTTCAACCGCGGGAGTTGTTCCCTTGCCCTCGTCCTTTGTCCGGTTGAGCGCGCTGCGGGGCAACTATCCGGTGGAGGAGGACACCAACTTCATCTCGGCGCGCATTGACCATCGCTGGAACAACAACAACAGCTTCTTCGTCCGCGGCAGCGTTACGCCCAGCGACGTGAGCGGCATTCAGGTGAACGCTCAGAACCAGAGTTTCGGCCAGAACGCCTTTTCGCGCAGTTCAGAGCAGTCCGTCCGTGATTGGGCGGTGGTTGCGCAGAACGTTACCACCATCGGCAACAGTTGGGTCAACGAAGCCCGGTTTCAGATTGCCCGGCGCGGCCTGAGCTACACGCCGTCGAATTTCGCCGGGGGGCCGGGCGAGCCCCTAGGAAGCAGTGGTCTGGGTGTGGATATCGGCGGGTTTGCTCACTTCGGACGAGAGCCGTTTTCGCGGGTGGACCGGGTGGAGCGGCGCTACCAGTGGACAGATAACATCTCCTACCTGCGCGGCAACCATACCTTCAAGTTCGGTGCCGACATCAACTTCATCGAGATCGCTGCCCGCTTTGACAACAACCAGTTGTTCGAGTTGAACTTCGGCGGAACCATGCGGTTCGGCGCGCTCTCAGAAACCTCGCTCCAGTTTCCTGATGTGATTACGGTCCCAGGCGTGGGCACCCTGGACATTCCCGGCTTCAGCAGTGTGCAGGCCTACGGCATTGGGCTTCCGTCGAGCCTCGTCCAGGGGATCGGCGATTCATTCAGTTCTTTTGACAATACCGCCATCGCTTTCTATGCCCAGGACAGTTGGCGTGTGCGTCCCAACTTCACTCTTAACTATGGAGTGCGGTGGGAGGGCGAGGCCACACCGCAGTTGCCGGCTTTTAACAGCTTCACCGCTCAGGCCGAGGCAGCGGTTGGCGTGACCGAAGGCATCCCCCGCGACTGGAACAACGTCCAGCCCCGCGTCGGCTTTGCCTGGGACCCGTGGAGCGATGGCAAGACGGTCATCCGCGCAGCCTACGGACTGTTCTACGATCACCCTCTGCTGGCGATTGCCTTCAACGCTGACACTGCCGACGGGGCGCAGTCCGCCCAGCAGATTCTCGGCGCGGGTGCGCCTTGCGTCCCTGCCACCAGCATCCTGGTCAACCCCGGCTGCCTGAACGCGACCAATGTTTTCCAGGGCATCCTCGACACGAGCCTCCTGGACCCGAGCCTCGGGCTGCTGCCAGACCCGTTCAATTTCGGTTTCCAGTCCAACCAGCAGCGCTTCGATCCCTTTACCCCCAACTCAGTCTTTGTGAATCAGAACTTCTGCCCGCAGCCTTCTCCTGACCCGACTCGGGCGTGCGTGGGTTTCCCGTTGGCTATCCTGCCGTTTACTTTTCCGGTGGCCGAGGACTTCGAGTTTGGCTATGCCCAGCAGTGGAACCTGACCGTCGAGCGGGAGCTGGTGCACAACCTCTCGCTCAGTGTCGGCTATCAGGGAGTGAAGGGTGCCCACCTCAATCGGCCCCGCAACATCAACACGGCGAACGGCGCTCTGCTGGTAGCCAATGCCAATGCCGCCTTTCTGGCGGGACTGTTTCCTCCCGGCTTTACGCCGCTGGGGATTCAAGTGCCCGCCATTGATCCGTCCACGGGACTGCCGTTTTCTCCCGGAGCGTGCGTCGATACGTCCCTGGGTGGGAGCATCCTGCTTTCAATCCCGGGAATATTCGGCACTGGGTTCGGCGCACCGGGTTGTGCCGGGGCGCCCGTGGGCGCCATCGGCACCGCGGCGGCCTTTAACTTCTTCCGGGCGACCGGTCCGAACTTCGCCTTGACTGGTGGACTGGGCATTCCCGACGCGGCCATCCTGGCGGTGGCCGCAGCAGCCGGGTATTCGACCGGGCCCGGTTTTTTTGTGCCCTTCAGCGACGTCATCCAGCAAGAGTCCTCGGGCGCCTCCATTTACCACGGGCTGACGGTGAACCTGCGCAAGCGCTACGGCAACCACTACCAGTTTCTGGCCAGCTACACCTGGGCGCACGCGATTGACGACTCGACCGACTTGCAGTCGCTGCTGAACCCGCAGGACAACAGCCGGCCGGACCTGGAGCGGGGCAACTCCACTTTCGACTTGCGCCACCGCTTCATTTTCAACGCCGTGTTCGAAAGCCCCTTCAGCCGCAGCGACCCCAGCGCGTGGAGGAAAATCTTCGCCGATTTCGTCGTCGCTCCCATTTTTGAGGCTAGTTCCGGGCGGCCCTTCAGCGTGCTGACGGGCGCAGACGTGAACTTGGACTTCGGCCCCTTCACCGACCGGCCGTCGGTGGTGCCGGCGGGCACGGCCGGGGCGGTCAGTTCGCCGGACTTGCCGGGTGTCGCTTTTCTGCCTCCAACCGTGTGCCCGTCCACCTCAACCGCATTGACGGGCTCCGACGGTTGCACGGGTACCCTGGGACGGAACACCTTCCGGCGTCCGATGACCTGGAACCTGGACTTGCGGGTTTCCCGCAAAATCCATTTTGACGAGCGCTGGAACCTGGAGTTGATCGCCGATATGTTCAACCTCTTCAACCGCTTCAACGTCGGCGACGTAAACCAACTCTGCGACCCCATCGGCGGCCGCTGCATCGCCGGCCAGCCCACGGCGGCGATGGACGCACGCCAGTTCCAGTTCGGCGTGAAGCTCAACTGGTAATTTTTTCGCTGGCCTTACCGGGTTTTTGATTCTTCCGGTAGGCTGCGGGGGTTTGATCTACTGGTTCCAAGGTGGCGATGTCTTCTGCCGCCGTCGCACCTAGTTCCTTAAACTTCCGCACGGATGGTAATAAACGACTTTCCATCGAACCCACGGCCCGGTTGTAGGTTTCAACCGCTTTGGTCAAAGCCGAGCCGAGGTCGGAAAGATGATTCGTGAGCACGTTCATGCGGTCGTACACCTGCGCACCGAGTTGGCTGATTACTTCGGTATTCTTGGCAATCGCTTCCCAGCGCCAGCCGTTTGCGACGGCCCACAGAAGGGCGATCAGCGTGGTAGGGGTGGCTAGGATTACACGTTGAGAGATCCCGTCTTCAATCAGCGTCCGATCGCACTCCAGAGCTCCGCTAAAAAACGACTCTCCTGGCAGGAAGAGAACAACGAAGTCCGGCACCTGAGAAAACTGGTTCCAATAGGTCTTTGAGCTGAGTGCGTTCATATGAGATCGAACCAATTGCGCATGACGACTCATCGCCGCCTTGCGGTTTTCCTCCGAAGTTGCCCGCATCGCATCTTGGAATGCGTCCAACGGGGCCTTGGCATCGATGATTACCTGACGTCCAGCCGGCAGGCGCACAATCATATCCGGCCTGGCCCGACTTTCGTTTGAGTCGGTTGTTACTTGCTCTTCGAAGTCGCACTGCTCCGACATTCCAGCCAGCTCGACAACCCGGCGGAGTGTCAACTCTCCCCAGCGACCTTTGACGCTGGGCGTGCGGAGGTTGGCAAAGATGTCTTTCGCCTGCTCAAGGAGTTTTTCTTGTTGCTGAAGTGCTGTCTGTGATTCCTGGAGTCTTGCCTCAGCGGCCGTTTTGACTTCTCGGGCTTGTTGGAGTTCGGCTCGTATTGATTCTACGTGTTTCTCCTTTTCTGTGAGCCGACTGCGCAGTTCCTCTGCCGAGCTCTCAAACGATTTGCACCGTGCTCCTAAGTCGAGCAGTCGAGCCGACTGTTTGTTCCGCTCTGTGGTTGTGGCCCACAGCCAAGCCACAAGGCTGGCCAGCACGGCAATGATCAGCAGACTCCACCACGGAAGCATGATTACCTTCCCGCTGTTGTTGACGGAATTCTAACACAGGCAGAACAGGATTAGCGTTTGGCGGTGAGTTGGTAGATTTTGGCGTCCAAGAAGAGTTGGAAGAGGAGGGGGTCGAGCTGGCCTTGCTTGACGCTCTCGGCCAGGATTTCCAGCGCGCGCTCGGGCGGAACCGCTTTCTTGTAGGGGCGGTCGGCGGCGGAGAGGGCGTCGAAGATGTCGCAGATGGTCATTATCTTGGTTTGGGGCGGGATTTGCGGATCGCGCAGCTTGTAAGGGTAGCCGGAGCCGTCGAGCTTTTCGTGGTGCGCGCGCGCGATCAGGGGGATGGACTTGATTTCGCGCGTCCAGGGTATCTGGGCCAGAAAGTTGAAGGTGTGGATGACGTGCGACTCGACTTGCAGGCGCTCCTCCGGGTCGAGGCTGCCCATGGGAATGGAGAGAAAGCGCACTTCTTCCGGGGTGACGTAGGGGCGTTCCACCCCGCGGCCGTCCACGTAGGTGCGCTGGGCGATGTGCAGCAGCTTGTCAAAGTTGCCGGCGGGGAGGACGGTGGGTTCGTTCGCCTGCAAGATGAATTGCAGATAGTCTTCAAGTTCCGCCAAGCGGATCTGGTATTCCTCCTCCAGGTTGCGAAAGGCTTCCGGCGGTTGCTTGCGCTCCGTCGCCTCCAGCTTGCGTTGCAGGTGGTTTGCTTCGAGCGTCTTGCGGACGTAGTCAAAGCGGTGCCGAACGAGATCGAGCTCGTGCGGGTAGAGTTTTTTCGCTTCGAGCAGGATTTCTTCGCGCACGCCGACCTTGCCGAAATCGTGCAGGAGCGCAGCGTAGCGAATCTCCCGCATCTGTTCGTGGTTGAAGTGCAGGTCGGCGTAGGGGCCGGTTTCGACCTTGTCCACCGTTTCGGCCAAGCGGCAGGTCAGCCGGATGACGCGGAAGGAGTGGCCGGAGGTGGTGGGGCCGCGCTGTTCGATGGCGGTGACGGCGGCTTTGACGAAGCCCTCGAAGAGAGTTTGGATGTTCTCGTAGAGGATGTTGTTTTCGTAGGCGACCGCGGCTTGGGAGGCGAGGGAAGTGGCCAGCTCGATTTGGCGCGGACCATAGGGAACCACCTCGCGCTCGATCTCCTCGGGGGAAGTGATGTGCTGGCGGAAGTCGCGCTTGCAGTTGATGAGCTGCAGCACGCCCAGGATCTCGCCTTGCTGGTTTTGCATCGGGATGGTGAGCATGGACTTGGTACGGTAGCCGGTTTCCTCGTCAAAGCGGCGGTTGAAATGGTAGGGAGCATCGGGGGGAATCTCATAGGTGTCGGCGAGAGGGAGGACTTCGCCGGTGACGGCGACGTAGCCGGCAATGCTGCTCCGGTCCATGGGCACGGTGAACTCGGTGAAACCCACCGGCGCGCTGTCGTTTTGGGTGAGCTTGAAGCGCAGGCGTTTTTCTTTTTCCGATACGTCTTCCACCAGGTAGAGAGAGCCGGCGTCGGAGGAGGTGATCTCCCGGCTCGCTTGCAGGATCAAGTTGAGCAACCGTTGGGGGTCCCGTTCCGAGGAGAGGGCCACGCCGATGCGGTTGAGCTCGTTGATTTCGTGGGAGCTGCGCGCCAATTGTTCTTCGGCCCGGGCCGCCAGCTCCATGTTCTCAAAAGCGCTGGCGAGCGTTTGGTCCAAGAAGGCAGGCGAAGGTTGCGAGGGCAGGTAAGCAAAGGCGGCTCGATTGCCGGCGGGCGGGTTGGTGTCCGGCGGGAGAACATAAACCACCCGCGCCTGAGAATTGCGCTGCGCCCAGCCGTCCAGGTCTTCGGCATCGCGCTGGAGATCGGCCAGCCAGACCAACCGGGTTTGTTGCGGAGTGGAAAAAGGCCGGGTGCGGGAGACCGCTTTGGCGGTGTAGTCCGGGGGAAGGGAGCCGATCAGGGAAGCGGCCGGAGAGTCGCTAAAGTACCAAACTTGTTTGTCCATGCCCACTCGCTCGGGGTCCCCCCCGGCGACCTGAGCAGACTAACTATACTCCTTTTAGCCCGGATTTCCGATTTGGCTGTGGTACCGTATCGCCAGGACCAGTCGCTGCGCCTTGAGTTTTGGGGCTCCGACGTAAGGAACCACACTACGGAGGGTGACACCCGGTGGGTGAATTACAACACGAGCCATTCCAGTTCGCGTTCAACGGCTTCTTGAAAGTCGCGTTCCAGGGATCGCGCGTCACTTCTGACGCTGGCCTCATTCTGGTGCGCGAGTTGGATGAACGTCTGGGGCTGGAGACACTCATCGCCGAGCACCTGAGCGATTCCCGACAGGGGATGAACACCCAGTTCAGCGTGGTGGATCTCCTGCGGCAGTCGGTCTACAGTCGCCTCGCGGGCTACGAAGATCTCAACGACGCGGGGCGCGTGTCGGCAGACCCAACATTTCGTCTCATCGGGTCGCCAAAGCGCTGGGACCGGGGTGCGGCGCTGACATCGACGCTGCATTGGTTCGAGACAGAGCTGCTGACCCACGAGGAGAATCTCGTCGGGTTGAGGGCCGTGAACCGGGAGGTGCTTGCACAGGCCGAGATGGCGACGCGCGCCGACCGGATCGTGCTCGACATGGATTCGAGCGAGAGCCCGGTGCATGGGGCGCAGGAAGGGAGCGCCTATAACGGGCACTTCGAGTCCGTCTGCTACCACCCGCTGTTTCTGTTCACCGAGCATGGGGACTGCCTCGCCGCCACGCTGCGGCCAGGCAACGTGCATAGCGCCGACGACTGGGACGACCTGCTCGTACCGGAGATTGACCGGCAGCAGGTGGAGGGCAAGCGCGTAGCGTTCCGCGCAGACGCCGCGTTCGCGAAGCCCGAGATCTACGACGCGCTCGAGCAGCGCGACGTGGACTATGCCATTCGCATGCCGGCGAACAAGAGCTTGGAGCTGGAAATCGAAGACATCCTCTTTCGTCCGCCGGGACGGCCGAGCTGCAAGCCCTTGGTGCGCTACCAGAGTTTCCGCTATCAGGCCAAGAGCTGGACCACGCCCAGACGGATCGTCGCCAAGGTGGAGCACCACCAAGGTGAGCTGTTCCCTCGCGTCGGCTTCATCGTGACCAACATGGCCCTCCCGAGCCGCTCGGTCGTGCGGTTTTACAACAAGCGCGGTACGGCGGAGCAATGGATCAAGGAAGGCAAGCAGGCCACCCACTGGACGCGGCTGTCGTGCCATCGTTTCCGGGCGAACGAGGTGCGCCTGCAACTGAGCGTCCTGGCCTACAATCTGGGCAACTTGTGGCGCAGACTGGTCCTTCCGCTGCGGGTCAAGCGCTGGTCGCTCACGAGTCTCCAGCAGCGACTGGTGAAAACTGGGGGCCGGCTGGTGAAGCATGCGCGGTACTACTGGCTTCTGCTGGCGGAAGGGCATCTCACGCGGCGGCTGTTCGGCGACATGCTGCGGAGGATCTGGGCGCTACCCGTGCCGGCAGGCTGACGCGCGGCCTGAAGTGCAACGAAGCCCGCCCGGCGATGACACGGGGCACACGTGTGGAGCGGTGTCTGAGAAATGCCCGAAAAGCAGGGGTTCCAGTCGGTCGCACGTCGGCGCGGGCTCAGATGAAGGCCTTTGAAGCTGAGCGATTGTGCGACGATCGAAGTTTTTGTGCGATCGGCGGCGATCGGGTGTATAAACGTGCCATCAGGGGCAGGCAAAACGGAAATCCCGGTTTAGCTGATGCCAGCGCAAAAAAAGTGGCTGCTCGTGAAAGCTCACGCTCTCGGGCGGGGCTGCTGAGGTCGCGTGCAGAGATCGGTTAGTCGTCGGCGGTGGGGTGCTCGGCGGGGTGGAGCAGGCCGTGGAGACGGGCGCTGAGCGCGGCGCGGATGTCGAACGTGAGGCTGAAGAGCGCCGGCACAAGGAACAGAGTGAAGATGGTGGAGACAATCAGGCCGCCGACCACCACACTGCCCAGGCCGCGGTAGAGTTCCGAGCCCGCGCCAGGGAAGAGCACCAGCGGCATCATGGCAAAGACGCTGGTGGAGACGCTCATGAAGATAGGGCGAATGCGGTTACCGACCGCCTCGCGGATGGCTTCGCGCGGCTCCAAGCCTTCCTCGCGCATGTGGTTGAGCGATTGGTGCACGATCAGGATGGCGTTGTTGACCACCGTGCCCACCAGGATGATGAAGCCCAGCATGGTGAGCACGTCCAGGGCCTGGTAAGTGAGGAGGTTGACCGCCGCCAGCCCCAGGAAGCCCCCCAAGGCCGCCAGCGGCACGCTGAACATGATGACGAAGGGGTAGAGGAAGCTCTCAAACAGGGCGGCCAGCAGCAGGTAGGTGATCACCAGGGCGAGCAGGATGTTCCATTGCAAGGAGCGGCCGGTCTGCGTAAGTTTGTCGGCGCTGCCGCTGAGGGCGACCCGGTAGAGGCCGCCGAGCTTGCCGCTTTCGCGCAGGGGGCCGACGATCTCGTTGCTGATCAAGTCCATGGCCGCTTCCAGCGGCATCTGCTCGGGCGGCGTTACCTGGATGGTGATGGTGCGTTGCCGCTCGCTGTGGTTGATCTGAGTGGGGCCGGTAACGACGGAGATGTCGGCCACTGAGCCCAGCGTGACTAAACGGCCGTCGGGGGTGGCGATGGGCATCTGCTCGAGCAAGTGGGTGCGGTGGGCGAAGCTCTTTTCGGCCATCACCTTCAGGTCGATTTCCTTACCCTCGTATTGATAGTCGCTGGTCTTGACGCCGTCCACCAGGGCGCTGACGGCAAAGCCCAGGTCGCGATTGGAGATGCCCAGCTCGGCGGCGCGGCGGCGGTGGGTGAGCACACGGACTTCCGGGTTGCCGAGGTCGAGGCTGGGGATGGGGAAGGCCTGACCGCCGGGGATCTTCTGCATCACGTTCTGAAAGACTTCGGCGCCCAGGGCGATCAGGCGCTCCAGTTCGGGGCCTCTGATTTCGACATCGATGTTACGCCCTTCGCCAAGACCGCGCTGGAAGATGCTGGCTTGGTTAATAATAGCGATGGCTCCGGGGATTTGGACGTTAGCCCGTTGAAATTCGGGGATGAGCTCTCGGACCCGCATGGGATCGTTCGAACGCGCCCCCATGAAAACAGATCCGCTACTGGTGCCAAAAAAGAAGTTTCGAATACCGCCGCCGGGCAGTGCCCGCGCCTCGGGCGAATCCGGCTCGGCTTGCCAAAGGGAAGAAAGTTCCTTCTCGTAGATCTGATACAACCCTCCCACTTCGTCGAGGTTGTAGCCGGGCGGGGGCAGTATGAGGCCGAAGAGGAAATTCGGGTTGCCGACCGGCAGGTATTCGGTCTTGGGCATGAGCAAGACGCTGAGGCCGATGGAAGCGGTGGTGAGAACCAGGATGACCGCCAGGCGGCGCGCGGTGGAGGTGTTGATCCAATCGACAGTACTAGTCACTCCGTGGGTGAAGCCGCGGGTCAGGCGCAAAAAGCCCCAGAGGTTGTGGTAGCCGCGCTCGTCCGGCTTGTGCTCGGCGGCGTGGAGAATCTTGGCCGAGAGGCTGGGGATGACGGTGACAGCGACCAGCAGGCTGAGGGCAACGGCGCAACTGATGGCAATGGCGATGTCGCCGAAGAGCTGCCCGGCTTCTTCCTGGATGAATACCACCGGAACGAACACTGCAATGGTGGTGAGGGTGCTGGCCAGGACCGCGCCCCAGACTTCGCGGGCGCCGTCGTAGGCGGCGGTGAAGCGCGGCTTGCCCATCTGGCGGTGGCGATAGATGTTTTCCAACACCACAATGGAGTTGTCCACCACCATGCCCACCGCGAAGGCCATACCCGCCAGGCTGATGACGTTCAGGGTGCGGTCGAACCAAGTCATCATCAGGAAGGTGCCGACGATGCTGATGGGGATGGCGACGGCAATCACCAGAGTGCTGGTGCCGCTGCGGAGAAAGAGCAGCAGGATGATGATAGCCAGGAAGCCGCCGACAAAGAGGCTTTGGCGCACCAGTCCAATGGCGCCCCGAATGTAGTCGGTTTCATCGTAGGACTGCATGAGCTGAAGCCCTCGGGGCTGCAAGAGTTCGGCGTTCAAGCGCGCCACTTGTTCTTTGAGGCCGGCCATGACATCCAAGATATTTGAGCCGGGTTCCTTGAGGGCGTTCAAGAATATAACCTGCCCGCTCTTGTAGAAGGCCTTGAAGGTGGCTTTGCTATAGCCCAACTGAGCGCGCGCGACGTCTTTGAGGTAGATGGGGACGCCATTGCGGACGGCGATGACGATGTCTTCAATGTCTTCCGGCGAGCCGTATTCGCCTACGGTGCGCACGATGTAGCGGCGCTTGCCTTCGTCGAAGTCGCCTCCGCTGTAATTGCGGTTCTCGCGTTCCAGTGCCGCTCCCAGTTGGTTCAGAGTAACGCGGCGGGCGGCGAGCCGGGCTGGATCAACAATGACGTGCATCTCGCGCTCCCGGCCGCCGTAGACGTTCGAGGCAGCAACGCCGGGAACACGCTCAAACTCTGGCTTAACAAACTCGTCGACAAAGTCAAAGAGGGTGGTGAGGTCGCCCTCGAAGCCGTTCTCTTCCGTGGGAATCAGAGCAAACCACGCAATGGCGCTGGCGTTGACGTTCACGCTGCGGATGACGGGCTTGTCGGCATCTTCGGGGTAGCTGGGCACTTGTTCGAGGCGGTTGGAGACCTTGAGCAGGGCGCTGTCGAGGTCGGTGCCGACCTGGAAGGTCAGGGTGATGCTGCCGCGGCTGTCGGAGCTGGAGCTCTCCATCTTGGTGAGCCCTTCGAGCGACTTGAGCTGCTCTTCTTGCTCGTCAACGATTTCGCGCTCGATTTCCTGCGGGCTGGCGCCGGGCCAGATGGTTCTGACGGTGATCTCGGGTTTTTCGACGTTGGGGGTGAGTTGGACGGGGATGCGCGTGAGGGCGATGCTGCCGAACAGCACCAGCAGGATGACGCCGACGGCGGTGGTGACCGGGAAGCGAATGGCGTCGTGGATGATCTTCATGGCAACTCGTATTCCAGCGGTTGGCCCTGGACGGCCTGGCCGGGTTGCAGGCGCTCATTGCCGCGGGTGATGACTTTCTGGCCGGTGCGCACCGAGCCCTGGATTTCAATCCAGGAGCCAATGCCTGACCCCGTCTGGATGGGGAGCAGGCTGACGGTGTTGTCGCCGTTCATCAAATAGACGAATTTCTGCGGGCCGCGGGTGATGACGGCATCTTTGGGGACGACGATGGCGCGGTAGGGCTCGCCGGCGGGAAAGGAAACCTGGGCCAGCATGCCGACGCCGATGCGCCTGCCACGGTTGGGGATGCGCACTTTAACGGGAAAGGTGCGGGCCTGCGGGTCGGCGCGGGGAATCAGGGCGTTGATGCGGCCGCGGACGGCCAGTCCGGGGAGCGACTCGAAAGTGACGGTGGCACGTCCGCCGCGCTTAAGGCTGCGGAAGTAGCGTTCGGGGACATCAATCAGAATTTCCAGTTGGTTGAGCGCAAGCAATTCCACCACCGGGTCGCCGACCTTGACCCATTCGCCCAGCTCGGTGTGTTCGCGGACGACCACGCCATCAAAGGGAGCCCGGATGGTGCAGCGGTCGAGTTCGTCCTGGATGCGGTCGAGTTCGGCCGTGAGGTGGTCCACCCGGCCCTGCCAGGCGTTGAACTCGAAGAAAGTGTCATCGAGTTGCTGCTGGCTGAAGACCTTGGACTCAAAGAGGTCGCGGGCGCGCTCCAGGTTGCGCTCCGCCAGCTTCTGGCGGGATTCGGCTTCCTGGAGTTGGGCTTGGGCCGCGCGCAGGCCGATCTCCAGCGTCTCCCGGCGCAACTGAGCCAGGGGCTGGCCTTTTTTCACGGTGTCGCCTTCGCGGGCGGGGAAGTCCACCACCAAGCCCGGGACCGTGCTGGCGACAGTGCTGACCGTCCGCGATTCGACCGAGCCGGGTAGCTGGATGGCGCGGCGGAGGGGGTAGTCGCGCGCTTCGGTATAACGCACCGGGCTGGGAGGCCTCTGCTGCGCCGGCACGGGTAAGGACACGACCGCCAGCACTCCCAGGGTGAGAGCGCTGAGAGGAAGGACAGGCCAATTTGTCTTCTGCGGGGTCACGGTCAACTCTTTAGACGCTTCCGGAAACCTTCCAGTTTACACCCGTTTTGATTATGTCGGTACTGCGGAGGATTCGCGCCGCCGGAGGGAAGAAGTTTGTGCTTCGGGGGCTAGAGCCCTGCTTCAGTTCTGGTGCTCCTGTTCTTTTTGTCGCGGCTCCCCGCAACTAGCGCCCTTCGACTCTGCTCAGGACAAGCGGGGTCTCCGTTTCGCTCCGAGAAGCCGCGACCCACAAGACCACAGGGGCCGTTCGGCGGGTGCGAAGCACCTCTTCCGAACTGTCTTTCTTTTTTGGCAAGGAGGCAAGCAAGGATTTGCATCTTGCGTTTCTTCCTCTGTGTCCTCCACGTCTCTGTGGTGAAATGTTTTGGTCTGCAATCTCCGCGGACACTCCCTACTCGTCGCGGAGGGCAACCAGGATATTCATCTGAGCCTGAATTGACAGCCGGAAGGGGCGGCTGTTAGCATCAGAGTTTTTAAGTCAAACAGAGACAGAGACAAGCATGGCACGACTTCATCGGCGGGAACTGAAGCACGACGAGTTCGTGGATACAATGGACCGGGCGCTGCTCTACGTGGAGGAGCACGGGCGGCGGCTGGCGGCGCTGGCGGTGGCGATTGTGCTGGGGAGCGCGGCGGTGGGCGGCTATTGGTGGCATTCGGGCCAGCAAGCCGAGAAGGCCAGCATTGCACTGGGGGCCGCCATGGTGACGTTCGAGGCGCCGGTGCAGGCGGGCTTGCCGTCGCTGCCGGGGCAAGGTACGGAAAGGATTTTTTCCAGCGAAGAAGAGAAATGGCAGGCGGCGCAGGAGGAGTTTGCCGCCATCGGGGAGGAATACCCCGGTACGCGGGTGGGCTTGCTGGCGCGGCACTACGAGGGCGTGTGCAAGTTGCGTTTGGGGCAGCAGGAGCCGGGCCTGGCGGCGCTGGAAGAGGTCAGCCGGGCGAGTGACCCCGAGGTGGCGGCTCTGGCGAAATTTCACTTGGCCGGCTTCTACCAGGGAGTGGGTCGGGCGGAGGAGGCGGAAAAGTTCTATCGGGAGCTGAGCGAAGAGCCGACCGCCACCGTACCGAGAGCGGTGGCGCTGTTCGATTTGGCCGCCCTGGTGGCGGAGAAGAACCCGACAGAAGCCCGCCAGCTCTACCAGCAGGTGCAGGACGAGTTCCCCGACACCCCCATTGCCGCGGAAGTGACGCGCCGCTTGGAGCTGCTGCCCGAATCCCCGCAGCCCTAGCGCGTTTCTTCGGTTGCCGACGCACAGCAGAGTTACATGAGTTTGGCGCCCTATGCGATGGACGTGGCCCGCAGCCAGGGACGCCGCCACGCCGAACCCGCTCATCCTTACCGGGACGACTATCAACGCGACCGCGACCGCATCATTCACAGCCGCGCCTTCCGGCGACTGGAAGCCAAGACGCAGGTTTTCACCCGGCGTTTCTCCGACCATTTCCGCAATCGCCTGACGCACACGCTCGAGGTCGCGCAGATTGCCCGCACCATTGCGCGCGCGCTGGGATTGAACGAGGAGTTGTGCGAGACGCTGGCGCTGGTGCACGATATCGGCCACCCGCCCTTCGGGCACGCCGGGGAGCGAAAGCTGGACGCGCTCATGGGCGCACATGGCGACGTCTTCGACCACAACCTGCACGCGCTGCGCATGGTAGAGAGTTTCGAGCAGCGCTACGCGGCCTTTCCGGGTTTGAACCTCACCTTTGAAGTGCGCGAGGGTATCGTCAAGCACTCGCGCAACTACCAGCTCGACGCGCACCCCGACCTGGCCGAGTACCGCCTGGAGGAGCGGCCGCCGCTGGAAGCGCAGTTGATCGACCTGGCCGACGAGATCGCCTACAACACCGCCGACCTCGACGACGGCTACGAGGCCAAGCTGCTCCGGCTGGAGATGATGCGCGCGGAGGTTCCGGTCTTTCGCGGCTTGCTCGAAGAGGCGGTAAGCCGTTACCCGCAGGCGGCGGAGAAGTTGCAGTTCAACGAGGCGCTCAAGAGTCTCATTGATCGTCTGACCTCCGACCTGATTGAGCACACCCGCAGCCAGTTGACGGCCAACCACGTCGACTCGCTGGAGGCGGTGCGCGCCTGCCCCCGGCGGCTGGTCGCGTTCAGCCCGGCAGTGGCGGAAGAGAAGCGCGTCCTGAAAGAGTTTCTCCATCGCTGGCTCTACCATCATCCGCAGATTACCGAGGAGCGCGAGCGCGCGGTGAAGGTGCTGGAGGAGTTGTTTGCGTTCTTCGTCCAACAGCCGGAGCGGCTCCCGCGCGCTTACGCCGCGCAAACGAAAACGCAGCCAGCCCATCGGGTGGCCTGCGACTACCTTGCTGGCATGACGGACACCTACGTCTGCCGCGTCCACCGCGAACTGCTCGGGGACCTCGCGTCCCAGCCCGCCTCGCGGCTGCGGTAGAGGCCCAGGATGGTGCTGGCCTCAGCGTCGTTTCCCGAGCGAGCGGGTAGTGTCTTAATTTGAGCGATTCGGAACTCGGCCCGAATCACACCGATCCCTGCGGCCCCCGCCGCAGGGGTTTTCGCTTCCCCCAGGCAGGGGCCTGGGGGCTCGGTGTGAAATTAGGACACTGCCGGATACCGGCCTGCCTTGCAGTTCCGGGCGTCCACACGTATAATTTCCTTTCTTCGTTTGGTTTGCGTTTCCGGGCATGTTTATCGGGGTCAAAGAGCTGGAGCAGCATGAGCTGACGTTCCAGGAAGAGTTCGCGCCCGGAACGGTGGACTTCTATTCGGCGGAGTTTCGGCAGACTGGCCCGCTGCAAGTGACGGCGTCGGCGACGCTGGAAGGCGACGAAATTCACATTGCGGGTCGGCTCAAGACGCGCTTGGCGCTTCTGTGCGCCCGCTGCTTGGGGCCGATTGAGCGCGCGGTCGAGCGCCGGTTCGAGCTTTTCTACCAGCCGGTGGCCAGCATCCGGCGCGATGAAGAGATCGAGTTGGGCGACGATGACCTGGACTACGGCTTCTACTCCGGCGACGGCCTTTTCCTGGGCGATGTGGTCGCCGAGCAGGTTCATTTGGCGCTGCCGATGAAGACCGTGTGCAGCGAAGAGTGCCGGGGCCTGTGCCCGCACTGCGGCGCGAACCTGAACCGGGAGCGCTGCCGCTGCGGCCCGCGTCCGGTGGATCCGCGCCTGGCTCCGCTGGCCGAATGGCTGGGCCGGAAGAAAAGCCAGGGCGCAGGCTAGCAAACGGAATTCTGAGGAAGAGAGCTTTATGGCAAACCCCAAACGACGTCATTCCAAGTCACGCAAGAACCAGCGACGTGCGCACGATGCGCTCACCCCGCGGCAATTGGGCGAGTGCCCCAACTGCCACGAGCCCAAACTGCCCCACCGCGCTTGTCCCCGTTGTGGTTACTACCGGGGCCGCGCTGCGGTGGCGGTCGAAAGCGAGTAGTTCGCCGGAGCGCCCGAGCGGCCGATGACCACCATCGCCGTTGATGCAATGGGGGGCGACCACGCCCCGCAGAGCGAAGTTGAAGGCGCGTTGCTCGCCGCCGGCGAACACGGCGTGCGTGTGCTGCTGGTGGGCCAAGAGGACGCCCTGCGCGCCGAACTGGCCCGCCACCAGACCGACCGGTTGCCGGTCGAGGTGCTCGCGGCCAGCCAGGTAATCGCGATGGGGGAAAACCCCGTCCGCGCCCTCCGCAAGAAGCGCGACTCCTCCCTGCACGTGGCGGCGCGCTCGGCGCAGGAAGGCCGGGCCGACGGGGTGGTGACGGCGGGCAACACCGGCGCGGCCATGGCGATTGTGAAAACCACCTTGGGCATGTTGCCGGGCGTGGACCGGCCCGCGCTGGCCTCAGTGTTTCCCACCAAACGCGGCACGCCGTCCGTGTTGTTGGACGTGGGCGCCAACGTGGATTGCAAGCCGCAGCACCTGCAACAATTCGCAATCATGGGCGAGGTGTACTATCGGGTAATGTTCGGCGAGGCGCGCCCGCGCGTCGGCCTGCTCTCCATCGGCGAAGAAGCCAGCAAAGGCAACGAGGTGGTGCGCGAGACCCATCGCCGGTTGAAGGAGTCTTCCCTGAGCTTCGACTTCGTGGGCAATGTTGAGGGCCGCGACGTTTACACGGGCGACGTGCACGTGGTGGTCTGCGACGGCTTCATCGGCAATGTCGCCTTGAAAATCAGCGAAGGTTTGGTGGATGCCCTGGTGGCCATGTGGAAAGAAGCTCTGGGCAGCACCCTGAGCGCGAAGGTCGGTTCCCTGCTCTCCCGGCAGGCCTACGAGAATTTCAAGAAGCGGGTGGACTACACCGAGTCCGGCGGCGTGCCGCTGCTGGGCGTCAAGGGAGTCTGCGTCATCTGCCACGGCCGCTCGAACGCGAACGCCATCAAGAATGCCATCCGAGTGGCGGCGGACTTTTCCAGCCGCGGCATCAACGAAAAGATTGAGCGCGACTTGGCACAGGTGGCAGAAAAGTAGCGCCGACGGAGTACGCGAAAAAAGTATGGGCAAGCTGGCATTCATTTTTCCCGGGCAAGGCTCGCAGCGCGCCGGCATGGGCAAGGCGCTGGCGGAGCAGTTTCCCGCCGCGCGCGCCGTCTTCGACCGGGCCGACCAGGCGCTGGGGTTTCCGCTTTCCAAGCTGTGCTTCGAAGGTCCCGAGGAGGAACTCAAGCTCACCGCCAACACCCAGCCCGCCATCCTGACCACCTCCGTGGCCGCCTACCGTGTGTTGGAAGAGAAGGGAATCGCGCCCGACTACGTCGCCGGGCACAGCCTGGGCGAATACTCAGCTCTGGTGGCCAGCGGCTGCCTCTCGCTCCCGGAAGCCGTCGTCACGGTGCGCAACCGCGGCACCTACATGCAGGAAGCCGTGCCCGCCGGCCAGGGCGCCATGGCGGCCCTGCTGGGCCTGCCGTTGCCGAAAGTGCAACAGGTGTGCGAGCAGGCGGCCCAGGGACAGGTGGTGGTGCCGGCCAATCTTAATTCTCCCGGTCAGATTGTCATCTCGGGTCATAAGGAAGCGGTGGAACGCGCTGCCCAGGCGGCCAAGGATGCCGGCGCCAAGCGCGCCGTTCTGTTGCCCGTGAGCGCGCCTTTCCATTCGCCTCTCTTGCAGCCGGCGGCGGCGCGCCTGGAAAGTGACTTTCAGCGAATCCGCTTTGGCTGCCTGAGTATCTCGCTGGTCACCAACGTGGATGCCGAGGTGATCGGAACCCCGCAGGCGGCCCGCGACGCCCTCCTTCGTCAGGTGCCCGCTCCGGTTCGCTGGGAAGAATCAATGCGCAAGCTGATGGAGTTGGGCTGCGACTGTTTTATCGAAGTGGGTCCCGGAAAAGTGCTGGGCGGTCTGCTGCGGCAGATTGACCGCAGCGTAAGGGCGCTGAACGTCGAAGACCCCGCCAGTCTGGAGAAGGCACTGGCAGTGCTGGCCCCGCCGACGGCGGGGCTGGCTCCTGCGCCCAAGAGCGAGGCTGCCTCATGACTTTGAAGGACCGAGTGGCACTCATCACCGGCGCTTCCCAGGGCATCGGGCGCGCCACCGCGCTGTTGTTCGCCGAGCGCGACGCGCGAGTGGTGCTGGCGGCGCGCAGCGCCGACAAGCTGGCCGCGGTCGAAGCGGAAATCAAGCAGGCGGGCGGCCAGGCGCTGGCCGTCACCCTGGACGTGGCCGACGAGGAGCAGGTCAAGAGCGGCATCAAGCAGGCGTTGGAGCACTTCGGGCGCATCGACATCCTGGTCAACAACGCCGCCACCGCCCGCGACCAGCTCCAGATGCGCATGAAGCGCGCCGACTGGGAGGCCGTGCTCGCCACCAACCTGACCGGCGCTCACCTTTGCATCCAGCGGGTACTGCCGGGAATGCTGCGCCAGCGCTACGGGCGCATCATCAACGTCACCTCGGTGGTGGCGCAGACCGGCAATTCCGGCCAGGCCAACTACGTTGCTTCCAAGGCGGGGCTGATCGGTTTGACCAAAGCGCTGGCGGTGGAGGTGGCTTCGCGCAACATCACCGTCAATGCTATCGCGCCGGGCTTCATCATCTCGCCCATGACCGACGGCCTGCCGGAGAAGAACAAGCAGGAGTTAATCGCGCGCATTCCCCTCGGCCGCATGGGCACCGACCGCGAAGTGGCCTACGGCATCGCTTTCCTAGCCTCCGACCAGGCCAGCTACGCTACCGGCCACGTGCTCGGCATCAACGGCGGTCTCTATCTGGCCTGATGCGTGCCCGGTTTGAATCTTGTTGAGGGGTGGCCGAGTGGCAGGTGGTTGTCTTGACCTGCGGGGGGAGGCGCGACTAGAATACAGCCGCTTTCGGTGCCTCACACAGTTCCCCGGGTTGAGGAGGGAGAGACGATGGCTTCTGTGCAGGAGAGGGTCAAGCAGATCATTGTGGAACAACTGGGCGTTGACGAAGCGGAAGTCACCCCGACGGCTTCTTTCGTGGACGACCTGGGAGCCGATTCGCTCGATACCGTCGAGTTGGTGATGGCGTTCGAGGAGGCTTTCAACATCGAGATCCCCGACGAAGACGCGGAAAAGATCACCAGCGTCAAGGAAGCCATCGAATACATCGAGAAGAAGAAGAAATAGGAAGCTTGGTCCCCCTGTGCACGCCCCTTTTTCCAGACCGTTGTCTCATTTGGCGAGGGAGGTGTGCGCATGAGCCGCCGGGTGGTGGTCACCGGCGTCGGCCTGCTCTGCGGGTTGGGCATCGGCACCGAGGAAGTGTGGAAGGCGGTTTGCGCCGGGCAGAACGGCATCGGTCCCATTACGCTCTTTGACGCCTCCCAACATGCTTGCCGCATTGCCGGCGAGGTGAAGAATTTCGATCCCCTCCAGTGGGTGGAGAAGAAAGAGTTGAAGAAGTTGGGCCGCTTCATCCAGTTTGCCCTGGCCGCCGTCGACTTCGCCATGAAACAGTCGGGGTTGAAACTCACACCGGAGCTGGCTGAGCGCACCGGGGTCTACATCGGGTCGGGGATCGGAGGCTTCGACGTAATTGAGCGCGAACACCAGGCTCTGCTCAAGGGCGGCCCTCGGAAGATTTCGCCTTTTTTCATTCCCGCCACCATTATCAACCTGGCGGCGGGCCAGGTGTCCATCCGCACCGGCGCCAAGGGCCCCAACTCCGCCACCGCCACCGCCTGCTCGGCCAGCGCCCATGCCATCGGCGACAGCTACCGCATCATCACCCGCGGCGACGCCGACGCCATGATCTGCGGCGGCACCGAGGCCTCCATCACTCCACTGGGCGTGGGCGGGTTCGCCGCCATGCGCGCGCTCTCCACCCGCAACGACCAGCCCCAGCGTGCCAGCCGCCCCTTCGACGCCGACCGCGACGGTTTTGTGGTGGGCGAAGGCGCCGGCATTCTGATCTTGGAAGCGTTGGAGCTCGCGCAACGGCGGAACGCCCCCATCCTGGCGGAGCTGGTCGGCTACGGTATGAGCGGCGACGCCTACCACATCACCCAGCCCGCCGAAGGAGGCGAAGGCGCCTACCGGGTGATGAAGGCGACGCTGCAGGATGCCAACCTGCCTCCGCAGGAGGTGGGCTACATCAACGCGCATGGGACTTCCACCCCGGTCGGCGACAAGATCGAGTCTATGGCCGTCAAGCGCCTGTTCGGCGAGTGCGCCGGGAAGTTGCCGGTCAGTTCCACCAAGTCCATGACCGGTCACCTGCTCGGCGGCGCCGGCGGCTTAGAGGCCGGCTTCACCGTGCTGGCCCTGCGCGATCAAATTCTTCCGCCCACCGTCAACTACGAGAAGCCCGACCCGGAGTGCGACCTAGATTACGTGCCCAACCAGGCGCGCAAAGTGGAAGTCCGCTATGCGCTTTCCAACTCCTTCGGCTTCGGCGGCACCAACGCCGCTCTGCTCTTCAAGCGCTGGGAGGACAGTTGACATGTCTGTTGCTTTCATGCCGCCCTCAGAGGCTGCCCGCCGATGAAGATTGGCATTTGCATGAAGCAAGTTCCGGCCAAGGATGCGTCTCTGCGCATTGACGAGGGCGCCGCCTGGGTGCGCGAAGGCGACATCAGCTACGAAACCTGCGAGCCCGACAACTTTGCCCTCGAGGCCGGCCTGCAATTGAAGGAAAAGCACGGCGGCGAGGTGGTGGTCATTTCGCTCGGCCCTGAGCGCGTGCGCCAGGTCATCAAAGAGGGCCTGGCCAAGGGCGCCGAGCGCGCCATCCACATCACCGACGACAAGTTTTTCCAGCTCGACCCCTTGCAGATGGCCGGCGCCATCGCCGGGGCGGTGCGGGAGGAAAACTTCGACCTCATCCTCACCGGCCTCCAGTCCGACGACCACGGCTACGGACAGACCGGGGTGGTGCTGGCCGAGTTGCTCGGGCGCCCGCACGCCACCATCATCATGGACATCGAAGTGCAAAACGGAAAGTTGCGGGTGAAGCGCGAGCTGGAGGCGGGCTGGTTCCAGTGGATTGACTTGCCCCTGCCGGCGGTGCTCAGCATCCAGTCCGGCATCAACAAGCCGCGCTACGCCAGCCTGAAAGGCATCATGGCGGCGAAGAAAAAGGAGATACGCGCCGTGGCCCGCGCCGACGCTCTGGCCGCCGACCTGGTCGCCACCCAGCAGACTACGAAACTCTACGTGCCGGAGAAGACCAAGCAGACCGAATTCCTCGAGGGCGCGCCCAAGCAAGCCGCCGCCAAGCTGGTGGAGAAGCTCAAGCACGAGGCGCGAGTCCTCTAATGGCCGATACCTTTCTCATCATCGCCGAGCAACGCCAGGGCCAGCTCAACCGGCAGAGTTGGGAAACACTCGTGGCTGCGCAACAATTGGCCGCCGGCCGCTCAGCGCGGCTGGCGGTGGCGCTGGCGGGTAAGGGCATCGCCGCGTTGGCAGACGAGTTGGCCGCCAAGCAGATGGACGAGTGCTGGCTGGTTGAGCATGACCTGCTGGAACCTTACTCTCCCGACGGCTTCTGCGCGGCCCTGCGGCAGCTCATCGAAAAACTCAAACCCGCGCTAGTGCTGTTCCCGCATTCCTATCAGGTGCGCGACTTTGCCCCTAAGCTGGCCACCGGTTTCAAACGCAGCCTGATCAGCGACTGCGTCGGCCTGCAGGCCGACGGCACTAAAACTATCTTTGTCCGGCAAATGTTCCAGGGCAAGACCAACGCCGACGTGGTGCCGGTGGGCAACCCGCCCCACTTCGTCAGCTTTCAGGCGGGCGCCTTCCGCGCCGATCAGGTCAAGGAGGGCGCGAAGAAAGCCGAGGTCAAGAAGGCGGAGGTCCAACTGGAGGCCGCGCAGATTCGCAGCAAGCCGGAAGAGCCTTTCCGCGAGGCCAAGCAGGCGGTGGACTTGACGCGGGCGGAGATCATTGTTGCCGTCGGCCACGGCATCAAGAAGCCGGAAAACCTCGACATGGTTCGGAAGCTGGCCGAAAAGCTGGGCGGCGAGTTGGCGGCCTCCCGGCCCATTTGCGACGAAGGCTGGCTGCCGATGGAGCGCCAGATCGGCAGTTCCGGGCAGACCGTCGCCCCCAAGCTCTACCTGGCGCTGGGCATCTCCGGCGCCATCCAGCACGTGGTGGGGATGAAGGGCGCGCGCACCATCGTCGCTGTCAACAAGGACAAGAATGCTCCCATCTTTGAGGTCGCCGACTATGGCATTGTGGGTGACTTGTTTGAAGTCGTCCCCGCGCTCATCGAAGAACTGGAGAAAACTAAGGGTGGATAGAGTGGTCACCTCTCAAACTTCACGCAAGAGGCAGTGTCATCCCAAGCGTAGCCCGCCCTAGGCGGGCAGGCGAGGGATCTGCTGTTGAGTTCAGAGAAGCGCTGCTTTGTTTACATCCTGGTTAGCCGGTCGCGCAATTTGTACACCGGTTTGACCAATAATCTGCTTCGCAGGGTCCTTAAACACAAACAGAAGTCGGTAAAGGGTTTTACCGCGAAGTACCGCGTTCATCGGCTTGTCTATTTTGAATCCTTCCAAAATGTCCGCGACGCCATCAGGTGCGAAAAGAAAATCAAATCTTGGCGGCGGGAGAAGAAAGTGGCCTTGATCCAAGCCAGCAACCCGACGTGGGAAGACTTGGCGGCGTCGTGGTTCCCAACGCCCGCATCCGAGAAAGCAGATTCCTCGCCTGCCTACCGCAGGCAGGCTTTGCTCGGAATGACAACTTGTGTGTTTGGTTGCTCTTGGTTTTTCCACTTCAAACGTAACTTCTAGTAAACTGGTTTCACGATGAGTACTGAGAAAATCGAGCGCGAGCAGCTCAAAGCCGACGTGGTGATTGTGGGCGCCGGGCCCGCCGGGCTGGCTTGCGCCCTTCGCCTGGCCGAACTGATTGCCGACCATAACCGCGAGAGCGGCAGCTCCTCCCTCAGCGCGGAAAACATTTACGTCATCGAGAAAGCCGACGAGCTGGGGATGCACTCGCTCTCGGGCGCGGTCATGGACCCGCGCGGGCTGCGCGAGCTGGTGCCCGACTGTGAAGAGCAAGGGGCGCCGCTCGACACCCCGGTGACGGACGATGCCGCCTACTTCCTGACGGCAAAGCGCGCCCTGCGCTTTCCCATCACGCCCCCGCCGCTGCGCAACCACGGCAACTTTGTGGTCTCGCTGGCGCGGCTGGTGCAGTGGCTGGGGCAGCGGGCCGAGCAGGTCGGCATCAATATCTTCACCGGCTTTGCCGGCTCTGCTTTGCTTCTCGAAGACCGGCGCGTGGTCGGCGTGCAGACCGATGATAAAGGCATCGACAAGAACGGAAACCGCAAGAGCAACTTCCAGGCCGGCTACGAGCTGCGCGCCCGGGTCACGGTGCTGGCCGAAGGCCCGCGCGGCTCGCTGACCAGGCAACTGATCGAGCGCTTCAAGCTCGACGAAGGCCGCAACCCGCAGGTGTACGCCCTGGGAGTGAAAGAAATCTGGGAAGTTCCTCAGGGGCGCATTCGGCCCGGCACGGTCTGGCACACCATGGGCTACCCGTTGGGCTCGGACATGTACGGCGGCGGCTGGGTCTATGGGCTGCAAGACAGCCGCATCTCGGTGGGCTTGGTGTCGGGGCTGCACTACGCCAATCCGCTCTTTGACCCGCACACCGCTTTCCAGCAGTTCAAACTGCATCCCTTCGTGCGGCGGCTGCTGGAAGGCGGCAAGCTGCTCCGCTACGGCGCCAAGACCATTCCCGAGGGCGGCTACTGGGCCATTCCGCAGACCTTCGTTGACGGCGCTTTGATTGTCGGCGACAGCGGCGGCTTTCTGGACTCGCAACGCTTGAAGGGCATCCACATGGCTTTGAAGACCGGGATGCTGGCGGCGGAAACAATTTTTGAGGCACTGCGCAGCGGCGATACCTCAACCCGCGTACTGAAAGCTTTTGCGGAGCGGGTCGAGACTAGTTGGGTGAAGAAGCAGCTCTGGCGGGTGCGCAACTTCCATCAGGGTTTTGAGAACGGCCTCTGGCGGGGATTGCTGCACGCGGGATTGCAATTCGTCACCGGCGGGCGCGGCCTGCGCAACCGCTACCGCAATCGCGCCGGCCATGAGCACTACAAACGGCTGTCGGAACTTCCGCCGGCGAAGCCGACGCCAATCCAGCCCGACGGCGCGTTGACTTTCGACAAAGTGACCGACGTGTACCACTCCGGCACCCGCCACCCGGAAGACCAGCCCGTCCACCTACTGGTCCAGGATACTGACATTTGCTCCAACCGCTGCGTCGCCGAGTACGGCAACCCCTGCCAGTATTTTTGCCCGGCGGCTGTTTATGAGATGGTCGAATCCGAAGGGCGCAAACAGCTGCGGCTGAACCCGTCCAACTGCGTGCACTGCAAGACCTGTGACATCATGGACCCCTACGAGATCATCACCTGGGTGCCGCCGGAAGGCGGCGGCGGCCCGCACTACGAGGGGATGTAGCTTGGAATTCTTTCGGCGGCGTCAGGGGCGCTCCTGCAACTTCACCCGCGCCGAGCGCTTGCGCCGCCCGCGGTAGAACTCGATCCGTACTGTCTCGCCCGGGCGCTTCTTGTAGATGATCCGATTGACATCGAGCACCTTTTCCACCGGTTGCCCGTCCACGGCCACAATCACGTCGCCGCCGGTGCGGAAGCGATAGCGCCCCCAGCGCGCCGCCCGGTCGCCTCCGCGCAAGCCTGCCTGGTCGGCGGTGGCGCCGCGCACAAGACGCTCCACCAACACCCCGCGGTCCACCGGGAGGTCCAGCGCCTCGGCCAGATCCGGCCAGATCTCCAGGCCGTTGATGCCCAGCCAGCCCCGCCGTACCTTTCCGAAGCGGATCAAGTCGTTGACCACGAACTTCACCGTATTGACCGGGATGGAAAAACCGATGCCCACGCTGCCGCTCGAGGGCGTGAAGATCATGCTGTTCACCCCGATCACCTGTCCCTGCGAGTCCAGCAGCGGCCCGCCGGAATTGCCGCTGTTGATGGCGGCGTCGGTCTGGATGGCTTCATCCAACAAACCACCCTGCTCGGTTTGAAGCGAACGCTCCAGCGCGCTGATGACGCCGGTGGTCAACGTGCCCTGGAAGCCGAAGGGGTTGCCGATGGCCAGGACTTTCTGGCCGACCTGCAAGTGACTGGAATCTCCCAGCGGGAGCGCCGGCAAGCGGCGCGCGCCCGGATCGATTCGCAGCACTGCCAGGTCGGTCAGCCGGTCGAGCCCCACAACTTTTGCTTCAAAGCTGCTGCGGTCGGCCAGTGTCACCTGGATTTGGTCGGCGTTGGCCACCACGTGGTGGTTGGTGACAATGTGGCCGCGCTGGTCGATCAGGAAGCCTGACCCCGAACCCTCCCGCGGAATGGCGCGGCGGAAAAAGTCCATCTCCACCGTGCGGGTGGTTACGTTGACCACCGCCGCCGAGGCTTGCTGGTACACTGCGACGTTGTTGCGCTCGTCTCGTCCCAGCTCTGTTTGTACGGGCACGGCCGCCGCCGCGACCTCTGCCACCGGCGAAGATGTAGCCGCTTCTGTTGTGGCGCCGTTCGCTTGGGCCACCTCCGATTCGAAGGGCGGGAGGGCCGGCTCCGGTGTTGTGCCGGGCCATTCGAGGTAGTAGCTAGCCAGAAATCCGGCCACCACCAGCAGAAGCCAGTACACGGCTCGGATTCGCATGTTGTTTCTCCCTCCAAACAGGGCCTGGGCAGATCAGCGGGCCGCGGGCTTTTCCGCCAGCCCACGCAGCTCCTGGTAAACGCGCTCCACTTGCGCTTCGGTTTCCTCCAACGAGCTGGAGCAGTCAATTTCGTAATCCGCGTGGCCGCGCTTTTCCTCCGTGGACATTTGCGCTTGCACTCGTTGCTGCGCGGCGGCCGGCGTCAGCCCGTCCCGCGCGCGCAGGCGCTCGATCTGTTGCTCGAGGGGGCACCAGGTGACGATGAGCTTGTCCAACTGCTTGTGGTAGCCGCTTTCAATCAGCAGGGCCGCCTCCAGCACCACCACGGCTTGGGGGTCCGCCTGTTTCAGGCGCGCCATTTCCTGTTCGGTCTCGGTGAGCACGCGCGGGTGGAGGATGCGATTGAGCTGTTCCAACTGCTGGCGGTCGGCGAAGACAATCTTCGCCAAGCGTTGCCGGTCGATGACACCCGTCGGTCCCAGGATGTCCCGGCCGAAATGCGAAACGATTTCTGCGTAGGCGGGCTTGCCGGGCGCCATCAGTTCGTGCGCGATCAGGTCGGCGTGCAGCACTCGGCAACCGCGCGCCGCCAACATCTCGGCGATGAGAGTTTTTCCGGTGGCGATGCTGCCGGTGAGGCCGACCTTGAGCACCGGGGTCTCCTCGCTTAGGTCGCAGCGGCCACGCCGCTGCGCTGGGCGGTTGCCGCTTGTCCGCGGCGCATCCGGGCCGCCGCCACCGTGTTGACCATCAGCATGGCAATCGTCAGCGGGCCCACACCGCCCGGCACCGGCGTCAGGGCCCCCGCCACCTCCACCACGTCGGGGTGGACGTCGCCCACCAGCGCCGAGCCTTTCTGGCGAAATTTTTCCAACTGTTGCGGGTGCCGGGCGAAGAGCTTTTCCGCTAACGCCGGGTCGTCAATCCGATTGATTCCGACGTCGATGACGGTGGCGGCCGGCCGGACGAACTCCGGAGTGACGTAAGCGGTTCGGCCCATGGCTGCCACCAGGATGTCGGCCGCGCGCGCTATCGCGGGCAGGTCGCGCGTGCGGCTGTGGCAGAGCGTGACGGTGGCGTGGGCGTGCAGCAGCAGGAAGGCCAGCGGCTTGCCGACAATGTCGCTGCGGCCGATGACCACCGCGTGCTGCCCCTTGGGGTCGATGCCGTGCCGGCGCAGCAACTCCATCACACCGGCGGGTGTGCACGGCCGCAGGGCATCGCGCTTGCTCACCAGCGCTCCCACGTTCATGGGGTGGAAGCCGTCCACGTCTTTGGCCGGGTCAACGGCCAGCAGCACCTGCTGCGCGTCCACCTGCGGCGGCAGCGGCAGTTGCACCAAGATGCCGTCCACGTCGTCGCGGCGGTTGAGCTCCTGCACAACGCTCAGCAGCTCGCCGGTGGTACTGTTGGCGGGCGGGGTGATGTGCTCGCTGCGCAGCCCCAACTTTTCGCAGGCGCGCATCTTGTTGCGCACGTAGAGTTGCGAGGCGGGGTTGTCTCCCACCAGCACGGCCGCCAGGCAGGGAATGACGCCGGCGCGCTTCAGTTCCTCGATCTGCGGCAGCAACTCAGCCTGAATTTGTTTGCTGGCTTCGGTGCCGCTGAGCAAGCGCGCAGCCACGTTAGCCTCCTTTTTGTTTTTGCGCTCAGCTTCATCTTAGCACAGCCAGCCGCAGGCTCCGGCCGGGGCCGGTGTTAGGGGTCACGTTTGGTGGCAGTTGGTGGTAGTTGGCGGGAATCGGCGGTAGTTTTTATTTTTGTTAGGGTTACAGGGGGATTAAGGGAATTGGGAGGGACGCGCTCTGTGTCCGAGAAGGTGGGAACCTAGAACGGGCGGTTGTTATTTTTCAGCGAGTTACGCCGCAACCTGCGAACGCTGACCTGCGAACAGACCCACGAACCTGCGAACCCACGAACGCGAGTCAGTCTAGCTGCTGTTTCGACACCCAACCGGCCCGACCAGAATAACGACCGACTAAGATTCGAATGCGGACCATTGTAAATTTACGCTTCAGGATGCGCACGCGGGTCCTTCCAGGAACCAACAAGACTCTCCCCTGAAAAGCTAACTCTACCTTCCCGTGTTCGTCGTTAGCTACAACCGCGCCTCGGAATTCATCGAGAGCCTGTTCGTTGACACCTACAACAATATATTTCTCCGGAGGACCAATCAGATGTGAAATAGAGCCGACGCGTCTAGTGCTTGGTGGTGGAGACGACGTGCCACCGCTTTTGCCGCTATCTCCTAGGCTTAGTAAAACGAATACCACGCCGATCAAGGCTGTGGCTAAAGCAAGGGAGACGATTAGTGTAAAGTCTTTATCTTTCGATTCGGCAACGCCGGCCACGACGAGGAGATGCGCTTTCGGCGGCTGGACGCGCAGTCGTTTGAAATCAAAGGATCGCGGGGAATCTCCTGGTTCATTCCTTCTGTGTTTGAGCCGCTGGTCGAGCTCTACAACAAACTGATCGTGCGCGCAGAAGGCTACGCCGTGGCGGGCCAACCACTCACTGAGCCCGCCCGCCACATGGATTCCATCCACAAGATCACTGCAGTGGCGCTGCTGTTCCGGCCCAAACCGATCAAGTTGGAGACGGAGAAAGAGAAGGAAGCCATTGCTTAGTCCGATTGGAGAAAACACCGAGCGACTGCGCAGCTCCATCGAGCAGATGGTGTTGACCCAATACCGTGGCCAGGACCAGGCGGCAGCCGTACCGCCGCCCGATGCCAAATGGATCAACCACTTGCTCTATCTGCGCCAGTGCATCGACACCGATCTGTTGCAGCCCGGCGAGCTGCAAGCGGTCGAGTCCCGAGGGTTGGTGCTGCTCAACCAGGTCTTGGAAGAGCTGAAGGGCCGGATGAAATGCCCGCACTGCCACCTGCCTTCAAAGACCTTCACCCACTGCTCTGAGTGTAAGAGACCAATTCAGGCTGGAAGGAAGAACTGACCTGTGGCCACCGCCCGCATCGATATTGAAGTTTTAGATCGCGCGAATGCCCAGCGCCGGCTGGCACAGATCTCCCAGGCGGAAAGGAAGCTTAATATTCAGTTTAAACGCGGAGCCATCACCTCGGAGCAGCTCCGCCGAAGCACTGAGCGTCTCAACCGCGCCCGGGCGCTCCTGACCCGCCGCCTCGATACCAATTCCGCCTCACTGCGCCGCGCCAACCGCGCCGCCGCCACCATGACTACCACCCTCGGCAGCCTGCGCTCGATCGCTCTCGGCGTCGGCGTTACCTTCGGGGCCTGGCAGGTAGCGCGAATCCTTGGCAACTCTTTACGAGTAGCAGCTGAATTTGAAGCAGGGATGAACCGGGTGAAAGCTCTGACGCAGACTACGCGGGCAGAGTTTGCCTTGCTGGAAGAGAAGGCCAAGACTCTGGGCAGCACTACCGTTTTCAGCGCTCGCCAGGTTACTGACGCCATGGGATTCTTGGCGCAGGCAGGTTTTAGCGTCAATGAAATTGTCGGCTCCATGCGCGACACTCTGAACTTGGCTGCCGCGGCCGGACTCGACCTCGGCACCGCAGCCGATATTGTTTCGAACGTCATGTCGGGCTTTGGAATCCGGGTCGAAGACCTGGGCTCAGCAGTTGACGTTCTGGCCAAAGCCTCCATCAGCGCCAACACCGACCTGCTGCAACTCGGCCAGGCCATGAAGCTGGCCGGCCCTGTGGCGAAGCAGTTCGGCCTGACTTTCGAGGAGACCACCGCCGCCATCGCTCTGATGGGCAACGCCGGTTTCCAATCGACCCTCGCAGGCACAGCGCTCCGAGGTGCGCTCATTCGTCTTGCCGCCAGCGCCAAGAAGTTCGGGGTTGACGTCTTTGACGCGCGCGGAAAGCTGCTGCCCCTGGTCGAGATTATGAATCGCCTGCGGACGGCTGGCCTGAGAGACACCGAGATGTTCGAGTTGCTGGGCCAGCGCGCCGGGCCCGCTTTTGCTGCTCTGCTCAGCCAGGGCGAGAAGGCGCTGGAAAGATTGACGATTGAATTGAAAGAGAGCGGTGATACGGCCGAGGACATCGCCAAGACCAAGATGAAAGGACTGAAGGGGGCGGTAGTTGAGCTGAGCAGCGCATGGGAAGGTCTGCAAATTGAGTTGGCAAAAACAGCAGGTCTGGAAACTGCCACCCGAGGCCTGGCTGGCCTTCTACAGGCCTTTACCGCGGCGGGCAAAGAAGTAAGAGAAGGCGGACTATTCGAAATAGACGTTGCTGCGCAGATCAAAAAGTTGGGACCAGGATTGACCGAGAAAGAACTTGCGCTATTTCAAGGGCTAAGCGCGATCAGCAAGAAGAGAGTCGAAGATGCCAAGGCAGCCGCGCTGGCCGAGAAGGAGCTCGCCGAAGCCACAGCCGCGATCGCCGCCGCCAGTCCCCTGGGACTGGCCCAGGCAGAGGCAGCAGCGATTGTGGCCGAGGCCAAGGCGGCGGCCGCGGAGATCGAGAAATTGGCCAAGGCACAGGAGGAAGCTGCCAAAGCGGCCGGAAAGCACGGAAAGGCGTTGGAGGAAGAAGGAGTCTTCGTCGCAAAAATCACCAACAACCTTGACGCGTTGATCCAGGCAACAGGCAGAAGGCCGTCTCTTTTGAGACCTGGAGAACAAGCCGACCTCAATAGGGCCAAAGAAGGACTGGAACAGGCCAAGGAAGCAGAGCGGCTTCTCACCGAGCAGGCGGAAGTGATGCAGCAGGCGCACGAGCAGGCTTTCCGCCAGATGGAGGCGGCGGTCGATTCATTTTTTACTCAAACTTTTCTGGGGGCGCGTTCTCTCAGAGATGTCTGGAATTCCCTCACCCAGCAGATGCTTCGAGTTTTTCTTTCGACGGTGGCAAAGATGGTTGCCGGATGGCTGTTGGGAATGCGTCAGATGCAGGCGGTGAGTGCGGGGGGGCGGACTGGCGCAGGTGGTGGGCTCCTGGGAGGGCTGTTTGGAGGTGGGGGACTGTTGGGCTCGGTCTTCGGGACGTCCACCGCGCCGGGCGGGACCGGCACCTTCAGCGGCGCACCCATCGGCAGCAACTTGGTTTCTGGAGGCGGCGGGCTGGCTTCTTTCGGCGTGCCCGGCATCGGCATCCCCACCGGGCTGCCGCCGGCGCCGGCGGGCTCCGCCAGCGGCATTGCGGCGCAGGGCGGTGCCCTGGCGGCGCTGCGTCTGAATCCACTCGCGCTGCTAGCAGGCGGCGGAATCCTTGCCGGTTTGTTAGGTAGCGGCGGGAACCCTCTGTTAGGTGGGTTGGGCGGCGCGGGCATCGGTTTCGGCACGGCGCTGGGCATTGGAAGTTTGTTGGGAGCACCGCTGGGAATCAGTCTGGCAGCCGGCATTGTCCCCGGCCTGGTCTTGGGTGCGATCGGACTGGTCAGCGGAATACTTAGTCGCGGGAAGAAGAAGCGCCGGGCGGCGGCGTCCCAGGAGGTCCTGACAGCGCAGTTGGGCGATGTGATTGCCGACTTCAAAGGCTTTCAGACTGACTTAGAAGGGGCTTTGGCTACCATCGACCAGCTCTTCATTGCCTTTCAGGGCGAGGTGAACCCGCTGGGGAAGGCCGGGCGGAACGCGGTCAGGTTTATGTCGCCGCTAGTGTTTCGGGTCAAGAGCGGCCTGACTGAAATCCAGGCTGCGCGCGACGCGCGGTTGCTGCTCTCGGCTTCCAGTCTGATCCCGGAGTTCTCCCACGGCGGCCTGGTGCCGTCGCTGTTGCACCCGGGCGAGTTCGTCATCCGGCGCGAGGCGGTGCAACAAGTGGGCGTGCAGAACCTGGAGCGGGTCAACGCCGGTCAAGCGCCGATGGGAAACGTGAACATCAACATCACCATCAACCCGTCGCCCGGCATGGACGAGCGCGCAGTGGGCGAGATGGCAGCGCGCGCTATCTCGCGCCGATTCCGCAATCGCGGCCTGCAATTCGGAGGATAGCCGATGAAAAGAACCTTCACCATTGCGCTGCTGTGCTTGCTCGCGTCCGGGTGCGCGGTGCGCCGGCCGGTCCCCCGGCGCCACCCTCGAGGGCCGAGGAGGTCCTGCGGGTCATGACGGAGTTGGCGGAGATTGCGGTCGTCTTCGGGGCCGACAACTCCTGGGGCCGCCACTGCCTGCCCGAGCACCTGCGCGATCGCAAGCACGACGACTGGCCGCCGCCGCTCAACCAGGTGCCGCGCTGGGCCAACGCTTTCTGCGGTGATGAGCCGGTGTGGGGCGAAGGTTCCGCACATCAACCCATTCCGCCGCCCGGCTGGGAAACCCACCACCTGGTGGATCAGGACGGGCACCGGCGCCCCTACTACGCATTGACCTCTGAGAAATGCTGGCATTTCCGAGTCGGCTTTCGCTGGGACGACGTGGACGGCTACTACAACCTGGTCCTCCCCTGGATGGCCACCGTCAAACAGGTGCCCGGCTGCACTGACCACCGATCACTGGAGACTGGAAACTGAATCATGGCCGAGACCGACCTTTTTCCTGACATCGGCTGGGACTATCCGCTCGACATACCAGTCGATCCCGGCACCCTGCGGCAGAAGGCTGGCGACGGCAGCGTGCAGAGCCGCATTCAGCGGCCCGACCTGCGCCTGTTCGAGCTCGTCCGACGCTCGGCCACCACCGACCAGCGCGAGCAGATCGAGGCCTTCCACCGGCGTTTGCAAGCCGACTTCTTCCGCTTCGACCACAAGGTTTGGGTGAACGACGGCGGCACCTTGCGCCCCCGCAGCTTCCCCGTCATGTTCGCCGGCCCACCCCAAATCGGCCTGGCGCACAACGACACCTGGCCCATCAGCGTGACGCTGATTGAAGCGGTGGGCAAGGCGCTCCCGACAACAGAATTGGCGGTCAACGGTACCTTCGACACCGACATTGCCAATTGGAATACGAATCTCAATGGCAGCGCCGGAGGAACTTTTACCTGGGACGCCGGAACGTTCAAGTTTTTGCAAGGGACCAACTCTGTCTGGATGTTGGCGGCGCAAGCGGTCAGTCTGGTTCAAGGACGAACTTACCAATTTGTCGCTGAACGGGCGGGAGTCTCATCTGGAGGGAGAGCCTATGCAGGCGTGGCCACGACCAGCGAAGCCACAGTTGGAATCCCTGATGTGGTTTCGGTCCCTTGGGACGGCACTCGGATTGAAAAACAGTCGGCGGCTTTTGTGGCGCCATCAACCGGCACATTCTATTTGAAGCTGCGGGAAGGTTCTCCGAAAGCACGATTCTCAAAATTCGACAACATTTCTCTGCTTGAAGTTAGCAACTATCCCGATCCCAACTTGGGCCACCCGTCCTTTTTCATTGAAGAGACCGAAGGCGTGGTTATCGCCGGCACTTGGACGGAGCAAACCAATGGCAACGCCCACGGGGGAACCTGGAAGTTCAATGCCGGTACGGTCACTACCGAGGCTTTTCAGTGGCTCTATGGGGGCTACGGGTTTCGCCTGTGGTTTCCCAAAGCGGCGAGTTGGGGAATCGTACAGGTTTTTCTAGATGAAGTTTCTCTTGGTACCGTGGATCTCTACAACGCCACTACCTTGGCCAGCGCGGCCTTGTTCACCAAGCTTGACGTTCCGCTGGGGCTGCACCGCGTGAAGCTGCAACCTACAAATACGAAAAATGCAGCCTCCACTGATTTCATCGTGGTTGCTGATGCGATTGAGGTGATGCCGTAAATGCCGCGTGGACTGAGCGCCGCCGCCAAGGCCTACATCGGGCCCATCCGCTGGGCTGTCAATCTCACTTTGCTCGACTCCACCACCAAGAACTATGCCCAGGAGGCGCTGACTTTTCTGGGCACCACCTACCAGCCTTACCTGGGCAGCGTCGCTCCCGTCCGCTTGACGCGCACGCTGGAAGCTGACTCGACCGAGATCGAGCTGCTCAACGTGGACCTCACCATCGGCGACCTGCTCCGCACCAAAGCCTTCGACGGGGCCCAATGCACTGTCAAATTGCTACTGCTGGGCATCAACGAGGAAGTCGAGATCCTTCCGCGCGGGGTGCTGCGCGAGGAAGCACAAGACCAGCGCTTGGCCCGGTTTCAAGTCACCAGCCGGCTCGACCCTTCGCTGCTCAGCGTCACCTCGCGCAAGTTCACCACCACCGACTTCCCGATTGTTTCGCCGCAGGCCGCGCGCCGACTGCGAGAGACACCCGGCGTTCCGCCCCAGGTTCGTGATCTCATCCAGGAGGCTTTTCCCGGTGGCATACCCCCTTTCGTTCCGTTCTGAGCCATAATGTCTGCCTTCGATATTTACTTCCCTGATTGGAACGATCCTTCCGGGCCGCGGCCAGGCCCGCAACCGCCAGGCCCCACCCCGCTTCCCTCGCCGGTCCCGCCCCGCCCGGTCTTCACCGGCAACGAAGAGATCGAGCTGCTCTCGCCCGCCGACATCGGCCGCCCCATCCCGCTGGTCTACGGGCTACACCTGGTAGGCGGCAAGGTCTTTTTCCAACACGAGGTTCAAACCGGCGCCGACAAGGGCAAGACGCTTGTCTCCATCGCTCTGGGCGTAGGCGAGTGGAACAAGATGCGCGCATTGTTCGTCAACGGCAAGTTGGTGGACCACACCGACACCAGCAAATTCCACTTTCACCCCGGCAAGGCGGGCGAAGTGGGGGTGGAAACCGACCCGGCCATCCCCAACCAGAAGACCTGCTCCTTCTGGCCCTCGAACTTCACCCAGCAACCCAACTTCTCCGGCATCGCCTACCTCAGCATGAAGCTCGACCCCGACATCGAGGCGCCCGGCCCCGGCTTCCAGGTGGTGGGCATCTATGAAACGCTGCTGGTGCGCATCTTCGACAACGTCGGCAACCAGACCAGCTACGCCTACTCTTCCAACCCCGCCTGGATCGCGCTCGACCAGCACATCCGCTCTTGGATTGCAACGGCGAAGACCAACGGCGAGACGCTCAGCACGGCCGAGAAAGATGAGATCGACTTCCAGGCCTTCAAGGATTGGGCCGACGACTGCGACTTCGTTACCCCGCAAGGCACCAAGCGCTGGGAAGCCCACTACGCGCTGACCCAAGAGACCGACCTGATGCGCGCGCTCGAGCTCTCGCACTTGCTCGGCCGCGCCTACACCCTGGAGAAGAACGGCAAGATCGCGCCTTTCATGGACAAGGCCCGCTCCCCTGTCTCCACCGTCACGGCCGCCCACATCGCAGAGGGTTCCTTCAATCTCGGCCGGCGCAGCCTGCGTGATGCCGCCAACCGCATTGAGGTCAAATACCGCGACCTCGATAGCGGCAAAGGCGCGGGCACCATCTCCACCACCGGCGTCACCGTCACCGGCACCGACTTCACCAAACTCTACCGGCCGGGCGAGCCCTGCGACCTGCGCAACGGAGCGCAAGCCGGCGAGGTGCGCGCGGTCAAATCCGTCGCCAGTGCTACGTCGATGGTTTTGGAGACCGCCTTCTCTGTCAACCAAAGCGGTGCCGCCTACGGCAATCCTGCTCAAGATTTTGATGTCAAAACCCACATCGAAGAGGACACCACTCTGCAAAGCCAGGTCGGCCGCGTCATCACCGCCACCTTCGACCTGGGCAACTCCACCCCCGAGCGCGCCGAGCGCATCGCAACCTTCCTGCTCGACCGCACCACCAAGCTCATCCGCCAGACCGGCTATCGCCTGCTGCTGGGGCAGGCCAGCGCGCTCGACCACCTGCCCGGCGACGTGCTCACCAGCCCGGACGACGTCAGCTTCGACCCAGCCAACACCCGCGACTTCGAGGGGCTGGAAGTGATTGTGCAACCCGACGGCTCGGCCGAAGTTGCGGGGCAGGAGTATCAAAACATTTTCTCTGACGCTGCTTCGGCCCCGCCAACGGGGGAGACCGCGTTGCCGCCCCGGCCACGCGCCGGCGTTGCTGGCGGTTTCCAGATGGGCGCGGTTTTCGCCCCCGACCAGCTCAACGGCGCCAGCAATGTGGGCGAGATCGACTTCAACCCGTTGCCCGACCGCGACCACACCTTCTGGCGTTTGCCTGATGGCACCGCGTTCACCTTTCCCGCCGGCAGCCAGTTCGTCTCTCAGGCGGCGCAGGAGAGCTATACCGGCCGCGTCTACGTCATCTTTTCTAACGACCCTTGCAACAGTGTGCGCGGCTTGGCCGCGTTTCAGGATTCACACATCTTGGTCGTGCGTTGGAATGGCGGGTCTATGCAGTACGACAACAACACGACCTGGGTGTCTTTCACGCCGCTAGACACGGACATTTGCATCTTTGAGGTTCAACGGAGCGGGTCGGGCTGGGCAGGAAAACCCACCCGCTTCATAGGCGAGGAGTTGATTGCACATGTTGAGACCAGGGAGCGTGTGGAAGCCGGGCTGACCGATGCGGGCATCGTCAAGACCGACAAAGCAATAACAGATTCAATCAACGCAGATGCGACCACCGCCGAGGATTTTGCCAGCACAGACGGAGCCGTAACCGTCACCGCAGAGGTAGTGGTTCAAACCGTGAACGTAGTCACGGATGGCGGTTTTTGTGCCATCTGGACAAGTTTCGACTACGGCATAGCCAGCGGTAGTACCCTGCGGATGCGTATCAGAAAGGACAGCCTGACCGGAACCCAGTTGATTCAAACGGCTGAGTTTGGGCAAACTGGTCTTCGTCCACCAGTGTCTTTTATCGCTAAAGATTCTTCACCTTCTGGGACACAAACCTATGTACTGACTGCCCAGCGGGTAACTGGTGCTGGTTCTGTCCAGGTTAGCGGCAGGAAACTGTTTGGGTTCAACATCAAGAGGTAAGATGGCGAAAGGCGTAGTCATATACGATTTGGCGACGAAAGAGCTCCTCTCCGTTCACCAAGTAAGCAACGACGCCCATGTAAGCGTCTTCCCCGCGCAGCCGGCCACTGAGGGAGCCATTGTGGTTCCTATAACTCATTCAGTTGTCACCGAGCAAGCACGCTGGCGGATACAGGCGGGCGCCTTGGTTCAGAAAGCGACAGTCGTGATTACTCCGAATAAGACTGCCATTACCGCCGATGGGGTTGACGAAGCCACGCTGGACTTCGTGGGCTTGGTAGCCGACGCCACGGTTTCCTTCGGCCTAGGACTGCTTCGCACCGTCACGGTTGCAGACCCTCAAATTATTCTAACCTCCGACGTGCCCCAGGTCTTTGAGATCCAGATGGCGGACGCCCTTCATTGGTCGAATCCAGTTCTGGTGGAGGCCGCATGAGCCGCTTTGACCATCGAACGACGGAAGATGAACTGCTCCAGGGCGAACTTGTGCGCGTCTTGAAAGCTATGATCGCGGCGCTGCTGGCAGAGATCAATCTGCTCAGGCAGCAGCACGAACAGGCTGCCATCACCAAAACCAAATTTATCGCAAAGATAAAAGCTAAATTATGGCAGCAGTTGAGAGGAGGAGAGCAATCCCGGCGTTCGCGCGCCGGAACCACCTGGAGCACAACCTCCAAATGACCCGATTCGGGCCCGCCCTCCGTAGGGCAAAGCCCGAAGGAGGGCTGCCCTCCCCCCGCCAGGGCCTGCCCGCCTAGGCGGGCTGACGCCTGACGACAACTGGCGGGGATGGTAACCGGGATTTCCGTTTTGCCTGCCCCTGATGGCACGTTTATACACCCGATCGCCGCCGATCGCACAAAAACTTCGATCGTCGCACAATCGCTCAGCTTCAAAGGCCTTCATCTGAGCCCGCGCCGACGTGCGACCGACTGGAACCCCTGCTTTTCGGGCATTTCTCAGACACCGCTCCACACGTGTGCCCCGTGTCATCGCCGGGCGGGCTTCGTTGCACTTCAGGCCGCGCGTCAGCCTGCCGGCACGGGTAGCGCCCAGATCCTCCGCAGCATGTCGCCGAACAGCCGCCGCGTGAGATGCCCTTCCGCCAGCAGAAGCCAGTAGTACCGCGCATGCTTCACCAGCCGGCCCCCAGTTTTCACCAGTCGCTGCTGGAGACTCGTGAGCGACCAGCGCTTGACCCGCAGCGGAAGGACCAGTCTGCGCCACAAGTTGCCCAGATTGTAGGCCAGGACGCTCAGTTGCAGGCGCACCTCGTTCGCCCGGAAACGATGGCACGACAGCCGCGTCCAGTGGGTGGCCTGCTTGCCTTCCTTGATCCATTGCTCCGCCGTACCGCGCTTGTTGTAAAACCGCACGACCGAGCGGCTCGGGAGGGCCATGTTGGTCACGATGAAGCCGACGCGAGGGAACAGCTCACCTTGGTGGTGCTCCACCTTGGCGACGATCCGTCTGGGCGTGGTCCAGCTCTTGGCCTGATAGCGGAAACTCTGGTAGCGCACCAAGGGCTTGCAGCTCGGCCGTCCCGGCGGACGAAAGAGGATGTCTTCGATTTCCAGCTCCAAGCTCTTGTTCGCCGGCATGCGAATGGCATAGTCCACGTCGCGCTGCTCGAGCGCGTCGTAGATCTCGGGCTTCGCGAACGCGGCGTCTGCGCGGAACGCTACGCGCTTGCCCTCCACCTGCTGCCGGTCAATCTCCGGTACGAGCAGGTCGTCCCAGTCGTCGGCGCTATGCACGTTGCCTGGCCGCAGCGTGGCGGCGAGGCAGTCCCCATGCTCGGTGAACAGAAACAGCGGGTGGTAGCAGACGGACTCGAAGTGCCCGTTATAGGCGCTCCCTTCCTGCGCCCCATGCACCGGGCTCTCGCTCGAATCCATGTCGAGCACGATCCGGTCGGCGCGCGTCGCCATCTCGGCCTGTGCAAGCACCTCCCGGTTCACGGCCCTCAACCCGACGAGATTCTCCTCGTGGGTCAGCAGCTCTGTCTCGAACCAATGCAGCGTCGATGTCAGCGCCGCACCCCGGTCCCAGCGCTTTGGCGACCCGATGGACGAAATGTTGGGTCTGCCGACACGCGCCCCGCGTCGTTGAGATCTTCGTAGCCCGCGAGGCGACTGTAGACCGACTGCCGCAGGAGATCCACCACGCTGAACTGGGTGTTCATCCCCTGTCGGGAATCGCTCAGGTGCTCGGCGATGAAGCCCCAGACGTTCATCCAACTCGCGCACCAGAATGAGGCCAGCGAGAAGTGACGCGCGATCTGGAAACTTTCAAGAAGCCGTTGAACGCGAACTGGAATGGCTCGTGTTGTAATTCACCCACCGGGTGTCACCCTCCGTAGTGTGGTTCCTTACGTCGGAGCCCCAAAACTCAAGGCGCAGCGACTGGTCCTGGCGATACGGTACCACAGCCAAATCGGAAATCCGGGGGTAAGCCAACTGACGGGTCGAACACTACCCCGGAGGTTGTGCGTTATGCTTCGTTCACCGTTGCGGTGGGTAGGCGGCAAAAGCCGCCTGCGCGCCGAGATCCTCAAACGCTTCCCATCACACACCTGCTACGTCGAGGTCTTCTGCGGCGCCGGCTGGGTCCTCTTCGGCAAAGACCCCGCCACGTCAAAGTCAGAAGTTCTCAACGATCTCGACGGCGAGTTGATCAATTTCTACCGTGTCTTGAAGCACCGACCGGCTGAGTTTGCCGAGCAATTCCACCTGGAGCTGGTCAGGCGCCAGCTTTTCAACGAGTACCGCCGCTTTGAGGAGGGAAAGACAGAACTCGAGCGCGCCATGCGGTTCTACTACGTAATGCGGCTGTGCTTCGGTGGAAAGCGAGAACAGCGCACCTTCGGCACAGGTACGACCCACATGCCCGGTGAGCTCAACCTTTCCAGGATTTACTTTGTTGCCCACCAGTATTCTGGACGGTTGGAGCGCGTGGTGATCGAGAACCTGCCGTGGCAGAAGTGTCTTTCTGTTTATGACCGCCCTCATACCTTCTTCTATCTCGACCCGCCCTACCCCTCCACTAGGAAGGACGACTACTGCTCACGCATGAGCTGGGATCAGCACGAGGCGTTGGCTGGGGCGCTGAAACTAGTGCAAGGGAAGTTTCTGCTCAGCTACCAGGACCATCCCAGGATTCGCTGTCTCTACCGTGGCCGCGGCCTCAAGACCGAGCGCCTGCCCGTCACTTACAACCTGGGCAACAAATCTGGTGCCGGCTGGCGAACACACGAGCTCCTCATCCGCAACTTTTGATGGGTTCTTGGGCGAACCTGGGGCGAACAAAAAAGCGTCCGGTTTTGAGATTATTAGAGAAACTTGCCACAGAGCGTGTAAAACTTGTTATCGAACGCGGCTACACTTGCCACCGAACGCGCTCCGCAACAGCCGGAACGCGGGCCCGCTTGTGGCAGGCGCGTTGCCAAAGCTGGGGCCGCGTGCTAAAGTGAGCCGGGTTTCAGGCGGAAGGTGTAGCCCGTGGCTATTGATGCTGAGTTGTTGAAAATTCTTGTATGCCCGGCCTGCAAGACGCCGGTAACGTTGACCAGCGATGAGCAGGGGCTGCGCTGCGACACTTGCAAGCGCGTCTATCCGATCAAGGACGACATTCCCATCATGCTGGTGGACGAAGCCCGCGTCGAGTCGTAGTACACCATGCCCGCTGGGGGCAACTCTCCCAAATTTCTCTTGCCGGATCTTCCTCCGCAGGCGCGCGTGCTGCTGATTCGGCTGCGGTCGCTGGGCGACCTCTTGCTAACCACGCCGGCCCTGCGCGCGCTCAAGCAGTGGCGGCCGGACCTGCGCCTGTCGCTGGTTTTGTACAAGGACTTCGCCCCCATTCTGCACGGCAATCCCGATGTAGAAGAGTTGATCGAGTTGGAGCGGGGCCAGTGGACCGCCGTGCTTTCACTGGTGCGGCGGATCCGCCGACAGAAATTTCATGCCTGCTTCAACCTGCACGGGAATACCTTCAGCGCCTGGCTGACGCGAGCCAGCGGCGCTCCTCATCGGCTGGCCGCCGGCCGCTTCCGGCATCGTTGGGCCTACACCGCGATGCCGCCGGAGTCGAAGGTAATTTTCGGCCGCGAGCAAGTTCACAGCGTGGAGGATCGCCTGGCGGTTTTTTATTGGGCCGGGCTGCCCCCAGGTGAAATCCCGCGGCTGCAACTCTTTCCGCAGTCGGAGGCCCGCCAGACGATGAGAGAGAGGCTCCGTGCGGCCGGAATCGGGCCGGGTGTGCGTTATGCGGTCCTGCAAGCCAGCGCCACGTTCTTTACCAAGGAGTGGCCGTTCGAGCGCTACGCCGCCATCGCGAACTATCTGGAGCGGGAACATAGGCTGATCCCGGTTTTCGATTGCATGCCGGGCGAAGGGGCGAAGCTGGATGCGGTGGCGGATGCCGCGGGGAAACCGCTAGTGCGGTTCGATCCCTTGACCATCCCTGAACTGGTGGCGCTGATTGAGGGCGCAACGATTTTCGTGGGGAACGACAGCGGGCCCGCCCATATTGCGGCGGCGCTGGGGCGTCCCTGTGTGGTCTTGTTTGGTCCGACCGACTCGACTGTGTGGCGTCCGTGGGGCGCGCCTTATGCCGTGGTGCAGAATGAGTATGCGTGCAGTCCCTGCCCCTGCGACCGCTGCTATGTTTTTGAGCAGCCGGAATGTATTCTTTCGATTTCGGTCGGGCAGGTTCGCTCGACAATCGAGCGCGTTCTGAGCGCAGTGCCGACGGCGGTTTGAGGTGGCTGGTATGGCACGCTTGCATCCCACAACTTTGCTGCGGCGTTTCCGCGGGCGAAGGATCGGAGTGGTGGGCGACTTCATGCTCGACCGCTTCATCCGCGGCAGCGTCGCGCGCATTTCACCGGAGGCCCCGGTGCCGCTGGTGCGCGTGGCCCCCGACGGCGAAGACGCGCGACTGGGCGGTGCCGGCAACGTGGTGGCGAACCTGGCCGCGCTCGGTGCCCGTCCGCTGGCGCTGGGAGTGGTGGGAGCGGACGAGAGCGGGCGGCTGCTGCGTCGGAAGTTGCACCAAGTAGCGGGAGCTAAAGATGCGCTGGTGGTGGTGCGGAAGCGCGTCACCACGGTCAAGACGCGCATCATTGCCCTGCACCATCACGTGGTGCGCGTGGATTGGGAAGACACCGAAGCGTTGCCGGAGCGGGAGCAGGCCCGCCTTGCGTCCCGAGTCCGGCAGGCGCTGCCTGGGCTGGACGCGCTGGTGCTGTCCGATTACGACAAGGGTGTTCTGACCGACACGCTGTTGGAAGGGATTGTGGGGAGCGCCCGGCGCGCCGGGGTGCCGGTGTTCGTTGACCTCAAGGTGGACCGCCGGCTGGAGCCGGGGGTGCGGCTGGTGCAAGTGAGCAAACAGCGCGCGGAAGAGATGGCCGGAACCCGCATCCGCAGCGCAAAGGCGCTGGAGTTGATGGGCCGCCACCTGCTGGCGCGCTATCCGTGCGAGGCGCTGGTTCTGACGCTGGGCAGCGAGGGCATGAGGGTGTTCGAGCGAGCGAGCCGCGCCAGCCCCGCCAAAAGTAGGGCCAGCGGTGAAGCTAGCCCGCCGCGGCGGGCTAGCTTGGCGGCGGACCGGACCAAGCCCTGGGAAGTGTTCGACGTCACCGGCGCCGGCGACACGGTGATGGCAACTCTCACACTGGCTGTGGTGGCGGGCGCGCGGGTTCTGGAAGCGGCCCGGCTGGCCAACGCCGCCGCCGGAGTGGTGGTGGGAAAACTGGGAACCGCAGTCTGCACGGCGGAGGAGTTGCGCGCCGCGCTGGGCAACCGCGGCGGGAGAGCTTAGAAGGGCGGGAAGGAGAGGCTCTTGTCTTTCCTCTCCACCCAGATGCGCTCCGGTTGGAGTCGCTGGTTGATGCGCACGCTGATCACCAGGCCCGAACTTTGGCCCGAGAGCTCAATCGTGCGCGCACGCGTGCCTCCCGGTACCGGCACGCGAAGCATGTAGGATTTGCTTCCTTCCACGCCCACGATTTCGTAGCTGTGAATCCTGCCCCAGGTGCTGAGCTCGCCCCAGTCTTCGAGGAAATCCTGGTAACGGTAGCTGGGACTGGGCTTCCAAAGTTGGTAGGCGTGGGGATAGTCGCCGGCGACCAGAGCATCCATGAACTGCTCGACCTGTTTTTCTTCTCCGTAGTAGCGGAACTGCCAGTAGAGCACGCTGCCGACCGCGAGGACGAGCATCAGCGCGACGAGGATGCGCTTGGGCCAGGGGTTGGGTGGCGGCGGGGGTTGGGGGTTCAGCAGCGTCATAGTCTGCGCGGCTCTTTTTCAGCGCGCACGCCGGAAAAAAAACGCAATCACTCTACGGAAAGTGTAGCAAATGGAGCCAGCCGGTGCAAACAGTTGCGCCAGCTGGTAGTGTCTTAATTTGAGCGATTCCGAACTCGGCCCAAATCACACCGAGCCCTGCGGCCCCCGCCGCAGGGGTTTTCGCTTCCCCCAGGCAGGGGCCTGGGGGCTCGGTGTGAAATTAAGATCGGAAACACAGTTTCGGGTGTGCGCGGACCGTACAGCTACCTGCCGGCTTCGGTCGAAAAGTTTCCCGACTGTGAGGAATTGGCCCGGTGGATGGAGCAGGCAGGGTTCCGCGCAGTCAGTTACCAGACGTGGACAGGAGGCGTGGTCGCGCTCCACCAGGGTGTGAAGCGCTAGAGCGGCCGCGACCTATTCGCGGGCCCAGCCGGACTTGCCGCCGCTGCGCCGCATTTCGCGTTCCTGCGTTGACAACTCCTGCCGAAGCTGCTGGATCTCTCGCTTCTTCTCATTCATCTGGTTCAGCAGATCCTGGAGTTGCCGGCCCCCGGCGGCGGTGTTGGAGTACTGTTCGCGCAGAGCGGCGTTGGGGTCCTGGTAGTGCTGCGTGCGGGCGAGGTTGTGTTCGCGTTGGAGGAGGTCCACTGCGCCTTCAGCGGTGCGAATCTTTAGCCGCAGTTCGCTGAACTTGCCGCGCCAGCACTGCTCGTCGCATTCTTCCCCTTCTTCTTCCCCGCTGACATCCACTTGGCCCGCGGCGGCGGCTACTTCTGATGGGGTTGCGGCACGGCGGCCCATAACGGAGATGGGAACCGTGGACTTGGGAAGATTGTCGTTGGTGTAAATACGAACCTTGGAGAGGTCTTTCTTGGCGCGGGCGGCGCGCAGCTTGCGCGCGATTTCGCCCAGGGAGTGAGTTTGCGACTGCGCCCAGGCCGGGCCGGCAACCAGCAGCAGCGCGCTCAGAATCAGGATGGCCTTTTTCATATTGTTCACCTCTGCGAGACCTTTTACCCGGGATTTCCGTTTTGCCTGCCCCTGATGGCACGTTTATACACCCGATCGCCGCCGATCGCACAAAAACTTCGATCGTCGCACAATCGCTCAGCTTCAAAGGCCTTCATCTGAGCCCGCGCCGACGTGCGACCGACTGGAACCCCTGCTTTTCGGGCATTTCTCAGACACCGCTCCACACGTGTGCCCCGTGTCATCGCCGGGCGGGCTTCGTTGCACTTCAGGCCGCGCGTCAGCCTGCCGGCACGGGTAGCGCCCAGATCCTCCGCAGCATGTCGCCGAACAGCCGCCGCGTGAGATGCCCTTCCGCCAGCAGAAGCCAGTAGTACCGCGCATGCTTCACCAGCCGGCCCCCAGTTTTCACCAGTCGCTGCTGGAGACTCGTGAGCGACCAGCGCTTGACCCGCAGCGGAAGGACCAGTCTGCGCCACAAGTTGCCCAGATTGTAGGCCAGGACGCTCAGTTGCAGGCGCACCTCGTTCGCCCGGAAACGATGGCACGACAGCCGCGTCCAGTGGGTGGCCTGCTTGCCTTCCTTGATCCATTGCTCCGCCGTACCGCGCTTGTTGTAAAACCGCACGACCGAGCGGCTCGGGAGGGCCATGTTGGTCACGATGAAGCCGACGCGAGGGAACAGCTCACCTTGGTGGTGCTCCACCTTGGCGACGATCCGTCTGGGCGTGGTCCAGCTCTTGGCCTGATAGCGGAAACTCTGGTAGCGCACCAAGGGCTTGCAGCTCGGCCGTCCCGGCGGACGAAAGAGGATGTCTTCGATTTCCAGCTCCAAGCTCTTGTTCGCCGGCATGCGAATGGCATAGTCCACGTCGCGCTGCTCGAGCGCGTCGTAGATCTCGGGCTTCGCGAACGCGGCGTCTGCGCGGAACGCTACGCGCTTGCCCTCCACCTGCTGCCGGTCAATCTCCGGTACGAGCAGGTCGTCCCAGTCGTCGGCGCTATGCACGTTGCCTGGCCGCAGCGTGGCGGCGAGGCAGTCCCCATGCTCGGTGAACAGAAACAGCGGGTGGTAGCAGACGGACTCGAAGTGCCCGTTATAGGCGCTCCCTTCCTGCGCCCCATGCACCGGGCTCTCGCTCGAATCCATGTCGAGCACGATCCGGTCGGCGCGCGTCGCCATCTCGGCCTGTGCAAGCACCTCCCGGTTCACGGCCCTCAACCCGACGAGATTCTCCTCGTGGGTCAGCAGCTCTGTCTCGAACCAATGCAGCGTCGATGTCAGCGCCGCACCCCGGTCCCAGCGCTTTGGCGACCCGATGAGACGAAATGTTGGGTCTGCCGACACGCGCCCCGCGTCGTTGAGATCTTCGTAGCCCGCGAGGCGACTGTAGACCGACTGCCGCAGGAGATCCACCACGCTGAACTGGGTGTTCATCCCCTGTCGGGAATCGCTCAGGTGCTCGGCGATGAGTGTCTCCAGCCCCAGACGTTCATCCAACTCGCGCACCAGAATGAGGCCAGCGTCAGAAGTGACGCGCGATCCCTGGAACGCGACTTTCAAGAAGCCGTTGAACGCGAACTGGAATGGCTCGTGTTGTAATTCACCCACCGGGTGTCACCCTCCGTAGTGTGGTTCCTTACGTCGGAGCCCCAAAACTCAAGGCGCAGCGACTGGTCCTGGCGATACGGTACCACAGCCAAATCGGAAATCCGGGTTAAGTCACTACCCGCCGGCTGGTAGTGGGTTAGTTTCACAATGTTGTTTTTGCCGCTGAGCCCGGCGGCCTGCCTGCGGTAGGCAGGCACCTGCCGCCGGGCGGAAAAGCGGTACGACCGCCCCGTGGCAGGTGCCACGGGGCTCGGCGCGAGTTTCCCATTTGCAAAATAACCCACTACCCGCTGGCGGCGGGGCTATTCTTTCAGCACGCCGCCGCGCCGGGCGGGGAGCTGGACCGAGTAGCGGGTGCGGGCTTTGCGCTGGTGCCGTGCGAGCGCGAGTTGAATCAAGCGGTCGAGCAATGCCGGGTAGGGCAGGCCGCTGGCCTCCCACAACTTGGGATACATGCTGATGGCGGTAAAGCCGGGGATGGTGTTGATCTCGTTGATGAATATTTTGCCGCTGGCGCGATCCAGCAGAAAATCCACCCGTGCCATCCCTTCGCACTCGCAGGCGCGGAAGGCAGCCACCGCCAGCTCTTGCAGGCGGCGCACCTTGGGCGGCGGGAGTTTGGCCGGCACGCGGAAGCGGGTGGTGTCTTCCAGGTACTTGGCGGTGTAGTCGTAGAAGTCGCGGGCCGGCAGCACCTCGCCCGGCAGCGAGGTGCTGGGCTCTTGGTTGCCGAGGACCGCGACCTCGAATTCGCGGCCCCGGATGGCGCGCTCGATCAGAATTTTTTCGCCGAATTCGGCCGCGTGCTCGATGGCCGGCGGCAGCTCGCCGGTCTTGCGCACTTTGGTGATGCCGACCGAAGAGCCCAGCGCCGCCGGTTTGACAAACAGCGGGAAGCGGAAGCGGCGGCGAATGGCGGCGAGAATTTTCTCCCGTTGCGCTTCCCATTCATGCCGACGCACGCGGAGGTAGGGCACGACGGGCAGCTTGGCCTGCAAGAAAAGCCGCTTCTGGACTTCCTTGTCCATACCCACCGCCGAGCCCAAGACGTCGGCGCCCACGTAGGGGATACCGGCGAGTTCCAGCAGTCCCTGCACGGTGCCGTCCTCGCCGAAGGTGCCGTGCAGGACAGGGAAGACAACGTCGAGGTGAAGAGAGGAAGAAGAAGTTTCCGGCGGTGCCGCCGGCGGCGGGGAAGAATTTAGGGGGACCAGTGAAGTGGAACCGGGCTGGGCTGGCAGGAGCACGGGGGTAGCCTCTCCCAGAGCTTTCCGCAAGTTCGCGTGGGTCAGGGCGCCACTGACCGGGGGAGGCAACATCCACCGGCCGTCTTTGGTGATGCCGATGGGGACGACGTCGTACTTTTGCGGGTCGAGGCTGCGGAGCACCGCGGCGGCGGAGACCAGCGAGACTTCGTGCTCACTCGAACGCCCGCCGAACAGAACACCGACGCGCAGCTTCGCCATCGTCCCTCATCTCGTTGCAGCGGCGCAAAGGGAGGTCAGTTGCCCGACCTGAGCTTCGGGGAAGATGAGGGTGACGCGGCGGTTCTCCTCGTTGGCGCCTTGTACAGGGACCAGCGGTTCGCGCATCCCTCGGCCGGCAACGGCGTCGTCCAGGCGGTCGAGCAGTGCCTGGCGGCGGTCGGGGGCCCGGCGCGCAGCGTTGAAATTCGTGTTCAGCAACGCTTCGACGCTGCGAAGTTTTTCTTGCGCGTCTGCCCGATCACTCGCCTGTGCCGCGTAGGAGAGGCGGTCCTGGAGAAAGTAGCGGTACACCGCCAGGGCGCGCTGCTCGGAAAGCCACTGGTTGTAGTCTTCCTCGCCCACCAGGTCGGTGTGCCCTTCATAGCGGACAGCAGCACGGGAGAAGAGCATCAGCCGCAGCACCGCCAGCTTGGCCAGGGTTTCGCGGGCGGCGGGGCGGAGGTCGTAGCGGTTGAAGTCGAAGAGGATGTCGGAGGCGAGGTTCAGCATGAGGTCTCCGCCGGTTTCGGTGAGCTGTCCGAGCGAGGAGAGCTGCTTGTTGAGCTCGTTGCAGATGGCGTCGCGGTCGTTGCGCAAGCCGGCGGCCTCGCGCCCGGCGGTTCCCAGTTGCCCTTCCAGCAGGGTGCTTTGCTCGCGCAGGGCGAGCAACTGGCTTTCCAGTTCTTTGGTGAGGCCGCGCTCGCGGTCGAGCGCCGCCTCAAGCTGGGTGAGCTGGTCGCGCAGGCTGCCAATTTCCGTGAGTTGCTCGCGCAGGCTGGCGAGTTCGCGCAGGCTGCGGGCCAATGCTTGGCGGGCTTCGTCCGCCGCCCGCCGCAAGGGTTCGGCGTCAGCTTCCAGTTTGTCGAGTTCGCGCTCGAGTTGCAGGACGGTGAGGCCGCCGACGGCGCCCAGGGCCAGGGCGCGGGCATTCTCGGCAATCTGGGTGGCGGCGCGAGCGAACTGAATGGTCTGGTCGTTGTGGCCGCTGCGCCGGAACTCGAGCTCGGCCTGGGCGAGGTAGGAGCGCGCTACCTCCAGCGTCTCACGCGTGCGCTCCTCTTCGGGCAGCGACTCGGTGTCTCGGGAAGTCGGGGTTGCCAGGATGCCCGATTGGGAGGCGAACTCGATGGCCTTGCGGGCTTGCAACAAGTGGATGGGCGCGCCGGTGGGTTCCTCCACCAGCTCGCCGATCTTGTACTGCGTGTAGTTGGTGTGATAGATCAGCCGGCCCGGGATGGGGAAGCCTTTGCTGCCGGTGGAGACGTCCGCCTGGCTCTGGCTGACCAGCACCACCACCGGGCTGGGGTCGTGGACGGCAAAGTCGGGCTCGGCGGTGACCATCATCCAGAAGGTCTGGTAGGGGGTGGTGACGTTGATGCTGATGGGTTGGCCGCGCTCGAAGGTAATCTCGCCGATGTTGCTGGCGGCGCCGTCCACGGACACCACCCAGAGCACGTAGGTGAGGAAGTCGGGGCCAAAAGTCCAGGGGGGCTCGAGGCCCTTGATGGCGCCGCGGTTGATGTCAATTTCCACGAAGCCCCGGCGGCTTTGCACCTTGAGGGAGATGAAGGCGCGGGGAATGTGTTCGGTTCCCTTCAGCTCCACCGTGGTGGTGCCGCGTGGACGGAAGCTGATGATGGCGCCGGGCGGGCCGGAGACGGTGATAGCCTCGCTGGCACGGGGCAGGGCCGCGCCTTCGGGCGCCTGCGCCGTCAAAGCGAAAGGCGTCACCAACAGCAGTCCGACCAGAATCAGTGTTCTCATAGTTTCCTCCGCTCCTACGGGTTGAATGGTTGTAGCGGGCGATCCCGCCTCTTCGTCGGTAGTGCGTCAATTTTGTCCAACCCAGCGGCCCCAGCCGCTGGGAGAGGGATGCCTTCCCGGTGGCAGGGGCCACCGGGTTGGACGTGAGAGGAGAGAGTGCCGGAATCGAGAGGCCGGCGTGAAATTGGCTCACTACCCATTCGTCTCCTCGCTCCTACGGACTAACCTACTATGCTACGACTGGTAGAGATACCATCAAAGAATCTTCTTGCCCAGGGCCGAGAGCACCAGCTCCACCCCCAGTTGAGCAGTGCTGTTGCTCAGGTCAATCACCGGGTTGGTTTCCACCACTTCCAGCGAGAGCAGGCGGCCGGAATCCGCGATCATTTCCAGGGCCAAGTGGGCCTCGCGGTAAGAGAAGCCGCCGCGCACGGGGGTGCCGACGCCGGGGGCGTGGGCGGGATCGATGGCGTCCATGTCCAGGCTGACGGCAAAGCCGGCGGTGTCGCGGGTGGCCAACTGCAAGGCTTCCGCCATGCAGGCGCGCAGGCCGCGCTCATCGATCTCGCGCATGGTGAAGGCGCGCGGGCCGGCGGTGCGAACCGGTTTCCTTTCTTTGGGGTCCAGCTCGCGCACGCCCAGCAGGGCACAGTTTTCGGGCGCGACTTTGGGCGTGAAGCCGCCCAGGTGGACCAGCTCCGGCGGGCCGAAGCCGAGCACGCAGGCCAGGGGCATACCGTGAACGTTCCCGCTGGAGGAGGTTTCGGGGGTGTTCATATCGCCGTGGGCGTCGAGCCAGATGAGACCAATCTTTTGCTTGCGCTGGCGGAAGTGGCCCGAGACGCCGGTGAGGGTGCCGACGGCGATGGAGTGGTCGCCCCCGAGCACCACCGGGGTGCGACCCTGGCCAAGCGCGTCCTGCACTGCCTGCGCCAGTTCTTTGCAGGCGTCGGTGATTTCCGGCAGGTACTTGGCGCGCTTGTGGCCGAAGGGCATCATCTCCGGGACGCGCACCGAGATGTTGCCCTGGTCGTCCACCGAGTAGCTCAGGGCGCTGAGGCGACTGTTCAGGCCGGCGACGCGCAGGGCAGACGGGCCCATGTCCACCCCGCGGCGGTCTGCGCCCAGGTCCATCGGGACGCCAATGATGGAGACTTTACTGGGCATAGGAAACTTTATGGGTAGATGCGATAAATCATGCGCGGGAATGGGATGGTTTCGCGGATGTGGGGGATGCCGGCAATCCAGGCGACGGTGCGCTCGACGCCCAGCCCAAAGCCGCCGTGGGGGACGCTGCCGTAGCGGCGCAGGTCGAGGTACCACTGGAAGGTGTCTTCGGGCAGGTTGTTTTCGCGCAAACGTTTGAGCAGTAGATCGTAGCTGGCGATGCGCTGGCTGCCGCCGATGATCTCGCCATAACCGTCCGGCGCCAGCATGTCCATGCAGAGGGCCAGCTCGGGGCGCTCCGGGTCGGGCTCCATGTAGAAGGCTTTGGCCTTGGCGGGGTAGCGGTGGACGATGACCGGCTTATCGAACTGCTGGGAGATGAAGGTCTCGTCGGCTCCGCCCAGGTCTTCCCCCCAGGGAAGCTGGCTGCCTTTCTGGTGCAGCAGCTTCAACGCTTGGTCGTAGCTGAGGCGGTGGAACGGGGGACGGACGTTTTCCAGCTTGCTGGTGTCGCGCTCCAGCGTTTCCAATTCAGGACGGCGGCGCTCGAGCGCGCGGGCCACGATGTGCGTCACCAAGTCTTCGCCCAGCTTCATCAAGTCCTCCAGGGTGGCGAAGGCCAGCTCGGGCTCGACCATCCAGAACTCAGTCAGGTGGCGCCGGGACTTGGATTTCTCGGCGCGGAAGGTGGGCCCGAAGCAATAGACCTTGCCGAGGGCGGCGGCGGTGGCCTCAACGTAGAGCTGGCCCGACTGGGTGAGGTAGGCCTGGCCGAGGTCGAAGTAGTCGAGCCCGAACAGGGTAGTGGTGCCCTCACAGGCCGCCGGGGTGAGGATGGGCGCGTCGGTGAGGATGAAGCCGTTGGAGTCGAAGAAGTCGCGGATGGCGGCGATGACTTCGTGGCGCAGGCGAAGCAGGGCGGACTGCTTGGCAGAGCGCATCCAGAGGTGGCGCTGGCTCATCAGGAAGTCCACGCCGTGCTCTTTGGGGGAGATGGGATAGGGCTGGTCGGTGGGGACGCGCTGGACGACCGTGAGGTCGTTGAGCACCAGCTCGTAGCCGCCGGGGGCGCGCTTGTCGGCGCGGACGGTGCCGCGGGCGATGACGCTGGACTCCTGGGTCAACTCCACCGTGCGCTCCCAGACTTCCGGGCTGACGTCGGCTTTGGATACCACCGCCTGCATGATGCCGGTGCCGTCGCGGAAGAGCGGGAAGAGGAGCTTGCCGGACTCGCGCAGGTTGTAGAGCCAGCCGCGCAGGGTGACCTGCCGGCCCTGGAAGCGGGCGACCTGAGCAATGGTGAACTCGGACATAGGCGTCAGGAGTGCGGGGCGACGGCGAGCTCTTCCAGGCGCTCGAAGGTTTCCAGCGCTTTTTCCAACGGGTTGGGGAACTCGCCGTGGTCGCGCAGTTCGAGCTGCAAGGGAAAGTCGTTCTTGGCGGCGGCGAAGGTGCGCAGGGCGGCTTCCCAATCGATGGTGCCCTGGAAAGGGCAGAGGTGGTCGTCGCGGTCGCCGCGGTTGTCGTGGATGTGAGTGGAGACCACCAGGTCGCGCAGCGCTTCGAAGTCGGGCACCACCCCGCCGGTCAGGTGGGCGTGGCCGATATCGAAGCAGATGCGCAGGTCGGTCATGCGGGTGTAGAGGCGGAACTCGAGCAGCCGCTGGGGGGTGGAAAGCTCATTGGGAATGTTTTCCAACAGAATCTGCACGCCGCGCTGCTTGGCAAATAGTTTCAGGGGTTCCAGGCTGGAGTAGGCGGCGTCGAATTTTTTCTGCCGGTATTCTTCGTGGGAAGTGCCCAGGTGCTGCACCAGGTAACGGAAGGGGATGTGCTCGGCCACTTCGAGGGCGCGCTTGATTTCATCCACCGATTGCAGGCGGCGCATGCGCTCCGGCTCGGCGATGTTGACGGTGGCGCCGCTGTGGCTGCGGCCCCATTCTTCGTCTTTGTACAAGGGGGCGTGCAGGGAGCGGAGTTGGAGCTGGTGGTCGCGGAACCAGGCGGCCAACTCCCGCACCTGCTCGGGGTTGGAGTAGTCGAAGTGCTGCTTGGCGCAGAAGATTTCCACCGAAGGGATGCCGGCCTGCTCAATCTGGTGCAGGGTGGGCGCGGTTAAGCGCTGGTTGACGAACAGGTGGGTGGAGAGCGCGCGCTCGGTGAACGGCATCAGAAGCCTCGTGCCACGCCCCGGCGGCGGGCGTCGCCCACGCCGGTGAGCCGGCCGGTGGCCGGGTCGCGCTCGATGGCGTTGACGGTTCCGATGGATTCGCGTTCGCGCAGGGCGTGGCCGCGGGCGGCGAGAGCGTCGAGTTGTTCCTGGCTGAAGAGGTCTTTTTCCAGGAAGAGGGTGTCGGGCAGCCACTGGTGGTGGTAGCGGGGCAGGGCCACCGCCTCGGCCAGCGGGCGGCCAAAGGCCAGCCGGTTGAGCAGCACCAGGAGAACGGCGTTGATGATGCGGGGGCCGCCGGGACTGCCAAGCGCCAGGATAGCTTGGCCGTTGCGGATGACGATGGTGGGCGACATCGCCGACAAGGGCCGTTTGTAGGGCTCGATCTTGTTGGCCTCCGACTGCACCAAGCCATAGAGGTTGGGAGCGCCGGGCTTGCTGGTGAAGTCGTCCATCTCGTTGTTGAGCAGGAAGCCCAGGCCGGGGAGGGTGACGCCGTTGCCGAAGAAAGAGTTGATGGTGGTGCTGGTGGCGACGGCGTTGCCTGTGCCGTCCACGACGGAGAAGTGGGTGGTGTTGGCGCTTTCGCGGCGCGGGGCCAGGACCGCGCGGTTGTCGGAACGCGCTTCATACCCCGGCGGGTCGGGCAGGGAAAGTTGCTCGCTGGCGGAAGCGCGCGCAGGGTCGATGGAGGCGCGCAGCGTCCGGGCATAGCCAGGGTCGAGCAGGCCGCGCACGGGCACGGAGGCGAAGTCAGCATCGCCGAGAAAGCGGGCGCGGTCGGCGAAGGCGCGGCGCATGGTTTCTGTCATCAAGTGGATGGTTTGAGGTGCCAGCGGTTCCGCTCCGGGAGGCAGCAGCGGGTCGAGGATGTTCAGCATTTCGAGCACGGCCACGCCGCCGGAGCTGGGCGGCGGGGCGGCGAGGATTTCGTAGCCCCGGAAGTGCCCGAGCAGCGGTTGGCGCACGCGAGCTTGGTAGCGGCGCAGGTCGGCGCGGGTGATGAGCCCGTGGTGGCGGCGCATCTCCCCGGCGATTCTCTTGCCGATGGAGCCCTGGTAGAAGGCGCGCGCGCCGCGCTTGGCAATTTTCTTGAGGGTTCGGGCCAAATCTTTCTGTCGGAAGGTTTCGCCCGGTTCATAGTAGCGGCCGTTGCGGAGGAAAATCCGGCGGCTCTCCGGGAACTGCGAGAGTAAAGGCGCAGCGTCGCGCAGTTCATGGGCGAGGCGATCGCTCACCGGGAAACCTTTTTCGGCCAGGCGAATGGCGGGCGCCATAACTTTCTTTAGGGGCAGGGAGCCGAATTTTTCCTGGGCCAGGGTCAGGCCTGCCACCGCGCCGGGAACACCGGCGGCGCGCCAGCCGACGGTGCTGGCCTGGGGGACGAGGTTGCCTTCGGCGTCCAAGTACATATCGCGGTGGGCCGCGCCGGGAGCGGCTTCGCGGTAGTCCACCAGGGCGGCGCGGCCGTCGGCCATGCGGATGAGCATAAAGCCGCCGCCGCCGAGGTTGCCGGCTTGCGGGTAGGTGACCGCCAGGGCGAAGCCCACTGCCACGGCGGCGTCCACGGCGTTGCCTCCCTGTTTGAGGATTTCGAGTCCCGCTTCGGCGGCGAAGGGCTCCGCCGCCACCACCATTCCGTCGGAGCCGGTGGCGGTGTCAGGCGTCTGGGCGACGGCCGGCGAGGGCGGGAACGCCAGCGCAAACAGGAGAAGGGTGGGAAGGAACCGGGTGCAAAAGCGACGCATCGAGAATTGTTGGTCCAACGCCTCTAAACGGCTCACTCTATTCCAAAGAAACAGGAGGGTCAAGACAAGCAGGTCCGGGGTAGCGTCCTAATTTCGCACCGAGCCCCCAGGCCCTTCAGCGCGAGCCCCTGCCTGAGGGAAGCAAAAATCCCAGCGGCGGGGGCCGCTGGGCTGGACGCAACGGAGCAATCTGACGACAATCCCTCAATCACGTCCAAGCACGAATCTTGGTCGGGCGGGAAATGTGGAAGGGGCCGTTGCCGGCCCCTCCCGGTACTTTGACAGGTTTTCTATGAGCGGGTTAGCGCGGCGGTCGGCCGGCACCTGAAGGTCGGCCACCACCAGCGCCGCTTGGACGGCCGCCACTACCAGCACCGCTCGGACGGCCACCAATGCCCGTGGGTGCGCCGGTGGTGCCGCGGCGTCCCGTCATGATGCTAGCGGCACGCGAGCGCTGGAGGGCCTGGGTTGCCATGTCCCGGCCGCGCACGGAGTTGTCCAGGGCGCGTTGAATGCCGGCCTGGGCTTCTTCGGGCACTGTGCCCAGCAGGTCTTCCAGTTTCGAGATGTGCCGACTGGTGTTGTTATTCACACGGTCGAATACGCTGATGGCATCGGACTGTTCCACCTGACCATGTTCGATGGCGTTGTTGATGGTGCCCATGTTGGCGGTGAACTGGTCAACGCTGCGGCCTGCGGTAGCGTTGTCGCCGCGCTTCTGGGCGCGTTCGGCCTGCTTGACGAGGGCGTTGTTCTTCCGCATGGCAGAGCGGGCTGAGGCGTCAGTGAGCATCCCGTTGGGAAGATCAACCTGACCGCGGGTGAGGACGGCTTGGGTGGCGGTGTCGTGGCCGTGGAGGGACGCCGCCAGAGCGTCTTGGACATGGGACCGGGCCTGCTCCGGGAGCTGGTCGCCTGCAAGCAAATCCTCCAGCACCTGCTTGTGCCGGAGCGTGGCTTCGTCCACTTTTGCGGCCACGTCCAGCATAGCGTGGTCGCTCATGTGGCTGGCGGAAAGGCCACGGTTCAGGCGGTTCATGTTCTCGGCGAAGTTGCTGGCATGTTCGGCGGCAGCATCGCCGTCACCGCGACTGCTGGCCTTCTTAGTTTTCTTGAGGTCTTTCTCGCTCTGCTTGAGAAGTTTCTTGGCTTCTTTCTTGGTCAGCGATTGGGTGTTCTGCGCCAGGGCGGCGGGAGCGGTCCCGAGCGCCAAGGCCAGAGCCACTGTCGCTGTGCTCGCAAAAAGTCGTAGCCGCATAGTTGACCTCGCAGTTTTAGAATTGCCCTCATTAAACATGGAAACTGATTGTCTCCCAAAGGTTGCACCGGGCGCAACAGGACTTTAGTCCTATGGTTGCCCTCAGCCGGGGGGGCGTATGGCTGTGCCGCCGAGGAAAACCCTCACGAACGCAAGGACTTGGCGGCTTCGACGATGACGCGCAGCTTGCCGATGGATTCGTCCACGCTGCGGGTCTTGAGGCCGCAGTCGGGGTCGAGCCAGACCTGCTCTTTGGGCAGGACGGTCAGGGCCTGCTCCACGCGCCGGCGCACGGTGGCCACGTCCTCGACCTCGTGGGAGTGCGAGTCGGCCACGCCGAAGCTGATGTCTTTGGTGAAGCGATGCTGGCGGAACAAGTCCAGCATGTCGAGCTCGCTGTTGGACATCTCCAGGTCAAAGTTGTCCACCGGGGCCTTGAGCATGTTGGGGTAGATGTGCTCGAAGGCGCCGTAGCAGGCGTGGGTGATGAAGTAGGCGGACAGACCCTGGGTGACAGCTTGCAGGCCTTCGATTAACACCGGCAACTCTTCCGGACGGACGGACATGGCGGGCTCGTCCACCTGAATGATTTTGCAGCCGGCTTCGATCAGGGCTTCGACCTCGCAGCGAATCACCCACGCCAGCGCCAGGCAGGTGGCGCGGCGGTCGGGGTAATGCTCGTTGAAAGACCAGTCCATGATGGTGTAGGGGCCGGTGAGCATGCCTTTGACCGGTTTTTGCGTGAGGTTCTGGGCGAACTTCCACCAGCCCACCGTCATGGGGCGGGTCCACTCGACCGCGCCGGTGATGATGGGCTTGCGGTAGTAGCGGTTGCCGTAGCTGCGCACCAGCCCGCCTTGCTCGAAGCCGGGCAGGTTTTCGGCGAAGTAGGCGACCATGTCGCCGCGGTACATCTCACCGTCCACCAGCACGTCCAGGCCCAGCTCCTCCTGCTGTTCAATCCAGAAGGTGGTGGCGCGCTCTTCCAGCTTGTGCAGCTCGTCGGCGGTGATCTTGCGCTTCCGGAAGTCGCTGCGCCCTTGCAGCAAGTAGTCCGGCTTGGGGAAGCTGCCCACCGAGGTAACCGGGAAGAGCGGCAGGTCGAGTCCGAGCTGTTGGAGTTTTTCTCTGCTCATTGCGTCACTTACTTCCTTTCAAATGCGCGCGCACCTGCTGGAGGAGCTTCAACTTGGCGGCGGCGCGGTCGCGGGGCAAATACTCCAGGCCACAGGAAGGTTGCAGGTGGCAGAACTCGCCTTTGACTCGCAGCAGGATGCGATCAGTCAGGTGCGCCAGTTTGGCGGCGTCTTCCAGGCGGGTGTTGCGGCCGTCCACCAAGCCCAGTGCAAGAGGTTTCTGCGCGCCCAGGGCCACCACGCGCTCGGCCAGCTTGGGGTTGTAGGTGAAGTCGAGGGCGAGCATGTCGATGGGAAGCTCCTGCAAGCGCTCGTAGAGCGGTTGGGGGTCGCCAAAATAGACCGCCAGTGAAAGCGTGGCTTTGCCCTTGTGTCTGCTGAGGAACTGAACCGCGCGCTGCAAGATGGAGAAGTCCGGTCGGTGTTTCAGGATGGCCGGCTCGTCCAGTTGGATGATTTGGCAGCCGCGCTCGGCCAGCGCGGCGATTTCTTTGGCCAGAACTTCGGCGTAGGCGTGGGTGAGCGGCCCGATCTGTTTATAGGGGGCGTGCTCGGCGATGGTGTGCCGCGCCAGGGTGTAGGGGCCGGTCAGAACCGCCTTCACCGGTTTTTGGGTGGCGGTGGTAGCGAACTCGAACTCGGGCACGGTCAGGCCGTTCTTCGCCTGGATGGCTGCCTTGGCGACCGGCTGGCGGAAGTAGGAGTTGGTATCGAAGAAGCGCAGCAGGCCGGAGATTTCAATCCCGTCCATCTTGCCCGCTAGGTGGGAGATGGGGTCGTACCAGCGAATCAGGCCGTCGGTGAGGACGTCGAGCCCGGCTTCTTCCTGCTCTTTGATGGCGGCGTGTACCAGGGCGTTCTGGGCTGCGTGCAGGGTCTCGTCGTTGGCTTCCTTGCGCTCCCAGGCGGCGATGGTACGGCGGAGCTGCTGGAGCTCGCGCGTTCCGCCGATGCGGGGGTAGCTGCTGTGATTGGCCAGGAGAAGCTTCATCTAACTATTTTACTCTATTATTTCGATTTTGGCTGGTTCGGGGATGAGCTGCGCTTGGTGGGCGCGGTCGAGCAGGAGTTGGATGGAGCGCCGGCCGTCCGGGCCGCAGTCGAGCGTCCAGCGGTTGACGTACATGCCGACGAACTTGTCGCCCAATTCAGGGGAAAGCCCGCGGCCGTATTGCAGGGCGTGGGCCAGGGCTTCGGGGCGGTGGTCGAGCGCGTAGCGGATGCTGCGCTCGAGCACGGCGGCGATGCGGCCGACCAACTCCGGCTCCAGGTCGCGGCGGATGGCGTTGCCGCCCAGCGGCACCGGCAGGCCGGTCTGCTGCTTCCACCACTCGCCCAAGTCCACCACTTTGTGCAAGCCGGCGCCGGCGTAGGTCAACTGGCCTTCGTGGATGAGCAGGCCGGCTTCGGCTTCGCCGGCAGTGACGGCGGTGGGGATGCGGTCGAACTGCATGGTGGTGGTCTCGACTTCTGGAGCGAAGAGTTTGAGCAGCAGGTAGGCGCTGGTCAGGGTTCCGGGAACGGCCACGCGCTTCTTGCCGAGGTCGGTGGCGGCGAGCGGCGCGCGCGCGACCAGCAGCGGCCCGTAGCCATCGCCGAAGCTGGCGCCGCAGCGGAGCAGCCGGTAGCGGTCGCGCAGGTAGGGGTAAGCATGGAAGCTGATGGCGGTTACGTCGTAGGTGGAGCGCAGGGCTTTCTGGTTCAGGGTTTCGATGTCGGCGAGGACGTGCTGGAAGCGCAGGCCGTCCGCGTCAATGCGCTCCTGTGCCAGCGCGTAGAACATGAAGGCGTCGTCGGGGTCGGGGCTGTGCGCGAGCGTGAGTTCAGTCGGCATGCAAGTCCTTACCGAAACGGGAAACGCTACCACGGCAACCGCGGGGCCGCAAGCACGGGACTCGCAGGGTATTGTCTTAATTTCACACCGAGCCTCCAGGCCCCTGCCTGGGGGAAGCGAAAATCCCTGCGGCGGGGGCCGCAGGGCTCGGTGTGATTTGGGCCGAGTTCCGAATCGCTCAAATTAAGACACTACCACTCGCCGGGAAGGCCAAAGCGTTTTTACCGCAGAGACCTGCCTGCCGCAGGCAGGCGCAGAGAGCACCGAGTGCACAATGAAATAACTCTAGTCGGTCGGCACCTCGGTCATGAGGTCGTCCCAGTGGCGGAGGGTGATTTCCCAGCGGCGCTGTTCGTCTTTGCGGTGCGCATCCCAGTCGGGGAAGAGGCGACGCTCGACGGCCTCTTCGTGGGCGCGGTCGCCCAGGGCGGCGAAGTCGCGGAAGCGCAGGATGACTTTGAAGTGCCACTCCGGGCCGCCCTGGTGGAGCGCGGGCCTCAGGATAGTGATTTGCAGGATGCGGCCTTCGCGCTGCATCTCTTTCAGGATAGGGAGGTGCTGGGTGGTGTAGCGGTGCAGCCACTCGTCGGTTTTGCCGGGAGCGATCTTGTAGTGGCTCTCGATCAGCGGTTGCAGGGTTTCCTCATCCGGCGTGGCTTCGGCCACAGCGCTCGAAGCCAGAGCGGCAAGTAACACCGATGCCGCAAGGGCGAAGCGAATCGTTCTTAGCTGCATTCTTTTACCCTCCTACATCCATCAATTGGGAACACTGATTGTATAGGTCAGGAGCCCACTCTGGGAAGTTCATGCCTGCCTACCGCAGGCAGGCCTGCCCGTCCCTGCCTGCGGTAGGCAGGCGCAGGCGAGCGGCGGATGCGCTCTAGGCGGAGACGGAGAGCGCGGCGGCGGGAAATAGTTTGACTGCACGGCGGGATGGGAAATAAACTCGCGCGAAGGGGCGACCGGAATGGCTTCAGGCGGAGCTTAGCAGGAGGCTGAAATGCGGACAACAAAACACTTGCTTGTGGCGGCGCTGGCCGCGTGCTTGGCGGGCTCCACTGTGGCTTCACCCCCTGTCGAAATTTTGTACGTCGTCTCCTTACGTCCTCTCTTGACCGAACAGGAGGCGGCGTTCGAACCGGGCTTGTTGGGGACGTGGGTGGATGCGGATGCCGAGGTCACAATGACGTTTGAACGGTTGGGGGAGAACGGCTACCAGTGGACCGTAACTGAGTTTACCGCCCCGGGGCAGGAAGAAGAGGCAAGCCAATTGCGGGCCCGTTTAGTACACCTGGGGAAGGCCTTGTTCTTGGATGTGTATCCGACCGACCTCGGAACCCTGCCGGAGCGTATATCATACCTCCACCTAGTCTCGGCACATATCTTCTGGCAGATCAGGATTGAGAACGATTCTTTGCAAATGGCCCTGCTGGACGCGGACTGGCTTGCCAACAGGATCGAAGAGGGAGAAATCGACATTGCGCACGTAGAACTCTGGGACCACTTTGTGCTGACGGCCCCCACCGAAAAACTGCAGTCCCTTCTTTCGAAGTATGCCGACGAGGAGAAGGCTTTTCCATTTTCCCTTACATTTCGACGGACGTCGCCAGACTGAGCAATAAACCCGCCCGCAGGCGAGTCAACGCCAAGAATGGGGCGGGTAGTCAGTCAGTTTCACAATGTTGATTTGCCGCTGAGCCCGGCGGCACCTGCCGCCGGGCGGAGAAGCGGCACGAACGCCCTGTGGCAGGTGCCACAGGGCTCGGCGTGAGTTTCCCATTTTCAAAAAGTCCCACTACCTGTGGGGTGGAGCGGGGGTTACTGCACGGTTTCGTCCTGGGTGCGGGGGAGGGGAGAGGCGTGGTGGTGCACCATGAGCCAGGTGCCCTTGTGCTCGACGAAGAGGTTGGTGGCCTGTACCCAGGCGGTGGAGAAGCCGCTCTCGAAGGTGGAGGTCACCTGCTCCACGTCCACCACCCAGGCCATGCTGCCGTCCACCTGCACCTGGACGTCGCTGACGATAACCTGCATGCGCTGGGTGTTGGCGAAGATGCGCTTCCAACTCTCGCGGACTTCCTCCCAGCCTTCCAGCAGCTCCCAGCCGGGATGCACGCACTTGACCCAGTCGGCGTGCAGCCAGACCGCTTCCATTCCCTCCAGGTCGAGGCTGTCCATGGCGGTGTAGAACCGCCGGTTGGCGGCCCGGACTTTCTCTTCCGGTTTCACGGGCGGTTGGGCCGGGGACGGCTTCGGTTAGCGCTAGCGCGCGGGACGCCGCTGTTCCAGCGCCCACCAGGACGCCGGCAGGCACGCGCCCACCAACACCACTTTCAGCAAATCTCCCGGCAGGAACGGCAGCAGCCCCTGCGCGACGGCTTGCGGCCAAGTCAACTGCGCCCACACCTTCAGCCAACCGACGCCGCCGGCAAAGATGGCCGCTTCGGCGGCCAGCACCGCCAGTAGCCAGGCGCGGCGCGGCAACCGTTCGGTCAGCCAGCCCAGCAGGAAGGCCGCCACTGGGTAGGCCAGCAGGTAACCCGCGGTCGGGCCGGCAAAGCGGGCCAGGCCGGGCAATCCGCCCGGTGCAAAGACCGGCAGGCCGACCGCCCCTTGGGCCAAGTAGAGCAACAAGGCGGCGGCGGCGCGGCGGGCTCCAAAGGTGGCGCCCACCAGCAGCAGGGCAAACGTCTGGCCGGTGACGGGCACCGGGCTGAACGGCAGGTAGAAGCTGATCTGCGCACAGAGCGCCACCAGGAGGCTGCCGGAAACAACCAGCAGAATGTTTTGGACCAAGGTGGCGCGCGGGAGCAGGACATCCATCAAGCTGAGAGTGGAGGTACGGGCAATCATGGGAATCGGCTTACTTGTTTAGCTCCTGCGTACGTTTACTTCCTTTCCGTGAAAGAAACCGTATTCTACAACAGGCGCGGCGGCCTGCCAGGGAAAAATTCAGTAGAGGGTGGCGCAGACATTCCTGTCTGCGCAGTGCGAGAGAGGCAGACAAGAATGCCTGCCTACCCTGCCTGCGGCAGACAGGCGCAGGCAGGTCTGCCCCACCAATTCTTGAGCGAGTCTGCCAGCGGCTGGGGCTCGTCCTGAAGGCTCGCCCTGAAGGGCCGCTGGGCTGGACATGTTTCGGTGGGCTGGACGTGACCTGCTGGGTTGGATGGCTTCAGAAGGGCGAACATCACTCCGCTTTGGCAGTTCGACTCAGGCACTTTTCTCTGCGTCCAACCCGGTGACTTGTCCTGAGCACAGCCGAAGGGCCCCTGCCACCGGGGCAAGCTGACGGGAGCCGCGGGTGCCGAGCACCTCTTCCGGACGGGTGGTGGGGTGGAGAGGCGCATGGCTGCAAAAGCGCGTGCTAGAATGGCGAGTTCTTGGAGCGGCGATGAGACTCGGACAGTACAGGGTGAGCGCCGGGGTGGCGCTGCTGGTTCTGGCGCTGGCGAGTTGCGGCGGGTCGGCCAGTCAGGAGGAGATGGAACGCCTGCAGCAGGAAGTGGAGCGCCTGCGGGCGAAGGTGGAACAGGGGGGCGGAGAGAATGACGCCGCGTCCGCGCCGCCGGCCATCCTGGCCTTGTTCGAGCAGGACGCCACCCGGAGCACATTGGCCGGCTTGCAGCCGGGCGATACGCTGGCACAGGCGCGCGAACGCTTTGGCCTGGAAACCCGCTCCCGCTCCTGGACCAGCGATGGGCGGCCGGTTTTCCAGTACGAGTGGGAACGGGAGGCCGGGGTGGTTCTCCGCCTCAACGCCGACGGCGGCGGAAGGCTGGAGAAGGTGGGAGTGGCGCTGGACGGAACACAGGCGCTGGACATCCCCACCCTGGCCGGGCTGCGCCTGGGGCAGGAAACTTTTGCCAGCGTGCGGGAAAAGTTCGGCGCCACGCTGGAGACCGACCTGCAATTGTGGGGCGCGCAGGGTCTCTACACCGTGGCGCAGCGAACGCCGCTGGCAGGCGCCGCCAACCGGCGGCTGGAGTTCGTGTACCAGATGCCGGAGGGGCTGAGCCGGGCGCAACTGGAGCAAATCGGCCTCGAAGTGCAGCGCAATCGCAACCCCGCCGTGTTGGAGCCGCACTTGCGCGACCGCACGCCCTTCCAGGTGGCGCTGGAAGCCATCCGCTAGCCCGCCGGATTCGTCACAGAGACACGGAGGCACAGAGTATTTCAGGTTAGCAAGGTGCTGACGAACTCGCCGCGCTTGTCATTCTGAGGAGTCCGCCCCAGGCGGACGACGAAGAATCTCGTAACTCGCTGCTTCCTCCAGAAGCGAGATTCTTCGCTTCGCTCAGGATGACACCACAAGAATCTTTTTTAGCACTTTGTTAGCTTGCGGGCGCGGGCTGTGCGCCGGGTGCGAACTGGCGCAGGAGTTGCGGCAGGGTGGCGGTGAACTGGGAGCGCGGCAGGATTTGGTCGCAGCCGGCCTCCTGCGCGGCGCGCTGCAACTCCACCTGCACGTGGGAGAAGAAAGCGACCACGGGGATTTCCGTCAGCTCGGCGTCGCTTTTGAGTTGGCGAATCAGCTCGACCGCGTTTCCCGAAGTGGTGTTCAGATCGAAGATAATCAGCGCGGGCTTCTGCCGGCGCAAGTCGTCGAGGTGAAAGGCGGCCGCGCGCACGGTCGCGAGCTGCGCGCCCACCAGCCGCGCGGTCTCCTGGAGTTTGGACACAAAGAAAAGATCGTCAACGACGGTGACAATGTTAGGCATGCGGCGTTCCTTTGGATGCGGGTTCGGGCCGGGCCCCAGGCTTAGGCCGACTCGGCAGCGTGATTGTCGGCTGCGGGGGCGGGCTCGGTTTTGGGCTTGGGCTGGTCGGCCATGGCTTCCTGCCAGCCTTGGCGGAACGCTTCCGTCAGCGGCTGGGAAAACTCGGCCACGTCTTTGACAATGGCGCCGCAGGCCTTGCCGGCAAAGTGGGCCATTTCTTTCAACGGTTCGCTCATGGTTTTCTCCCTCCCAGTGCATTGTACCGCTGCTGCGACTGGTTTGGAACCCTCCGTCCGGAAAGGGTGCTCCGCACCGGCTAATCTCACGCCCACAGAAGAACAGGGGGCGGGGGACCCTGGAGGGTTCCTCGCCGCTACGCGATGCCTTGCTTGCGGGTGCCCCCCGTAGGGGGATAAACTCCGCACCTCTTCCGGACGGGAAACAAGACAGCAGCCCAGCGCCAGCCCTGCCTCAGTCGAAGCAAGGCACGGTCAGGCCACTATCCCAGAAAAACATTTCACAGCCAGGCCACAATATTGAATACGAATCCCGCGCCGGCTAAGTTCCAACGCCGTCCGGCCGGTGGGATCAACGTGAACGCGCCGCGTCGCCACGACGGGCAATCAGGAGAAGCGTTGGCCGGAGGAGGAGTCGCGCCCGCGGACGCGGTCGTAGGCGCTGATTTCGTTGGTGGTGCCGATGGACTCGTTGTAGAAGTTGGGGATGCCGAGCGCGGCCTTCAACTCGGCGTCGAAGCGGTGCAGGGTTTTCAGTTGCGCGGCCAGCGCCGGGCGGCGCGGCTCGTTGAAAGGCTCGTCGGTGGGCGGGCCCAGCAGCCAGAACTTCTGGTAGCCGGCGTCCCACAGCCGCCCGATCTCGCCTCGAATCAGGTAGCCCGGCGCTTGCGCCAGCCGCAGCGTCTCGTCGGGTTGTCGCTCGAACAGCGCCGCGCAGGTGTCCTTGAGCACGCGGATGCGCTCGGGGTTGCTGCCGATTACGGCGACTTCGAAGCTGGCGGCGCGCAGCCCATCGAGCGTGCTGTTCTCGAAGGCTGTCTCCAGCAGCGGCTTGGGTGTTTCGGTTTGCCGAGCCATGGATTGCGCCAGTGTAGCCGAACGCCAACTCACCCGGCAAGCCAGCGCTGCCCTCTGCGCCGGGCGATGTGAGTCGCCCTCCGCTACGAGTAAGTGCACGGTGTGAGCAAGGAACTGTTCACCGCAGAGACCTGCCTACGGCAGGCCCGCCCGTGGCGGGCAGGCAGGCGCAGAGAGCGCAGAGGAAAACCGACAGCTCTCTGTGTCCTCAGTGTCTCTGTGGCTTTTTCCGCTTTGAGTTTCTGCTTGCTTTCCCACAATGTTCCCTCAGGCTGGGGCCCCCGCTGAGAAGCACGGGGCAGGCGGGGGCTCGTCCTGAAGACTTCAGCCCGAGGCGTCTGCCCGAAGGCTCGCCCTGAAGGGTTCACCCTGAAGGATTCACCCTGAAGGGCCACTGGGCTGGACAACAGAATTCACACCAGCCGCCCCGCCCTTCTTAGTCCAACTCGCTGGGCCAATGGCTGCTGCGGCTGGCCGTTGAGCAGCGCTTTCGTGTGGTTTGGCCGCACATCGGTTGACCTCCCCGTGCGCGTATCCGTAGAATCAAGTAGCTGCTTCGGGTGCATCTAATTCTGTGAAGGGATTGGGGGGGCGTTGACACTGACGGGCAAAACCGGAATCGAGTTGCCGCTGGGCGTCTCGGTGGTCGAGCGCGTGGGCAAGACGCCGCTGCTGCGCTTGGCGCGGATGGGGCGCGAGTTCCCGCAGGTGGAGTTCTACCTCAAGGCGGAGTGGTTCAACCCCGGCGGCTCGGTCAAAGACCGCCCGGCGCTCAACATGATTCTGGAGGGTGAGCGCAGCGGCCAGCTCACGCCCGGCAAGATCATCCTGGACGCCACCTCCGGCAACACCGGCATCGCCTACGCCCTGGTGGGCGCCGCCCGCGGCTACCGGGTGCGGCTCTGCCTGCCGGCCAACGCCAGCCTGGAGCGCAAGCGAATTCTCAAGGCTTACGGGGCAGAGTTGATCCTGACCGACCCCGCCGAAGGCTCCGACGGCGCCATCCGCAAAGCCAGGGAACTCTACGCTCAGGAGCCCGCCACTTACTTCTACCCCGACCAGTACAACAACCCCGCCAACTGGCAGGCGCACTACAACGACACGGCGGTAGAAATCTGGGAGCAGACCGCCGGGCGCATCACGCACTTCATCGCCGGGCTCGGCACCAGCGGGACCTTCGTCGGCACCACCCGCCGCCTGAAGGAGTTCAACCCGCGTATTCGCTGCATCTCGTTTCAGCCCGACGGACCCTTCCACGGCCTGGAAGGCATGAAGCACATGGAGACCGCTATCGTGCCCGGCATCTACGACGCTGCGCTGGCCGACGAAGACTTGGCCGTGGCCACCGAGAATGCCTACCGCATGGTGAAGACAATGGCGCGCGAGGAGAGCCTGCTGGTGGGGGTCTCTTCGGGGGCGGCAATTTGGGTGGCGCTGGAGGTGGCTCGGCGCATTCCCCGAAGCGAAGGTGCGGTCATGGTCATCATATGCCCTGACAGCGCCGACAAGTATTTGAGCGAGCGCTTTTGGGACGAAGAGTGATCCTAGGAGTCTCGGTCGTTTCACGGGAGGAAAATATGGCAAGGATTGCGGGCGCTGATCCCAGCAAAGGTGGTTTCTTTTCCAGTCTCTTCACGCGGTTTACCTACCGGGCGGTGCGGAAGAAGCTAGGGAAGATCGTAATGCCGGTCCAGATCGTTGCGCATCACCCCAAGGTTCTGTGGGGGTACGTGCAGATGGAACTGTCGCTGGGCGGGAGCAAGTTGCTGAATACATCACTGAAGGACCTGGTTCAACTGCGCGCGGCTACGCTGATCGGTTGCCCGTTTTGAATTGACATTGGGTCTGCCGTCGGCAGACAGAACGGCTTGAGCGGAGAGAAAATTCGGGCCCTGCCGGACTATCAGGGAAGCTCCTCGTTTAGCGAGACGGAAAAGCTGGTCTTGCAGTACACCGACGGCATGACGGCCACTCCGGTGGAAGTGCCGGAGGACCTCTTTGCCCGGCTCAAGGAGAAATTCAACGAGGCCCAATTAGTGGAACTTACCTCGACGATTGCGTGGGAGAATTACCGCGCTCGGTTCGACCACGCCTTGGAGATTGAAAGTGAGGGGTTCAGTGAAGGGAGTTACTGCGCCGTTCCGGTGCGGCCCACGGGGCAGCCGGAGCTGGCCGGCACCCAAGCTGAGCGTTGATTGCGTGGGCCTAATTGCTGCTCTCTGGGAGGCGAGAGGGGTAGCAAAAGGGCCTGAAATAGACATGAAAATGAAACTAGTTTCTGCGGGAAAGGGGTTGGGTTTTCAGGAGGTTAGGCGAGAAGAGGAAGTAAGTACCCCCCTGGGAGGTAGAGGGCGGCCGGAACTTTGGCGGAAACGATGAAATTGGAGATCAGTGACGCGCTGCTGGAGGAGATTCGCGGGCACGGAGCGCGCGCCTATCCGCACGAGTGTTGCGGCGCGCTGCTGGGCGTGTTGACGGACGACGGCGGTAAGGCCGTGCGGGCGCTGCTGCCGCTGGACAATCGCCGCGAGGACGAAGCTGCCCGCGCGCGCTTCCTGGTCACCGCCGATGACTACCGCGCCACCGAAAAGTCCGCTCGCGCGCGGGGGTTAGAGATTGTGGGCTTCTACCACTCGCATCCCGACCACCCCGCGCGCCCGTCGGAATACGACCGCGAGCATGCGCTGCCGTGGTATTCTTATATCATCGTTCGCGTTCAGGGGGGCGCAGCGCAGGAAGCCACCAACTGGGTGCTGGCGGAAGACCGCAGCCGCTTTCTCTCTGAACCCATGCGGCGGCCTGTGGCGGCGCCCGAATAAGGGTATCGTTCAGGGCACGGGCTTCTGCCCGTGGCCCCCAGCGGCCTGCTTGCGGTAGGCAGGCGGAAGCCGCTGGGCTGAACTCGGATGAGGGTTTGGCACTCAGCGATCAAGGACAAAGCTAGAAAGTGAACAAACGATGCCGAAAGTAATTATTCCCACGCCGCTGCGGCAGTACGCCGGTAAGCAGGAGGCGATCGACCTGCAAGCTAAAACTATCGGTGAACTGCTGACGGAGCTCACCACTCAGCACAGCGACCTGCGCCGCCATCTCTACACCGACGACGGCAAGCTGCGCAGCTTCGTCAACGTCTATCTCAACGACGAGGACATCCGCTTCCTGCAAAAGGAAAACACCCCGGTACAGGAGAGCGACGTGGTCAGCATTGTGCCCTCCATCGCCGGCGGGTGCTAGTCTGGGTTCATGGAAGAACGGAATTGCAGGCAGTAAAACAAATTATTGTTCAGTCCACGGGCTTCTGCCCGTGGGACTCAGCGGCGGAAGCCGCTGGGCTGAACGTCCTTGGGGAGTGAAGGTAATGAGCAAGGAAACCGCAATTAAGAATCACGAGACAACCGAGGCTGGTGCGCCGGCGCTCTCGCAGCAGGAAATCCTCCGGTACAGCCGCCACCTGATCATGCCTGAAGTCGGTATGGAGGGGCAGTTGAAGCTCAAGGCCGCTAAGGTGCTGCTGATCGGCACCGGCGGGCTGGGCGCGCCGCTGGGCCTCTACCTGGCCGCCGCCGGCGTGGGCCGACTGGGCTTGGTGGACTTCGACGTGGTGGACTTCACCAACCTGCAACGGCAGGTGACCTTCACCACCCAGGACGTGGGCAAGCGCAAGATCGAAGCCGCCCGCGACCGCTTGCAGGGCCTTAACCCCGAAATCCAGATCGACACCCACGAAGCCAAGCTCACGAGCGAAAACGCGCTCACCATCCTGCGCGACTACGACATCATCGTGGACGGCACCGACAACTTCCCCACCCGCTATCTGGTCAACGACGCCTGCGTGCTGCTGGGCAAGCCCAACGTCTATGGCAGCATCTTCCGCTTCGAAGGCCAAGCCACCGTCTTCGCGCTCGACGACGGCCCCTGCTACCGCTGCCTCTATCCAGAGCCGCCCCCGCCGGGGCTGGTGCCGAGTTGCGCCGAAGGCGGTGTGCTGGGCGTGCTGCCGGGCATTGTGGGCTCGATTCAGGGCAATGAGACCATCAAGCTCATCATCGGCCGGGGCGAGAGCCTCAAGGGGCGGCTGCTGATCTTCGACGCGCTCAAGATGAAGTTCCGCGAGCTGCGCCTGCGCAAGAATCCCGACTGCCCCCTCTGCGGCACGCGTCGCACCGTTACCAAGCTGATTGACTACGAGGAGTTCTGCGGCCTGCGCGGACAGGAAGCGCCGCAGCCCGCCGCGCAGGTGCCGGAGATGGAGCCGGTGGAGTTGAAGCGCAAGCTCGACGCCGGCGAGGACGTCTTTATTCTCGATGTGCGTGAGCCGCACGAGTACCAGATTTGCCACCTGAACGGGCACCTGATCCCGCTCGGCGACTTGCCCAAGCGGGTCAGCGAGTTGGACTCGGCCCGCACCATCGTCGCCCACTGCCGCTCCGGGATGCGCTCGGCGCAGGCGGTGGAATTCCTCCGCACCGCCGGCTTCCGGAAAGTGTGGAACCTGAAGGGCGGCATCCTGGCTTGGTCCGACACGGTGGACCCCTCCGTGCCCAAGTACTAGCCGCGCTGGGTGCACCCGCGCTGTCGCAGACAAGAATGTCTGCGCCACCAAGAACTCTGCAAAAAAGAAAAGACAGTTCGGAAGAGGTGCGGAGTTTATCCCCGTACGGGGGCACCCGCGCGGGGTCCCAATCAACCAATGAACCGATCAACCAAAGAACAAATCCGCAGGAAGCTTATGCAGCGCAGTGGCATTGGGGCGTGTTTCGCTCTGGTTGTGCGGCGGTTGCTAGGCGCGGCTCGGTCCGCCCAGCAGGCGAGCCGGGAGCGTAATGATGGCCCGCAGCAGATCGAGCACGCCGCCCACTGCAATCCCCACAAGGCGGAACGGAATCAGCAGAACCCAGACCACCGGGTAGAGCAGCAGCGCCAGCAGCGCCGCCGGCCAGTAGAGCACCAGCAAGATGCACCAAAGCAGGAACTTGGTCATACCAATAGCCTCCGGGTCTATTCTTCCCTACGCAGGACTCTCCCGCAAGGTTCCGCTGAATCTGGTAGTGTCCTAGTTTGGGCGATTGCGAACTCGCTCCCAATTCACACCGAGCCCTGCGGCCCTTCAGGGCGAGCCCTCGGGCAGAAGCCTCGGGCTGAAGCCTTCAGGACGAGCCCCCGCCTGCCTACCGCAGAGGCAGGCCGCAGGGATTCTTGCGTCCCCCAGGCAGGGGCCTGGGGGCTCGGTGCGAAATTAGGACGCTATCCCAAATCTCCGGCCCTGCCGGCCTTTTCTACTCCGTGCGGTGGGAGGGAGCGGATCAATTTGTCCAGCCCGGCGGCCCCAGCCTGCCTACCGCAGGCAGGCCGCTGGGAAAGGGACACATTCCCGGTGGCAGGGGCCCTTCGGCTGTGCTCAGGACAGGCCACCGGGTTGGACGTGAGAGGGACGAGCAGCTAAATCGAAAGACCGGCAAGCGATTGACTTGTTGCGCGCGCCGCTCTACCATTTAGGTTGGGGGGTGTGCTGCTACAGTCCGCGGTTGCCTCGCCAGGAAGAGTGAAGTGATAAAAGTGAGGATACCCCGATGGGCAAGAACACGCTGAGCATCACCGACAACCGCACCGGCAAGACCTACGAAGTCGAAGTCACCGACGGCACCATCCGGGCGATGGACCTGCGCCAGATCAAAGTTTCCGACGGCGACTTTGGCGTGATGGGCTACGACCCGGCCTTCACCAACACCGCCTCCTGCCGCAGCCGGATCACTTTCATTGACGGCGAGAAGGGCATCCTCCAGTACCGCGGCTACCCCATCGAGCAACTGGCAGAGCAGAGCACTTTTCCGGAAACCGCCTACCTGCTCATTCACGGCGAGCTGCCCACGCAGCCGCAACTGGACGACTGGGTGGAGAGCATCACTCACCACACTTTTATCCACGAGAACATCCGCAAGCTGCTGGAAGGCTTCCGCTACGACGCCCACCCGATGGGGATGCTGGTCAGCCTGCTGGGGGCGCTCTCCACCTTTTATCCGGATGCCAAGAACATCCGCGACCCGGAGGTGCGCAAGCATCAAATCCATCGCCTGATCGCCAAGACCCCCACCCTGGCAGCTTTTGCTTACCGGCACAGCCGCGGCCTGCCGCTGGCCTATCCCGATAATGAGCTCAGCTACGCCGGCAACTTCCTCAACATGCTCTGGAAGATGAGCGAGGTGAAATTCAAGCCCCACCCGGTGCTGGAGAAAGCGCTGGACGTATTGTTCATCCTGCACGGCGACCACGAACAGAATTGCAGCACCAGCGCCATGCGCGGCGTGGGCAGCTCGGAAGCTGACCCCTTCTGCGCGGCCGCTGCTGCTGCCGCCGCTCTCTACGGGCCTCTGCACGGCGGCGCCAACGAGCAGGTGTTGCGGATGCTGGCGGAGATCGGCACTGTCAAGAACGTGCCTGCTTACGTCGAGCGGGTGAAGAAGGGCGAGTTTCGCTTAATGGGTTTCGGCCACCGCGTCTACAAGAACTACGACCCGCGCGCTCTCATCATCAAGCGCATCGCCGACGAGGTGTTCGAGGTCACCGGACGCAACCCGCTGCTCGACATTGCCCTGGCTCTGGAGAAAATCGCCCTGGAGGACGACTACTTCGTTAAGCGCCGACTCTATCCCAACGTGGATTTCTACAGCGGCATCATCTACCAGGCCATGGGCTTCCCGGTCGAGATGTATCCGGTGCTGTTCGCCTTGGGGCGCATGCCGGGTTGGCTGGCGCAGTGGGAGGAGATGCTGGAAGACAAGGAGCAGAAGATCGCCCGCCCCCGCCAGATTTACACCGGGCACGCCAAGCGCGACTACGTGCCGCTGGCCAAGCGCGTCCCCGCCCCCGCCCGAGCCGCCAGCTAGCCGCGTATTTCCTTCTGCAAATTTAGTCAGTTTGGAAGGGGGGCGGGGTTTATCCCTGTACGGGGGCACCCGCTTCGGACGCCTTGGCCGGGATTTCCGTTTTGCCTGCCCCTGATGGCACGTTTATACACCCGATCGCCGCCGATCGCACAAAAACTTCGATCGTCGCACAATCGCTCAGCTTCAAAGGCCTTCATCTGAGCCCGCGCCGACGTGCGACCGACTGGAACCCCTGCTTTTCGGGCATTTCTCAGACACCGCTCCACACGTGTGCCCCGTGTCATCGCCGGGCGGGCTTCGTTGCACTTCAGGCCGCGCGTCAGCCTGCCGGCACGGGTAGCGCCCAGATCCTCCGCAGCATGTCGCCGAACAGCCGCCGCGTGAGATGCCCTTCCGCCAGCAGAAGCCAGTAGTACCGCGCATGCTTCACCAGCCGGCCCCCAGTTTTCACCAGTCGCTGCTGGAGACTCGTGAGCGACCAGCGCTTGACCCGCAGCGGAAGGACCAGTCTGCGCCACAAGTTGCCCAGATTGTAGGCCAGGACGCTCAGTTGCAGGCGCACCTCGTTCGCCCGGAAACGATGGCACGACAGCCGCGTCCAGTGGGTGGCCTGCTTGCCTTCCTTGATCCATTGCTCCGCCGTACCGCGCTTGTTGTAAAACCGCACGACCGAGCGGCTCGGGAGGGCCATGTTGGTCACGATGAAGCCGACGCGAGGGAACAGCTCACCTTGGTGGTGCTCCACCTTGGCGACGATCCGTCTGGGCGTGGTCCAGCTCTTGGCCTGATAGCGGAAACTCTGGTAGCGCACCAAGGGCTTGCAGCTCGGCCGTCCCGGCGGACGAAAGAGGATGTCTTCGATTTCCAGCTCCAAGCTCTTGTTCGCCGGCATGCGAATGGCATAGTCCACGTCGCGCTGCTCGAGCGCGTCGTAGATCTCGGGCTTCGCGAACGCGGCGTCTGCGCGGAACGCTACGCGCTTGCCCTCCACCTGCTGCCGGTCAATCTCCGGTACGAGCAGGTCGTCCCAGTCGTCGGCGCTATGCACGTTGCCTGGCCGCAGCGTGGCGGCGAGGCAGTCCCCATGCTCGGTGAACAGAAACAGCGGGTGGTAGCAGACGGACTCGAAGTGCCCGTTATAGGCGCTCCCTTCCTGCGCCCCATGCACCGGGCTCTCGCTCGAATCCATGTCGAGCACGATCCGGTCGGCGCGCGTCGCCATCTCGGCCTGTGCAAGCACCTCCCGGTTCACGGCCCTCAACCCGACGAGATTCTCCTCGTGGGTCAGCAGCTCTGTCTCGAACCAATGCAGCGTCGATGTCAGCGCCGCACCCCGGTCCCAGCGCTTTGGCGACCCGATGAGACGAAATGTTGGGTCTGCCGACACGCGCCCCGCGTCGTTGAGATCTTCGTAGCCCGCGAGGCGACTGTAGACCGACTGCCGCAGGAGATCCACCACGCTGAACTGGGTGTTCATCCCCTGTCGGGAATCGCTCAGGTGCTCGGCGATGAGTGTCTCCAGCCCCAGACGTTCATCCAACTCGCGCACCAGAATGAGGCCAGCGTCAGAAGTGACGCGCGATCCCTGGAACGCGACTTTCAAGAAGCCGTTGAACGCGAACTGGAATGGCTCGTGTTGTAATTCACCCACCGGGTGTCACCCTCCGTAGTGTGGTTCCTTACGTCGGAGCCCCAAAACTCAAGGCGCAGCGACTGGTCCTGGCGATACGGTACCACAGCCAAATCGGAAATCCGGGCTTGGTTGTTTCTTCTGTCTTGCCGACCCCGCCGACCTGCTCGCCCGCCGTAGCTTTAGCGGAGGCGGGTCATTCCGGGCGCAGCCCCGCCGTCGGCGGGGCAAGCCTGCCTACCGCAGGCAGGCGCAGGCAGGCCCGCCTGGGGTGGGCAGGGTCCTCGGAATGAGAGTGGAAGAGAAGGATTACTGTCGGAGGTGGGAGAGGGCGACTTCCAGGCTGACCAGCATGTTGAAGATGGCCAGCACCTGTCGCCGGTGACGCAGGATTCTTTCCAACTGGCTCCACGCGTGCGGCTCGTGGCGCCAGAGCCGCTGCCAGCGCGAGATTACCTCGCCCGGCACGTCAATATCACGGCGCAATTGCTCCAGTGTGTGGCCGCGCAGAAACAGCCCGTAGAAGAAAGCCGCTTCCCGTTGCGGGTTTTGCAGCTCCGCTGGTTCCGAGTTCAGCAGCTCCGCCGCACTTGAGGCCACGCGAACTGTCGTTCCTACTGAGGTTGCCATTCCTGCGTCCCAAGCAAAGCGATATCTATACCGCAAGGCCCTGCGCCAGCGCAAGCCCTTATGAATATCGGCACCTGCGCGGCTTTATCTTAATCTACACGCTCACGCCGCGTCGAGGCGGGTGGAAATGGCCGCAGGAGGTGGCATCAGGGGCTTGACCGAGACATATTTAACTGATATTAATATAAACTATTAACTGTGGTTAAATAGAGGAGGAAGGATGTTTTCAGTCCCTTGCGGGCGGCGGTTCGGCCTGCTGCTGATCTTTGCGCTGGCCGCGGGGCCCGTACGGGCGCAAGGAATCCAAGTGCCCCCCACCGAGGCGGCCGAGGAGCCGGACTATTTCTTCCTGACCGGCGGGCCCTACACGCAGAAGAAGAACTCGCCGCAGATCATTTGGGCCAACCAGTGGTACTTGTCTTCCGGCGGCGTCCGCACGCGCGCCTACACCGGCGCGGGCCGCTTCGAGTGGGGCCTGACCGACCGTTGGGAAGTGGACTTTGAGTTCGGCGCGCTGCACGCCCGCGAGCGCCTGCTGGGCGTTACCACTTTCAGCGAGGGCGGGGCCGCCGATCTACTGTTCGGGGTGCGCTACCGGCTGCTGGATGAGTCCTTCGCACCCTTCACCCTGACGATGGGGCCGCAGGTGGTGGCGCCCGTTGCCAGCCGTCGCCGAGGTCTGGGAACCGGGAAGGTCGGCTACGCCTGGGACCTCGCCGCCGCCAAGGAGTGGGCCGGGCCGGTCTTCGTGGCTGCGTCCGTCAACCTGGGCGTCACGCCCGGCGTGCCCGCTTTTGCCGACGGCACCGGCCCCGAATTTGACCTCAGCCAGGTGGCGGGGGCTGTGGCCCTCGGGTTTCGTCCGCTCGAACGCGAGACGACTTTCGGCGCCAGCCACGACCTCCACGTCCTGCTGGAAGTGGGCGGCAGCCGCGCCGATGACATCGAGGCAGGGCAACGGGTGCGCGCAACCGAAGTGTTTTTCGCCCCCGGTCTTCGCTACGGGTTCGTCGGCCGCGGCGGCTCGCTCACCGAGATTGGAGTGTCGTTCCCGCTCGGGCTGACCGGCGGTGCCGCCGATTGGGGCTTTATTCTCCAGTTCCAGCACGAGTTGCCTTCCTTGTTTGTGGAGGGCCGGCAAGAACCCTTGACAGCTTCCTGGTTAAGGTGTATTAATAGTCTGTGTTAACGTAGATTAACTTTACGTCTTCACTGTAGTTAATTCTCGATGAGAGGACAACTATGCGACTTCGCCTTTCGGTGGCCGCGGCGGCAATGCTCCTGATGGTGTTGTGGCTCGGGCAGGAGGAGGGCGGTGCGGTACCGTATTTTGCCCGCCGGTACAAACAACCTTGCACCACGTGCCACGTAATTCCGCCCAAACTCAATCAGTTCGGCGAAGATTTTCTGGCTCGGGGTTACCGTTTCCTGGGCGATCCCCCTCAGGAGAGGACCTGGCCCTTTGCGGTCTGGGCCACGTGGCGGGGACAAGTCGAGGCCAGCCGAGACCGCGGCCGCGGCCTGCCGAACCGGGTGGAAATCATTTCCGGCGGTCCCGTAGGCAGGCCGTACGCGCGCCTTCTACTTTCTCGAGTAGCTGCCGATCAGCCAGCAGGTGGGCAGTGACGGCCGCCGCGTGGAACGACACGGCCGGTTCGAGGATCTCTTTGTGTCGTTGCCGGTGGGGAGCGCCTACGTAACCGTGGGGCAGTTCCGGTCTCTTACCCAGGTCGACGTCTCTCGGCGACTCTCGCTTTCCACCCCGCTGGCGTTTTCGGCCGGCTTGGCGGGGAAACCAGCACTCAGTTCGCGTCTGAGCGGCTTGCGCAGTTTTTCTCTGGCCGGGCGCTCCCCCGCCGTACGGCTCAGCCACCAGTGGACTCGAGGCCGGCGGCGGGCCGACGGCTGGTACAACTCCGTTACTATGCCGTTCGCGGGTGAGTTGGTGATTCCGCTCACCGGGCGCGTGAATCGGGAACGCGGGTTTGAATTCGAGTTGCGCCCCAAGGGCGCGTTGCTCGAGAGTTACTACCGGCACGGGTTGAGTTCCTTCGGTGGGCACGTCTTCCTGGGGGCGGAGCGCCGGTTGTTCGGTTTGGTGGGCACCTACAATCGCGGCCCGTTCTTCTCCACCGCCGCCGTTGGGTTTGGTCGCGAACGGACGGGGCAAAAGGACACGCGGATTAGTTGGGAAACCGAGTTCATTCCGAGGCCGTGGTTGGCCCTGGCTTTGCGGGTGGACGATCGCACCGGGAGCGATCGCCCCCCGGCGCTCATTCCGCATATCAACCTTGCGTTTCCCTTAACATCCTACATCGTGCGAATCACCGTCGAGCACCGTCAGCAACGCGGGAACCGGCAATGGCTTTTGGAGACGGGTGTCGTCTTTTGAGCGCAGCAGGAGGGGGGCCGCCTCGGCTCTTGACGGGACCTGGTTTAAGGGGTATTAATACTGGAAGTTAACCTTGATTAATATTCGGACGGGGAGCCAAGCGAGGAAGCCATGAAGAACAGGACACGGATGTTGCTGGCGGCAGTGTTGGTTTTGGCGATGGCGGCGGGATTGTTGCTGTGGCCACCCGGCCGGGAGGCCGCTGACCAGGCTGACTCGATCCCGCAGGCCCGGGCAGTGGCGGCCGGCCACGCGCGGCACCTGCCGCCCACGCTGGGCAGCGGGCGCTATCAGTACAGTGACCCCTCCGAGTGGCGCTTCGACGCCACGCAGGTGTACGACCCCACGCCTCCACCGCCCGGCCCCGCTCCCGACGGCGTGCGGGAGTACACGCTGGTGATTGAAGAGGACGTGCCGCACGAGGTGGCGCCCGGCGTAACCATCCCGGCGTGGACCTTCAACCGCACCGTGCCCGGCCCGGTCCTGCGCGTGACCGAGGGCGAGCTGCTGCGCGTGACGCTGGTGAACAAAGGGAGCTTGCCGCACACGATTCACTTCCACGGCATCCATCCCGCTTCCGCCGACGGCGTGTTTGAGCTGGTGCCGCCGGGCGGGTCTTACACCTACGAGTTCATCGCGCGTCCCTTCGGCATCATGCCCTACCACTGCCACTCCATGCCGACTTCCCAGCACATCCACAACGGCTTGTACGGGCTGATGATCATCGATCCCAAGCCGGGCCGCCCGCCCATGCGCGAGTTGGCGATGGTGATGAGCGCCTTCGACCTGGACCGCGACGGCGAGGCCGAATTCTACGCCTGGAACGGGCGCGCGTTTCAGTACGCCGACAACCCGATTGAGCTCGCCCAGGGCGAGCCGGTGCGGATGTACGTAGTGAACTTTTTCGAGGAGGCGATGGTGCCGCACCTGCACGCGAATCTATACCAGCTCTATCCCACCGGCACGTCGCTGACGCCGAGCGAGTACACCGACGTCAAGACCCTGAGCATCGCCGAGCGCGCCATGCTGGAGTTTCAGTACGACTACCCCGGCACTTACATGTTCCAGTGTCACGTCACCGAGCACATGGAGCAGGGCTTGATGGGCTGGTTCAACGTGGTGGAGAAAACGCAGGCGGCGCACCGCCGGCCGTAGGAGTGCCAGGGAGGGTATTCTTGAAGGAACATCGCACCGAGTCACGTTTTCTTTTTGTCGTTCTGAGCGAAGCGAAGAATCCCCCCGTAATTGAAAAGGCCGTGTAGGGGATTCTTCGTCGCCTGCAGGCTCCTCAGAATGACAGGGCCAAAGGAAAAAATGGCGCAAGCAGAAAGAAACACAGCAGGGAAGTCGTCGCGCGCGGTTGTGATCGCCAGCGCGCTGCTGCCGGTGCTGCTGCTGGCGGGCATTTTGTATTTCCTGGTCACGCAGGGCACGGGGCTCAATCTGGCCGCGCCGGCTCCGATTGAGAAGCTGGAATTCGAGCGCATCGTGCTGCGCCCGGGCGAAATCCGCGCCCACGTCATCAACACCGGCCCCGAGGCGGTGACGATTGCGCAGGTGCAGGTGGGCTTCCTGAACCGGGCCAGTTGGGAGTTCGCCGTCAGCCCCGACCCCACCATTGCGCGGCTGGGCCGGGCGGTGGTCAGCATTCCCTACCCGTGGACGCCGGGCGAGCCCTACGAGATCGTTCTCATCACCACCAACAGCCTGATCTTCACGCACGAGATTGAAATCGCCGCCGAGACGCCTACCGCCGGCCCGGCCATGCTGGGCCGCTTCGCGCTGCTGGGCATCTACGTCGGCGTCATCCCGGTGTTTCTGGGGATTGGCTGGCTGCCGTTTCTGCGGGTGCTGCCGCAGCGCTGGTACTTCTTTCTACTCAGCTTGACGGTGGGGCTGCTGGTCTTCCTGGGCGTGGACGCGCTGGAAGAGGCGCTGGAAAACGCCGAGCACGTGCCGGGACCCTATCAGGGTGTGGCGCTGATTTTGATCGGATTGTCCATCAGTCTGCTGGGGCTCTACGCCGTCTCGGGCTGGCTCAAGCAGCGACGGCGGCAGTCATCGGAGGCGGGTGCCAGTTTCCTGCTGGCTTACACCGTCGCCTTCGGCATCGGTGTGCACAACCTGGGCGAAGGGTTGGCGATTGGCGGAGCCTACGCGCTGGGCGCGGTCTCGATGGGCACGCACCTGGTGCTGGGCTTCACGCTCCATAACTTGACCGAGGGCGTGGCGGTGATAGCGCCGGTGGTGCGGTCGGATTTTCGGTGGTCGCACTTGGTTTGGCTCGGCTTGTTGGCGGGCGCGCCCACCATTGCCGGCACGCTGCTGGGGGCTTTCGCCTACACTGCGCTGTGGGCGGTGCTGTTCCTTGCCATCGGCGCCGGCGCGGTCTTTCAGGTTGTGATCGAAATAACCCGCCACCAAATGAGGGAAGCTGGCGCGGCTGCGCTGGCGAGCGGCCCCAGCCTGGCCGGCTTCGCGCTCGGCTTGGCGGTCATGTACGTCACCGGCCTCTTCGTCACCGTCTAGGCGAGGGGTTTGAGGGCTTGCAGGATTTCGTTGACGTCGGGTTCGGTGGGCAGGTCGTACACTTTTTTCCAGGCGACGTTGCCGTCCTTGCCTACGATCACCACCGCGCGGTTGCTGATGCCGGGGAAGGGCGGCCCTTCGCGCAGCAGGCCGTACTGCTGGATGACCTCGCCGTGTGGGTAGAAGTCGCTGCACAGAGGAAAACTGAGCTTGCCAATCTTCTCCAGCCAGGCGGCGTGACTGGGAATGGAGTCAACGCTGATGCCCACGACCTGGGCATTGAGCGCGCGGAAGCGGTCTTGCGCCGCCTCCAGCGCGGGCATCTCCGCGCTTCAAGTGGGTGTCCAGTTCAGCGCGTAGAACGCCAGCACCACGTTCTGCTGGCCGCGCCGGCTGGAGAGCTTGAAGCTGCCTTTCTCGGTGTCGGTCACGCAGGGCAGTTCGAAGTCGGGCGCTTCCTGGCCGATCTGAATTTCTTCCATGGTTTCGCCTCTCTCTGCGGTGTCTTGAGCAAATGGGAATTTGGATGCGACCTGCCCCTTGCCTGGGCTCAGGGGTCGCTCCATTCTACCCAAGCGCCCCGCGCCGTCAAGCCGCCTTCGCGCTTGGCGGGGGCCGAGTTGTCATTCCGAGCGCAGCCCCGCCGTCGGCGGGGCAAGCCTGCCTACCCTGCCTGCGGCAGGCAGGCGCAGGCAGGCCCGAGACGGACTCTTCGGAATGGCAAGGCAGGGTGTTGCGAGCGCCCGTGCGGGCTGAAAGGCGCCTCCCTTCCCCAGCGGCTGGGGCCGCTGGGCTGGACATCTTTGAGAAAGGCGAACATCACCCCGCTTCGGCTGCAACTCTTGCAAGCTCCCCCCGTCCACCCGGTGGCCCCTGCCACCGGGACGCAAGGCTCTCCGCTTGTTGCGGAGCGCGTTCGGTGGCAAGTGTAACCGCGTTCAGTGGCAGGAAGTGCGCGTTCGGTGGCAAGTTTCTCTAATAATCTCAAAACCGGACGCTTTTTTGTTCGCCCCAGGTTCGCCCAAGAACCCATCAAAAGTTGCGGATGAGGAGCTCCTTCACTCGGAATCGCTTCCTAGCTGCCATGCTGTAGGAGGCTACGATTCTTTCAACTCGGATGCCTCGGCCGCGATAGAGGCGGCGGATGAAAGGGTCGTCGTTGTAGGACAACAGCCATTTTCCATTCACACTGCCTAGCAACACGTCAGCCAAGTGGGCATGGTCCTCATCTGTAAAGAAATGGGGGTTATATACGAAAGTAGCGAAATGTCTTGACACGCCGCTACTTTCCTGTAAAATAGAGGCATGAGAAAGAAGGCCCCAGGCAAAGCGTTCCGTAAGGGAATCTCCCTTAAGCAAATCATGCGGATGTTCCCTGACAACGAGACAGCCGAGCAGTGGTTCATCCAGCAACGCTGGCCGGATGGTGTGTGCTGCCCAGCGTGCGGGTCGGTGAATGTCCAGACCGGCGCGAAGCATCCGACGATGCCGTTTCGATGCCGCGAGAAGGAGTGCGGCAAGCTCTTCAGCACGAAGACCGGGACGGTGATGGAAGGCTCCAAGATTGGCTATCAGGACTGGATCATCGCCACGTTTCAGATGATGACCAGCCTCAAGAGCGTGTCGAGCATGAAACTACACCGCGACTTGGGCATCACGCAAAAATCCGCATGGTTCCTGACTCACCGGCTCCGGGCGGCGTTGTCGCAGGGCAAGACGCAGTTTAACGGCCCCGTGGAAGTGGATGAAACGTACTTCGGCGGGAAGCGGCGGAACATGAGCAATGCTCGCCGGAAGGCATTGGCCGACACTGGTCGCGGTCCGGTTGGCAAGACGGCGGTTGTTGGCGCGAAGGACCGCGTGACCAAGCAGGTGGCCGCTCAGGTCGTCCTGTCCACGGACCAGGAGACGTTGCAGGGCTTCGTGGAAGACCACGCGGCCCCCGGCGCGACGGTCTACACCGACGATGCCACGGTCTACGAGTCGCTGCGGTTCAACCATGACACGGTGAAGCACTCGCTCTCCGAGTACGTCAAAGGCGAGATTCACACCAACGGGATTGAATCGCTGTGGAGTATGTTGAAGCGGGCGCACAAGGGCACGTTCCACAAGCTCAGTCCCAAGCACCTTGACCGTTACGTGCAGGAGTTCGCGGGCCGTCACAACGTCCGCGAGCAGGACACCATCGAGCAGATGGCAGCCGTCGCGGACGGCATGGACGGCAAGCGGCTCACCTACGAGCGGCTGATTGCAGCGAACGGCCTGGAAAGCGGAGCGCGGTCATGATGACGGAAACAGATCAAGATCAGCTCGTGGGAGACATGGTGAAGGAGCGGAATGTGCTCCGCCGCGAACGCATCCTGCTCAATGAGCAGATACACAAGACGCAGCAGGGAATGCGAGAGGCGACCGAGGCCGCAAATCTCGCATCGCAAGGAGACTGGCAGGCCCTAGAGCGTGGATTCGGCTACCAGGATGCTCCGTCGTTTGCGCAGTCCCTCAGGCGCCTGCGAGATGTCAAGGCTCGCATCGACGAATTGGAGAAACGATTGGACGGCTGTTAATGACGACGACGCCTCCGGCGTCCAACTTCGCCAGCGAGACGATCTGGACGGGGGATAACCTCGCCATCCTGCGCGGCATGAATAGCGGTTGCGTGGACCTGATTTACCTTGATCCGCCCTTTAACTCCAACCGCACCTATGAGGCTCCAATCGGCTCCAAGGCGTCGGGCGCGGCGTTCAAGGATGCCTGGACGCTCGATGACGTGGACGTGCATGAACACGGCGAGCTGGCCGACCGCAACCCCGCTGCCTACTCCGTCATCGAGGCGGCGCGACAAGCGCACGGCAAGGGGATGCAGTCGTACCTCATCATGATGGCCGTCCGGTTGCTCGAAATGCGGCGGCTGCTCAAATCAACCGGCTCGCTTTATCTCCACTGCGACCCGACAGCCAGCCACTATTTGAAGCTGCTTATGGACGGGATTTTCGGACGGGCGAATGTCAGGAATGAGATTGTGTGGCGTCGCACGGGAGCACATGGCCGCGCAAAGCGCTGGGGACCGATTCACGACACGCTGTTGTTCTACTCGGCGACTGGCACATATCGGTGGAACAGGACGTTTCAGGCTTACGATCCCGATTACGTGCGCACGTCCTATCGCCTGAAGGATGAGCGTGAGCACTACCAGTCAGTCGCGCTTTCTGGGCCAGGAATTCGAGGCGGCAGTTCTGGCGCACCGTGGCGCGACGCCGATCCGGGCTTGCTCGGAAGGCACTGGGAATTGCCCCCTGATCGAGCACTCCCTGCGTGGTTTCGCTGGCCCACTGGGTATGCTGCGATGAGCGTACAAGAACGGCTCGACGTCTTGGATGCACAAGGGATAATCATCGGGCCGACAAAGCAGGGCGGGATGCCGCGCTACAAGCGCTACCGATCCGTCGCACCGGGAAACCCGATACAAGATGTCATTACTGACGTTCCTGCTATTAGCGCGAGTGCGGCGGAGCGCACGGGCTACCCGACCCAGAAGCCATTGGCTCTCCTAGAGCGCATCATCCAAGCCAGTTCCAACGCGGGCGATCTGATCTTGGACCCGTTTTGCGGCTGCGCGACCACGCTCGTGGCGGCGCGTCGGCTCGGTCGCCAGTGGGCGGGCATCGACCTCTCCCCGCTGGCGATCAAACTCGTCAATGAACGGATTGCGGCGGACCTCCCCTTGTGGGGCGGTGCCACGGCCCTAGACGCCCCTCCCGTACGCACGGACCTTGGCATCCTCCCCAACTACCGGACGCACCGCCACCGGCTCTACGGCGAGCAGGAAGGCGTGTGCGTCGGGTGTGAGACGCATTTCCCCTTTCGCGTCATGGACGTGGATCATATTTTGCCCCGGTCGCGGGGCGGCACGGACCACGCTGACAACCTGCAACTGCTCTGCTCTGGCTGCAACCGCAGTAAGGGCGGGCGCACGATGGCCGAATGGAGAGCGTCCCTATGACGAAGAAGGGCTTCGTGCCGCGAGAAGATCAACCTGTTGTCGAGATCGTCCAACAGTCCTACCAGCCGAGCAAGGCGGAACTGGAAGCGGACTTGCGGACCAAGGGCACATTCAAACAGGCGATACAGGCGTTGATTCGGCCTGTTCGGATTCGGCGGGTGATGCCAAAGCAGCCACGGGGAGGCTAAGACATTTCGCTACTTTCGTATATAACCCCCCTTCTTTTGCCTGCGCAAGAGACCCAAGATCCACCCGATGTTCCCTATCCTCTTCCAAGGCTGGTGTTGCCTAAAGAACAACCTCGGATCGAAAAGATCGTTGAGCGTGGAACTAACTACGCTGTCTTTCGATTTAACAAAGATGCCGTTTGGGCCGCCCTCGTCGAAGCCATCACAGACGCCAACATCCACCCCCAGTCAATGGACAAAGATAGTGGCGCGATCCTCTTCAACACAGATGCTACTTGGGGCCAAAATTGGGGGGATACAAACTTGGCAGTAATCCGCATGACAACTAAAAAGGTGAAGGGTAGAAGCGCGTGGCAGGCCTTGGCCGTCAGTGGCAACGTCTTCTGCAAAGCTCTGGATGAGACCAGAACTCAAGTCAAGGCTAATTTCCGATTCCTTGGCTTCAACGGGTTCTCTCAATGGCTTGGGGGCTCAGGCTGGCAGTGGCTAGACTCAAACGGCTATCTTGAGGGTCAGATTTTTGACGCCCTTGCGCAACGCCTGCCCGACGAACCTGCTCTTCTTGTTCTGCCTGCTAAAGAGTCTTCGTTGCGCGGCGACCCCGTGGTGGTTGAACATGCTCGTAGAGTCCTTTCTCTAATCGAGAAGATAGACGCCGCTTTTGACCTCGGAGGGACGCGGGATGAAATCATGCCGTTACTCGTTGATGCCCTTACCGCCGCCAGGCAGTTCAACGCCTCAGAGAACGGCCCTTTACTGCCGCTATTTGGTGTAGTCGTGCAAGAGGCCACTACCCTCTACCGAGACTCTCTCTCCGGTGAAGAGAAGGCTAAAACCTTGGCTACCGCCCGCCAGAAGCTCGCAGCCGCACGGACCTACCTGCACAATTTCAGAGAATTTGGCCAGGAGCCAACGCCCAAAAAGTAGACTCATTGCGCTGGTTGTGGCCATTGCGCAGGTTGCGCAGGTCGTTGCGTGGGTTGCGTTGCGCAGGTCGCGGCGTAACTTGCTGAAAAATAACAACCGCCCATTCTAGGTTCCCACCTTCTCGGACACAGAGCGCGTCACTCCCAATTCCCTTAATCCCCCTGTAACCCTAACAAAAATAAAAACCTACCTCCATTTACCACCATCCGCCGCCAGCTGCCACCAAACGTGAACCCTAACAAGTGGGTCAGTTTCACGATGTTAATTTTACCGCTGAGCCCGGCGGCCTGCCTGCGGTAGGCAGGCACCTGCCACCGGGCGGACAAGTGGCGCAAACGCCCCGTGGCAGGTGCCCTTCGACTCTGCTCAGGACAGGCCACGGGGCTCGGCGTGAGCTTCCCATTTCCAAAATGTCCCACTACCCTCCCGGTGGGTTGCTTGACACACTGTTCGGATGTCCCCTACTCTGTTAGTTCTTGTTCTTGCGAAGGATCGTCGTCGCCGATTGCAGCACGGGCAGCATCGGCCCGCCCCGCCGCGCCATCTAACAGGGAAGCATAAGAGAGTTTCCGGGAGAGCTTTGGTAACGCACCCTTCACCTCTGATTCTTCTCGGCCTGTTGCTGGCCGCTGTGCTGCTGCCGGCCTTGTTCGTCGCCGCTCAAACCACCGGGCAGCTTTCCGGCCATGTAGTTACTGTCGGAGCAAGTGGCGAACCGCTCCGCCTGCCGGGGGCGACCCTCACGCTGGTTCCGAAGAACGAGCCCGGCCCGGCCTTCGCGGCCCGCAGCGACGCCACCGGCGCCTACCGCTTTGCCAACGTCCCTGCCGGCGCCTACACGCTGACGGTCTCGCTGGATGGGTACGAAGAGCAGAGTCAGGACGTACTCATCGAGGCCGGAAGTCAACTTGAGATTACGGTTACGCTCACCCTCCAGGTGCTTCGTCAAAAAGTCACCGTGACCGGCCGGGCGGAGGGCATCCAAGCCGAACAAACCACCCCCAGCACGGAGCTGGCGGGCTCGGTCTATGACAGCGTGCCGCTGGCCTCCGAGCGCTTTCTGGACGCGCTGCCGTTGGTGCCGGGCGTGGTGCGTGGCCCTGACGGGCTGATGAAAATCAAAGGCGCCAGCTCCACCCAAACCGGCTGGCTGGTGAACAGCGCCAACGTCGCCGACCCGGTGACGGGCGAGCAGGCCATCAACCTGCCGGTGGACGTCATCCAAGAGGTGGAGGTCCTTGCCAACCCCTACGCAGCCGAATACGGCAAGTTCGCCGGCGCGGTCACCACCATCGAAACCAAACCGTCGAGCGACAAGTGGAGCTTCAAGCTCAACAATTTCTTCCCCCGCTTCCGCCGGCGCGGCGGCAGCTTTCGCGGGGTGGAAGCGGCCACGCCCCGGATGACGATTTCCGGCCCGCTGGTCAAAGAGAGACTTGCCATCCTGCAATCGTTCGAGTATCGCCTCTCCCGCAATCCCGTCACCAGCCTGCCGGAGCTCGAACGGGACACTGACATCGAAAGCTTCGACTCCTTCACCCAGTTGGACGCCAGCTTCAGCCCCACCCACAAACTCTCCACCGTCTTCAGCCTCTACCCGCAGAAGAACCGCTTCGCCACCTTGGACACCTTCACGCCGCAGCCGGCCACCGCCAACTACCGCCAGCGCGGCTGGATGGCGGGGACGCAGCACCACTACATCTTTACCGATGGCTCGCTGCTGGAATCCACCTTCAGCGTGAAGGACTTTGACGCCGACATTTTCCCCGCCACCCCCGGCGCGGCGTTTGTGCTTCGGCCCGAAGGCAAGTCCGGCAGCTTCTTCAACACCCAGAACCGCACCAGCCGGCGCTACGAGCTGCTGGAAGTCTACAGCTTTGCCGCCCGTCAAGCCCGCGGGCAGCACTGGCTGAAGCTGGGGTTCAACTTCGCCCGCGACGACTTTGACGGCACCCACCGGAGCGGGGCGGTCGAGATCCGCCGCGGCGACAACACTCTGGCGGAACGGATTGACTTCGTGGGCAACACGGCACTGGCCCGCAACAAGTCCGAGTTCACGCTTTTCTTCCACGACAAATGGAACCTGCACCGGCGCCTCACCTTCGACCTGGGCGCGCGCTACGACTACGACAGCATCGCCCAGCGCCACAACCTCGCGCCCCGGGTGGCCTTCGCCTACGTGCTGACCAAAGATGCGCGCACGCTCCTGCGCGGCGGGGTGGGGCTCTTCTACGACAAGATACCGCTGAACGTCGCCACCTTCGAGCAACTGCAACAGCGGGTGGTCATCCGCTTGGCCGCCGACGGGGTGACGGTGCTGGACGGGCCGCGCACCTTCGCCAACCGGCTGACGGAAATCGAAAACCCGCGCAGCTTGGCCTTCAACCTGGAGCTGAACCGGGAGGTCGCTCGCGGCCTGCTGGTCCGCTTCGGCTACATACAGCGGGAAGGGCGGGACGAATACATCGTCGAGCCTTTCGATGACGTGGGCGGACTGCCCACCCTGGAGCTGGCGGCGCGCGGCCGCAGCCGCTACCGCGAGTTTCAACTGACGGCCAACTACCGCTTCCGCGAGGGCAGCTTCCTCAACGTCTCCTACGTGCATTCGGAGTCGGCGGGCGACCTCAACACCTTCCAGGACTTCTTCGGCAACTTTGAAAATCCCATCCTGCGTCCCAATGAGCGCTCCCGGCTGAGCTTCGACGTCCCTGACCGGCTGGTGGCCTGGGGCGACATCGAGCTGCTCTGGGGGGTGCACTGGGCGCCGGTGCTGGAGGTGCGCAGCGGCTTCCCCTTCTCGCTGCTGGACCAGGAGCAAAACTTCGTGGGCGCCCGTAACCAGGGCGGGCGCTTCCCCACCTGGGCCACGCTAGACTCCCAGTTTCTCAAACGGTTCAAGATCGAAGTCTTCGGCAAGAAGCGCGGCATCCTGGTGGGGCTCAAGATTTTCAACATGCTTGACCACTTCAACCCCCGCGACGTGCAACAGAACCTGGACGCCTTCAATGCCCTCGGTCTCTTCAACGCCCGCGGCCGGCTCTTCCGCGGCAAGTTCGCCATCGACTTTTGACCCCTTGCCTTCCCAGTCGCGTCCCTCCGCTCCCAAGCGTACTTTTTTCTTGCGCCTATCGGGCCCCTGCGACAGAATGACTGTTGTGCCAAACGTGCCTGCCATCATCCTGGCCGCGGGGCGGGGTCGCCGCCTGGGCGCTTTTACCAACGACCGCCCGAAGTGTCTGCTGCAGATGGGCGAGCGCACGCTGATTGAGCACCAGTTGGAGGCGCTCGAATCCTGCGGCCTCAACCGCGTGTTTGTCGTAGTCGGCTATAACGCCGCCGTCGTCGAAGCCAAGCTGGGCTCCACGGTCGAATATGCGACCAACGCCCGCCACGCCGAGACCAATAGTCTCTACTCGCTCTGGCTCGCCCGCGAACACGCCCGCCAGGGTTTTGTGCTTCTGAACGCCGACGTGCTCTTCGACCCCGAGGTGCTGCACCGCCTGCTCGACTCCTCCTATCCGGATGCCCTGGCGGTGGAACGCCGCGACCACTTCGGCCGCGAGGAAATGAAGGTGTCCCTGGCCGGCGACCGCATCCTGGCCCTGAGCAAGGACCTCGACGCGTCCCGTGCCCACGCTGAAAACCTAGGTGTGCTCAAGTTCTCTGCCGCAGGCTCCCAGGTCCTTTTCGCCCAGATGGAAAAGTTGCTGGCGGCGGGTGCAGAACGGCAATTCTGCCCGTTTGCCTTCGATGCCATCGCACCCCATCACCCCCTGCACGCCGTGCCGGTGGATGGATTGCCCTGGATCGAAATTGATTTCGTGGAAGACTTGCGCTGCGCCCGCGAGCAGGTCTGGCCCGCCATCTTGCAACGCAAGACTCGCTCCCCCGCCCAACCTTCTGTCCTGACGCCAGAAGTGGCGGCAGCCAACCCTTCAACGGTTTCCGGCGACTAATCTCTTCAGGAGTCTTAGGCGATTAACGATAAAGGGACGCTAGAAGGAACTCTTAAGCGCCCTTCTGGGTAGTAACGGACATGGCAAGACCAACAGGATTCCTGCTGGGGCTGGCGCTGCTTTTCTCCCTCCCCGCCCCCGCCCAGGAACCAGCTTCCAATCCTTCCGAGAAGGCGGTGGTCGGGCGCCTGCTGACCCCCGACGCGGCCCGCATGGTGGTGCGCCGCGAACCTTGCCGTTGCCAGCCCTTCGGCGACCAGCCGGATGTCCTGCTGCTAACCTTGGGCACCGAAATGTCGTCGGGCCCAGACACGGAATTCCATCCGCTGGCCACCCTGGCCTTTGACCGTACCCTCCGGGACGACGAAACCGGCGAATGGCTGGCGCTCTGGGTCTTTGGGCCTTCGCCCGCGGGCTGGCGGCGCACCGCGCGCTCCCTGCTGCCCCTGCCGGTAGGCTCCGCCCGCGCTTCGGCCGGAAAGCTGGAGCGCCTGGAACGACGTCTGGAACGACTGCGCGCCCAGGAAAAAGGCGCTCGCCGGCTGGTGCCCGATCCTTCTCTTACCCTCGCCAACCTGGGACGCATCCCGCGCACCCAGGGCATCCTGGGGATGCTGCGGCGCGGCCTGAAATGGGCCAGCGTCTTCAATCCGGCACAATTCATCTTCCGCACCTACCTGGAGCGTCGGGGCGACGACCGCGACCGCCGCTTCCAGCGCACTTACATGAGCCTGCACTGGCTGATCGACCTTGAGTTCGACGGGCAGCGGGACGCGGCCTGGATAGCAACCCTGGACGACATTCGTTTCCACCTGCTCCGCACGCGCTCCTTCTTCGCCCGCTGGATTCGCCCCGAAGACGGGAGCGAGATGGCGCACAACTACGACAGCGTGATGCGCGAGCGGCTGGGCAAGTCCTCCTCCTGGCTGCAGAGCTCGGCCAACGAAAACTACCTGCGCTACCAACCGATCTACCGCTTTGCGGAGAACGGCACGCCCTTGCCTCTGGGAGGAGTGCTCTACTACGACCCGCGCCTGCCGACGGGCGATCCCGCATGGTGGGGCGTCGGCAATCCCTTCGACCTTCCCTACAACCCGCACTCCCATCCCACCGTACAGCGGCTGGCGCAAGAGAACCCGGACCAACTGATTCCCCTGGCGGTGTACACCTTCCAAACCGATCTGGCCTTCCGGCCGACTGTGGTGATCGACTTTATCGCCCCCGGCAATCCGCGTATACGCGAGAACAACCAGCAACTGATGGTGCTGCTGCGTAACTGGCTGGCGATTACCACCGGGGCCTACTCGCTGGAGCGTCTCCCCTACCGCGCCGTTGCCTGGGCGGCCAACAAAAAGGGCTTTACCTTGTTGACCGACAAGAGTGCGCGGCCGGGGATTGAAGAGCTGCGGATGTCGCTCGAATCCGGTCTCTATTTCGACCCGGCGCTGCGGCCCTGGCTGCTGGAGCGCGCTGACCGGCGCGTGCTGAACCCGTTGGTCAAACCCGGCCCGGTCGAGCGGCTGCTGGCCCGCCTCCAGTACGCGAGTTTGCGCGCGCCCGACAACCAAGCCATCTGCCGGACGGTGGAGCGCGTGCGCAGGAAGATGAAGGAGCGCCTCGGCGTTCCCCCCACCTTGGCCCCGGAGGCGCAGCGGGCGGAACTGGCCCGACGGCTGGTGGCCTGGCACCAACTGACTCGTCTGCGGACACTTTCCTACCGCCTGCCGGGCGATTTTGAATCGCTGGACGCCTTGCGCGAGCCGCTGGAGTTCTTCCTCCGCAGCGACCCGCCCCACCCGAAAAAACTGGCACTGGCTTTGCGCGATCTCTACACCACGCTCTACGCGTACGAGTTGCGCTTGCCCCGCCAACCACGCCAACAGCGGGAGCAGCGGCAGGGCCGGTTCTCCGACGACACCTTTTCCCGCGTTCGGTCTTTCCGCGCACTAACACGGCAAGCCTGGCAGCGCGTGGCCGAGGCCGGTGGAACGGCCGATTTTGAGCGGCAGGTGGCCAGCCTGGAACAGCAAGCGCACGCGCAACACCAGAAGAAGCAACGCGCGGCGCAGAAGCAGCAGCTCAAAGGTTTGCGCAAGCTGCTCCACGAAAGCCGCAGGGAGTTGTGGCGGGTAGCCCGGGCCGGGTGCGACCCCAACCAAGCCTCGCCCACCGAGCTGGAAGCGCAACTGACGCTGCTGGCGCAAACCGTTCAGGTGGCGTCGCAAACGGAGCCGTTCCGGACGGAAATCGCGCTCCAGCGTCCCGGCCTGGAAAATGTGCTCGCTGAGGTGGAAGCCGCGCTGAGCCAGTGCGACGCCAATCAGCCTGACCTCTGGCGTCCGGACTTCCTCTTCAACAACCGGCGGCTGGCGCGGGCGCTGCGCCAAGATTTGAACCGGCAGAAGGCCACCAGCCTGACGGGAGACGACTAACCGATGCGTCCCTTTGCGGCCCGGCACAATCCGGCGCGCCTGCTGCTGCTGCTCCTGGCACTGGCTCTGCCAGCCGGCGCCCAAGACCCACCGGCGACATCCCCTGCGACGCCGCGACCCCGCCTGGTGGAAATCAAAGTGGATGGCCTCAGCCCAATGTTTCTGGATGCGCTGGTTGATCCGGACGACCCGGCCAAGCTGGCGCGCCTGCCTGATCCGGAGCGTTTCCGGCGGGCGATCGCGATGGTGCGGCAGGAGATCGGCCAGCGGGATTTGGTGCCCAACCTGCAGCGGTTCTTCTACCAACGGGGGGTGCGTGCGCAGAACATGGTCTCGGCGACCGTGACCCTCTCCTCGGTGGCCTGGAGCGTGATCCAAACCGGACAGCCCAGCGTGATCAAGCGCCACATGATGTCCAGCCGCCAGACCGGCTACCTGCGCTCCCACCTGGACGGCTTTCGGGATTCGTTCGAGCTGCTTGCGCGCAAGGCACGCAAGACCAACGCCCTGTGGGAGCTGGACCAAGCCGGAGTCAGCTTGTTTGCCGACGGCTTCAACCCCTTGCGGTCCTACGTCACGCCGTGGATGTATTACCGTCTTGCCCCGATTTCCTATCTGCCGGACTTGGGGAAACGCTACGCCACCGGTGGAAAAAGCCACCCCAAGGACATCTTTCGCAGCCACATGACCCGGCTGGCCAACGGCATAGACTACCCCGACTTTGCAGAAGAGTTCGTGGTGGACCACATCGCCAAGAAGGTGCTGGAATCGGACTTCGCCGGCAGCGAACGCTACGACTACATCAGCACCTTCTTTACCATTGACCACCAGCACCACGTGGACCCCAACCCCGAAAACCTGGTGCGACGCATGGCGCGGCTGGACCGCCGCATCGGGCGCATCCTGCAAGCGGTGGAGCGGAGCAAGCGGCGGGACCATACCCTGGTGACTTTGATCTCCGATCACGGCTCCGAGTACCTCCCCGGGGCCATCAATGTGACCTTCCCGCTCACGCGCGCGTTTCGCACCCGGCTGTTCGGCGGGCACACCGTCGCCACCGTCATGGCCGAGAACGCCGTCCACGCCCTGACCACGCCGGTGCAGGGCATCGACTTCGCCCGCGTCTATGAAGGGCCCTACTCTCCTTACAACCAGGGCCCCGGCGCCGAGAAGGGCTACACCACCGCGTTCGTGGACAACTTCGGCAACGCCCGCGCCGAAATCCACCTGCGCAACAACGACCTGAACCGGCTGCACCTCCTCTTGCAGGCCCGTTACCGCAAGCTGGACGAGCAGCGCCGCGTCCGGCTACGCAAGCTTCTCCGCGCCGCCTTGGCGGGGGTGTGGGAATGGCTGGAACCGGAGTTGGCCGCCTACCGGGACTACTCCCAGGGTGTGCGGGCCTGGCTGCCGGAATTGAAACGCCGCGCCGACTCCTACTGGCGCGACGTGGCGGCTCGCTTGCGAAGCGAAAACGAGCGCGACACCGCCCAACTCCGCTGCCTCGACCGCCTGGCCACGCTCGCTCGGGCCGAAGACCCGCTGGCGTGGCTGGAGGAACGCGAGCTCAGCATCCCCAAGCTGCTTCCCAAGAAGTATTTCGGGCCGCGCAACACGGTCTATCAACTCAGCCACTACACCGTCGGGCTGGACGAAGAGTTGCAGTGGGTGGAAACCACCGTGGACCCCCGCGGCCGGCGGGTGCCGATGGACTACTTCTCCGTCCTGCCCAGCTACCAGGTTCCCAATCCGCCGCTGAGCTACGAGCGCAATCCCCTGGACCTGCTGATCACAGCCGTACCGGCCCAAGCAGTGCAAGCTGCTTTGCGAGAACGCGGCTGGCTCCAGCAGGACGTATCTTTGCGCCGGGCGCTCTGGGTGGTCTCCACCGCGCAACACAACCTGCGCCGAGGCGGGCAGGCGTTGGTGCTGGAACGCGCCGACGGCCGGGTGCGCTACCTGCCCATTGACCGCTTGCAGGAGACCGCCGAGGGCAACTTTACCTTCGATCCGGCGAATGAGCTCGACCCGCTGGGGCTGCTCACCGACCCCGAGTTTCGCGCTCCCGACGGCCTCCCCGCTTTTCTCTGGCTCGATGGCTTCCACCCGCGCGAGGAGTGGCTGCGCGCCACGTTTGCCACGGGTTACACCATTGCCCCGCTGGTGTTCCTCGACGTGGCCGGCATCCACACCGACGATTTCATTAACAACCCCGACTTCCAGCGGGCGCTGACCGGCTTCCCCGACGAGGAGAACAAGCAGTTCTACTTGCGGGGCTTGCGCTGGAAATACGCCTCGCAGCAGCCCGACTTGCTGGTCTGGAGCAGCTATCTCTGGAACCTCTCCTCCAAGACCTACACCGCCGGCGGCAGCCACGGGGGGCTGACGCCGCAGGTGGCGCGCACAACGTTTCTGCTCTGGGGCGGCAAGGACTTTGCCCTACCGGCGGGCCAAGTCATCACCCAGCCAGCCACCACGCTCGACATCGTGCCCACCCTGGCAACGCTGCTGGGAATGGTGGACGCCGAGGGCAAGATGGTGCCGCAGCCCGGCGCGGTGCGCGAGCGGCCCTTCCTGCCCTTTGCAGGCCAACCGCTGCCCATCGCGCCCTCGCCCAGCTTCGCGGCTGCCGGGGCCCGCCCACCCGTGGCCAGCAAGGGCAACTAGCCACCGTTGTATTCGCGTTCAACTGTAGGGTCCTGACCTTCAGGGCAACTGCTCCGCCGTCCTGCTGCTCTTTCATTGCAATGCCCTAACGGTTGGGGGTAGCATTTGTGCGTTGCCCGTGAGCCCACAAGCAGAGATCACCGCCAAGAAGTCGCCTAGGCGGGCTGCGACGAAGCCGGAGCGCGCCTTGAGGTCGGGGTGGTGGAATCTGGCTCCTTCCGCCGTTCGCATTGCCAAGAAGCTCTTCTTCTTTTACAAGTCTTCCTACTCGGTGAACTTTCCCTCCGACCCCATCCGCCGGATGATTCGCTATCGGCATCCGCTGGCACGCGCACTGGTGGGCTGGCTTCCCTACGCGGCCAAGCGGCCCTTCCTGCACTTGCGCGTCACCGAGCGCATTGTTGACCCGGATTTCCGATTTGGCTGTGGTACCGTATCGCCAGGACCAGTCGCTGCGCCTTGAGTTTTGGGGCTCCGACGTAAGGAACCACACTACGGAGGGTGACACCCGGTGGGTGAATTACAACACGAGCCATTCCAGTTCGCGTTCAACGGCTTCTTGAAAGTCGCGTTCCAGGGATCGCGCGTCACTTCTGACGCTGGCCTCATTCTGGTGCGCGAGTTGGATGAACGTCTGGGGCTGGAGACACTCATCGCCGAGCACCTGAGCGATTCCCGACAGGGGATGAACACCCAGTTCAGCGTGGTGGATCTCCTGCGGCAGTCGGTCTACAGTCGCCTCGCGGGCTACGAAGATCTCAACGACGCGGGGCGCGTGTCGGCAGACCCAACATTTCGTCTCATCGGGTCGCCAAAGCGCTGGGACCGGGGTGCGGCGCTGACATCGACGCTGCATTGGTTCGAGACAGAGCTGCTGACCCACGAGGAGAATCTCGTCGGGTTGAGGGCCGTGAACCGGGAGGTGCTTGCACAGGCCGAGATGGCGACGCGCGCCGACCGGATCGTGCTCGACATGGATTCGAGCGAGAGCCCGGTGCATGGGGCGCAGGAAGGGAGCGCCTATAACGGGCACTTCGAGTCCGTCTGCTACCACCCGCTGTTTCTGTTCACCGAGCATGGGGACTGCCTCGCCGCCACGCTGCGGCCAGGCAACGTGCATAGCGCCGACGACTGGGACGACCTGCTCGTACCGGAGATTGACCGGCAGCAGGTGGAGGGCAAGCGCGTAGCGTTCCGCGCAGACGCCGCGTTCGCGAAGCCCGAGATCTACGACGCGCTCGAGCAGCGCGACGTGGACTATGCCATTCGCATGCCGGCGAACAAGAGCTTGGAGCTGGAAATCGAAGACATCCTCTTTCGTCCGCCGGGACGGCCGAGCTGCAAGCCCTTGGTGCGCTACCAGAGTTTCCGCTATCAGGCCAAGAGCTGGACCACGCCCAGACGGATCGTCGCCAAGGTGGAGCACCACCAAGGTGAGCTGTTCCCTCGCGTCGGCTTCATCGTGACCAACACGGCCCTCCCGAGCCGCTCGGTCGTGCGGTTTTACAACAAGCGCGGTACGGCGGAGCAATGGATCAAGGAAGGCAAGCAGGCCACCCACTGGACGCGGCTGTCGTGCCATCGTTTCCGGGCGAACGAGGTGCGCCTGCAACTGAGCGTCCTGGCCTACAATCTGGGCAACTTGTGGCGCAGACTGGTCCTTCCGCTGCGGGTCAAGCGCTGGTCGCTCACGAGTCTCCAGCAGCGACTGGTGAAAACTGGGGGCCGGCTGGTGAAGCATGCGCGGTACTACTGGCTTCTGCTGGCGGAAGGGCATCTCACGCGGCGGCTGTTCGGCGACATGCTGCGGAGGATCTGGGCGCTACCCGTGCCGGCAGGCTGACGCGCGGCCTGAAGTGCAACGAAGCCCGCCCGGCGATGACACGGGGCACACGTGTGGAGCGGTGTCTGAGAAATGCCCGAAAAGCAGGGGTTCCAGTCGGTCGCACGTCGGCGCGGGCTCAGATGAAGGCCTTTGAAGCTGAGCGATTGTGCGACGATCGAAGTTTTTGTGCGATCGTCGGCGATCGGGTGTATAAACGTGCCATCAGGGGCAGGCAAAACGGAAATCCCGGCTTAAAGGGATTCTTCGTCGCCTACGACGCGCGCTCCCGCACGCGACGCTGGTAGAGCGCCAGCCCTCGCTGGATGACCTGCCGGGTCTTCTCCGGCACGTCGTAAGCTGCGAACTCTTCCGGCTGCACCCACGCCACCGCCGCCACGTCGGAACCCGCGCGCGCCTCTCCCGCCGCCGGCTCGCACAGATAGTCCAGCAACACGAAGTGGTAGCGCACCCGCTGCTCGTCGTCCCGCGTGATGCGGTCCAACACCTCCACCAGTTCAAGCACGCGAACCTCCAGCCCGGTCTCCTCTCGCAGCTCGCGCGCCAGCGCCGCTTCCAGCGTCTCTCCTACTTCCACTACCCCACCCGGCAACGTCCACCTACCTTTCAGCGGCTCGGCCGCGCGCTCGACCAGCAGCACGGCGCCTGCGCGCACCACCACGCCGCCCACCCCCACCACCGGCCGGTCCGGATACTCCCGTCGTGAAGTCATCGCTTAGCGGCGCACCACCGGCTCCACCACTTGGTAGAGCAACCGCACCCCGCGCCGCACGTTCTCCACTGAAAGGCTCTCGTTGTCGCCGTGCACGCCCGCCCCTTCCTCCCGCGTGAGCAAGAACGGCGAGAAGCCGTAGGAGGCGATGCCCAACTCGCGGTACAACCCGCTCTCGGTGTAACCGCTCAGCATGCGCGTGGTCACGATGCTGCCGGGAAATTCCTGTTCCACCGCCGCCTCGATGGCGCGGAACAGCTCGGTGTCGATGGAGGATTCATTCGCCGGCCGGAAAGGAAGAATGGGCTCGATCTCCAGCGACGCATCGCCCATGACGTGCCGGAGCTGCTCCAGGAAATCTTCCGGCTTCTGCCCCGGCAGCAAGCGCACATCCAGGTGCGCCAGCGCCTCGCCGGGGATCACGTTGGTCTGCTCGGAACCCCGCAGCACCCTCAGCGAGACCGTGTTGCGCAGCAGGTAGTTGTACTGCTCGTCGCCGGTCAGGCTGGCCCGGAACTCCGGCTCCTGGATGGCCTCGCGGAGGTGGCGGAACTTCCACGCCCGCTCGCCGCTCTCCTGCGGCGCCACGTCTCGAAAGAACTTCTCCACCCCCGGCAATAAGTGGATGGGCGTCTCCCAATCCACCACCCGCGCCATGGCCCGCGTCAGCCGGTGGGAGGAGGCATCGCGCTGCGGGCGCGAACCGTGCCCCGGCGTCCCGCGAGCGCGCACGCGCAGCCAGAAGGGGGTCTTCTCCGCCGTGTCCACCCCGAAGAATTTAATCCGACCGTCCTCCACCAAGTTCTGCCCGCCCTCGGTGAGCAAGAACTCCGCTTCGCTCAGCAGGTCGCGCTGGTGTTCCACCAACCACTCGGCGCCGTCCAGGCCGACTTCCTCGTCGGCCGTCATCAGAAAAATTACGTCGCGCGCCAGCGGCACCTGCTCCCGCTTCAGCAGCACGAACACCATCGCCTGCGCCAACCCCAGGCCCTTCATGTCCAGCGCCCCGCGCCCGTACACGTAGCCGTCCACAATCGCACCAGAAAAAGGCTCGACGCGCCAGGCTTCCGCGTTCGCCCGCACCACGTCGGTGTGGTTCGCCAGGATCAACGGACGCTTGGAACCGTCGCCGCGCAGGCGGGCAATCAGGTTGGCGCGCCCGGGCGCAATCTCGAAGATTTCCACCTCAATGCCTTCCGCCTCAAACCACTGCTGGAAAAAGTGCGCCCCGGCCAGCTCGTTGCCGGGCGGGTTGCTGGTGTTTACTTGCAGGTAGCGGGAGAGGCGGCGCACCGCCTCGTCCTGGTAGGTCGCCCAGTCAATCTCCTGGGCAGTCGCAGAAGACAGGCACAACAGGAACGGCAACAGCCACTGCACTCTACGCATCAGGCACCTCGCACGCGGACTCGCAATCTACTGGACTTTCCTTAAAACCAGCGTGCTATATAATACTCGAAAGGAGCATTGAGACGCGGAGGCAGATACTCATGACTCGCTGCCCGGACTGCGGCGTCAACATTGACATCGAAGAAGAAGTGAACCAGGGAGACGCTATCTCCTGCCCCGAGTGCGGCGCGGACCTGGAAGTGGTGAGCACCAACCCGGTGGAGTTGCGGCTGGCGAAGGATTCCGACGAGGATGAGGATGAGGACGAGTGGGACAAGGATGAATCGGACGAAACCAAAGATGACTTGGAAGAAGAAAACAACGGATTCCACTAGTGCCGTTCCAACTATTTGACGCTATTTCCCCTGTGCCACAAGGCGAGCCGTTTCCGCGGCGCGTGTCAGGCTCATTAAATTGGGACGGTACTAGCGCAGCTTTCTTGCTCGACCGCCGGCACCTCGCCGCCGCTCTTACCGTTGCGCTTCTGTGCTTATCCCTGCCCAGCCTCGCCTTTGCCGGGGACAAGACCAAGAAAAAGAAAGACGACTACACGCTGCTCATGGTCAGCGTGATGACCGAGGGAGGTTACGCGCTGCCGGGGATTGCGGTCGCGGTCAAGCGCCAGCAGGACCGCAAGCCCAAGTGGAAAGGAGTCAGCGACCGCCGGGGCGAGTTTGCCCTGCGCCTGCCCGCCGAGCCTGCCACCTACCTCGTCAGCACCCACAGCAAAAACCACGAAGACCAAACTCGAACTGTCGAAGTTCAAGATCAGAAGCGCGTGGACGTAATCTTTCGTCTTCCCATTCGGCACCAGAAGGAGAAGAAAAAATGATTCAGCGGAGACAACTGTTTCGGCCTGCCGTCCTGGTGCTGGCCCTCGTCCTCTGCGGCGCAAGCGCGGCGGCGCAGGGCGGCACGCGCGTGGTCAAAGGGCAGGTGCTGGATGAAAATGGCAAGCCGGTCGCGGGCGCCGTCGTGCACTTGAAAGACAAGACTACGAAGAAAGAAGTGAGTGTGACCACCGATAAGAACGGCCGCTACCAGTTCAACAGCGTCAAACTGAGATCCGACTACAGGATCCATGCGGAGAAGGCAAAGCAACGCTCGCGCTCGCGCGGCATCTCGCAGATGGATACCCGGACAGAGATTTTCATGCACCTCCGACTTCAACCACCCAAGGAACCCGCAGAGAAAAAGCCAAGTAAGGAAGAGAAAGACAACTAGCCTCAGGGTGGCTGCGGTCCTCGCAGCACCCGCAGCGCCTTCGCCTCCACCCGCAACCTGAGCGGCACCCGGCCCAGCAACTCTCCATCCCCGAACAACTCAGCGCCGGCGGGCGCGCGCACCTCCACCTGCGTGGCGCGGAAGGTGCGCACGCAGCACGCAGAAAGATGCCGGCCGCGGTGCAAAGCCGGATAGAGGTCGAACAACGCCCGGCGGGAGATTCGCTCCACAATGCAGATGTCCAGCCAGCCGTCGTCGCACACCGCCCGGGGAGCGATGCGCAACCCTCCGCCGTAGAAGGCCGTGTTGGCCACCGCCACCCACATCACCTCGCCGGAATAGTTTTCGGTGTCGGTGCGCAGCTCCACCCGCACCGGCTCGAACGTCAGCAGCGTCCACAGACCGGCCACCAGGTAGCGCAGGTGCCCGGTAGGCCAGCCCGGCCATGCATTGGCGCGCCGGTTGGTGGTGGCGTCAAACCCCAGACCGGCCACCCCGGCATAGACCTGTTCACCCACACGCACCACATCCATCGGCATTGCCGCCGCCCTGAGAAGAAAATCCGCCGCGGCGACGGGATCGAGCGGAATACCCAACGAGCGGCAGAGGTCGTTGCCGTGCCCCAGCGGGATCACGCCCAAAGCCGTCTCGGTGCCGCAGAGGCCGTTGGCCGCAGCGTGTGCGGTGCCGTCACCGCCCGCCGCCAGCACTCGGTCGTAGCCGGCCCGCGCCGCCTCGGCCGCCAGCGTGCGCACCTCGGCGGCGCTGGTTGCGCGCACGCACTCCAAGTTTGGCAATTTCGCGTGCAGGAAATCGAGGACTCGGGGCAGGAGGCGCGCGGCCCGACCGCCGGCCGCCGCATGATTCGCCAGCAGGAGGGTTTTCAAAGCTAGTTAATTACAACTTTGATAAACTTGTGTTTTCCGACGCGCAGAGTAAATTCTCTTAGCTGATTGTAATCAAGGACCGCTGCCGGGTTACTTACGACTTCGCCATTCATTTCAACCGCACCTTGTTTAATGAGCCGTTCCGCCTCTGCACGCGAGGGTAAGTCGGCCCAATAGACGAGTGCGCGCGCTAGCTTCTCTTTTCCCTCCGGCACCATCCGTGTCAGGTCCTCGCGTTTGAGCCGCTTTTCCTCTAGCGCAGTAGGAGCCTCACGGTTCTGAAACACTCGGACAAACTCCCGCTCGGCGCGGGCGGCGGCCTCGGCGGAATGGAAGTCGGTGACGATGCGGCGGGCCAGCTCAGCCTTCACCTTCATTGGGTGCGCCTTGCCGCTCTCGACCTCGCGCCGCCGTTGTGTCAGCTCAGCAGGCGTGAGGTCGGTGAGCAGCTCGTAGTAACTCCACATCAACTGGTCGGAGACCGACATCAGCTTGCCGTACATCTCCGCCGGGGGCTCGGTGATGCCAACGTAGTTGTTGAAGGACTTGCTCATTTTCTGCATACCGTCCAGCCCCACCAGGATCGGCAGCAGGAACGCCACCTGCGAGGTGTGGCCGTAGGCGCGCTGAATCTCGCGCCCCGCCAGCAGGTTGAACTTCTGCTCGGTGGCGCCCAACTCGACGTCCGCCTCCAGCGCCACCGAGTCGTAGGCTTGCAGCAGGGGGTAGAGCAGCTCGTGCAGCGCGATGGGTTGACCTGCGTTCAGGCGGCTGCGGAAGTCCTCCCGCTCCACCATGCGCGCCAGGGTGTAGTGCGAGCAGAGCCGCACCATGTCTTCGCCCGTAAACTTCCCCAGCCACTCGGAGTTGAAGCGCAACTCGGTGCGCTCGGGGTCGAGAATCTTGAAGACCTGCTGCTTGTAGGTCTCGGCGTTGGCCAGAATTTCCTCGCGCGTCAGCGGCGGGCGGGTGGCGTTGCGGCCGGAAGGGTCGCCGATCATCCCGGTGAAATCCCCGATCATGAAGATGGCGGTGTGGCCCAGGTCCTGGAAATACTTGAGCTTGCGCAGCACGACCGTGTGGCCCAGGTGGATGTCGGGCGCGGTGGGGTCAACCCCCAGCTTCACCCGCAGCGGCTTGCCGGTCTTCTGCGAGTGCGCCAGCTTCTGCCGCAGCTCCTCTTCGCGGATGATTTCCGTCGCACCCTTGTGCAGGTAGGCCAGTTGCTCGTCCAGCGTCATAGACTTGGCACGCGCGCTCAAAGAAAAAGCCTCTTCCCTCGGAATCGAGTAAGCCTAGGCCAACCCAACAATTGAATCAACCCGCAGCCCAGCGAACCTCAGCCGGTGCGGAGGACGCGGCAGCCGTCGATGCGGTAGCGGCCGCTGAGGATGAGGTTGATGGCTTCGGCGTAGATGCGGTGCTCCTCGCGCAGGATGCGGGCGGCCAGCGTCTCCTCGGTGTCGCCGTCCTCGACCGGCACCACCGCCTGGCAGATAATCGGGCCGGCGTCGAGGTGCTCGTCCACCAAGTGGACGGTGCAGCCGGAAAACTTCACGCCCCACTCCAGCGCCTGCTTCTGCGCTTCCAAACCCGGAAACGACGGCAGCAGCGCGGGATGGATGTTCAGAATGCGGTGGCGGAACTCCTGCACGAAGTAAGGCGAAAGCAGGCGCATAAAACCCGCCAGGCAGACCAAGTCAATCTTCTTCTGCTTCAACAGCGCTACCACTTCCCGGTCGTACTCCTCGCGTTGCTTTCCCTTGGAGGGAATCACCACCGCCTCGATGCCGCGCTGGCGCGCTTTCTCGATCCCGCTGGCGCTCTCGCGATTGCTCACCACGACGGCGACCTCAGCGTCGCGGATGCGCCCGGCGCGGACGCTCTCGGCTATGGCTTCGAAGTTCGAGCCGCGCCCGGACAGCAGCACCGCAATCCGATTCATCGCCAGCCTCCGCCGTAGCGCACCGACTGCCGTCCTTCCCGCCTGTGGCGGGACAGGCGAACCACTTCCCCGATCTCATGGAACCTCATGCGGTGCCGGCGCAGCACCTGCTCCACCTTGGACTGAAGGCGCGGCGAGACCACCAGCACCATCCCGATACCCATGTTAAAGGTGCGCAGCATTTCCTTCGTCGACACACCGCCCAGCCGCTCCAGCCAGCGGAACAACGGCGGCACCGGCCACCGATCCAGGTGGACCTCGGCGGCGCAGTTGCGCGGCAACACCCGGGGCAGGTTTTCGGTCAACCCGCCGCCGGTGATGTGGGCAGCGGCGTTGAGCCAGCCTTTCTCCAGCAGCGGCTTGAGCACGGGGTAGTAGCAGCGGTGCGGTTGCAGCAGCGCCTCTGCCACCGTGGAGTGAAGCTCCGACACGCGCGAGTGGGGCGCAAGTCCCGCCACCTCAAAACAGAGCTTGCGCGCCAGCGAGTAGCCGTTGGTGTGCAGCCCGGTGGACGCCAGACCCAGCAGTCGGTCGCCGGGGCGCACGCGCCGGGGGAGAATCTTGCTGCGCTCGACCACGCCGACAATGCAGCCCACCACGTCCATCTCACCGGGCGCATACACGCCCGGCATCTCGGCGGTCTCGCCACCGACGAGCGGCATCCCCAGCTTCCGGCAGGCGCGGATCACGCCGCGCAGCACCTGCTCCAGCGCGGCGGGATCCAACCGGCTGCTAGCAATGTAGTCGAGAAAAAACAGCGGCGCCGCGCCCTGCACTGCAATGTCGTTCACGCAGTGGTGGACAATGTCGGCGCCCACCACTTGGTACGCACCCACTTGCGCGGCCACCTTCAGCTTGGTGCCCACGCCGTCCACGCTCGACACCAACACCGGCTGGCGCCCACGCTCAAGAGCGTAGAGCGCGCCGAAGCCGCCGATCCCCGCCAGCACTTGGCGGGTGAAGGTCGAGCGGGCGAGCTTTTGGATACGATCTTTCACAGCGTCCGCGCGGGTGCGGTCCACGCCCGCATCGGCGTAACGGATGGACTGTGAGCGCGCCGGCATGTCGAGGGACTATTCTAACCGAGACCCGACAAAAAAACGGGCTCTGGAGGAAACCCCAGGGAAAAACCGACGACGCCCCTACGGGCATCGCCGCTACCCGAAAAAGCACAAGTAGCGACGAAGAAGCCAGCCCTCAACTGCGCTTCCCTCGACGTGGCTCGGGACAGGCAGGACAAGCTGGCCCTGCCGTTATGCCTTGCTTCTTAGCAAGGGCTTTAGCCCCTGAGGACCTCAGCGGCTAAAGCCGCTTTTTCTGATGCCACATTGCGGCACGGCTAAAGCCGTGCCCTGACAATACCTGTTATACAACGGAGAAAAGGCTTAGGAGACCGAACGTTCGGGCAGGGGCGGAGCAGCCGTGCTGCCCGCCGCCAGGCGTAGATGGCCAGGAACACGGCCAAGGCAAAGAGCAGCGAGTCGCGCGTCAAGGTAGCGGGCGTGATGGGCTCGCCCAGACCGAAGCAGCCACAGTCAGCTTCGATGCCACGGGCGTAGGTGACTCCCATGACCACCACAAAAAGCCCCAGCAACGAAGCCGTGAAGGCAGCGCTGTAACGCAGCTTCCAGCCCGCCAGCAACCACAAGCCCAGCGCCACCTCCAGCCAGGGGAGCACGCGCGCGACCACTATCACGGCGTCGGCGGGCAGTAATTGGTACCCATCCACCGCCATCTCAAACAGAAAGGGACTGCGCAGCTTGGTGTAGCCGGCATAGAGGAACAGCGCGCCCAAGCCCAGACGGCCCACCCAATGCAGAAGGCGCCCAGCCACGGCTTACTGCCCCAAACGGCTGTCGAGGTAGCGGCGCAGAATGGAGTACTGCACTATGCCGGTGACGCGCTCGGTCTTGCCCTGCGCGGTGATAAAGAAAGTCGGAGTTGAGCGCACGCCCTGCCGGCGCCCAAGCGCAAGGTCGCGGTCGATTTCAGCGTTGATGGCAGAATCGCCCAGCAGCGCCTCCACCCGCTTTAAGTCCTCTTTGGAGAGGGCGCGCGCGACCGCCGCCTCTACGGTTCCGTCCTGCGACCAACGGCTCTGGTCCAGGTAGAGCCGGTCAGTAACTTGCACCCACTGCCACACGCCCACGCGCCGCGCGGCCGCAGCGTAGCGCGCCGCCTTGCGGGAGTGCTGATGCATGCGCAACGGAAACTCGCGATAGACCACGCAGACCTTATTGGCGCTGGCGTAGTCGGCCAGCACCGGCCGGATGGTTTCCAGGTAGAAGGTGCGGCAGGCCGGGCACTGAAAATCGGAGAAGACCTCGATCTTGATGGGGGCGGTGGGAGCACCGCCCACGCACAGCCCCACGTCTTCCCGCGCATTGTCCTCCGCCAGCGCCGGAAGAGCGGCACACACCAGCAACAGTGCCCCCCCAAGCATGGGTCGGAGAGTTCTTGCCATGTCACGTTTCCTCGCTGGTCTTGTCGCCCGCCTCGGCTTCGGCTTGCAACTGCAACTCGACAAAATCCGTAGGGTAGTTGCCGGTGTAGCAAGCGTGGCAATAACGGCCCTCAGCGTCGGCCACCGCCTTGCGCAAGCTCTCCAGGGAGAGATACCCCAGCGAGTCGGCCTCCATGAACTCGCAGATCTCGCTGACCGGTTTTTGCGCGCCGATCAACTCCCGCTTGGTGGGGGTGTCGATGCCGTAAAAACACGGGGAAATGATGGGCGGGCAGGAAACGCGCACGTGCACGGCCAACGCGCCAGCCTCGCGGATCATGCGCACGATCTTGCGCATGGTGGTGCCGCGGACGATGGAGTCGTCCACCAGGACGACGCGCCGATTCTCCAGCAGGCTGCGGACGGGATTCAGCTTCACCTTGACGCTGAAGTCGCGGATGGTCTGCTCCGGCTGGATGAAGGTGCGGCCGATGTAGTGGTTGCGGATCAAGCCCAGCTTCAACGGCACACCCGACTCGATGGAGTAGCCGATGGCGGCGGCGGTGCCGGAGTCAGGCACGGGAACGACCACGTCGGCCTCGGCGGGATGCTCGCGCGCCAGCAGCCAACCCAGCATCTCGCGGCTCTTCTGCACCGGACGCCCGAAAATGATGGAGTCGGGGCGCGAGAAATAGACGTGCTCGAAAATGCAGTAGGCGTGCTTGACGGGCGGAGTGAAGTAGCTGCTCTCGACGCCCGCCTCCGACAGAATCACCATTTCGCCGGGCTCGATCTCGCGCACGTACTCGGCGCCGATCAAATCGAACGCGCAGGTCTCCGAGCCCACCACCCAGGCGCCGTCCAGCCGGCCCAGGCAGAGCGGGCGGAAGCCGCGCGGGTCGCGCAGGGCAAACACCGCGTCGCGTGTGAGCAGTACCAGCGAATAGGCTCCCTCCACCATGCGCAGCGCTTCCGGAATGGCCTCGCGGATGGATTCGGCCCGCGACTGCGCCAGCAGGTGAACGATAACCTCGGTGTCGGAACTGGTCTGGAAAATCGACCCGCTGCCTTCCAGCCGCCGCCGGACCTGCTGCGCGTTCACCAGGTTGCCGTTGTGCGCCAGCGCGATCGGCCCTTTGTTGCAGTCCACCACCAGCGGCTGCGCGTTGAGCAGCGCCGTCTCTCCCGCGGTCGAGTAGCGGGTGTGGCCGATGGCGGCCTGCCCGGCCAGCGTCTTCATCACCGGATCGGTGAAAACTTCGGCCACTTCCCCCATGCCCTTGTGGTGGCTGAAACGGCCGCCGTCGCTGGCAACGATGCCGGCGCTCTCCTGCCCACGATGTTGCAAGGCGTAGAGGCCCAGGTAGGTGAGCTTGGCTGCCTCCGGATGGCCGAAGACGGCGAAGACGCCGCACTCGTCATGGAAGTGGTCGTCGTGGAACCAGAGATGATTGCCGACGTTCATAGCGACCCCACCGTCTGCAAGGCCTGCGGCAAACCTGCCTGCCAAACTTCGCGCAGGGTGGCGATGTCTTCTTCCAACACCACCTGCCGGTTGAAGTGCACCCGAAATTCCCCCGCCGAGGTCCAGCCCAACTGCCGCGCCTCCACCTGGTATTCTCTCGCAAGCCGTAGCAGTTCGGCAAGCTGCTTCTCGTCCACCTCCAGCAGCAGGCGGGAAGGATCCTCGCCGAAGAGCACCGCTTCCAGCGGCTGCTTGCCGCCCAGGGTGACTGCAACTCCACGCGCAGGCTCGGCGGCGAAGCAGCACTCCGCCAGGGCAGCCAGCAGCCCGCCGTCGGAGATGTCGTGCGCGGCGGCCAGCAGGGCGCGGCGGTGCGCTTCCAGCACGCAGTCCTGCACACGCTTCTCGTAGGCCAGGTCGATGGCCGGCGGCTCGCCGCCGGTGACACCGTAGATGAGGCGGGCGTACTCGCTGGAAGAAAAGGCCGGCTCGGGCGCGCGCTCCACGCCCGACTTGCCCCCCAACAGAACGATGGCGCTGCCGGTGGCGCGGAAACCCGAGCCCAGCGCGCGCTCGACGTTGTCGAGCAGGCCCAGCATCCCAATGACGGGCGTGGGGTGGATGCCCTGCCCGCGGGTCTCGTTGTAGAAGCTGACGTTGCCGCCCGTGACCGGCGTGCCGAACACGCGGCAGGCTTCGGCCATGCCGTCAATCACGGCGCTGAACTGCCCCATGATTTCCGGCTTCTCCGGGTTGCCGAAATTCAGGCAGTTCGTTACTGCCAGCGGGCGCGCGCCTACCGCCACCAGGTTGCGCGCCGCTTCCGCCACTGCCAGTTGCGCGCCCCGCTGCGGGTCGAGCCGGCACCAGCGCCCATTGCCGTCCACCGTCAGCGCCAGCCCGCGCCGGCTGCCTTTCAGGCGCAGCACGGCGGCGTCGCCGCGCTCGGGATGCAGCACGGTGTTGGTGCGCACGGTGTGGTCGTACTGCTGGTAAATCCACCGGCGAGAAGCAAGGTTGGGCGAGGCCAGCAGCCGCAGGAAATTGTCGCGCAGGTTGCGGCGCGCTTCTTCGTCCGACACGAAGCTGAGCAACTTTCCGCTCGGCGCGGCGGGCGCTTGCAAAGGCCGCTGGTACACGGGGCAATCGTCCGCCAGCGGGCGGGCGGGAATCTCCGCCACCACCTGACCGTGGTGACGCACGCGCAGCACGCCATCGTCCGTCACCTGCCCGATTACGACCGCGTCCAAGCCCCATTTGCGGAAAACCTCCTGCACCTCCTGCGCGCGGTCTTTTTCAGCTACCACCAGCATGCGCTCCTGCGACTCCGACAGCATGATTTCGTAGGGCGTCATGCCGGTCTCGCGCTGCGGGACTTTGTCGAGTTCGATCTCGATGCCGGTGCCGCTGCGCGCGGCCATCTCGCAAGTGGAGCAGGTCAGGCCGGCCGCGCCCATATCCTGCAAGCCGACGATGGCGCCGGTGTCGAGCGCTTCCAGCAGCGCTTCCAGCAGCAGCTTTTCTAGGAAAGGATCGCCGATCTGCACGTTGGGGCGCTTGGCGGCTGAGGCCTCGTCGAACTCCGCTGAAGCCAGCAGCGAGGCGCCGTGGATGCCGTCGCGCCCGGTCTTGGCCCCGACGTAGATCACCGGGTTGCCCAAGCCGCGGGCGCAGGCGAGGAAAATCTTTTGCTTGGGCGCGATGCCCAAGCAGAGGGCGTTCACCAGCGGGTTGGCAGCGTAGCAGGGGTCGAAGAAGAGGTCGCCGCCCACCGTCGGCACGCCGATGCAGTTGCCGTAAAAAGCGATGCCGCTGACGACGCCTTCGGCGACGGCGCGATTCTTCGGGTCATCGGGCGGGCCGAAGCGCAGCGCGTCCAAGATGGCGAGGGGGCGCGCGCCCATGGTGAAGATGTCGCGCAGGATGCCGCCCACGCCGGTGGCCGCGCCCTGAAACGGCTCGACGAAGCTGGGGTGGTTGTGCGACTCGATCTTGAAAACAGCGGCCAGCCCGTCGCCGATGTCCACGACGCCGGCGTTTTCGCCCGGGCCTTGCAGGACTTGCGGGCCGCCGGTGGGCAGGCGCTTGAGGTGGACGCGGCTGGACTTGTAGGAGCAGTGTTCGCTCCACATCACGCTGAAGATACCGAGTTCGGTGAAGTTGGGCTCGCGGCCCAGGATTTCCTGGATGCGGGCGTACTCTTCGGGCGCCAGCCCGTGCTCGGCCACCAAGTCGACCGTGATGGTTGGCTCAGGCATTAGCAACCACGGATGCACACCGATTCACACAGAAAAACAAAAACTCTGCCACAGAGCCGCAGAAGCACAGAGAAAGACACTGACTGTTACCGCGTGACAAGGGATTGGACCAGAGATTGGAAAATGGCGAGGCCGTCGGTGGAGCCCATCAGGGCCTCGGAGGCGCGCTCGGGGTGGGGCATCAGGCCGAGCACGTTGCGCTCGCGGTTCGAGATGCCGGCGATGTTGGCGAGGGCGCCGTTGGGGTTGGCCTCGGCGTCGTCCGCGACTTCGCCCGCGAGGGTGACGTAGCGAAAGACGATCTGATTGTTGCGCTCCAGCTCGCGCAGCGTAGCCTCGCCGGCGAAGTAGTTCCCGTCCATGTGCGCGATGGGCATCTTCAGCACCTGCCCCTCTTGGCAGGCAGTGGTAAAGGGCGTGTCGGTAGTCTCCACCCGCAGGTGGACGAAGCGGCAGAGGAACTTCAGCCGGCGGTTGCGCAGCATGGCGCCGGGCAGCAGGTCGGCTTCGAGCAGAATCTGGAAGCCGTTGCAGATACCCAGCACCAGCCCGCCGCGGGCAGCGAACTTCTTGACCGCGCCCAGGACGGGCGAGTGGCTGGCAAGGGCGCCGGTGCGGAGGTAGTCGCCGTAGGAGAAGCCGCCCGGCAGCACGATGGCATCCAGGTGGTTGACCTCGGTGGATTGGTGCCAGACCCATTCGGTGGGCTGACCGAGCACGCTGGAGAGGACGTGGAAGGCGTCGTGGTCGCAGTTGGAACCGGGAAAAACGACCACGCCGAATTTCATGGAAGGTACCACAGGAAAGTCTAGCACAGGTGGTGAGCAGTGGCCAGCGACCAGTGAAAACAGGAAGCCACCGAGGCGCAGAGAACACAGAGAAGACCCCGTGGCGGGTGCCACGGGGCTCGGCGACTCATTGCGAGGTCGGCCTCAGGGGTTGAAACCCCTTCCACGGACCAACTGTTAGGCATGGCTCCCTCGACTTCGCTCGGGACAAATTCCGCCGTGCCCTTCAGGGAGAATCCTCAGGGTGAACCCTGACGAAACCGTGCCAACGCGGTTCCCACGGGCGGAAGCCCGTGGGCTGAACGATTGAGAAAAACCAGCTCTGGGCTAGCGGCGGCGGGGGCGGCGTTTGCGTCGGGCGGAGCGGCGGCGCTTGGCGGCTTTGGAGGCTCGGTTCGCATTGGAGGAATTTCCGGTGCGGACGGCCACGCGGGGCTCTTCCTTGCGCGCTTTGGCGGCGGCCAGTTTCTGCCGGCGGGTACGGGCCCAGCCGGGCTTGGTAACCTGGCGACCGCGAGCAAGGGCGAGCGCGCCAGCGGCCACGTTATCGGTGACGGTGGAGCCGGCGGCGACGTAGGCGCCGCGACCGACCCGGACCGGCGCCACCAACTCGGTGCCGCTGCCGATGAAGACGTTGTCCCCGATGCGGGTGGGGTTTTTGTTGACGCCGTCGTAGTTACAGGTGATGGTGCCGGCGCCGATGTTGGTGCCGCGGCCTACCGTAGCATCGCCCAGGTAGGTGAGGTGCTGGGCTTTGGTGCCTTCGCCCACGACCGATTTTTTTACTTCCACATAGTTGCCGATGCGGGCGCCCTTGCGGATGTCGGCCCCATCGCGCAGGTGGGCGAAGGGCCCGACGGAAACGCCCGGCCCGAGGCGACTGTTGAGCACCAGCGAATGCGAGCGGACGGTAACGCCGTCGGCGAGCCGCGCGTTGAGCAGAATGCTGTGGGCGCCGACGTGACAGCGGCGACCGATGCGGGTCCGGCCGCGCAACTCCACCCCGGCTTCGACGATGGTATCGGGCCCGATGGAAACGTCGGGGTCAATGGCCTGCGTCTCCGGCTGGTAGAGGGTGACGCCGGAAGCCATCAGGGCCTCGGCCTTGCGCCGGCGAAGAACGGTGTCCACGCGGGCCAGCTCGGCCAGGGTGTTGACGCCCAGCACTACCTCCGGGCTCGACACCTTGTAGGCGGCCACCGCGTGCCCGTCGCGCCGCAAGAGACTGATGACGTCGGTGAGGTAGTACTCGCGATGGACATTTGTGCGGCCCAGCCGGCCGAGCCAGGGCGCCACCGCGGTCCGCTCAAAACAGTAGATGCTGGCATTGACCTCGCGCAGGCCGAGCTGGTCGGGCTGGAGGGCGGCCTGCTCCACGATGGCGTCCACCAGGGTGGAGGAGCCGCGAACGATGCGACCGTAGCCGCGCGGGTCGTCGAGCTCAGCCGTGAGCAGGGTGGTGGCAGCGCCGGCGTTCGCGTGAGCTCTGAGCAGAGCGCGGAGGGCCTCGGTGCGGATGAGCGGCGCATCGCCGGGCAAGACAAGCACCCGCGTGACACGGCGCGGCAAAGCCTTGAACGCCGTGGCCACAGCGTGCCCGGTGCCGAGTTGGGGCCGTTGCAGCACCGCGCGCGCCCCGAGCGATTCGGCCAGCCCACGTACTTCATCCGCCTGATGGCCCACCACCACCCACGCACCCGCCGAGCGCAGCGGCTTGAGCGCGCGCAGGACGTGAGCCAGCAGCGGCAACCCGCCCGCCTGGTGCAGCACTTTAGCCCGGCTGGACTTCAGCCGGGTTCCCTTTCCCGCAGCCAGCACCACCAAAGCGAGTTCAGAAGGCATACCCACCTACCTCGAAGTTCCACTCATGAAAACACAGTGCGCAAAGAAACGGCCCGGTGAATTCCAATGTCCAGCGGGGTACGGATCAGGTGTACAACTCTCTGGCCCGTGGGGTGGCCAGCCGATTCGGGTAGAGAAGTTCCTGAAAACGCGGATCATCCTGCAAGTAGGCAAAGTCACTATCGTGGCGCGCGTGGTAGCGGTTTTCCGGGCGCAGCTTGATGGCGAGGTCCAGATGCTGCAAGGCCTCCTCGGGCTCATCGAGCAGAGCCGCGACCGAGGCCAGAGCATAGAAGACGTGATCCCCCTTGGGGGCGAGCTTGCGCGCTTTCTCCAGGTGCGTGCGCGCCTGGTCGTAGTTGCCCAGGTTGATCTGGGAAACAGCGTAGTGGTAGTGGTCGTCGGCGGTGCGCAGACGAAGCGGCTCGGCCCGCTGCAAGCGTTGCTCGCACATCGCCAGGTGGACACGAGCGCGCTCGGCCAACTCGCGGCTGTATCCCACCACGACTTTCTCGAAAACGGCCTTGGCCCGGCGATAGCTCTGCTTGTTGAACTGCCGCATGGCTTCTTCGTACTGCCTCATCGCCTGGGCCACCCGCGGGTCAACAACCTTCTTGAGCCCCTTAGCCTTTTGGACCCTCTTGGCCTTCTTGGCCTTTTTGAGTCTCTTGCGCCCTTTCGCCCCAGGATGCGCCGGTCGCACGCGACGCCCAGCCTTCGCTGCCCGGCGTGAGCGAGATCGCGCAGCCTCGCGGCGAACGGCTTTCACAGCCCGCTTAGGCTTGCCTCGCTTGGCTCTTTTCTTCTTAGCCATCGGAAAAAACCTAGCCTAACTTATAACAAGTCCAGCAGATCAAGTCAATTGCAGCTAGTACCAAAAGTGCCACCTGGATTGACAATATACGTCACAAGTATGACATTTTATGTCTCTGTGTAACTAGCAGATTTAATAAATCTTATTTGAAATGGACGGCAGGCAACAGCTCGCTCAGAAGCGATTCAAACTCTGAACTCTTTCTGCCGATTAAAGGGTTGGAAGTATGGTAGTGGGCTAGTTTCGTGATGTTGATTTTCCGCTGAGCCCAGCGGCCTGCCTGCCCGTCCTAGGCGGGCAAGCGGTAGGCAGGCACCTGCCGCCGGGTGGATAAGCAGCACAAACACCCCGTGGCAGGTGCCACGGGGCTCTGCGCGAGCTTCTCATTTTCAAAAGAGACCCACTCCGGAAGTACAGGCTTGGTTGCCGCCTTTACAGGGCTATGCTATAAACCCGGATTTCCGATTTGGCTGTGGTACCGTATCGCCAGGACCAGTCGCTGCGCCTTGAGTTTTGGGGCTCCGACGTAAGGAACCACACTACGGAGGGTGACACCCGGTGGGTGAATTACAACACGAGCCATTCCAGTTCGCGTTCAACGGCTTCTTGAAAGTCGCGTTCCAGGGATCGCGCGTCACTTCTGACGCTGGCCTCATTCTGGTGCGCGAGTTGGATGAACGTCTGGGGCTGGAGACACTCATTGCCGAGCACCTGAGCGATTCCCGACAGGGGATGAACACCCAGTTCAGCGTGGTGGATCTCCTGCGGCAGTCGGTCTACAGTCGCCTCGCGGGCTACGAAGATCTCAACGACGCGGGGCGCGTGTCGGCAGACCCAACATTTCGTCTCATCGGGTCGCCAAAGCGCTGGGACCGGGGTGCGGCGCTGACATCGACGCTGCATTGGTTCGAGACAGAGCTGCTGACCCACGAGGAGAATCTCGTCGGGTTGAGGGCCGTGAACCGGGAGGTGCTTGCACAGGCCGAGATGGCGACGCGCGCCGACCGGATCGTGCTCGACATGGATTCGAGCGAGAGCCCGGTGCATGGGGCGCAGGAAGGGAGCGCCTATAACGGGCACTTCGAGTCCGTCTGCTACCACCCGCTGTTTCTGTTCACCGAGCATGGGGACTGCCTCGCCGCCACGCTGCGGCCAGGCAACGTGCATAGCGCCGACGACTGGGACGACCTGCTCGTACCGGAGATTGACCGGCAGCAGGTGGAGGGCAAGCGCGTAGCGTTCCGCGCAGACGCCGCGTTCGCGAAGCCCGAGATCTACGACGCGCTCGAGCAGCGCGACGTGGACTATGCCATTCGCATGCCGGCGAACAAGAGCTTGGAGCTGGAAATCGAAGACATCCTCTTTCGTCCGCCGGGACGGCCGAGCTGCAAGCCCTTGGTGCGCTACCAGAGTTTCCGCTATCAGGCCAAGAGCTGGACCACGCCCAGACGGATCGTCGCCAAGGTGGAGCACCACCAAGGTGAGCTGTTCCCTCGCGTCGGCTTCATCGTGACCAACATGGCCCTCCCGAGCCGCTCGGTCGTGCGGTTTTACAACAAGCGCGGTACGGCGGAGCAATGGATCAAGGAAGGCAAGCAGGCCACCCACTGGACGCGGCTGTCGTGCCATCGTTTCCGGGCGAACGAGGTGCGCCTGCAACTGAGCGTCCTGGCCTACAATCTGGGCAACTTGTGGCGCAGACTGGTCCTTCCGCTGCGGGTCAAGCGCTGGTCGCTCACGAGTCTCCAGCAGCGACTGGTGAAAACTGGGGGCCGGCTGGTGAAGCATGCGCGGTACTACTGGCTTCTGCTGGCGGAAGGGCATCTCACGCGGCGGCTGTTCGGCGACATGCTGCGGAGGATCTGGGCGCTACCCGTGCCGGCAGGCTGACGCGCGGCCTGAAGTGCAACGAAGCCCGCCCGGCGATGACACGGGGCACACGTGTGGAGCGGTGTCTGAGAAATGCCCGAAAAGCAGGGGTTCCAGTCGGTCGCACGTCGGCGCGGGCTCAGATGAAGGCCTTTGAAGCTGAGCGATTGTGCGACGATCGAAGTTTTTGTGCGATCGGCGGCGATCGGGTGTATAAACGTGCCATCAGGGGCAGGCAAAACGGAAATCCCGGATTGATCGGGTACTGGAGATCATCGAGGGCCTGGACAATTTCGGTACTCCTGTGCGAAAAGAGGAAGTCCGCCAGGTGTAGCGCCGGGCTCGCCAAATCTATGCCGGGCTAGCTGAAGAGTAGGGATCAGCGGATGCCCCGGAAGAGAGCGGAGCGAGCTAACCTGCAGTTCGAAGTTTTTGCCTCTTAGGAAGGGAGGGCGACATTGAACTCCCAAATCTTTCGTTTCTTACTATTTTGGGGTTTGTTCCTTGTCCTTGGTTCTACTGCCGCACAAGTTCCCACTGCTTACCACCAGATTTTGTCCCCGGCTGGGCAGATGTACATGGAAAGCATTTACTTGCCAGCGGTGACCACAGGGCCGTGGGCTCCGGCTTGGTCGCCTGATGGGCAAGAGATCGCATTTTCCCTGCAGGGCAGCTTGTGGAAGGTTCCCGCCCGGGGAGGAGAGGCGGTCCAAATTACTTCTGGTCCACACTATGACTCGGAACCTGCTTGGTCGCCCGACGGGCGGCAGATTGCTTTTACTCGGGACACAGGACATACGCTGGAGATATCGGATAAAGGCGGTTCAAATTACCTGTTTGAAAGGTATCCGTGTCTTTCATCAACTTCGCCGCCAGAGAGATCAACTGCAAGATCGTGTACTACGGGCCTGGCCTGGGGGGCAAGACGGCCAACCTGCAGTGGATTTACGACAACACTACCCAGACCCAGAAGGGCAAGATGATCTCGCTGGCGACGGAGACCGACCGCACCCTGTTCTTCGACTTCCTGCCGCTGGATTTGGGCACAGTGCGCGGCTTCCGCACCCGTTTCCACCTCTACACCGTCCCCGGGCAGGTGTTCTATGACGCCAGCCGCAAACTGATTCTGAAAGGAGTTGACGGCGTCGTTTTCGTCGCCGACTCGCAAGAAGAGCGCCTGGATGCCAACCTGGAGACACTGGAAAACCTGCAAGAAAACTTGCAAGAGCACGGCTTCGACTTCCAGTCCATACCTTACGCGCTCCAGCTCAACAAGCGCGACTTGCCCAGCATCCTTCCGGTGGAGGAACTCGCCAAGGAGATTCAGGTCAAAGGCGAGCCGGTCATCGAGGGAATCGCCATTCAGGGCGTGGGCGTGTTCGAGACTCTGCGCGAAGTCGCCAAGCAGGTTCTGACCGAGCTCAAGAAGGATTAGCCCTTCACTTCCCACCTCCCAGCCAACCTTTCTCCAAGGTAACCCGCTCAGGGCTGGCCCGCCGAAACCCCCGCGGCATCTCCCCTTGGCTCGGCCCTGGCAGGCTGCGCTACAATGCTGCTGATGAAAGCGCGAGTGCCGCACCGCTGGGACGTCTCCCCTCGGGAAGCCGCTGCTCTCCAGGTGGAGTTGCGCCACCGCACGAAGCGGCAAAACGACCTGGGCACTGTCCGCACGGTCGCCGGGGCCGACATCTCCCTCGACAAAGACCGGAACATGGGCTACGCCGGCGTGATCGTCTATTCCTTTCCCGACCTGCGCGAAGTGGAACGCGTCTCAGCCGAGCGCCGCCTGGCCTTCCCCTACATCCCCGGCCTGCTGACTTTCCGCGAAGGCCCGGTGCTGCTGGAAGCCTTCAGCCGCCTACGCACCACGCCTGACCTGCTGCTGTTCGACGCCCACGGCTATTCCCACCCACGCCGCTTCGGCCTGGCCTCCCACCTCTCCGTTGTGCTCGGCCAGCCCGGCATAGGCGTGGTCAAATCTCGCCTGATCGGCGACCACCAGGACCCGCCCGACCGCGTCGGGGCCTGGACTCCGCTGGTGGACGGCGAGGAAGTCATCAGGGCCGTCATCCGCACCCGGGTCGGCGTGCATCCCATCTTCGTCTCCATCAGGCACCGCATTGATCTCGAAACCGCCATTCGACTCGCCCTGGCCTGCACCGACGGCTTTCGCATCCCCAAGCCTACTCGCGAAGCCGACCGCTACGTCGCTCAACTCAAGCGCGGCCTCGCTCCCGATCAGATACCATCGCCTTCTCGCCAATCTTCGCTTTTCTAACAAGTCCTGAACCGAGCGGTAGCCGGAGGCAGAAATGCCAGCTACTGGATTTTTCTTGCTACCGGTGGGGCAGACATTCTTGTCTGCCGAGAGTCAATTACAGGCCAGCAAGGCAGGCAAACAAACCAGCGAAGAAGCCTGCGGCTTCGCCGCTGCTACTCCCCCCTGGTAGTGGGTGGGGCTTGGCCGGTGTTTCCGCCGGTGCTAGAATCTATGCTCCGCCCGCTCCCCGGTAGCTCAATGGTAGAGCATTCGGCTGTTAACCGAAGGGTTGCAAGTTCGAGTCTTGCCCGGGGAGCCAAAATCATAACCGCGAACTTTTGCGGTCTGTTAGTTAACGCAAGACCCCGACGGACGGCCCCGTCGGGGTCTTGTCGTATCTGGCGCTTTTCCAATCACTTGCGCCGACCTACACATTCTTTCCGATTCTCCGGTTCGTAAACTGACGCACGGGGTAGCGCGGGCAACCATGGGGGTTGCGCACGCCCCCCCAAGATATCGTTTACGGATTCTCCCATTCTCCATTTAACATCCCGCTTTATTTAACGGCCCGGTTGCACGCGGACCACCGACAGTGACACTTTTCCACTCGCTCCGGTAAGTATCTATATAGCCGGGATTTCCGTTTTGCCTGCCCCTGATGGCACGTTTATACACCCGATCGCCGCCGATCGCACAAAAACTTCGATCGTCGCACAATCGCTCAGCTTCAAAGGCCTTCATCTGAGCCCGCGCCGACGTGCGACCGACTGGAACCCCTGCTTTTCGGGCATTTCTCAGACACCGCTCCACACGTGTGCCCCGTGTCATCGCCGGGCGGGCTTCGTTGCACTTCAGGCCGCGCGTCAGCCTGCCGGCACGGGTAGCGCCCAGATCCTCCGCAGCATGTCGCCGAACAGCCGCCGCGTGAGATGCCCTTCCGCCAGCAGAAGCCAGTAGTACCGCGCATGCTTCACCAGCCGGCCCCCAGTTTTCACCAGTCGCTGCTGGAGACTCGTGAGCGACCAGCGCTTGACCCGCAGCGGAAGGACCAGTCTGCGCCACAAGTTGCCCAGATTGTAGGCCAGGACGCTCAGTTGCAGGCGCACCTCGTTCGCCCGGAAACGATGGCACGACAGCCGCGTCCAGTGGGTGGCCTGCTTGCCTTCCTTGATCCATTGCTCCGCCGTACCGCGCTTGTTGTAAAACCGCACGACCGAGCGGCTCGGGAGGGCCATGTTGGTCACGATGAAGCCGACGCGAGGGAACAGCTCACCTTGGTGGTGCTCCACCTTGGCGACGATCCGTCTGGGCGTGGTCCAGCTCTTGGCCTGATAGCGGAAACTCTGGTAGCGCACCAAGGGCTTGCAGCTCGGCCGTCCCGGCGGACGAAAGAGGATGTCTTCGATTTCCAGCTCCAAGCTCTTGTTCGCCGGCATGCGAATGGCATAGTCCACGTCGCGCTGCTCGAGCGCGTCGTAGATCTCGGGCTTCGCGAACGCGGCGTCTGCGCGGAACGCTACGCGCTTGCCCTCCACCTGCTGCCGGTCAATCTCCGGTACGAGCAGGTCGTCCCAGTCGTCGGCGCTATGCACGTTGCCTGGCCGCAGCGTGGCGGCGAGGCAGTCCCCATGCTCGGTGAACAGAAACAGCGGGTGGTAGCAGACGGACTCGAAGTGCCCGTTATAGGCGCTCCCTTCCTGCGCCCCATGCACCGGGCTCTCGCTCGAATCCATGTCGAGCACGATCCGGTCGGCGCGCGTCGCCATCTCGGCCTGTGCAAGCACCTCCCGGTTCACGGCCCTCAACCCGACGAGATTCTCCTCGTGGGTCAGCAGCTCTGTCTCGAACCAATGCAGCGTCGATGTCAGCGCCGCACCCCGGTCCCAGCGCTTTGGCGACCCGATGAGACGAAATGTTGGGTCTGCCGACACGCGCCCCGCGTCGTTGAGATCTTCGTAGCCCGCGAGGCGACTGTAGACCGACTGCCGCAGGAGATCCACCACGCTGAACTGGGTGTTCATCCCCTGTCGGGAATCGCTCAGGTGCTCGGCGATGAGTGTCTCCAGCCCCAGACGTTCATCCAACTCGCGCACCAGAATGAGGCCAGCGTCAGAAGTGACGCGCGATCCCTGGAACGCGACTTTCAAGAAGCCGTTGAACGCGAACCGGAATGGCTCGTGTTGTAATTCACCCACCGGGTGTCACCCTCCGTAGTGTGGTTCCTTACGTCGGAGCCCCAAAACTCAAGGCGCAGCGACTGGTCCTGGCGATACGGTACCACAGCCAAATCGGAAATCCGGGTTTAGGAGATTCTGGCCGAGCACGGCGTGCCCGCGACCGTGTATCGCATCCCGGCCAACTTTCCCCCGGCGGAATCGCAGGCGCGGACCTTCGCCGGCATGGGCACGCCCGCTTCACCTACAATTCTCACCCTACCCTCTCACTCGATGGAGAAGAACGGCTCTCCATCCAGTTGTGCATTGACAGGGCATGACCGAGCAAATAGGATTGCGGCACAATCATTCTGTTCGAGGGAGATACATGAAAGGTGTTGTGCTAGCTGGAGGTACGGGTTCACGGTTATCACCACTGATGCGGGTGACTAACAAGCACCTGCTCCCCGTGCACAACCAGCCCATGATCTACTACCCCATCCAAACCCTGGTGAACGCCGGTATCCGCGACATCCTGCTCGTCACCGGCGGGCAGGACGCCGGTGACTTCCTGCGCCTGCTCTCCAACGGCAAGGACTTCGGCCTTCAGCACATCAACTACACCTACCAGGAAGGCGAAGGCGGCATCGCCGACGCTCTGCGGCTGGCTGAGCACTTCGTGCAGGGCGAGAAGGTCTGCGTGGTTCTGGGCGACAACATCATCGAGGGCAACATTTGCGAGGCCGTGCAGCGCTTCCAGCAACAGGAACGCGGCGCTCACCTGCTGCTCAAAGAGGTGGATGACCCGGAGCGCTTCGGCTGCCCGGAGATTGCCGACGGCCGCATCCTCCGCATCGAAGAGAAGCCCAAGCAGCCCAAGTCGCGCTACGCGGTGACCGGCATTTATTTCTACGACGCCACCATCTTTGAAAAGATCAGCCGGCTGCGGCCGAGCGGGCGGGGCGAGTTGGAGATCACCGACGTCAACAACATGTACATCGAGGAAGGCACTATGACCTTCAGCGTGCTGGACGGCTGGTGGACGGACGCGGGCACCTTCGGCTCGCTGCGGCACGCGACCAACTTGGTGGCGGAAACCGGGGCAAACAAAATGACGCCGGTGGCCACGCCGAGCCGGACATCCGTTTGCAAAACACCGTAGTGCAAGCAAGCTACAACTGGGACTGCTCCGGAGTCGCTTTCGAGTTCCGCCCCGTGGGACTCGGGCCCATTCGCAGCAAGAATGAATACCGCTTTTCCTTTACCGTCGCCAACGCCGGGACATTCGGTACCATTACTCAATAAAGGCGCCTTTTCTAAGGCCGCCCAGGGCCTCCCTCTGCCTACCTGAGAACCCTGCGCAAAAGGCATCAGGATACTCTTAAATTGTAAGTTTTGATTAACTTTCGGGTCGAGCAAGATTACAAAGAAGAAAGATTTGAGCGTGGGATTGTTTCCAAGGCGAAACCGACTGTCCCACATAGGGCGTTCACAGAAGAGGACGGAAAACCCGGGGGGTTGCGTAGACCTACACGCGGTTTTGCGGGTCTATCTGCCGGGACGATAGGTTATGCGACCAACCGGTTGACACAAGCAGGCGCGATGCGGCTTGACAAACCGTTGCGGGCGGAGGCTGAACTCACGTGCGTAACGATTCTCCCAAGACTGTGCCGGCGACAGAAGAGCCCGCTGTTGCTCCTCTCTCACAAGATACCCGCGAGAAGTCCGCCCATCCAGGATTTCCCGCTTCAATCTCTGTCATCATTCCGGTCTTTGGAGACGGCCTCCACATTGTACGATGCCTCGAAAGCCTGCAATCCGGGAACGGACGGAACCTCCAGGTGCTTGTGGTAGATGACGGTTCACCCCAACCGGTAGCGGATCGGTTGGACTTGCCTGGCGTCCGCTGCTACCGGCTGGAGACAAATCACGGCCCCAGCCACGCCATCAATCGTGGCCTGGAGAAAACAGCGGACTACTGGGTCGTCATCCTCAACAGCGACGTGCAAGTGCGCCCCGGAAGCCTCACCCGTCTGATTGAAGCGTTGGAAGAACGGCCGGAATACGACTTCGCTGTTGCCAAAATACTTCAAGACAACGAACCGTTCGCCGTGGATAGCACCGGCGACGGCATGCTGCTAGGAGGGGGAGCGTATCGGATCGGGCACAGCGAGGTTGATGGGAAAGTGATTAGCCTTCCGCGTCCGATCTTGAGCGCTACTACAACCGCCAGCGCCTACCGGCGCACAGTGTTGGAAGACGTGGGCGGCTTTGATGAAGACTTTTTTGGCTTTTTGGAGGACCTCGACCTCTCGCTGCGGGCCCGGCTGAGGGGCTATCGAGGTCTCTACGTCCCCTCCGCGGTCATCTACCATCAAGGGAGTGCGACGTTCGAGGCTCGAGGGCCGAAGGAAATCTTCCGCCTGATCACCCGCAACCAAATCTGGGTGGTCACAAAGAACTATCCGGCCAGTGTACTCCTGCGCGCCCTCCCTCGCATCATTGTGTTTCAAGCGCTCTGGGTGGGCTTGATGCTCTCCCGTGGGCTGTTGGGCACCTGCCTGCGCGGGTTCTGGGAAGCTTTCCGCAGACTGCCGAAACGTTGGTGCGCTCAGCAGCTTTCCCTCATTGATCGGAGGGGGCGGTCTGGCCAGGGGCTCTCCCGCGATCGCGGCCGGGCAGCGGGCCGACATAGCGAACTTCCAGAGTTACGTCCTGGCCCAGCTCACTCTGCAGCAGGTTGGCAATCCCGTTCTCCAGCGATTCGTGGAAGGGTTGGCTGGCCAGATAGGTCGCTACCACCCGGGGAGGCTGAACGCCGGGGTCGTAGCTGAAATCCACCAGCCGGGCCCCCGACACCATCTTGGCTTGCTGCATCAGGAGCTGCTGAACGCGCTGGGCCGGCGAACTTTCCGCCTCTTCCGAGGCCGAGGAGTCTCCGGCGACTTGCTGGCCCTTCAGGAAGTGGTAGCCGTCGGCGGAATCCTCGACTATCTGCACCGATCGAATGGTGAGCGCGACCTGCCGTTCCAACTCGTCTCTCAACACATTCTCGATGGCCTGAATCACGTTGGGTTCGAACCATTCCGGCGTCTCCACCGTGGCTACGATTTGGCAGGCGGGGCCGCGGCACCGAACCTCAGCCTCGGAGAGCCGCGCCCCCTCGACCATGCGCACCTGCTGCTCCAGCGTGCTGCGAGCCAGCCGCGCGCTGCTGGCTTCGTCAACCAGTTTGGACAACTGAACGCCCAGGAAGACAGCCATCACCACCAGCAGCACCACCGCGAACCCGAAGTTCTTCAAGAGCACGCGGGGATTGCGCTCCACCGTGCGCGTAGCCAACCCGGAGACATAGAAAACCGCGGCACTGACCAAATGGATGGCAACAAAGTTAGCCAGGAACAACACCAACGCGCCGCCGGCCAGGTCCAGCCGCCGCATGGAGAGCCCGATGCCCACCACGCCCAACGGCGGCAGCAGAGCCACGGCGATGGCCACGCCCGGCAGCGCGGGGCTGATCTCCTCTTCGTGCGCCATGGCAAAAGCGCCCGCCAGCCCCGCCGCCAGCGCCACCGCCAAGTCAAGCAAGGTCGGGTGGGTGCGGGACAGGATTTCGTGGGTCAGCTCGGGCTCCGGGACCAGCAAGCCGATGACCACCGCCACCAGAATCGCCAGCACCACGCCGTAGAACTCGGTCCGCAGGGAACGCTCCAGCAGCTTGGAACGGCCGCGAATCAGCGCCACCGAGAGAGAAAAGATGGGAGTCATCAGCGGCGCCACCAACATGGCTCCGATGACCACCGCCGGACTGTCGAGCAGCAGGCCGAAGGTGACGATCACACTCGAAGCCGCCACCAATACGAAGAAGGGCCCATGCAGCTTAGCGGCCTCCTCCAGCTCCTCCAGAATGCGGCGCTGTTGCTCTCCGGAGACTTCCTTAATACCAAACATTCAGGTGCGCCCCCGTCGGGTTATGGTTGGTTCCCCCTCCTCAGAACTTCCTGCCAGTCTAGCATAACCGGAGGAGGCCGCGGGCGGATACCTCCGAGGCGCGAACCACTACAACCGTACCCCAACGACTGTGATAGAATTCCCTCTCTGCGCTTGGGCGCGCAAGCCACTCGAAGGAGCCTGCTATGAAACCAGTCGTGGACTTCATCCAGAATAATTCCGACCGCTACGTAGAGGAGCTGCGCGAATTCTGCGCCATCCCCAGCATCAGCACCCAGACCGAGCACAAACCGGACATCGAGCGCTGCGCCCGCTGGTTGGCCGAGCACATGACCCACATCGGGCTGGAAAACGTGGAGATCATTTCCACCGCCGGCTACCCCATCGTCTACGCCGACTGGCTGCATGCACCGGGTAAGCCCACCCTGCTCTTCTACGGCCACTACGACGTCCAGCCGCCGGAGCCGCTCGACCTGTGGCACTCGCCGCCCTTCGAGCTGACCCTGCGCGACGGCGACCTCTACGCCCGTGGGGTGGTGGACGACAAAGGCCAGGTCTTCATCCACCTCAAGGCCCTGGAAGCTTTCTTCAAGAACAGCGGCCGGCTGCCGGTGAACGTCAAGTTCATGATCGAAGGCGAGGAGGAGACCGGCAGCGAGAACGTGTACGCCTTCATGCAAAAGGAAAGGGAGCGCCTGGCGTGCGACGCGCTGGTGGTGTCCGACACCACCATGCTGGGCAAGGGCATCCCCTCGGTGTGCTACGGGCTGCGCGGCCTGACCTACTTTGAAGTTGAAATCGAAGGCCCGAGCCAGGACCTGCACTCGGGCTCGTTCGGGGGCGCGGTGCCCAACCCCATCAACATCCTGTGCGAGATGATGGCGCAGTTGCACGACCAGCGGGGCCGCGTCGCCATTCCGGGCTTCTACAAAGATGTACAGCCGCTGAGCAGAAAGGAGCGGGCACAGTTGAAGCGCCTGCCCTTCAAAGACAAGAACTTCCAGAAAACCACCGGCGTGCGCAGGCTGGTGGGTGAGAAGGGCTTTAGCACAATCGAGCGCATCTGGGCGCGCCCCACCCTGGACATCAATGGCATCTTCGGCGGCTACACCGCCGAAGGCGCCAAGACCGTGATTGCCTCCAAGGCCAGCGCCAAGTTTTCCACCCGCCTAGTGGCCAATCAGAATCCGGCCAAGATTACCAAGCTGGTGCGCAAGCACATCGAACGGCTGGCTCCGCCGAGCGTAAAGGTGAAGTTCACGGTTCACAGCGAAGGCGACGCCTGGGTGTCGCCCTTCGACCATCCCTTTGTGCAGGCGGGCAAGGCGGCGCTGGAGCAGGGCTTCAAGAAAAAGGCGGTCTTTATCCGCGAGGGCGGATCAATTCCACTGGTCTCTACCATGTACCAGAAGTTCCGCAAGCCCTGTGTATTGATGGGCTTTGGCCTGCCGGACGAGAACGCCCACGCCCCCAATGAGCGGCTGAATCTGGAGAACTACCAGAAGGGAATCCTGAGCGTCGCCTACTTCTACCACGCCGTGGGCGAGAGCAACGGAAGCGCCCGGGGCGGGGGCGGCAAGGGGCGCAAGGCCCGCTGAGGGCGAGCAGCAGGAAAGCCGCATTTTTAGCGGTTGCACTTGCCATCGGGTGCGCTTTGGGTTAGAGTAGCGCCGGTTTGAGCCCAAACACGAAAGGGCAACCCAGGGTGGAAAAACCAAAACTCTCGCACTAAGGAGAAGGCTAGACGATGGCAAAAGCGATGACCAAGAGCCAGTTGTATCGGCAACTCGCCGAAAACGTCGACCTCCCGCGCAAGACGGTGGTGGCGTTTATGGACGAGTTGACAAATATCGCCATGAAGGAAACTAAGAACAACGGTGTCTTCACGCTTCCCGGCTTCGGCAAACTCCGCAAAGTCAACCGCAAGGCTCGCATGGGCCGCAACCCGCAGACGGGCGAAGCCATCAAGATTCCGGCCAAGACGGTGGTGCGCTTCCGCGTCTCCAAAGCCTGCAAGGAAGCGGCCGTAGGCAAGAAGTAAGCGCGTACCGATACCATTATTCCTGGGCGTCTCAAATCCCGATGCTTCGGGAGAGGGGACGCCCTTCTTCTTTTGCGGGAGGCAACCCCCGCCGCGCCGCTGCTTGAGGCGCGCGTCCCCGCTGCCTATAATGCAGAGCGGAGAGCATTTCTCCTTGTCCATCCGATCAGGAGCTCGCGTGTCGGACCGTTATCTCCATTCCGCCCTGCTCGCCGACCTCTACGAACTCACCATGGCGGCGGCCTACTTCGAGAACAACGCGCGGGCCACGGCCACTTTTGAGCTGTTCATTCGCAACCTGCCCCCCGACCGCGGCTACCTGCTGTTGGCCGGGCTGGAGCAGGCCCTCGATTTCCTGGAAAACCTGCGCTTTGCCCCGGAGGAGATTTCCTGGCTGCGGCGGCACCCCGTTTTTGCCCGCGTCAGCGATGCCTTCTTCGACTATTTGCAGGAGTTCCGCTTCAGCGGCGAGGTGTGGGCCATTCCCGAAGGCACGCCGGTTTTCGCCGAAGAGCCGTTGCTGCGCGTCACCGCGCCCATCATCGAAGCGCAGGTGGTGGAAACCTACCTGCTCACCGCCATCACTTTCCAGACCATGGTGGCCACCAAGGCCGCGCGGGTGGTGGAAGCGGCGCAGGGACGGGGCGTGGTGGAGTTCGGCAGCCGCCGCGCCCACGGCCCGGAGGCGGGTGTGCTGGCGGCACGGGCGGCCTACATTGGCGGGTGTGTGGGAACCTCCAACGTAGAAGCGGGCTTCCGATTCGGCCTTCCCACCTACGGAACCTTGGCGCACTCCTTCGTGATGTCTTACGAGGAGGAGGAAGAAAGTTTTCGCCAGTTCACGCGCGTCTTCCCCCAGCATACCGTGTTGCTGCTGGACACCTACGACACCCTGGCGGCCGTGGACAAAATCATCGAGCTGGGCCTGCGCCCGCCCGGCGTCCGCCTGGACAGCGGCGACCTGGTGGAGCTGTCCCAGGAAGTGCGGCGCCGGCTGGATGGGGCCGGACTGCGCGAGACCAAGATTTTTGCCAGCGGCGACCTGAACGAATATCTGATCGCCGAACTTGTCGCGCAGGGAGCGCGGCTGGATTTCCTCGGGGTGGGGACGGAGCTGGCCACCTCCAAAGACGCCCCGGCGCTGGGCGGGGTGTACAAGCTGGTCGAGGTGTTGACCGACGGCCGGCCCCGCCACCGCGCCAAGTTCAGCGAAGCCAAAGTGACCTACCCCGGACGGAAGCAGGTGTTTCGCTTCCGCGACCCAGAGGACCGCTACCACCACGACTTGATCGCCCGCGCGGAAGAAAGCTACCCGGAGGGCGAGCCGCTGTTGGCCTGCGTGCTGCGGGAAGGGCGCCGCATCGCTCCCTCGCCCGGCCTGGGAGAAATTCAACAACGCGCGAAAGCAAACCTGGAGCGGTTGCCGGAGCGCTACCGGCAGTCGCGCAACGCCCCGGCCTACCCCGTCGGCATCAGCCGAGCGCTGGAGGAACTGCTGGAAGAAGTCCGGCAAAAGGTCGTCCATCCTGCCGACAAAAGCCGGAGCTGAGAGAAGCGGCCATGAAACAAGCGCCCATCTTCTGGGACGTGGATACGCAAGTGGATTTCATGCATCCCGGCGGCAAGCTCTACGTTCCGGGAGCGGAGAAGCTGGCGCCCAACCTGAGACGCTTGACGGAGCGGGCAGCGCAACAAAGGATTTTAGTGGTGGCCTCGATGGACGCCCATCGGGAAGGTGACGACGAGTTCCAAGAGTATCCGCCGCACTGCTTGGTGGGCACGCCCGGGCAGCAGAAGATTCCGGAAACTGTTCTTCCACGCCAGTACGTGATTCCGAACCAGCGCGCGGAGCTGCCGTCGAAGCTGGCTGACTTCCAGCAAGTCATCGTTGAAAAGCAGTGTTTCGACGTCTTTAGCAATCCCAATATGGATGCCCTGCTGGCGCAGCTGGGTGCGGGGCGGGAGATTGTTCTCTACGGCGTGGTGACGGAAATTTGCGTGCACCACGCGGCGCGCGGCCTGCTGGAGCGCGGCTTTCAGGTGCGCCTGATGCGGGACGCCACGCACCACCTGGACCAAGCCAAGGGCCGCACCACCCTGACCCTGGTGGAAAAGCGCGGCGGCCAACTGGTAACCACCACCCAAGTCGTCGCCGGCCTGAGACCCGAATAGGAACCCAGAAATTTTCCCGCAAAAAACAAAGTGTCTGCGGCTAGGAGAGCCAGCGATCGAAGCTGGCGACGAGGAAAACCATCAGCGCCTTCAGGGCAGCGCGGAGCGGGGGAATCAAAAAGTAGAAAGCGGCAGCGAGTAGGGCCAACAAGGCGCGCAGCCAGAGCGGGCCCAGGTCGAGCAAGCGGAAGCCGCGCTGGTGCAGCTCCAACGTTCCCCGGCGGCGAGTGCGAAACCAACTCCACCCATCGGCGGGCAGGCGCAAGGCCCAGACGGCAAACAGCGCCGCGGTGGTCCACCCCGGCAGCGCGTAGCGCTCCGCGAAGGCAGCCAGGAAAGCCAGGATCAGCAGCACTGCCAGGAACTGGGCCAGTTCGCGCTCGGGATAGAACCAAACCCTGCGCCAGCGGTCGAGCCAGTGGCCGGCCGGTTCGAGCGCCGCGCGCAGGCCGGAGCGAAGCAGGGCCGCCAACACAACCAGGGTCAGCGCGCCGGCGGCAAAGACCAGGGTCAAATGGAAAGACGCAGGAACAGCAGCCGGAGTGGTAATAATAATCGATGTAGGAATGGCTTCTCTCCCGACCTAGAAAGCGGCATCCTAGCACGGCTCGGTAGTGGGCTAAAAGCATGTTGCTTTGGCTGCGGGTGCAGAGCACCTCTTCCGAACTTGTTGGTTGGATGGGCGAGCTGTTTGACCTATGGAGGAAATAGCGCGACTCCAGCCGTGCGTTGCAGCAGCCCCACAAGCCTGGCCCGTGACCAAGCAGAGGGCGGCGACGCGTTGACAACGCCTCGGGCTTTCTGGTAGTGAGCCACAAGGAGAGGGAAGCAAGCATGACCGCGGAACGGCTGGAGCGCGCCTGGGAACTGCTGCGGGAAGCCTACCACCAGCAGATGCAGGGCGAGTACGACCTGGCGGTGGACCTCTACCGGCAGTCGCTGGCCGCCCATCCCACCGCCGAGGCCTTTACTTTCCTGGGCTGGACCTACCACTTCCAGGGGAAAATCGACCAGGCGATCGAAGAGTGCAAGAAGGCTATCGCGGTGGACCCCGACTTCGGCAACCCCTACAACGACATCGGCGCCTACCTGATCGAAAAGCAGCAGTACGACCAGGCCATCCCCTGGCTGGAGCAGGCCATCACCGCCAAGCGTTACGACTCCTACAACTATCCGCTTTACAACTTGGGGCGGGTCTTCCTAGCGCAAGGGATGCTGAAGAAGGCGCAAGCGTGCTTTGCGAAAGCGCTGGCGATCAGTCCGCAGTACACGCTGGCGCGCGAAGCCCTGGAGACGGCGCGTCGTAAGGTGAATTAGCCGTGGCAAAGATGAAGCTGGCGGAGTTCTGGCCGCGTTACGTGCTGGCGCATCAGAAGCCAGCCACGCGGTGGCTGCACCTGGTGGGGACGCTGAGTGGCCTGGGGCTGTGGGTCGCGGCGATCGTGCGGCTGGATTGGCGGCTGTTGGTCGCGGGCCTGGTGGTGGGCTACGGATGCGCCTGGATCGGGCACCTGTTCGTCGAGCACAACAAGCCCGCCACTTTCGGCCACCCCTTCCTGAGCTTTGCTTCCGACCACAAGATGATCTTCTACATGCTGACCGGGCGAATGTCCGCAGAAGTCGAGCGCGCCCGCGCCGCCAAGAATCGCTAGCCGCCCCGCGCTGCCCAACTCTCTCCCGTCCCGGCCGATGGGCACAGGCTGGGTTCAGCGGTCAAAGTATTCCTTCAGCCACAACTTGAGCGTCAGGTCGTGCCTTTCTTCATTACTTATGCGAGATCGGAGCTCACGACGATAGCGTTCTTGGAGCACCACCGGACTTAATCCGGGATTTCCGTTTTGCCTGCCCCTGATGGCACGTTTATACACCCGATCGCCGCCGATCGCACAAAAACTTCGATCGTCGCACAATCGCTCAGCTTCAAAGGCCTTCATCTGAGCCCGCGCCGACGTGCGACCGACTGGAACCCCTGCTTTTCGGGCATTTCTCAGACACCGCTCCACACGTGTGCCCCGTGTCATCGCCGGGCGGGCTTCGTTGCACTTCAGGCCGCGCGTCAGCCTGCCGGCACGGGTAGCGCCCAGATCCTCCGCAGCATGTCGCCGAACAGCCGCCGCGTGAGATGCCCTTCCGCCAGCAGAAGCCAGTAGTACCGCGCATGCTTCACCAGCCGGCCCCCAGTTTTCACCAGTCGCTGCTGGAGACTCGTGAGCGACCAGCGCTTGACCCGCAGCGGAAGGACCAGTCTGCGCCACAAGTTGCCCAGATTGTAGGCCAGGACGCTCAGTTGCAGGCGCACCTCGTTCGCCCGGAAACGATGGCACGACAGCCGCGTCCAGTGGGTGGCCTGCTTGCCTTCCTTGATCCATTGCTCCGCCGTACCGCGCTTGTTGTAAAACCGCACGACCGAGCGGCTCGGGAGGGCCATGTTGGTCACGATGAAGCCGACGCGAGGGAACAGCTCACCTTGGTGGTGCTCCACCTTGGCGACGATCCGTCTGGGCGTGGTCCAGCTCTTGGCCTGATAGCGGAAACTCTGGTAGCGCACCAAGGGCTTGCAGCTCGGCCGTCCCGGCGGACGAAAGAGGATGTCTTCGATTTCCAGCTCCAAGCTCTTGTTCGCCGGCATGCGAATGGCATAGTCCACGTCGCGCTGCTCGAGCGCGTCGTAGATCTCGGGCTTCGCGAACGCGGCGTCTGCGCGGAACGCTACGCGCTTGCCCTCCACCTGCTGCCGGTCAATCTCCGGTACGAGCAGGTCGTCCCAGTCGTCGGCGCTATGCACGTTGCCTGGCCGCAGCGTGGCGGCGAGGCAGTCCCCATGCTCGGTGAACAGAAACAGCGGGTGGTAGCAGACGGACTCGAAGTGCCCGTTATAGGCGCTCCCTTCCTGCGCCCCATGCACCGGGCTCTCGCTCGAATCCATGTCGAGCACGATCCGGTCGGCGCGCGTCGCCATCTCGGCCTGTGCAAGCACCTCCCGGTTCACGGCCCTCAACCCGACGAGATTCTCCTCGTGGGTCAGCAGCTCTGTCTCGAACCAATGCAGCGTCGATGTCAGCGCCGCACCCCGGTCCCAGCGCTTTGGCGACCCGATGAGACGAAATGTTGGGTCTGCCGACACGCGCCCCGCGTCGTTGAGATCTTCGTAGCCCGCGAGGCGACTGTAGACCGACTGCCGCAGGAGATCCACCACGCTGAACTGGGTGTTCATCCCCTGTCGGGAATCGCTCAGGTGCTCGGCAATGAGTGTCTCCAGCCCCAGACGTTCATCCAACTCGCGCACCAGAATGAGGCCAGCGTCAGAAGTGACGCGCGATCCCTGGAACGCGACTTTCAAGAAGCCGTTGAACGCGAACTGGAATGGCTCGTGTTGTAATTCACCCACCGGGTGTCACCCTCCGTAGTGTGGTTCCTTACGTCGGAGCCCCAAAACTCAAGGCGCAGCGACTGGTCCTGGCGATACGGTACCACAGCCAAATCGGAAATCCGGGACTAGGTACAGGGAGCCGTTCATGGCGGGGGTGAGGCGGTTTGAAGAGTTGCGGATGTGGCAGGCCAGCCGCCGGCTTGCCAACCTGATTTACCAACTGACGGGGCAAGCTACTTTTCGGGATGGGTTGCTGCGGAACCAAATGCGGCGGGCAGCGGTATCGGTGATGTCGAACATTATGGAGGACGAAACTTATCTGATGGCGCTGGGCAACTACCGTCCGCTGGAAGACGCCATGCGCATCGCCAGCCGCGAGCTGATCCGGTGGATGGTGGAGGACTACGGGCTGTCAGCGCTGGACGCCTACGAGTTGCTGAGCGTGGCGATGGAGTCGAACGTGAGCCAGTTGGTGGACCCGAACTACTCGGTGCTGGTGAAGATTCGGAAGGAGTACCTGCCGGCGAAAAAGAACCAGTAACCTAGCTATATTAAAGTATGGTAGCTGAACCTCGGGGGGCTAGTGGGTTCGTTTGACGATGTTGCCCTTGCCGCTGAGCCCGGCGGCCTGCCTGCGGTAGGCAGGCACCCGCCGCCGGGTGGAAAAAGGGCGCAAACGCCCCGTGGCAGGTGCCACGGGGCTCGGCGTGAGCTTCCCGTTTTCAAGAAGACCCGCCACTAAACCGGGTGGGGTGTCAACGCAAAGTAGAAATGTCCGGTTTTTTGCCAGATAGAAATGTCCTCCTCCAAGGGTGATCGGGAGGGGGAATGTACTTTCGTTTGCCTTTCCTTGGGCCCGCAAGCCCCGTAGGCCGTAGGCCGAAGGGGGTTGCGGGCGCGGGCGGCGGGCTCGGGCAGGGCCGCAGGCTGAGATAAGAGCCGCGGAAGCGGACCCAGCGGCTGCCGTCGAGCCGCCGTTCGACCTCCACCCGCGCCCCCCGCAACCCCGCTCGCACCTGGGCGCGCGGGATCGCCCAGCGCTGGCCCTGCCAGCGCACGGTGTAGTCGCCTGCCACCCGGCGCGGTTCGCGCACGCTCAGGATTGACTCCAGCCGCTGGGTGCCTCCCAGCGGGCGGTGGGCATCGTGCGGCTGGCGCGGAGCGACGGTGAAGCGCTGCTCCCAGAAAGGCAGGAAGACTGCTGCCAGGAAGCGGTTGGCCTGCTCCACCGTGTGCACCCCGGCCAGGCGCATCTCCTTGACCAGGCGGTCCTGCAAGGTGCCGAATAGTCTCTCGATGCGCCCCTTGGCCTGGGGGCTGTGGGCGGGAATCCACTCGATCCCCAACTCCTGCAGGGCCCGCCCGATCTGGGTGCGGGCCGGCTGACCGCCGAGCTGCTCGTCGAGCCGGGCCGAGCGGGTGGTGCGGAACAGGCTGCTTTTGTCGGTATAGAGTGCCCGCGGCCGTCCCCAGCGCCGGAGCCAGCCTGCCAGGGTGCGCAGGTTTTCCTCGGTCGAGTCCTGGGCGGCGAAGCGGCCCCAGACCCGGCTGGTAGCGTCGTCGATCAGCGCGATCAACTGCACGGGAGGTCCGCGCCGCTCCAACCAGCGATAGGGCGAGCTGTCCATCATCACCAACTCGCCGAAGGCGGCCCGCCGCTCTCGCCAGACGTGCACCGCCGGCCTCCGCTGCCGGCGCGACCGCCACAGCCCGGCGGCGGTCATCCACTGCCGCAGCGTCTCCCGGCTGACCTGCCACCCATCTCGCGCCAGGTGCTCGCTGGCCAGCGTGGGCCCAAAGTCGGCGTAGCGCCGCCGCACCTGGGCCAGGATGCGCCCCTGGAGGGCCGCTGGAATCTTCCGGTTCGAGGGCCGCCCCCGCAGCCGATGCACTACGCCCCTGTCCCCCTCCGCCCGCACCCGTCTCAGCAGACGCCGCAGGTGGCGTACGCTCACCTGCACCCGCCGGCCCGCTTCCACCTGGGTCAGATAGCCCTGCTCGACTTGGTGGAGTACCTTCAACCGATCCTGCTCCCGTTGGCTCAATTCGATTCGCTCCTCTCTCATCGTCCCTCCTGGCCCTGATGAAAGAGGACATTCCTACTTTGCGCAAATAGGACATTCTCACTTTGCAGCTACACTAAACCGGGTGGGGTTGACGGTTTGCGGGGGCGCGACTAAAATGCATGGTTTCGCTGTTGCACGTTATCCTCCTCTGGGGAAGTTGACGATGGACAAGAAGCGCCTCGAGCACTACAAGAAGAAGCTCGACGCCAAGCGCGAAGAGTTGGAGCGCCTGGTGGCTGCGACCGAAGAGGAAGGCCGAAGCGCCGACAACGACGGCACGGTGGACATCGGCGACAAGGCCGCCAACTCCTATACCAAGGAGTTCCTCTTCAGCCAGTCGAACAACGAGCGCCACATGCTGGAACTGGTGGACGAAGCGCTGGGGCGCATCAAGACCGGAGGCTACGGGCTGTGCGTGGCCTGCCAGGAAGAGGTGCAGCAGAAACGTCTGGAAGCGGTGCCGTGGACGCGACACTGCATCGCCTGCCAGGAAAAACAGGAACAGGAATCGGTTTAGTCCCTTTCAGGGAGGACGGCTTTCTCCCGCGACTCTGACCCAAGTGGGACCACCGCTTATCTTCCCCCCACATTTTCGTCCGCCGTGCGCTCGACGCTGGCGAGCCTGGCGACGGTACTGTTCGCGGCCCGCTGCCGGCTGTGCGAGCAGTTGCTGACTTCGTTCTCGCGGGTTCCGGTGTGCGAGTCCTGCCTGGGGCGGGTGCGACCGCTGGAACTGCTTTCGGCCTGCGACCGCTGCGAGGAGCCGCTTTCGCTGGCGGCGCAGTCGCCCGACAGAGAGGCGCTGTGCGGCCGCTGCCGCGCGGGAGAGACCGAGTTCGACCGGCTGCGCGCGTTCGGGGCCTATGAGGGAGAACTGCGGAACCTGATCGTGCTGCTGAAATACAACGGCGTGCGACCGCTGGCGCGGCCCCTGGGCGGGTGGCTGATGCTGGTGGTGCAGCAGCACCCGGAGTTGGCGGCGGTGGATGCGCTGGTGCCGGTGCCGCTGCATGGCCGACGGCGGCGCGCGCGCGGCTCGAACCAAGCGGAACTGCTGGCGCGGGAGCTGGGCCGATGGGCGAAGCTGCCGGTGGAGACGCGCTGGCTAAAGCGCGTAAAAGACACACCTTCACAGACGGGGCTGACCCCGGCGCAGCGGGTGGAGAACGTGCGGGGAGCGTTCGCCACCAAGAACAAACTTGACAGAAAGCGCATCCTATTAATAGACGATGTGTGTACCACTGGAGCGACGCTGAATGCCTGCGCGCGGGTTCTGAAGCGGGCCGGAGCGGAGACGGTGCAGGCGGTGACGGCGGCGCGGGTGGTGCAGGAGATTTAGGAGATGGGAGCGCTGCTGCATACGCCGGTGCTGGTGTTGAACGCGACCTATGAGCCCATCCACGTGACCGGGGCCAAGCGCGCGATTGTGCTGGTGCTGAAGGGAGTGGCGCGCGCGGAGGAAACCAACCACGCGGTGGTGCACTCGGCCTATCTGGCGTTGCCGGTGCCGTCGGTGATCCGGCTGGTGGAGTACCGGCGGGTGCCGCTGCAGACGCGGGCGCTCTCGCGCAAGAACATCCTGCTGCGCGACAGAAATACTTGCCAGTTCTGCGGGCAGGTCTTTGCCGCGGGCGAGCTGACCCTAGACCACGTGGTGCCGCGCTCGCGCGGGGGCCATACCTCCTGGGAGAACCTGGTGGCCTGCTGCCACCGCTGCAACAACATCAAGGGCGACCGCACGCCGGAAGAGGTGGGGCTGAAGTTGGTCCGCAAGCCGCGGTCGTACAACCTGAACACCAACCGCCACCTGATGCGGCTGCTGGGACGCGCGGAAGAAAAGTGGCGGAAGTATCTGTTTTACTGAACTCGCCTTCGCCCGCCCCAAATAGTCTTTGAGGGGGAAAGCAGGTATAATGTCGTGGTCAGCAGGGCGACTAAGTTTCCTGCTCACCCGCGGAGGGGTGCCGGAGCGGTCGAACGGGGCTGCCTGCTAAGCAGTTGCACTGGCTAAAACCGGTGCCGCGGGTTCGAATCCCGCCCCCTCCGCCAGCTTCATGATGCCTGCGTTTGTCTACGTCCTTCGCAGTGAACGAACCGGGAAGCGGTACGTGGGTTCGACGAAGAATCTCCCAAACCGGACCAACCAACACAACCGTGGGAAGGTTCGTGCCACAAGGGGCGGTCGCCCTTGGAGAGTTGTGCACACTGAGACATTCGAAACCAATCAGGAAGCGCGCCGTAGGGAAATTTCCCTAAAGAGCGGCAAAGGTCGAGCGGAGCTAGATCGGATATTGAAGGGAGCGGGTTCTGCGCCCTAGGCGCACCCGCCTCGGGCGGGGAATCCCGCCCCCTCCGCCAGTTTTGTCATGCCGGCTTTTGTTTACATCCTCCGCAACCTGAGTTCTGGCCGCCACTACATCGGCTCTACTACCGACCTCAGACGGCGCTTAGCCGACCACCAACGCGGGAACACTCCCAGCACGCGCAAGCGCGGCCCGTGGCGATTGGCGTACTCTGAGGAATTGCCGGATCTGAAGGCGGCGCGAAAACGCGAGCGCGAGATCAAGAGCTACAAAGGGGGTGTGCAGTTCAAAGCTTTGCTGAGGAAGGGCTACTCCCGCTGAGCGGGATTGCACTGGCTAAAACCGGTGCCGCGGCCTGCCTGCCGCAGGCAGGGTTCTGCGCCCTAGGCGCACCCGCCTCGGGCGGGGAGTCCCGCCCCCTCCGCCAGTTTTTTCATCGCTGAACCCGGATTGCTCCCGCCCACCCGCCTGCGAGGCGTCGGAGCGATGCCCTTCGGCAAGCTCAGGACAAGCCTGCCGGCGGAACCCGCCAAGGTGGACCCTCGAGTTTCGGCGGGGTTAAAACCCCGCCCTACCAGCCTGCCAGTCCGTTTCGACTGCGCGGCGAAAAGCCGTGGCCTGATTGAGGAGGCTATTTCCTTCCCAGCTGGTCCAGGGCGCGGCGGACGGTGCGGGCGAGGACTTCGGTGGTGCCGGTGCCTTGGTAGTGCAGGAAGTAGATGGGGGGCTGCTCGCCGGCCATGTGGTTGTGCAGGGCGGAGACGCGGATGCCGCCGGCGCGGAGGGCATCGATGACGGGGTTGATTTCAGAGGCGAGCATGACGGTATCGCCCATGACCAGCACCTTTCCGTCCGGCCAGCGGGTGAAGGCCGCCCAAGAGGCCAGGCCCATGCCGACGGGCAGTTGCGCGCCATCGAGCAGCACGCGCAGGTCGGTGCGGGGAAAGGTAACTTTGAAGACTGCGTCAGCCGATAGAGTACCCTTCTTGCCCAGAATCTCAGCAACGCGCTCCCATTGCGGGTGAGCCTTTTCGGTTGCCGGTAGTGCGGTGAGCGCACCCAGAGAGAAGACCACTAGAACAAAAATCGGAAATCGAAGCCGCGTCATCGTTTGCTCCTTCCTTGTCTTTCGTGTGTGCAGTTTAAGGGATACCGTGGGACAAGGCAAACCGAGAGGAAGTTGCGACCCCTGCCGAGCGGGGCAAGCTTGCGAGCAAGCCCGCCTGCGAGGCGTCGGAGTGATGCCTGCCGGCGGAACCCGCCAAGGTGGACCCTCGAGTTTCGGCGGGGTTAAAACCCCGCCCTACCCAGCTTTCTTGTGCTTCCCAAGAGTGCGGGTGCTGAGCACCTCTTCCGGACTGTCTTGCTCGGCAGGGCACCCTTCGGCAAGCCTGCCTGCGGTAGGCAGGGCCGTGGGCTGAACTCAGTGGGCTGTACCAGGTACGCAGTTCAGAGTACCGAAGGCAACAAGGACCGAGAAAACATTTCACCGCAGAGGGCGCGGAGAGCGCAGAGAAAATCAGTAGGCCCAGCGGAGGAGGAGGCCGCCGGTGGTGAAGCCGGCGCCGACGGCGAGCAGCATGGTGAGGTCGCCTTTTTGGAGGCGGCCGCAGGCGAGCGCGTCCACCAGGGCGATGGGGATGGTGCCGGCGGTGGTGTTGCCGAACTTGCCAATGTTGAGCAGGACGCGCTCGTCAGGCAGACCGAGGCGCTGCTGGGTGGCACGGATGATGCGCTGGTTGGCTTGGTGGGGGACGAGCAGCTTGAGGTCGTCGGGCTGGAAGCCGTTGCGCGTGAGGAGCAGGTCGGCGACTTCGCTCATGCGGCGGACGGCGTACTTGAAAACCTGGCGGCCGTCCTGGTGGACGTAGTGCATTTTTTTGTCGACGGTTTCGTGCGAGGGCGGGTGGAGGCTGCCGCCGGCGGGCATGTAGAGGTAGTGGCCGCCGGAGCCGTCGATGTCGTGGTGGAAGTCGAGGATGCCTTCCTCGCCGTCGGCGGTGGGCTCGAGCAGCACGGCGCCGGCGCCGTCGCCGAAGAGAATGCAGGTGGCGCGGTCTTCAAAGTTGATGATGGAGGACATGACGTCGGAGCCGATGATCAGCGCTCGGCGGTGGGTGCCGGCGGCGACGAACTGCGCGCCGACCGTGACTGCATAGACGAAGCCGGAGCAGGCGGCGATGAGGTCGAAGCCCCAGGCGCGTCGGCAGCCGAGGTTGTTCTGCACCAGGCAGGCGGTGGAGGGGAACAGCATGTCGGGGGTGACGGTGGCGACGATGATGAGGTCGATGTCTTCGGGCGCGACTTGTTTTTGTTGGAGGAGTTGGCGGGCGGCTTCGGTGGCAAGGTGGGAGGCGGCCACGCCTTTGTCCACGATGTGGCGCTCGGAGATGCCGGTGCGTTCGAGAATCCACTCGTGGTTGGTGTCGACCATTTTTTCCAGGTCGTCGTTGGTCAGCAGGCGCGGGGGGAGGTAGCGGGCGACGCCGGTGATTTTCGCAGGGATGCGCGGCACGCAGCTCCTCGCGGGAAAAAGTTTCGCGGCAGAGAAGGTGTGATTCTACGGCGCATCCCGCAGAAAAGCAACTGGGGAAAGAAACCGACGAAGAAGTCGTTGACTTTGCTGAACAGAAAGAACGCAGACCCTTCGACAGACTCAGGGTGAACAGGAATGCCTGCCTACCACAGGCAGGTCTGCGCCACCAAGAATACCTAAGCAAGACCGAAAAGACCGACGAAGAAGCCGTTGGCTTCTTCGCCGCTACCATCCTTCGCCAAATCTTAGAAAGGCAAGTCAACCTGGTGGCGGGTGCCCTTCAGTTCCGCTCCCTTCGACTGCGCTCAGGGCAGGCAGGACAAGCCACCGGGCTCGCAACTTACCCCCAATTTAGCTGTCTTGTCTGCTGAAAATTGTCGTAGGAATTCCCTGTCAAATCCTTCCTACTTAGCAGACCAGGCGGAGGATTCGCAGACGTAGAGGGTGGCGCCGGCGGTGCCGTCGGTGCGGAGGAAGAGCGAGCCGGTGGTGCAACCGCCTGAAGGCGCGCCGGTGCCGGTGGAGATGGTTACGGAGCCGATGGTGAGGGTTCCGGCAACTACGAAGGAGTCGTCGGTCTTGAGGGTATCGGCGGCGCTGCGGTAGAGGTTGGTATCGGCGGCGCTGCCGAAGCTGATTTGGTCGGCGTCGGCGTGGAGGCGCAGGCGGAGCGCAGGGGTGGCGCCGCCGCTATAGACTTCGAAGCCGCCGGTGCCGGAGTTGGTGTTGGCGTTGACGGCGACGGGCTGGTTTCCTTTGCTGTCAAGACGGAGCGAGACGTTGGTATTGCCGCCGACCGTTCGCAGGGTGGGGACGCTGTCGGGGTCAATCTCCAGACCGGTGCCGAAGGCGGGCTTCATGCGCACCACGCCGTTCTGGTCCACGCCGAAGATGAGCGCGGCGTCGTCGCGTTCGAGGGAAAAGTAGCTGATGGTGGGGCTGGCGGCGTGGCGGGCGAGCAGAGGGACGACACCGGCAGAGGCAGAAGTAAAGTTGCCGCTGCGACTGAAATCGAAGCGCGTGCCGTCGAAAGTAAGGTCGGCGTCGGTGCTCCAGCGGATGGGTTGGTTGGCGGCCAGCTTGATGGCGGCTTCGGTGTAGGTGCTTTTTTCGAGGCTCAAGCCGACGTCGGCGTTGATGTTGAGGAAGTCAATGCCGGTGGCAAAGCCGCCGGCGCCGCTGGAGTTCCCTTCCAGCAGGATTCCCTTCTCCCAGCGGAACGGCCCGAGGGTGTTGGAGGCGTGCAGGACGCGGGCAGTGCCGGCCTTGAACTCCTTGCTGAGGACGAGGCTGAGGCCGCGGAAGTTGATGAGGTGGCCGGGCGGGGAGGCGAGCGCGTCGGCGGCGGCCCAGTCGTAGGAGTTGGACTCGATGGTGAGGGTGTTCGCGGCGGAGTCGAAGCCGACGATCTCCGCGCCTTGGGCCAGGGTGTAGGCGCCGGTGGAGGCGAGTTCGCCGGAGTAGGTGGTTTCAAGTTGCAGTTGGGTGGCGCTGGTCACGGAGATGACGCGATACCAGTGGCCGGTGGAGACGCCGGTGAGGGTGACGTCTTCGGAATTGATCTTGAAATACTGCCCGACAGGAGAGGGCGAGAAGGTGGTCCAGTCGGGCGCGCCGGAGAAGGTGACGACATCGTTGGCGATGCCGGTGACGGTGCCGGTGGAGGTGGTGCGGGAGGTGTTGAGGAGGAGGCGCTCGCCCAGCACGTCTTCGTTGGCTTCGGCGGTGTAGTTGAGGGTGGTGGCGCCGGCGGCGGGGTCGCCGCTGATCTGCGCGGTGAAAACTTTATTGCCCTGGCGGACGTTGATCTCGGCGAACTCGACGGTGGGCTGGCTGGTGCCGGTGACAAACTTACCGCCGTAGCCGAAAATATCCCCACCGATCATCAGGGCATCACCGATACCATAGGCGTTCACCGCGACGCCTAGAGCTATCTGTTGGCCCTTCGTGCGACCATCCAAGTCAATCCGCAAAGGTTCGTAGCTGACCTTGGAGGCGGAGCTGTAGTCGCCGCCGGCGTCGGCGTCCATGGTGAGCTTCAGGTTGTGGACGAGGCCGAAAGGAGGCTGGGCGGCGGTGACGGTGCGGTTGAGGTCGAGCAGCGAACCGAGCGCGACGCTGCCGCCGACGGTGAGGTTGCCGGTGACGTTCATATTGCCGGTGACGCTGCCGGTGGGAGGAACCAGGGTGTCGCTGGCGGTGACGGGCAGCGCGCCCAGGTCCACCGAAGCGCCGGTGAGGGTGTAGTTGGTGGAGGGAACGACCACGACATTGTTAATGTCGAGCACGCGGATGCGGTAGAAGGTGCCGGCGGGATCGAGGATGTCGTTGCCCACCACGGTGCAGCCGGAGGCGATGAGGCCGTTGGTGACCGCGCAGGTGGTTCTGCCAGCGGCGTAGATGACCGGGGGCGTGGTGGTGCGGGCCGGTTGGGAGAGGGCGAACTCGATGGTGCCGTTGATGAAGGTGCCGTCGGGCTTCTTGATGGTGCCGGTGACGTCGGAGGCCCAGGCAGAACTCACCGCTGAGACGCAGAGGACGCAGAGAAATGCTGCGAGCAGAAAGCTGCGGTGTCGGCGACGAAGCCCGCTTGGCGGGTTGGCGGCAGCCAGCGATCCGCCTACGCCAAGGCTTCCTCCTCCGTCCGCAGGACTTCGGGGGACAGGCCGGTGGCCCCTGCTGAAAAGCGCGGGGCAGGCAGCGAGCAGTAACAGGAAGGCAGACAAGAATGTCTGCCCCACCTTCTTCAGTTGGACGGCAGACAGGAATGCCTGCCTGCGCAGGCCCGCCGCCCGCCTGCCGGTCGGGCCGGTGGCGGGCAGGCAGGCGAAACTCGGTCCGGGTTCTTGAGACTTCTTTTGGTTTCTTCTTTTCATGATATCACCTTCGGAGAGTGGGACAGGAGACCCCACGGGCAGAAGCTTGCCTGCGGTAGGCAGGGCAAGCAGGCCTGTGGGCTGAACTGAAAGCCGAAAAGCAAGAAGTGAAACACCGCTTCAAGGGCTGAAGCTCGTCTCTGCACAACTACGTTTCGGCACGGCTTCCCGCAAAAAGCGCGGGATCTCCGCTGTGCTCCGAGAAGCCGTGCCCTGACGAAAGCTGTATGACGTCGGTCCCCGTGGCAGGGGCCACAGGGCTGGACGTGTGTAAGAGGCCCCTCGACTACGCTCCCCTCGCATTCGCTTGGGGTAAACCCTTCGGCTTCGCTCAGGACAAGCAGGGCAAGCCGCCTGGGCTGAAGGGGTGCGGTGGAGGCTGCCGACTCCGAACAACTCTTTTCATTTCCCTGCATGGTTTTCTCCTCTGTCGGCACTTGTCAGCGGGAGGCTAGGCGAGGAGCTTGACGTTGTGGCTCAAGATGCCGTTGGCCCAGAAGAGGTGGCCGCGCTCCATCCTGACCACCAGCTTTCGGCCCGGCCTCCGCTGCCGGCGCGACCGCCACAGCCCGGCGGCGGTCATCCACTGCCGCAGCGTCTCCCGGCTGACCTGCCACCCATCTCGCGCCAGGTGCTCGCTGGCCAGCGTGGGCCCAAAGTCGGCGTAGCGCCGCCGCACCTGGGCCAGGATGCGCCCCTGGAGGGCCGCTGGAATCTTCCGGTTCGAGGGCCGCCCCCGCAGCCGATGCACTACGCCCCTGTCCCCCTCCGCCCGCACCCGTCTCAGCAGACGCCGCAGGTGGCGTACGCTCACCTGCACCCGCCGGCCCGCTTCCACCTGGGTCAGATAGCCCTGCTCGACTTGGTGGAGTACCTTCAACCGATCCTGCTCCCGTTGGCTCAATTCGATTCGCTCCTCTCTCATCGTCCCTCCTGGCCCTGATGAAAGAGGACATTCCTACTTTGCGCAAATAGGACATTCTCACTTTGCAGCTACAAGACGAAATTGGAAATTGACCAGAGAGCACTCACGGGCGTAAACTACCACCAAGCGCGACCGCCGACCTCTTATCTAACCGAAGGAGGACACACCATGAGACACACAGGTATCAACAAAGCAACCGCCAAGGGGCTGAAAGTTCTGCGCAAGAGAATTGAGGATTCCGGCGTCCCGTCCTCGCTGCTGGATGAACAAATCCTTCTCGGTTCCTGGAACATCCGCGAGTTTGGAAGAAAAAGAAAAGGAGAATGGCGAAAAGAAAAAAGCATCCACTACATTGCGGAAATCCTGAGCTACTTTGATCTAGTGTCCCTGCAAGAGCTGCGGGGCGACCTCGGCGATTTGCACCGGGTGATGGAGATTCTAGGCCCGTACTGGAAAGTGGTGTTCTCCGACGTGACCCGGGGCCGGCGCGGCAACGAAGAACGGATTGCCTACCTCTACGACAAGCGCGCGGTGGCTTTCACCGGGCTGGCTGCCGAGGCGGTCCGGAGGCCCAAACGCAAGAAGGGGCAGGTTCTCCCCAGCCCGCAGTTCTGGCGCACACCCTACATCGCATCGTTCCGCGCCGGCAGCTTCGACTTTGTGCTGCTCTCGGTGCACGTGCTGTGGGGCAAGGAGAAACAGGACCGCGTGAAAGAGCTGCGACAATTGGCGAACTGGGTGGAAGAGTACCGCCGATCGAAGTTTTCTATCGACAAAGACATCCTCGTGATGGGCGATTTCAACATGCCCAAGTTCAAAGACAAGTTCTACGAGGCAATCACCAGCCGCAAACTGAGAATCCCCCCGGCGCTGCTGGAAATCAAGGGCGGCAGCAATCTCGACCGGAAAGCGCGCTACGACCAGATGTTCCATTATCCCAAGCACAGCGGCTCGGCTTTCACCTCCGACGGCGGGGTAGTGGACTTCTATCAGAAAGACCACAAGGCGCTGTTCCCCCGGCTGACCAAGCGACAGTTCACCTACCAGCTATCCGATCACTTGCCGCTCTGGATCAAGATCAATACCTACACCGCGGACGAGGAGCTCGACCAGATTCTCAATCCGCCCAGGAAGCGTCCGAAGAAAAAGCGGCGGAAGCCAAAGACCAAGTAAAGCGCCCGCAAGCGCACGGTCTACTGGTGGGCACCGGGCGGAGAGGCTAAACTACGCTCGCGGTGAGGGGTCGATCTTCGGCCGGGAGGAGTGCGCATGAGCCAACGCTTTGCGTTTGCGATTCTTGCCCTCGCGCTGAGCGCCACGGCGGGCGTGGCCCAGCAGGCACAACACAAACCGCTGCATCGCGAGCAAGACCCGACCAAGCAGTCGTTCGCCGACGTGGAGCGCTTCCGGGCGCTGTTCGAGTCGAGCGAGCGGGACGGGTGGCAGAAACCTTTCGAGGTGATGCGCGCGCTGGGAGTGAAAGCGGGGATGACGGTGGCCGACATCGGCGCGGGCACGGGCTACTTTGCGCGGCGGTGGGCGGTGGCGGTGGGGCGGGAAGGCACGGTCTTCGCTGCCGACCTCGAACCCAACATGGTGGTCGAGCTGCGCGCGAGCGCCGAGCGCGACGGCCTGGCGAACCTGATTCCCGTGCTGGCTTCCGCCGACGACCCGCGCCTGCCCGACGGCACTGCCGACCTGATCTTCATCTGCAACACCTGGCACCACATCGCCGACCGGGTGGCCTACGCCCGGCGCCTCCGGCGCGACCTGGCCGCCGGCGGGCGGGTGGCGATTGTCGATTTCTACAAGCGCGCCTTGCCGGTCGGTCCGCCCCCGCCGCACAAGCTGACGGCGGCGGAAGTGCAAGCCGAGTTTGAGGCGGCGGGCTACCGACTGGCGAAGCGGATAGACGAGCTGCTGCCCTACCAGTACGTGCTGGTCTTCGAGCCAACCGGTTAGCCACAGAGACACGGAGGCCCAGAGAACGCAGGCAAGAATGCCTGCGCCACTAAACAGCGGACAGGAGGGCCCTTGGCAGAATTCAGGGCAAGCAGGCATTCTTGTCGGCCCGGTGCCCAAACAACCTGCCACACAATCATTCACCGCAGAGAACGCCGAGGGCGCAGAGGAGCGCGGAGACCAGACGCAGGTAAGAATGCCTGCCGCGCCTGCCTGCGGTAGGCAGGGCAGGCAGGTCTGCGCTACTGAGGGTGGGGGCGACGGCCAGCCGCGCAGAACAAGCGGTCCCGCCCAGCGGGGCTTTCCAAGCTGACTCCTGGTTAGGAAGGCGCGTGGGCAGCGCGAGCTAGCACCCACCGCAGGTGCATGAACTTCAAGGGCTGAAGCCCTTTCTTCTAGCGGCAGAATTGCCGCCCCTGAAGGGGCGACCCACAAAGGAGTTCAGGCCACGGGCTTTCGCCCGTGGCATTCCCTTCGTCCCTTCACAGAGAACCCTCAGTGTGAACTCTGCCCTACCCACTTGGTGGTGCAGCGTGGCGCCCTGAAGCGGGTGCCAAGCACCTCTTCCGGACATTGAAAGAACAACGAATGGCCCGCGGGACTGTGGTCGACAGAGATGTCTCCCCTACCGAGGCTGGAGTGACACCTAAGACTTGGGTGGCTGGGATTTTTCGGCGGGGGCGCGGGAACGGATGAAGTTGATGAGGTCCCATTTCTGCTTTTCGCGCAGGCGGCTGCCCTGGCCGGGCATGCCGGCGTGACCGCGGGTGAGGATGTAGAAGAGCTCGCCGTCGGTGCGTTTCTTCTGCTGGGCGGCGGTGAAGTCGGGGGTGGGAAGATGGTCGGCCACCGCCACTTCACCTTTGCCGTCGCCCTTGGGGCCGTGGCACCAAACGCACTGGGACGAAAAGAGGTTGCGCCCGCGCTGGATGGATCCCCGGTCGGGCGCGACGGGATTCTTGCGAGTTTTCTCCGCTTAGGGAATGACCAGCGGTTCGGGCGGTTTTTCTTGCGCGGGCTGTTCCGCCGGGGGCTTTTCTTCCTGGGCGGGAAGCGACGCGGTGCGCGCCGGTGCCAACAACACAGCTAGAGGGAAAAGAAGCCAGCCGGCCAGTGCAACGGAATTACGCATGTTCACCTCACATGTCCCCGCTGCCCGGCGGAACCTCGACTCCACCATAGCAACCCCGGCCCGACGGGGGAAGCCTGCCGCAGGCAGGCCTGACCCGCCGTACGGAGGTTATGCAACAGCTTCTAAACATCCCGCGCACTTTTGAAATCGGCACGCCTCATCCGCAAAGAGAAACAGCCGGCGATGAATCCCGAAAGGATTCATCGCCGCTACTCGCCCGCCTTTGGCGGGGCAGACAAGAACGCCTGTCTGCGCGGCGGGGGAGAGGCAGACAAGAATGCCTGCCTGCGGCAGGCAGGTCTGCCCCACCAAATGGAGTGAGGGCGCCGCGCCTTTTTGAGTGAGCCGGTGGTTGTGGCGTCGCCCAAGAAGCGGTGTACTTGTTCAGAATGATCCGTGACACTCAGGATGGCCTGCGGCGCAACCCTGAACCTTTCTGGAGCGATTCTTTTTCTTCAGCCAGAGGGTTCTTTCTTCTCGCCTAACTGCCTGTCTCGTTTTGCGGTAGCAGTACCCACCTAACTCGCCTCTCCTGTAAGGGTTTCTGGGATGTCGGAACGGCCTCTTTTTTCGGAAAGCGTCACTAATCATGTGGACGAGTACAAGTGGTTGACATGCGCCCGCGCGTGGCGGTAGCGTAGCTGGCGGTCGGGTTCTGACGGTTCCCTTTTTCGATCCCAAGCGAAGGATGCGCAAGCGGGCACGCTCTGCGCGATTCCTTCCGCATCTTCGGGGTCAAGTTCTGTTCGACAGGCCGCACGGTGTTGGGACCTAGATCAACCTAAGCGAGGAGGGCAACCATGCGAAGGACAGGAATTTTTTTGGTTGTGTTGTCGTTGCTGCTGCTGGCGTTGCCGGTGCTGGCGCAGGAGGAGAAGGGCACTATCGCCCGCATCGCCTTCTTCCGTGCCAAGCCGGGGATGCAACAGCAGCTTGAAGAAGGGCTGAAAAAGCACAATGCCTGGCACAAGGCGCAGAATGATCCCTGGGCGCGGGTCATGTGGAGTTACATCAGCGGGGAAGAGACCGGCATGTACGGGCGCGGCTCGTTCGGGCGCAAGTGGGAGGACTTTGACAACCCACCGGTCGATCAGGAGGCTCACGAGGCTGACGTGGTGGAGAACATCCTCCCCTATGTAGCTCCGGGGGCGCAGTGGCGCTTCTACGAATTCCTTCCCAAGCTGAACAAGCCGTTGGGGACGCCGGCGGCGATGTCGGAGATCGTCGTCTTCCGGGTGCGCTACGGCAAGAGCGCGGAGTTCGCCGACCTGATCAAGAAGTTCCACGAGGCGAGCGAGAAGACCAACTGGCCGGTGCACTACGAATGGCACAGGTTGGTCAACGGCGGCCCGGGCCCGGAGTATGTGTTGGTGCTCCCGCACGAGAACTGGGCCAGCCTGAAAGGGCCGGAAAAGCCCTTTCCGGCGATGCTGGCGGAAGCCGTCGGGCAGGAGGAGGCCGAGGCGCTGCTGGAGCGTTGGCGCAAGGTGGTCAAGAGCGAGAGCAGCTCGCTGGCGCGCAACCGGCGTGACCTTCGCTACGTGCCGAGCCAGTAGAAGACGGCAACGGAAAAGCAGCGAAGCGTTCCTGCTTGAGAGCGGCAAGCACGACGCCTCGCCGAAGACGCTCTCACCGCAGAGGCACAGAGGACACAGAGGAAAGAGAAAGAAACGTATCTGAGAAAAGCCGACGAAGAATACCTCTCCCTCGACCACGCTCGGGACAAGCGGGCTTCTTCGCCGCTACCTGCTAAAAGGCGGAAGAGTGGGCGGAGGGGCGGCGGGTGTTGGTGGAGAGGAACTCCACCGGAGAGGCGGGCTGGTCGGCGGCGAGCAGTGCGAGCGCCAGCGCCCAGAAGTGGTCGGCGTGGCCGGCGCGCTCGGTGCGGTCGGCGTCGAAGCGGACGTTGCCCGCCGGCGTCACAATGCGTTTGACGGCGGCGAGGGCGGCGCGCACCGCCGGGTCGGCGGGAATCCTGAGCCGACCGTCTTCCAGCAAACGTTTGACGCGCACGGCCAGGTCTTCCTTCACCGCCAGGGTGAACGTCACCGGCTCGACCCGGCTGCCCCACCGCTGCTGCAACTCCTCGGCCAGCATCGCTCCCAAACCCGAAGCATCAATCGCGCACCGCTTCACCGCATAGCCGAGACTCTGCGAGAACCCTTTTGGAAAAGGGTTCTCGCGCAGTTCGGACTCGGCAGTCAGGCGGCGGGCGAGGAGAGCGTCAAGGGTGGCGCGCTGTTGGCTGAAGGGCGTGCGTTCGAGCACGAAGACGCCGCGGGTCCAAAAGATGCGCGACTCGGGCGAGGCGAGGTCGTTTTCGACTTCGAGCAGCCAGAGCACGGTGAGGTCGCGGCGGCGGCCGATGTCCACGCCGAGGTAGCAATCAGCGACCTGTAACCTGTGCCCAGCGACCGGTGAAGAAAGACGGACCTCAGGGGCTAAAGCCCCTTCATTAACGCGGCTTTGTTCGGCACGGCTCCTTCGACTCCGCTCAGGACAAGTAAAGCCGTGCCCTGACAGCACCGCGGGGCTTGGTGCCACGGGCGGAAGCCCTTCGACTTCGCTTCCCTCGACTACGCTCCCACCTTCGCCAAGGCTACGGTGGGCGGGCGGGACAGGCAGGACAGACCCGTGGCCTGAACTGGAGAGTGGCAGGTGGGCAGCGGGCACTGAGAAAGGAGGGGCGGCGGTGGCGGCTGGGTGTTTGTTAGATCGTTAAGTAGTCTGGATTCGCGGTAGTTGGCGGTGGTTCGCGGGAATTGGTGGTAGTTTTTCTTTTTGTTGGAGTTGCGGCGGGATATGCTCCAGGGAGAAGTGAGAGGCGTGCGGGAATAGTCTGGAATTATACGGGGAATGTCCCCGGTTCTTGACTTAACGCTTACTGAAAACAAAAGGCTTACTCACACTCAAAGCTGAACTGTCGGCGGAAACCGGGGACAGGCACAAGTTTCGAGGCAACCCACTGACAACATTAAAGATAAACCGGGGACAGGCTGCAATACGCTGGAAAAAACCGGGGACAAACCGGGGACACAGTTTCAGAATCTGGAGAGGGAGGAGAGCCCACGAGCGGCTTCCCTCCCCCACCAGGACTGCGCCTGACGGACTACCTGGGCGGGGGAGCGACCTACTACGAGGACCTCACAGCTAGGGACCCGAAGGAGGATCGTCCGAAGCCACCAGCTTCTTTTCTAACGGCGCGCGACCCCATCGCGCCCCGTTAAGGGTCAACTACTGCCGCTCCCCGCAGCGGGCCAGGAGCGCCTTGGCGCGGGCGAGACGCTCAGTGCTTCTGCGGAGCTGCTCCGAGGTGATGACCCCGCCCTTGAACTGCACGTTGAGTCGCTGCTCCGCCTGGGTGATCTGCGCCAGCCGGCGCTGGGCGTTTGCGCGGTCAACGACTTCAATATCAATGCGGGCAGTGGCCATTTTAGCCTTGACAACTTCTTAGATATACGCGACTATTGGGCGCATGAGTCCTCTTTCCACCACGGAAGTTGCCACTAAAGCTGGAATCGATAGGGCTACGCTGGAGCGCTGGATTGCCGAGGGCAATATTGCGCCGAAGACCGTTGCGGCTGGAAAGCGCCGCTATCGAATCTGGACTGCAAGCGATGTGGCGCGGGTGCGGGCGTACAAAGCGGCGCACTACCGCAAGGGGAGAGGGCGCAAGAAACTGAAGTTGAGGAGCGAGAGGCGGCGGCGGTCGAAACGCCGCACGCCTCTCTAAACACAACGACCTATCTAGGAGGGCGCCGTGTCTAAGAGAAAAGTACCGCAAGTAGCACCCATTTTCCATCCCCCACCGGAAGTGAAGGAGTTGGGCGGCTGTTTGCTGAACCTGACCGACCTGCAAGTGGAACTGAAACGCATGATCAGCGTGCTGGAAATTTTCGGCGAGGACAGGATTGAAGACATCCGCGACCTGCACGCCATCAACTTTGCCCTGCTCACCGTGCTGGAAAAGGTGGTCGCGGAGATGGACCAGGCGCTGACCCAGGCGGACCAAAGTTGGCGCCGCTTGGCGGCCAGCGGCGGCTGAGGAGGGACTCTGATTTTCAAACACCGACTTTCCCCCTCAAGTTGAAGTGGGGCGCGTCTCAGTCTTGCGCTGGGTTGTCTCCACCACCGGCTCAAGCTCGATGGAGCCACTCTCGCCCAGCGTCCTCGCCACTTCTGGCGGAACCTCGAATACTTCCCCCGGGCCGTAGGTCCGACCGTCGTGCTTGATGTTGCTTTTCGCTTTTACTTTCATGCGTGCACCCTCCCTTTTTGACCTTGATAGCGGTCTTTGTCCTCGTGGAATTTGCGCACGTCTTGTAAGACCAGGAGCTCTTCCAGCGGAACACCCTTTTCCTTGGCCCTTGCGCGTGCGGCTTCGCACTCTTCGATAGAGAACACGCTCGGCGGCTGGAACCTCCACGGAGCATGGGGGTCGTTGGCGGGCCGGTCTGTGCGATGTAGCTCGTCGAATTCCGTCTGGCTAAGCTCCACCACCTCTCCGAGGTTATAGATTCCGGTGTGGGCAAGATTCTCCCGCCGCTCCACACGTTCGCGGGCCACAGCGCGGACTTCACCCCCCTGTCTGCCAAGGAACCAATCGACCCACGCCTCGCTCAGAGCCTGGACGTTCGTAGGGAGAGAGTTGAGTAGGGCATCGAAGCGGTCCTGGTCCAGGTCGAGGTAGCTCACTCTGGTGACAACTACTTCGTCAACTCCCATTTCCAGGGCTCGCGCCTTTTCATGCATACTGCCGGTCAGCCCCCGGCGCTTTTGCAGCAGGCTGGCGAGCTGGCCGAGCTGCTCGTGAATCTGCTGGTCGGCTGCCAGGCGCTCTTCGGCCAGCGCTGCCAAGGCGTTCTGATTCTTCTCCCGCTCGGCGGCCTCCGCAGCAGTAGGCTCGCAACTCTTAATCTGTTTCTCCACCCGTTCGAGCTGTTCGTACCAGACGTCGAGCTTATCTTCCGCCGCCCGCAAGTCGGCGAGGCAACGATCCAGGAGCTCAGAAGCCCAGCCGCCTTGTGTGAGTGTCCGCTCCGCATATTGCTCTCGCTTCTTTTGCAGGTCGGCGACTTTCTCCTTCTCGCGAGTGATGCGCCTCTGGAGCTCTTCGCGCTGGCGCTCAAGCTCCTCCTGTTGCAGCACGGTCGCCTTCGACCGAGGCGTCCACTTGCCGCTGCTTGCGCTCTCCTTCTTAGGCATAGATTCCTCCTTACTTTTCAAATCTCGGCACGCTCCTGCCTGACCCGCCGCAGCGCTTCGCCGAATTCAATCTTCTCGGTCCGCGCCAGCTCCTCAGCTTCTTCGGCCAGTTCCATGCCAACCACAACCGTCCCGGGCAGCGGCGGGGTGAACAGAACTTTCGGCTTCCCCTTTCGCCGCACCTGGTGAAGCGCTTCGCCAAACTCGATCTTTTCAGTCTGCGCCAACTCTTCGGCTTCTTCGGCCAGTTCCATGCCAACCACAACCGTCCCCGGCAGCGGCGGGGTGAAGAGAACTTTCGGCTTTCCCTTTCGCCGCACCTGGTGAAGCGCTTCGCCGAACTCGATATTTTCAGTCCGCGCCAGCTCTTCGGCTTCTTCGGCGAGTTCCATGCCAACCACAACAGTGCCGGGCACCGGCGGGGTGAAGGCGACTTTCGGTTTCAAGAATATGACCGGCATATTCTTAAAGAAAAACTCGACCCATCGGTTATCAAAGGCGGCCATGCTTATTCCTCATTCGGGCTCTGGAACCAGGCGACTACGCGCCCGATGATCTTGCAGCCGTCCCACACTCTGAGCTCTTCAGGCGCTTGCTTCTTGGCCTCGTCTTGAGCGTCACTTTTCTCCCTAGCCTCGGCAGCCGTAACCAGCCCCGCTGCTTCACTGCGCGCCCTTTCAGCCTCTACCATTTCGGGTGTTTCGGAGATTACCGATGAAAGCGCTCGGGCTCTCTCCCAAAGTTCCTGACAGCGGGCACTGGCTTTTTCAAACTTCTCCTGCAACCTTGCTCTTTCGGAACCCTTGATGGGCTCCTCGGATGGGCCTGGGTGCGACCAACTGCCAATGGCGACGGACTCACCCCTTCCTGGCGCCCAAGTGCGCTCTGAGTCATTGAACGGCCCGACTGTGGCATAGTAGGTTAGGTCCGTGAGCGCGTAACGCTTGCAGTGCAGCCTGCCCATGAACAATCCGGTTGGCCAATTCCACCATTCTTCCTCTCGTGCTGTGAACTCCACCAGCACGATCTTGTCCCAGCATGGCCGAGGATCCTGTGGTTCGGCAGCGGGTTCCAGGACCACAACGTCGCCTTCATCAAACACCAGCCCCGCAGATTTCTTATCGACAACCAGGCAGACGGTCGAATCAGGATTAGGGATGAACCTTTCGGGCAAGGGGACAACGATCTGCGTTTGCTCGATTCCCTCTGGAGTCTTGTGAGCTAGCGGAACCGGCACGCGGCCCTTCACGATCTCGTTGGCGATGGACGATATCAAACCGGGGTTGATGCCAGCCTGCTCCAAGAACCAGAGATTTTCAGGGTAACGTGCCAGGTCCCCTAAGGCCACGTAGGCCTCAGCGGTTGGGACTCCCTTACCTGACTCCCATTCTGAAATCCTCGGCCGCGCGACGCGGAGTCGCTTGGCGAATTGTTCATGATTCATCCCTAGGGCTGTGCGCAGCTTCTTTACACGCTCTCCGATTTCAGAGCCCCTTTTCATTTTCTTTTTGACCTGCCGCCCGGTTTGCATCGTCTGCCCTCCAGCCAACGTTTCACATTGGCTGGATGATACCTGACCGCACGATTCGTGAGCCGAATAAATTTCGGACCCCTGCCTCTGTTCCGCCAATCCTTAACAGTCAGGGGCGAAACCTGAAGCAATTCAGCCAGCTCACGCGGCGTGAACAGCCTCTCCATGCTGTCTTTGTGCAATGTTTGCCGGGCCTTCATTTTGTGCTTGACAATCCTTTTTCGACATCGTACGCTATCGTACAGTACAGTACAGACATGGACAGGTCAAATCAATTGTTGGGCACTGAAAATTGCTCTCCAAAATTGCCATTAGACAAGTCGCTCCGAGAGAAACTCCGCAAGGCTATGAGCGGGAAAGACCGCCCCAAGATAGCGGAGGAGCTTAGCCGTGTTGTGGGCCAAAGAATAACGGTACAACAGTTGAACGAATGGATCGCGCCGTCTGGCCGACGGCGCTTCCCGGCCTTCCTGGTCCGTCCATTCTCCGAGGTCGTGGGTAACGACCTGCTCCAGCGGTTCATCATGGGCCGGCGGCTTCAAGACTTGGTTTGCTTGGGGGAGTTGGCGCTGGAGAGCGATGGCTTGATAGGCACATATGGGCATGGTCGCCGGCGCGACCGCAAGAAGAGGTGCTCATGCCGCAAATAGAGGCCATCCCGCTTAACCGGGCTGCGGCCCTCGAAGGCCTCAGCAAAGAGGCGCTCAAGAAGCGGCTCAACCGCAGAAGCATCCTGTGCATGAAGGACCCCAATCATCGCCAGCGCAGACTCGTCCCTGTAACCGCGCTGTCTCTTCCCGCCCGCACAGCTCATTTCAAACAGCAGACATGCTCCGCACTGGAACCCTTGGCTCCACAGCCACAGCTGTCGCCTTCCGGGAATAGTGCGCCAGACCGAGAGCCCTTATTGCCGTTCGCCATGCCAAGCCAAACGGAGCAGGCGCTCTCCACGGCGGCTCCTCCAGGCATTCCTGCCTACCAGCGCGGCTTCGTCGATAAATGGTCCGGCATCATCGGCGACTGCGCCAACGGCACCTGGAAGAAGTACCGGGGGATAGTCTTTGAGGGTTTCGCAATTAAGGGCAGCCGCGACTTCGTCCACGCGCTGGCCCACCAGCACGGCATTGGGGTCTCGACCATCTACTCAAAACTGAAAGTGCTGCGCCAAATCCAGTGCGACCCGGCAATCCCTCCCGACCGCAAGATGACGGAATTCTGGACGCAGATTTTGCCCAAGCCCAAGCCAGGCCGCAGCGGGCACACCTTCTTCCATGAAGCGGAAAACCTCTGGATGGGTCCGAAGCTGCAAAGCCTCTATCTGACCCAGGCTAGGCTTTCCGTCAAACGAGCCCATGAGCTCTTGCTGGCCGAGATCGAAGCCAAGCAAAAAGCTGCCTGGCTCTCTCACCTGTACCAGAAGCCTACTCTTCACCAGAGCCGCACCTATCTTTCAAAGATTGACGTAGCCACTCAGGCTCTGGCACGAGAAGGGGAGAAGGCCTACCAGGACCGCTGCGCGCCTTACATCTCGCGCCGCAACAACCTCCGGTCGAACCAGCTCTGGGTCACTGACCAGAAACTCTATGACGTTCGGTTGCGCGACGGAGGCGAGCGCCTGGGGCGTGTCTGGGCGGTGAACGTGCTCGACGTTTCCTCCTGGCGCTGGCTCGGCGGAGCTGTCGGACCATATCTCTCCGGCGACCTGGTGATGTACGCCTATGCAATGGCGCTCCAGCGCGGCGGCGTGCCCGGCGCGGTTCACATAGACCTCGGCAAGGAATTCACCGGGAAGCGTTTTCTCGGCGGCGTCTTCAAAATTTCAGGCGCGGCGTTGTTCGACGAAGCCGTGGGGATGTGGGACCGGTTGGGGGTGAATATTGTTAAGGCTATTGGCCGCAACCCGCAATCGAAAATCATCGAGCGCTGGCACCGCGAGATCGACCGCTGGACGCAGGAGATGCCCGGCTGGTGCGGCTCTGACACGAAGGAGCGCCCGGAAAAGCTCGTCCAGGAAGAAGCAGAGCACGCAGCCTGGCTCAAGAACGGCGGAGGCCGCTCGCCTCTGCTAAGGGCCGGAGACTTTATCTGCGAGTTCTTTGAGTGGGCGGAAGGCAGGTGGAATGCCGCGCATCGGAGCAAAGGGAAGTATCTGCAAGGAATGACGCCTGGAACACTCGCTTGCCTGAAAAAGGATTGTGGCGCCTTTCGCCTTCCGAGGTGGACTACTACACTGCTGACCGCCGATTTGTGAAGGTGGGGCGCGGCGGGCAAGTCAACCTGACATTCTACGGTCAGATAATCGAGTACGTGGCCCCGGAGCTTTTCACCCTCCAGGGTCAGCGCGTCGAAGTTTTGGTTAGCCGGCTGAATCTTCGCGAGGTCACAGTCAATTTTGAAACCGTAGGGGGATACGCGTCGTGTACCGCCGTGGTGAAGCCCCAGCACGACTGGCTGCCAGAGGACCGCCAAGAGTTGAGACTCGCGCTGCGCTGCAAGGCTGCCGTACGTAGAGCGGTAAAGCGCGGTATTGAAGCGTCTCGCGCCCTCGATGAGGCTGACACCCCCGTCGAGCTCCTAGCGGTAGCACAGCAGAGAAAAGCACTCCCGGCCTCTTTTGGCGCGCCAGCACTACCGCCGCGTCCCCGCAGGGAGAAGCCGCGATTCGCTAATGAGCGTGCGGCCGCCGTGCTCGCAACGATGGATGAGGAAGTAGAGTCATGACCCTCGGCGAAGAAGCCCGTGAGAAGGTACGCGCCTACCAGGCCCGCACCGGCCTGTCGGTCGGCCAGGTTGGGAGATTGGCGGGATTTGCTCATCAGACGATGATGCAATTCATGGCGGACCGCTACCCGAATCCCGACAACTCAATTGCCCGCCAGATCACTAAAGTGCTGGAAGAAAACCCACCGGAGGTCGCAGACGTAGAGGGCAGGCTCTACACAACCCACAATGTTCGCATCCTGGATCGCCAGCTACAAGCGGCACGAGAAGGTGCTCTCTCGCTCATTTACGGCTCTCCAGGGACGCAAAAATCATTCGTGTTCCAGCGGCGGGTAGCGGAAGCGCTCCGTCGAGCTGCACTTGAAGCTCCAGCAATAGGATACATTTATGCATCCGGGGCGATGGGGCGGAGATCACTTGCCCAGGAGATTGCCCGGCAATTCGTAGTGTTCCCGGATGGCGCAGCTTACCAAATCATCACGAACGTTGTTTTCGCACTCCGGCGCCGGCGGCAGCGCGCAGTTCTAATTGTCGATGAGGCTCAGCACTTGGGTGGGAATTTGCACCTGCTCGAAATGCTCCGCGAGCTGGTGGACCGCGCCAGCATCGGCCTAATCGTTGCCGGCCACGACCGGCTTGAACAGATATTCGACCCTGACCACTCTCCTTTGGAGCAGTTTGTCCAGCGCTTCGACCATCGCCTACGCCTGCCGGGGCTTGCGGAAAAAGAAGTCCGTGAGATTGCCGTCGCAGAGCTGGGTCCGCTCAATGAGCGCACGCTGAAGGAAATCCTGAAACAGGCAGAAGCCCGCGACCGCCAGACACGCACTGGTTACTATTCCGCGCGCTATCTGTTCAAGGTCATCGCGCAGGTGCGCCGTGCGCGGGCGAGGAATGGGCATCGGAAGCGAGTGAACTGAAGACCACAAGAGGAGCACTCCTACAAGCTGAAGAAAACGAAGTAGAGTCAAGGAAGCCTTCTACTGCATGCCCCACTCGTAAGGTGTAGTGTCGCCCGCCGATTGAGTCCAGACTATTGTCCCAGGATTCCAGCCTATTAGCCGATTTAGTCCAGACTATTCGCCGACGCAACAGCAGCGAGAGCACCATCGCCGGTCAGGAGGTGACGACTTGAGAAATGATTCATCCGATGCCCCCCGCGCTGGGCCGAGCACGTTGGAAGTGTCCTTCACCTTCCAGCCCAGGAACGGCCAGAGAAACGGTCGCGAGGGTCCGGACAAGGACCAAGTCGTCGAACCGGGAAATGTGCCCCGTGTATCGAAAATCATGGCCTTAGCCATCCGCTTCCACGGGTTGGTCCGGCGCGGCGAGGTCCGTGACTATACAGACCTGGCGCGACTCGGCTATGTCACGCCGGCTCGAATGACGCAGATCATGTGCCTGCTGCACTTGGCGCCCGATATTCAGGAGGCGCTGCTGTTCCTGCCACGCACCCTCCAGGAGGTCATTCGGGCGGTCCGCAAGTGCGGCGCCAAGGCCGACCGGAACTGCGGCATCCACGTCCACGTGGACGCGAGCCGCTTCGACGGGCGCACCCTCGGAAACCTCGCCAAGACGGTCTACAAGCAGGAGCCGCTCATCCTCGCGGCGCTCGGCGTCACCGAGAACCGGCAGCAGACCTACACCCGGCCGATGCGCGACAACCTGATCCGCGATATCGAGCGCCACCGTCCCCGGACCACCGACGAGCTCAACCGCATCTGGTACGGCTATCACAACCGCCACCCGCAACACTTTGACAGCACCCGCTACCACGGCGTGAACCTGCACAACGTCTGGCATCGGGGCACGGTCGAGTTTCGCTGGTTCAAGGCGACGCTCCACGCCGGCAAGGTCAAGGCCTACATCCAGCTGGTGCTGGCCGTCGCCACCAAGGCGCTCAACGGACGCGCCGCCTCCAGCCGCAAGCGCCGCTTCGATCCCCGAAGCGCCCGCTACGACTTCCGGGTCTTCCTGCTCCACCTCGAAATGATAGGTGATGAATTCAAGACCGCGCGCAAACACCTGCTGGCACGCTTGCCGGGGGGCTCGGCTTTCAAGCGCGGGAGATCGGCGCCCGAGGCGCCACCCGCCATCGAGGCGGAACCCATCGCCACGGAGGCCGGGCCGCAAACCCGGCCTCCGGCTTTTGAGGAGGAGATCACCACTCAAACCGAAGGAGAAAACACGGCATGAGAGTGCGCATCAGGAATACCGACCTGGACGGCAAGCCGCTTGAGGGCGAAGGAGAAACCTTCACCGGGAAGACCGAGCTCGAGATCGTCCGGGCCATGCAGGGAGCGACGCTCTTCTCCGATCAGACGACGCTCGAGGATTACATCGACATGATCCTGCGCAACGCCAAGATGCTGGTCGGGATCGACCTCATCGTCAAAGGCGACAAGCCCGAGGAGAAGGCTGGCGCCCTCCTCGCCTGCCTAGTCGACCACGGACTGGCGGAACACCTCGAAGACGAGCCGCCGGCGCCGATCACGGTGCCCGCCGCCGTCTGGCGGGGCTTGGAGGCGGTCCGGAACTCCGGAACCACCAACATGCTCGACCGGCCCGCGGTCCTCAAGATCGCCGAATTCCTCGGCTTCCACGAGACGGCACGCTGGATCGAAGCACACCACGGCCCCTATGCCGAAGGGCTGTTCAAGGGATTCATGGTCGACCCCGAGGAAGGAAAACGCTGATGTGTGGTCAGGCCGGAATCATCCTGGGACAGAAGCGGCGCCGCGCCCAGGAGCGCGACCATCTCGCCTGGCTCTTCACCCAGCTCCTCGTGTTGAACGAACCCCGGGGGCCGCATGCCACCGGCGTCGCCTGGCTCAACCACGGCGGCGAACACCGGCTCTTCAAGCGGCCGGTGCGGGCCAGCCGGTTTGTGAGCGACAAGGCGTTCCACGAGGTCCTGAGCGGGGTCGACAACCGCGCCACGCTGCTGCTCGGCCACACGCGGTGGCGCACGCGTGGCGACGAGAATGTCAACGAGAACAACCACCCGATCCGGGCCGGGGACATCCTCGGCACCCACAACGGCACCATCTACAACGCCAACTACCTGTTCCGGCGGTTCAAGCTGCGGCGCTTCGCCGAGGTGGACAGCGAGCTGCTCTGCCGCCTGGCGGGCCGGGCCGCCAGAGGTGGCCCGATTGATATCGAGCGCTTCAAGGACCGTCTCAAGTTCTGCCGCGGGCAGATGGCGGCGGTGTTGGCCTCCCGGCTGGACCCCGAGACCGTCCTCGTGCTCAAGGGCAACAAGCCGCTCGAGCTGCGCTTCCATGCCCGGCACCGGGCCGTCCTCTACGCCTCCGATCCCGCGTACCTGGACGCAGTCCTGGACGAGGAGCGCGGGTGGTGCGAGCTGAGCGTTCCTCCGATGAGCGTGCTGGTGTTCCGGCACCGGATGCTGGCGGACTTCTCAATCGAGCCATTCGAGTTTATCGCGCAGGCCAGGCGCCGCAAGAACGCCCCGGCCGAGGAGGCGCCATGACGCCGAGAAAGAAGCCGACAGACCCCAGAGAAGCCCCGAAGGAGAACACATCCGGCATGCTGAAGCTCTTCGTCTACGGCACGCTCAAGCGCGGGTACTGGAACTACGACGCCTTTTGTCAGGGTGTGCTGGAGATCCGGGAGGCGCAGGTCCGGGGCCGACTCTACGAGGGGCCGGGATTTCCGGTCCTCGAGGTCCCGGACGAGGACGTCCTCGCTCACGGCACTCCCGACCCGCTCGCCGACGTGGCCACACAGGCGCGCCTGTCCGCCCGGGTGGGGTCATGCTCCCGACCGGCCCGGGAAAGCGCCACAGCGGGCGCCTGGGGCGCCGTGTTCGGGGAGCTCCTCACCCTCGACGACCCCGAATCCTGCCTGCCCGCCATCGACCATCTGGAGGGGTTCCGCCCGGGCGGACGCAGCCTGTACCGCCGCGTCCTGATCCCCGTCACGATGGACGGGGTCCGCGAGCTGGCCTGGGTCTACACCGTCGAGACGACCGGCATCAAACGGTGCCGGATCGTGTCCGGCCATTGGCCGCAGTAATGCCCCACTCAGTGTTGGCCACCAACCGGGAACGCAGGTCTTTGGATTAACGAGGCGAGCATATGGGTGCTACTGCCAGCGGTAAACGAGTCACCGGGAGAAGCCTGAACAAGGTCGTGAGATGTGATCCTGTGCCGCTCCAAGCGGTGCGTGCTGCCCTAATCGAGAAGCTCCGCTACCGATTGGAACCTACGTGGGGCGAGATGGAACTCCCTGGCGGCAGCACGCGCGTGCCACTCACCACCGTGAACGGCTTCGCTGATCCCGAGTTCGTAGCCACGTTTGGACCAGGACTATCGCATGTCGCGGACTAGACCCTGTTGAACGAGGCCTTGGCCCAACTGCTCCGTCAGGTGACGGAAGCGCCCTAGCGGGAGACTGGGTTACCGTTGTTTGATGACTGGATTCCTTAGTAGAGACGTAGAGACTCACCATGACCGCCTGGTCGGCAGCGAAGGGCTTTCCAGCGCGCCGGGTAGGGCGTCTACTGCGATTCAGGCTCTCGGAAGTGGGCGATTGGGTGAAGGCCGACGGAGATGATCCTGAAAGCAGCACTGCCGGCAAAACGAGCGATCCGAAGGCATGGCTGAGAACCAACCATTCCAGGAGACCTGAACACGGACGACCAAGAAAAACGGCAAGTGCCGTCTTCTACTACGCTTCTTCACCTCAGTCAGACCCATGCCCGCAACAGGCGTCCCTGCAACAAGGCCCGCATATCACGCCTCCCATCAGCGATGACCAATACGTAGACGTCGTTCTCGGTCACCCGGTAGGTGATGCGGTAGGACTTGAACCGAACCTCCCTGTGCTCCCGGATTCCAAGGTCCAGCAATTCCCTCGGATAGGCGCCGCGCTTGGGGTACTCCGACAAGCCCCGGAACGCCCGTTCGATCCGCTCCAGCATGTTGTCCGCACTGGCCGGCACGTCGTGCCGGTCGATGTAGTCGCAGAGCTCCTCCAGGTCGTGCGCGGCGTCCTCGGTCAACTGGATCAGGAAAGGCATCAGTCGGCTTGCCGACGCTCCCGCAGCCGCGCGACGACATCGGCGGCGGGCCGCACTTGACCGGCCTCGATCTGCCGGTCTCCCAATGCGAGCATCTTCAGCAGGGCAACAGTTTCTTGCATCTGCTCGTAGCTGTCGATGTCCTGCATCACCGCCTTGGCTTCGCCGTTTTGGGTGATGATTAGGGGCCCAGGCTGGTCCGCGAGCGTGCGGACGATCTCAGCGGCATGGGCCTTTAGGTAACTGATTGGCTTGATCCGGCTGGACAGGGACATGGGCACCATCCTCCTAGGACTAAATGCATTCTACGAACAGTTTCGGAGGCAAGGACCTCTGTCGGACACCCGAATCTGCCCGTCCGCGTCACGTTCCTCTTGCGCATCTCGAGACAGGGCGAAACCGCTCGAATTCCCGAATCTTGAGGTTCTGCATCGCTTGCTCTTACGTCCTTGGTCCCAAGAAACGCTCGCCGTCGTAGTGAATCATGTGGTCCGGCGTGTCGCAGAGCCACACCTCCGTCTCCCAAGCGATGTTCCTCATGTGCTTGCGGAACTCCCCGAAATCCGGAAACGCGCTAACGTAGACGACACCGACTGCGCATTCAGCAAGCATCGCTTCCAGATCGACCATCCTGGTTGGCGAGACCGGGCCGTGAGAGGTCACCGCCTCGACAAGAAACAGCCACTCTCAGGTGGGGTCATAGAGCACAACATCAGGCAGTTTGTCGTGATCGGTGATCGGAATGCCCAGTTCGGCTAGACGGACTCTGTCGACGAACAGGTTCTTCTTCGCCGTATCACCAAGGTAGAGCAGGTGCGCGCCAGGCGCGAAGCGCGGTGCGAAGTCTTCGACGATGGCCCGCTGTACTTCATTATGCTGACCCGGCGAGAGCCGGAGCTCCCGCCCGTCAGGCAGCCTGACCGGGATCAGACTCCGCTTCCGGTCGCGCGAGTAGAGATCCACGAGCGCGCCTCGCTCCCGGCGGAACTGCTCCACAGCCGAACCCCATTCTTCGCTGCCGAAGCGCCGAACGACATCCACGACTTCTTCCGTTACGGCGTAGTGAGCATTCGGGCTGTTCGTGGGAAGGTCGGGCTCGAACGGATTGTATTCGACAATGCCGGCCTGGACGAATTGGTGGAGCACTTGGCGCCGAAAGGTCTCACGCGTGTTCGGCGCGTACTCGGTGCCGTAATGCTCCTTGAGATGGTCCATGATGCCCTTGGTAACCGTGCATCGGCGCCGTTCGGACGTCGACCAAGCGGCATCCGGTGTCAGGCCACACAGCGCAATAAACGTCATGCCCGCCATCTGGTTGTGCTGGGCAGGCGGCATGCCCAAGGCTTCAAGAATTTCCTGCGCTTCAGTGACGTCAGCCAACGCCCGCCTCCTTCAACGGCGGCGCGCCCACGATGCTGGCGATAATCGTGTCCAGCCTCTCCATCGGGTCGGCAAAACGCTTCGCCCGCCGACCGAGCGCGATGATTGTCTCGCGCGCTGGAAGCGGCATGGCGCGCAATTCGGTGGCACTTACCTGGGTGTTACCGTTGACCACCCGGAACCAAGTGTCGAGAAGACGACTATTGTACAGTGCTGCCAGACCCCAGGCTTCGTCCTTGGAGAGCCTGCCACGAGGCCGGTAAACGTAGTTGAGATGGTTCTCCAAGCCAATCTCGGGTATCGCGAAGTCGGCGGCGATCCAGGGAGCGGCCGTGAGCCGGCGAGGCTCTTCTTTGGCGCTGAAGCGGCGTATGAGAACGTAGTTCCTGTTCGGAACGAGAAGTGCTTCGGCGCCGGCGCGCGCGATGTACTCGGGCTTGTGCCGATCCAACGGCCAGGTGACCCGCATGGCGCGGACGTGATTCATCCAAAGGAGCGGTACGT